>UQTJ01000044.1 GCA_900544075.1 uncultured Bacteroides sp.
TACAATGGCCGAGCGGCATTTTTTATATTTAATCGATTTTATCGGACAGCAATAAAATTTTTATTTCAGGATATTATTTACCATAATCACATATTCAAAAACTATGCCATTTACATACTATTCTGATTATAAATAAATTACGCAAAACACCTGTATATAGAAAGCGTGCGCATCCGCACATTCATGTTGCGAATCCGCACGCTTCACACAGTAGATATATCGTTTTTCACCTCATTCTGCTACTATCCAACGGTCAATATTTCTGGTTTCAGAACTGAAATTAACCCCTATCTTATAAACCTTACGGCCATCAGACATGAAAGGAAGGGCATAGTTTCGGGATTCTATTTGAGCTATGGCATCCTCGGCACTGCTTTCAAACTTGAATTCCATTACATAGATATACTGTGGAGTTTTAACTACCATGTCTATCCTACCTTGAGAAGTGTGATACTCGGCATGAGTATAGAAACCCATCAAACGGAAGACTATGAAAAGAACATTCTGGTAATGTAGCTCTGTGTCGCGAATCAACTCGTATGGAGTGTCAGAAAAGAGACTTTGAAGACGCTCCATGAAACTGTCAATCTTTCCTTTTTCCAATTCCTTGATGAAATTCATTATATGGAAGCTGGTATTCCTGCCATGCATATTCATATAGCTGGGCATAAGGAAATTAAGGAATCCCTGTTCAACCTCCTCATTAGGAAAACCAAGTATATAATTCTTAAAACGTTCGTCATACTCCTTTATTGTCAGATATCCGCTCTGGAAGAACAAAGGAATAGGATTGGTATTTATTGTCTCAAGCCCAGTAAGCTCATCGGCTGTAGATTCTGCATTGCCTGTCAGGTCGCTCAGAAGGTAATTGTTCTTCTGAAGGAGTTTTACGAGTATGGTCGGGGTACCGGTGGAGAACCAGTAGTTTTCTATTTTCATCGAAGCGAATGTATTCAACACACTGAAAGGATTGTACATTCCTTCGCTATTGCCGGTAAAATGATAACCGTCATATTTCCTCTTTAACATTGCGTATGTATCAGAACAACTCATGTTCTGCTTTTCGGCAAGAACTCTGACATCTTCATCAAAGAATTCTACAAGTTCTGTTTCGCTGATACCACACAATGATGCAAACTCATTCTCCATCGTTATATCACGGAGATTATTCAAATCACTGAAAATGCTTACCCTGCTGAACCTTGTCACTCCCGTAAGGAGAGCAAAGCGGATATACTTGTCGCATGATTTCAAGTTACCGTAAAAGGATTTCAGAATACTTCGGTACTCGGACTGAAGTTCCTCATTATCCAATGATTGTATAAGAGGCTTATCATACTCGTCTATCAGGATTACTACACCGCGACCGGTCTGTTTTGCAGCCTTTTCAATCAAGTATGCAAAACGCTCTTCAGGAGCACGGTCCTTCTTCTCATCGCCATAAATTTCTTCCCATTTTTCAAGATGCTGATTGAATATGCCGTAAAGTGCATCAACATCCTTATAATTGCGGCTGTTCAAATCCATGTGAAACACCGGATGAACATTCCACTCTTTCTCCAGTCCTTCTATGGCAAGTCCTTCAAACAAATCTTTCCTACCCTCAAAATAAGATTCAAGAGTAGAAATCATCAGACTCTTACCGAAACGTCGCGGACGACCGAAAAAGTAATATCCGCCTGTAGAAACAAGACGATGTATAAGCGCGGTCTTGTCGACATAAACAAAACCACCCTTACGAAGTTTCTCGAAGTTCTGGATTCCTATGGGATATAATCTGTTCATATAAAATCTGTTTTTTAATGAGGCATCGTTGTTTCTACAAAGATATATTAAAGTGAGAAAAGCACAAAATGTATTATTCACTTTTCATAACATCACTTGGATTAATACGTACTGCCTTATTAAGCTGGAACACAATTGTTGCCAATGATACGAAAGCTACCAAGAGGAATGAGAATATGAAGACTGAAATACCTACCGGTGTTTTCACCACAAAATTAGCCGAGTATACGCTTATGATATACCACGAAACCGGTGTGGCAATTATAAATGCCAGCAGAAACGTCGCTATATATTTGCGTCCCAGAAGGAGATATAAATCCTTCATTCTCGCTCCGTTCACCTTTCTTATGGCTATTTCACGATAACGGCGACGTATATCGTACAATGAAATACCGAAAAGTCCCAGACATACTATAAAGACTGCAATTCCAGAGAAAAGAAGATATACATTTGCCAGTTTCTCATCATTTCTGTACAAATCTTTTACCTTATCTTCAAGCATGGAATACTTGAATGACTCTACTCCATAGACATCTTTCTGAATCTGTCGCAGATATTCTATCACTTCTTTGGCCTTACCCTCACGACAAGCTATTTCGTATCTGTCACCACGATCCTTATCTGAGATTATGAACACCGTAGATGCAGGACCGCTGCTTATATGCCCCGAATAATAATCGTTGATCACTCCTACAACAGGTATAGGAGTGTCATTGATTAGATTGGCAAATACAGTAGCTCCGTCAATAGAAGTATATCCAAAAGCTTTCATTGCCGATTGGGTAAGCAGACATACCTGCCCGTCAATATTTTCGGGCAATCTTCCCTCGATAAATTTCAGCTTGTATATGTCAAAGAACTGAGGTGTCACCATATAGGGCATAGCCGAAACAGTCTGATCTTTATTATTGATAAATCCCATGTAATATGAAAATCCTATGATATAATATGGCGATGCTGTCCACGAACGTATATCAGGGCACTCGTTCAGGGCTTTATCTATCGCCTTGACGTGCTGCAACCGTAACTGTATGTTTTCCGGTGTATAATAATTATAGTCTTTCGGCTCGTAAACCAGCTCTGCATGGATTATATCTTTTGTTTCGAATCCGGGAGGAGTATTCAGCATAAAGCGGAGCTGGCTGTTGAAGTAAAACGCCAACATAATCAGGATGAATGTGAGCAGATATTGTACAAAAAGGAATGTCATACGAGAATTCATTGAGCCCGTAAAGGTATTTCCCAATGTACGCAACGAAAGTGCGGGCATCATCCTCAGGCATCGGTAATAGAAATATAATGTCACCGACAAAAGCAAAAGTATGAGGAAAGCTAAAGATACCCATAAATCGAACCAGCTATACGAGAAAGCTGCTCCGAAAATGCCGTTTACAAAACCTTGTGTCACCTCTATCAGAAGCCATGCCACAAACATAGAAAGCATAATGAGTAAGGCATTCTCGGCATATATCTGTATAAAAAGAGTCTTGGCCGATGCCCCAAACACTTTTCGCAGGGTATGCAGAAGTCCGCGCTTCACCATCACCACCATATAGAGATTTACAAAGTTTATCACTCCAGCTAAGAATATCATAACGCACATTCCGATGAATACATACAGCTGCATCCGGTTGCCGCTATTTCCAGAATAGGGCGCGGCGTTGGACATCAAAGCCTGCGACCAGTAAATTTCCTTTACAGGGATGAGCGAGAATGTATATTTGCGTGTGTCATACTGCGAGGCATGCGGATTGATATAGCGCGAAACACGTCCCATCGCATTTGCCGCCTCGACAGCCGTTTCCGACTCTATATGAACGAACTCCATTGGCATACGCTCCCACGCGTTGGACAAGGCAGACGACAACACGATGTCGAAATCAAGAGTCCTTTTGCAATCGGGTAGCCTCAATACACCGGAAACCACCACATCCTTGCCATTGGCATATCTAAGCTTTCGGCCTATAGGGTTCTCACTACCGAATATCCTTGCCGCAAACTCTTCCGTAAGCAATGCGGCATCAGGTGCATCAAGTGAGAGGTTTCCTTGGGCAGGCTCATATCTGAAGATTTTAAAGAATTCATTATCCGCCACAATTCCGTTCATGATATATCGCTCTCCTCCGTACTCTATATAGTCCTGTTCGAGAAGGGTGAGCCGGGCACGCGCGATGATATATCTACTGTCAATGTACATACTGTCACGCTGATCCATCTCTGCAATGGATAATGCCGGGTTATCGCCATCCCACATAACTGAGACTCCATATACGGAGTTTCTGTCCACACAGTTACTGTCAACAGAAAGCTCCCTGTTAATATACCGTAGTAGTATTATACAGCATGCCAAACTTAACGACAGACCTATAAGATTTATTATTGTGTAAGATTTAAGGCGTACCAAAAAACGCCATGCATAAATTATAGTTTTCATACTTCAATTTCAATTTAAAATAGCCTTATAAAAATGCCACGTCATTTTAAATAAAACGCCTAAGCATTTTATTTAAAATGTCGAAACGTTTTTTTAAACGTCTAAAACACCAATTCCTCCGCATCGCCAAAGTTATCATATCCTGACGTAATCACACAATCTCCAGACTGCAAACCTTCGGTAATTTCATATTGACGCGGATTCTGACGGCCAATGGTTATTGGTACTTTATATGCCCGTGTCTTGTCTTCACTGAGCTTATAAATCCACCTGCCTCCTGTATGCTGGTAGAAGTTACCGCGCGCAATAACAACTGCCTGTTCCGGCTGTCCCAACTCTATCTGTACTCTGAAGCTTTTGCCCAGACGGACATTATCAGGCATATCTCCGGTGAATACAAGATCAACATCGAACATGCGGTCCTTCACTTCGGGAACAACCTTGGTGACTTTCAAAGGATATTTCTCTCCCTGATTGGATACAGTAGCCGGTAGTCCGGTTGTTATCCTGTCAATATAATACTCGCTTAGCGAAGTGTGAACTTTAAACTGGTCAAGGACTTTTATTTCGGCAATGTTCTCTCCCGCTCCTACCTGCTGACCGGGAGTTACCCTGACAAAGCTCAATTGCCCGTCCACCGGTGCCCGCACTACAAGATCATTCATTCTTTCAAGACTGCGTTGCAGTTTCTTCTGTTCCCTGTCATGGTCATTCTTCAGAAGTTCTTTTCTGATAACAGTCATAGCAGAATCGCTGCGAAGACTGCTCAATTTCAGACGTGTGGACTCTGTCTTATACTCATACTCATCGCGCGACACTTCAAGCTGTGCCTTACTGCGTATTCCCATTTCGTATTCTTCTTTTTCGAGGGCGAAACTTTTCCTGATTTTATTCAGTTCGTATTCGGCTTCCAGAGTCTGCTGTTTCAGGACTAGAGTTTTCTGCTCCATTTCAAGCTCTTTCTCGCGGTAAGTTATCATCTGCTTTTCCCAATCATCACGCTGGTCGTCGATATCTCTCATCAGATTCGGATTGGAGAGTATCAATATCGTATCTCCTTTCTTCATCAGTCTACCCTCTTCGGCTACGATGCTGTTCACATTCCCGGCTTCACGGGTGTTAACCAGTATTGTCATAATAGGCTGTACTATGCCCTCTACGTCAACATACTCCATGAAATCCGAGTCCGTGACTTCCGACGTCTGTATCTTGTCGATGTCTATCCGCAACCGGCGAGGACCGGACGCAAGAACTATCACATAAACTATCCCGGCAAGGATTACTGCCCCGCCTGCTATCCTGTACTTGTAGCGTATGTACCAGGGTTTCTTCTTTAGTTTTATATCCATAAGTGTAATGTTTTTTTATCGTCAGAATTCAAGATTATGCCATATTGGACATTTATTCATAAAATCATACTGTGTTATACTGCGCAGACCGTAGTATAGAGTCCAGTATGTCTGCATGGCTGATATGTAGTTACGGAGTGCAGAATCTTTTTCAGTTGTCGCCGCATTTAAATCAAGTATCGATGATTTACCCATCAGATAAAGTTTAAGAGCCACTTCGTAACGCTTCGTGGCAGTCCGCTCCGTCTTTCGTGCCACACTCACCTGCTGCGACTGAAGATTGAACTGGCGTACCATTTTCCTGACATTCAGTTCGAAGTCAGTCATGGCCTGGGCCACCTGTGTCTCCACCAGTTCCACATTCGATTTTGCCACTCTCACTTTTCCCTTTCCTCGTCCCCAGTCCAATATAGGTATTGCTATGGAAAGACTCACATACTGCTGGTTGAGCGGATTTCTGTACGAATCCTTAAAAATGTCTGCCGTCTGCGACAGACCGAACTGCAAATACAGGTCAGCCTTCAAGCCTCTTGACGCCTTAGCAGATGCCAGCTGACTGCGACTTTCCAGTTTCCGTCTTTTATACAGGTCGATGTCAGGACTGTTCTCGTATGCCTGTTTGAGAGCCTCATCAAGCGGTACATCAAAATAGTATATGCTGTCTGCAGGAATTACTTCTATCTCCGCATCATCATTTATTCCGAGAAAAGAACGCAGAGTGAGCATGGCATCTTCAACCTCTATTCCGGCATTCATCATGTTTGTTTCCTCATTCAACTTGTTCACTTCCAGTTGAAGCATCTCATTTTCGGTGATACTGCCTATGTTATATCTTCCGCGAGCATATCTGTACAATGTATCGGCAGAAGCATAGTTGGAACGTGCAATATTCAGATTGGTCTGTGCTGAAGCAAGAGCATAGAAAAGCTGACAGGTTCTTGACGCAATAAGTTCCATAGTCTCTGCATAAGTCTTGCATGCCTCACGATATTTCACAGGCTCGATACGCTTGTCCCATTTCAGATAGTTATATCCGAAGAGTGACTGAGTGTAACCAATTGAAAACGGTTGGGTGTTATACGCCCTGCCATTGCTTCCAAACTCGTCAATCCTCTGTGTAGAGGTCTGTACGAAAAAGTTACCACCCGTGAAAGATACATTCTGGCTAATCTGCAATCCCAGGTCAGTGCTCAACTTATTCTGACGGATGAACTGTTCTGTACCGTCCGGCTGGGTAATCTTGTTTATCTGCCGGTTAAGATATGGATTGGAAATCAGACTGACTGACGGCAGATAGTTGGCACGAAAAGAACGGTAATTCCAATAGGCTGCACGGTATGTATGCCTTGCTGCCTGCACCTCCGGCGAATTATCGTGTGCCATCGATATGGCATCTTCTAGAGTGAGCGTAAGTTTTCTGTTTGTATCACCTGCATAGGCAATGCCTGCGGTATAAACTGTTAAAATTAAAGTCAGAAATATTCTTATTCGTTTCATGGCAACTGTAAGTCAATGAAGTTAAATTAAAATAATTTATCCGGTATATTTAAATCAAAAACTATGCCATTATGTTATATCATTATCATTCAGACATTTAGAAAATAAGAATCGTTAGCTATATCGTGCGTATACGCACAAAAAACGTGCGATAACGCACATACAACACATCGTTTTAAGTATTATATTTGCAGAAACACGATAATAACATGGAAGACAAAGGAAAAATACTTATAATAGACGACAATGAAGATGTGCTGTTTGCATTGAACCTCCTGCTGGAGCCATATATGGAAAAGATCAAAGTGACTACCCAGCCTTCGAGGATAAAACACTTCATGGAAACTTTCAGTCCTGACGTAATACTTCTGGATATGAATTTCTGCCGTGACGCAATAAGCGGTAATGAAGGGTTTGAATATCTGGAACAAATACTAAGCATTGACCCTAAGGCTGTAGTGGTGTTCATGACAGCATATGCCGACACAGAAAAGGCTGTAAGGGCTATAAAGGCAGGTGCTACAGATTTCATTTCAAAACCTTGGGAAAAGGAGAAACTGCTTGCCACACTGTCGTCTGCAATCAAGCTAAGCAAATCGAACAAGGAAATCAACAGACTGCGCGAACAGGTATCCGCTATGGAGAACGAATCGCCGATATCGGATTTCATAGGAGAATCTCCGGCCGTAAGAAAACTGAAGGATACGATATACAGGTTGTCAGAGACAGACGCCAACATCTTGATTTTAGGCGAGAACGGTACGGGTAAGGACATGGTGGCGCGTATGGTGAAGAGCCTTTCGCCACGTGCCGGAGAAAGTTTTATCACCATAGACTTGGGAAGTATACCCGAACAGTTGTTCGAGAGTGAGCTTTTCGGATATGAAAAAGGCGCATTTACAGACGCAAGAAAGTCAAAACCTGGAAGAATGGAGATGGCATCGGGAGGCACATTGTTCCTTGATGAGATAGGAAACCTGTCATTGCCTATGCAGGCTAAACTGCTCACTTCATTGGAGAAAAGATATATCACAAGGCTTGGAGGAGTGGAACATACACCGATAGACATACGTCTGATATCAGCAACTAACTCAAACCTTCAGACTATGATAGCCGAAGGGAAATTCCGTCAGGACCTCCTTTACCGAATAAACACCATAGAGCTTCACATTCCGCCAATCAGAGAAAGAGGGAACGACATCATCCTGCTGGCAGAGCATTTCCTGAAGATATACAACAGGAAGTACAGAAAAGAAATATCCAGCATCAACAGGGACGCGAAAAACAAGCTCATGAAATACTCATGGCCGGGAAATGTGAGAGAGCTTCAGCACGTAATAGAAAGGGCTGTGATATTGAGCGACAACAGTTCGCTGCGTACTGACGACTTTATTTTCGCACATAACGCCAAGGAACAGAAAAGCCTGCCGGACGAGGAACTGAACCTAGAGGCTTTGGAAAGGAAAGCTATAGAAAAGGCCATAAAGGTGACAAACGGCAATTACACAATGGCTGCCGAACTATTAGGTATAAGCAGATTCGCTCTTTACAGAAAAATAGACAAACTACAACTCTAATTCATCAGGTATGGGAAGATTCAATATCTACATATTGACAAATACGGTCGCACTGTTTCTGTGTATGGCAGGAACGGTTTACTGTATGCATACTAAACTCGTTTTCTCCTGTCTGCTTTGTTTTGTTTTATGTCTGCTCGTAATAATAAACATATACCGGCTGCTGAACAAACAGACAAAGATGATAAGGAAAGCCATAGAATGTCTGAAATCTAAAGACACAAGCAGTATAATAACTCCCCCTTTCAAGGACAGGGAGATATCTGAACTGGCAGAGACTCTAACGTTCATCATAAAGGATCTGAAAAGCTCTGCCATGGAAGACGAGACGAAATATCAGTACTACAAGAATCTGATGAACAGTGTAGATACCGCCGTAATCTCTACATATAAGGACGGAAGAATTATATGGATGAACAAGTCAGCAAAGAGTATCTTAGGACCGGAAGTATTCAAACTGCCGGAAGATATTCAGGATGCACTGAACAATAAGGAAAAAATAGTACACAGAAAGAAGCAGGAATCAACCCTTGATTTATCTGTTTCATGTACCAGGATTTCTGTTCACGGACAGGAACAGTTCATAGTGAGCATGAGCAATATCCATTCTGCACTGGAAAAGAACGAAATGGAGGCATGGCAAAAACTCATCAGGGTACTGACGCATGAGATTATGAATTCCATCACGCCTATCATTTCACTATCGGACACTCTGCAAGAAAGAAGTGTAGAATTCCCGATAAACGAAAGTACTCAAAGAAACATTTCTCAGGGACTGGGAATAATAAACCGTCGCTGTAAGGGACTGATGGAGTTTGTTGACAACTACAGGAAACTTACACGAATATCTGCACCAGTAAAAAGCGAAATAAAAGTTTATGACTTTTTGAAGGATATCGAAGGACTCACTGCCACAGACTATATACATTTTACTTTGGAAGACAATAATATGACTCTATCAGCTGACAGGGCGCAGTTGGAACAGGTATTCCTTAACATTATAAAAAATGCTACTGAAGCATGCAGAAAAACAGAAAATCCAAGAATAGAAGTATCAGCCGTATACCACAAAAATGATTCTATAAAATTCACCATATCCGACAATGGGGAGGGAATCATACCTGAAGTGAAGGAAAGAATCTTCGTTCCGTTCTTTACCACAAAGCCAAACGGTTCAGGTATAGGTTTGAGCCTCTGCAAGCAGATAATTACCCTGCACGACGGATTTATTAATGTAGAATCAAAAGTTGGTTACGGAACAGTATTTACGATTATAATGGGAAAATCATGATTTCTTTCCGTCAGTCACATCAGACAGAATCTCACTCTGTGCGAAGTATTCAGGTTTCTCGGCATAAATGTACATCACGCTTCCACCCTTTATTGCGTCAATAATGGGTTTTGAAATCTTTTGAGGAAGTGCAGGACATCCAAGACTTCTACCCAAGCGACCACCGCCCTTTATAACTGATGGATTGGCATAAGATGCTCCATGAACCACTATGGCACGTTCCTTTGCTTTATCGTTTATCCCCTTTTCCAGTCCATTAAGGATAAGCGAATACCCGTTACCGCCATTATAGGTAGTCTCAGTAAGATAGAATCCCAAAGAGCTTTTATAAGAACCATATTCATTTGAGAATGATGTAGCATAGTTTTCGCCGCTGTTTCTGCCATGCGATACAAGAGAATTGAAAAGCATCTTGCGGTTCTTCATATCGAATACATAGAGACGCTTCTCTGTCGACGGCTTGGAAAAATCTATAAGGGTAAGAATATCACGATGACGGTTTTCGATTTTTCTGTATCCTTCTACTGCCTGACGAAAAGCCTTATAATTGACAACTCCCTCAAGCTGCATAGACGCATAAAGATCGGCACATTCGTCAATTTCTGAAGGAGAATGTACAAGCATACCACTGGCAAAAGACGGTGCCATGGCAGGAACTACAAAGCCGGAACAAACAAGAAATATAGAAATTAATATATTGCGCATTATCAAAATTCAATGAAAAATTCAGCCGCAAAGATAGCACTTTATATTAATATCTCTGAAAATCAGAAGGTTAAAAAACTCAACGAAATGTTATAACGAATTTTATTCAATAACCACCACCAGACTTTCCTGCACCGGAGCCCAGTCGTAAACAAATTTGGCGTGCGAAGTGGCATTACGAACGCACATGTGTGAGCGCGGAATAGTACCAAGACTCCAACTATATTCTATCATTTTTGTGGCAGGAACATTTACAGGCACCCCATGGATATATGCCCCATTGGTGAAACGGCTTGCATACGGCGCATATCCGCCTACGGCACTCGAACCGTCCTTCAGAAAAATCATCTTCTGTTTCTTTTCCTGAATGAGATACATACCAAGCGGAGTCTCTTGAGCGTATGGAGGGTAATGACGTCCGGTAGTAGCAGGATTAATGCTTCTCACCTTCCATTCTGCCTTTGCCACTCTTTCAAGAGTGGTTATATTCTGATCCCCACGGTCAACGAAAACGACATGATGGAAGTTTGTAGAATCGGAAAGCATCTTGACATATCTTTCCGGAACATACCATTCGTCATCGAACGTGGCAGGACGTATATGAATATATCCACCTTTTCTTCCAAGAACAGAAGCTAAAGAGCCGTCACGACCATAACGCTCGGGGGTAACGGTATCGGACAACAGATACAAAGGTACAGACTGATATCTTTCCACTCCCAAAGTATCAGATACACGCTTGTATTCATTTCTGACAAACCTTCTGACCAATGCAGCTTCACCGTTTCTGTTTCTGTAATTCTGTATGACACACCATTTACCCGATTCGGGTTCCATATTCTCGACGTATGCCAAACACTTCTTTATAACATCCCACTTTATGGAACGTACAGTGTCCTTGTAAGGATAAACATCCTCAAGAGTATATTTATCGAATAAAAGTTCTTTGGTGATTTTTATGTCTTCTGCAGTTATCGGCTTTTCCTGAAACAGTTCTGTAATTGTGATACTTTCAAGTAATTCCTCTACCTTCTCCAGCGGGACAACACCTTCACCTTTTCTTATTTCGCATCCGGAAACAAGAAAAACAAGAAGTAAAGAAATTACAAATGCTTTCATAGTCGATTGATTATCTATTTGACACAAAGATAGTATTTTAAAATTAGTTTACAAATACTAAACGTGGATTTATTGTAATTATAAATTATTAAACCTCTGTATCTATATTTTCATCAATAAAACGCAATGTCTCCACTTTTTCCAAACGTGCCCTCAACTTAGGCATTGATGATTTTCTGATTCTCAGCTTCATCAAACAGTCCATATCATACGACTGTTCGAGAATCTCCGGTTCCTCTTCCTTCACAATCCTCATTACATCGTTCATAAAAGGATATTCAAAAGCGAAAGACACATCCTCGTCAACCGTTTTCTCTATCACTACAGCTTCTTCAAGAGCCTGAGAGGCAGCTGTCTTATATGCGACAATAAGACCACTCGTACCCAACTTTATACCTCCGAAATATCTCACCACAATAACAAGAATATCTGTAAGTCCGAAAGAATTTATCTGACCGAGTATAGGACGTCCTGCAGTACCGGAAGGTTCACCATTATCATTGGCACGGAAATCCTTTCTTTCAGCCCCAAGCATATAGGCATAGCACACGTGGCGGGCATCATAATATTTTTTCTGATACTCCTCAAGGTATGTCTTTATCTCCCCAAGTGTACGGACCGGAAGAGCTATGGCTATGAATTTGCTTCGCTTCTCAGTATATATTGATTCGGAAATCCCCTCAATGGTCTTATATGTGTCTTCCTGCTGCATTTTTATGATGTTTTGAATGATAATGCAAAGGTAATTATTTAATGTTTACAAACAAAATGGGTACGAAAAACAGAAGTTCCTGATATGGTATTCCGTTTTCCGTACCCTATTTAAATATTGTTTAAACACCGTTTAAAAGGTTTTTAAATAGTGTTTAAAGAATCATTCCAACTTATGTATAATCAATCCCGAACGAAGCTTAGGCTCGAACCATGTAGTCTTCGGCGGCATGATATTTCCCGTATCGGCAATGTCCATCAACTGTTTCATCGATACCGGATAAAGTGCCAGTGCCATAGCCATTTCACCACTGTCAACTCTGCGTTTCAGTTCTTCAAGTCCGCGGATTCCACCAACAAAATCAATCCTCTTGTCCGAACGCAAATCCTTGATGCCAAGTATTTCGTCAAGAATGAGATTAGAAGATATTGTCACGTCAAGCACTCCTATCGGATCGTTATCATCGTATGTACCGGGTTTTGCAGTAAGACTGTACCACTTTCCGGCAAGATACAATGAGAAATTATGAAGTGATGAAGGCTTATAGACACTTTCGCCTTTTTCTTCGACTATGAAGTCTTTCTCCAATGCTTTCAGGAACTGTTCGGCAGTCAGTCCGTTCAAATCCTTTACCACACGGTTATAATCAATAATAGTCAACTGCGATGCCGGGAAACATACAGCCATGAAATAATTATATTCTTCGTCACCCTTATGATTTGGATTCTGGGCAGCTTTCTCGGCACCAACCAATGCTGCGGCAGCACTTCTATGATGACCATCGGCAATATACAGAGCCGGCATATCGGCAAACAGAGCGGTAATTCTGTCAATGTCCTCTTTTCCGTCGATAACCCAGAATGTATGACCGAAACCGTCACCAGGAGCCACAAAATCATATTCCGGCTCGCGTGCAGTGTATTTAGCGACAATGGCATCAAGTTCGGCATTATCGGGATATGCAAAGAATACAGGCTCAATGTTCGCATTGTTCACACGGACATGCTTCATACGGTCCTCTTCCTTGTCGCGGCGTGTAAGCTCATGCTTCTTTATTACACCGTTCATATAATCAGGCACGTATGCACCCACAACAAGACCATACTGAGTCTTACCGTTCATGGTCTGTGCATATACATAATAGTTTTCTTTATCGTCCTGCACCAGCCATCCCTTTTCCTGGAACATCTTGAAATTCTCCACTGCCTTGTCATATACAGCTGGATCATGTTCATCCGTTCCTACCGGGAAGTCAATTTCAGGCTTGATGATATGGTATAATGACTTTTCATTACCCTTAGCCTCTTCACGCGCCTCTTCTGAATTCAATACATCGTATGGTCGGGAAGCCACTTCCTCAACCATTGATTTCGGTGGGCGTATGCCCTTGAAAGGTTTAACTATTGCCATAGGCAGAAAGGTTTTTACTTTTTATTTACACGGAATTTCTCGCAACCATCCTTGAAGTATGCCACAATCTGTTTTGCAGCGGCAATACCGGCATTGATATTGGCCTCGGCTGTCTGGGCACCCATCTTCTTTGGAGTAGAGAAATATCTGCCGGCACATTTAGCGGCAAACTCTTCATTCTTCTCTGGCATAATATCTGTTACATACTTCAAGTCCTGACGTTCTTCCATCAGTTTCAGAAGTCCTTCTTCGTCTATAACTTCCTTTCTTGCAGTATTTACAAGCAAACCGTTCTTTGGCATCAGGTTCACCAAGTCATAATTGATAGATTTGCGTGTTTCAGGAGTAGCAGGAATATGAAGTGAAACGACATCACAATTCTTGTAAAGCTCATCTGCAGAATCCACAGGAGTGACACCGTCAGCCTTGATAGCTTCCTTAGGACAGAAAGCATCGTAAGCATAAATGTCCATACCGATACCTTTGGCGATACGTGCTACATTGCGTCCCACATTACCGTAAGCATGAATACCAAGTTTCTTACCCATAAGTTCTGTACCAGCCTTACCGTTATAGAAATTGCGGACAGCCATAATCATCATACCGAAAGCAAGTTCTGCCACAGCATTTGAGTTCTGTCCCGGAGTGTTCATAACGCATACATCATGAGCAGTAGCCTCAGCCAGGTCAACATTATCGTATCCGGCACCTGCACGGACTACAATCTTCAGTTCCTTTGCTGCGTCAAGCACTTCCTTATCCACAATATCGCTTCGGATAATAATGGCGTTTACATCTTTTACGGCATCAAGTAATTGAGATTTCTCTGTATATTTTTCAAGCAACACGAGTTCATAACCTGCTGCTTCTATTTCCTTACGAATACCATCCACAGCAACCTTGGCGAATGGTTTTTCTGTTGCAATCAAGACTTTCATGTGTAGTAAAATTTAAGTGATATAAAGATAAAAGGACGTGAAAAAGAGAAGCCTCCGTCACGTCCCCTATATGATAATTAATTACGGATTAATGCATTTTCTCGAATTCCTGCATGCACTCGATAAGAGCCTTAACGCTTTCCAATGGCATAGCGTTATAACAAGAAGCACGGAATCCACCTACTGAACGGTGACCTTTGATACCCACCATACCACGTTCGGTAGCAAACTTCAGGAAGTCAGCTTCCAAATCCTTGTATTCATCAGCCATCACGAAACAGATGTTCATCAGTGAGCGGTCTTCTTTCACAGTCACTGTACCGCGGAACAGTTTGTTGCGGTCAATTTCAGCATAAAGCAAATCAGCACGTTCCTTAGCTCTGCGCTGCATTTCTTCCACACCACCCTGAGCCTTTATCCATTTCAGTGTCTGCAATGCAGCATAGATAGGCACTACAGGAGGAGTATTAAACATAGACCCCTTGTCAACGTGTGTCTTATAATCAAGCATTGTAGGGATATGACGTGTAACCTTGCCAAGCGCTTCATCTTTCACAATTACGAAAGTAACACCCGCAGGAGCCAGATTTTTCTGAGCACCGCCATAGATACAGATGTATTTTGAAACGTCAATAGGACGTGAGAAAATATCAGATGACATATCCGCAATCAAAGGAACATTCACTTCAGGATCTGAATGCAATTCTGTTCCATAGATAGTATTGTTGGTGGTAATATGGAAATATTCCGCATCTTCAGGAATTACATAATCCTTAGGAATATATGTATATCCGTCTTTCTCTGATGAAGCGACTTCCACAGCTTCACCGAAAGCTTTTGCTTCCTTCAGCGCTTTCTTGGCCCAAGTACCAGTATTAAGATAAGCAGCTTTCTTTTCAAGGAAGTTATATGGAACCATACAGAATTCAAGGCTTGCACCGCCACCGAGGAATATCACTGAGTACCCTTCCGGGATATTTAATATCTCTTTAAACAAAGCAACGGCTTCGTCCACTACCGGCTGAAAGTCTTTTGCGCGATGACTGATTTCCATCAACGAAAGTCCAGAGCCGTTAAAATCCAATATAGCTTGTGCTGTTTTCTCTATTACTTCGCGAGGCAAAATAGACGGTCCCGCATTAAAATTATGTTTTTTCATTTGGCAGTTGTTTAATTGGTTTTACATATATTTTAATATCTAACGATTGCGAATTTATGTATTTATTTCCACACATCCAAACTTTAATCTAATAAAATTACACCTACAAATGAAAATTTCTTTCATTTTATGACATGAAGCATAATTTCACTATCATTTTGACACATAATTATTATACTGTGGTGTATTTTGTGATACGAACCATAGCAAATTGAGACAGTGACCTGCCGTTCCGTATGTATCCTGACACAAAGTTATCATTTTGCCAGTTCTATCAAAGTTTTTACCCCCTTAATCTTTTCATTTTGTATCAACTTTAACGTTTGTTGGCTCTTTTTTCTTGATATTGCGACAAAGGCATAATGGTCCTTAACATCAACCTTTCCTACATCATCCTTATTCAACCCGCCTTTCTTGAAAAGGAATCCTACTATGTCTATCTTATTAATCTTATCCTTCTTTCCCTTACCTATATACAAGGTGACAAACTCGGGTTTCGACGGTTTGGGAGTGATTTCGGGCAGGACATATTCTTCAATCTCGGCCGGAATATATTCAGGAGTTTTCTCTTCTGTATACATTATTATATATGCACTACCTTCGGCATCCCATCTTGCAGTACGTCCGTTTCGATGTATAAACCCGTCTTCCGCAACAGGCAGATGATAGTGGACTACATTCTTTATCCCGGAAATATCAAGTCCGCGTGCAGCAAGGTCAGTTGAGATAAAGATATTGCAACTTCCGTTTCTGAACTTATACAATGCTCTTTCGCGGTCGTCCTGGTCCATTCCTCCGTGGAAAGTTTCGCAATACACTTTCATAGAATGCAAGTACTTTCCTACCCTGTCCACACTCTCACGATGATTGCAGAAAACGAGCGTCTGCTCCGAACCCAGAGTGCAAACCAGTTTATACAGCGTTTCCAACTTATCTTTTACCGGTGATTCCACCTTATATAAATGAAGCCTGTCCGAGAATTGCTCTTCCGAATTCAGGAAATTCAGCCTTACACTCTTGTTTACTCCCGTAAAACGTGGTATCTCTTCTGCATCCGTAGCAGAAAGAAGGAATCTTCTACGCAAGTTAGGCAACTTTCCTATCACATCGGCCATTTCCTCCTGAAACCCGAACTCCAAACATTTGTCGAACTCATCTATTATAAGTACACGCACTGTAGAGGCATCAATATTCCCTTTCCCCAAATGGTCGTTCATACGTCCCGGTGTTCCGATAATCACCGACGGACGGATACCTTTCATTGTACGGTGCTCGTCCATGGCCGGTCGTCCACCATAGCAACTCATAACCTGGAAATCCGTAGCCATCGCCTTGAAGACCTGCTCTATCTGCAATGCCAGTTCTCGCGACGGAACAAGCACCACAGCCTGTACCCCCTCTGTATCCTTCTTCAGTGTCTGCACAAGCGGAATGAGATATGCCAATGTCTTTCCGGAACCGGTAGGCGAAAGCAGCACAATGTCGTTTCCTTCCTTATAAGCATCTACAGCAGCCTGCTGCATAGCGTTCAACTCTTCTATTTTCAGATTCTTCAGTATTGTACGGATATCCATTATCATATTATTTTTTAACTGTGTATTTAGAATAATTCAAACTGGGTAGGATTAGAGTTCTTTTTTAGGAATAACAAGAACTTCTCCAAATCAGACTTATCTACATTCAAATTTTCATTCTGAGCATATTCTAATATTCTCATAAAGTCTATGCGCATAAGTAAATCTTTATTAATAACCCTCTTTGCATCAACAAACAATAATGATTGAATGAAAAGTTGGACAGGGTTACTATTTAATATGCTTTGCACGACACGAGCTTCCTCATAGTTATCAAATCCCAATAAATAACACGTGTCATCCAACATTACAGGTTTACTATCTATTTCCCCCACTAATGAAAAGTGAGGTTTCTTATAAAGACCGGAAACTACGACTTTATATTTTTTAAAAGAATAATCACCTATTCCAAAAAGACAAAACCGAGGACGATTTTTATAAATACTACTACCTCTTTTATCCAAATATTCAGCATGTTTATTCAAGTAATCGTATGCCAACGGGCATGACTGTCTAATCCACCCGGTATCTTCATTTGTTGATTTTTGTGTTACAATAACGTACTTGCGTGTATTACTGATTTGGTCTTCTTTTATATCCGAACTTTTAACAAGAGGATAAACCAAATCACTCTCTATATTTACAATTTGACCTAATCCATTTACATATTTTCCGTCTATTAACGTCAATTCCATCACTTTTGAGCAGTCATGCTTTACACCGGACCACCATATAAGAGGCGATTTCCCGTCCATATAATGATATTTTGCGTAAGATATTATATCTGAAACAAAACTATTGCCAACCCATCCATATTCTTGCAAACATTTCAAAGAATAAAAATCTCGCACAATACATTGTCTGTTAGCTTTATTTCCTATTTCCGCATATAGAAGTGCCGCTGCTACCGATACTCCAAATTCTTTTTTTGCATCTATATTATATTGGGTTATAGAAGTAATCGGGTATCGACTGTTTTTTTGCTCATAAACAATATTTTTTATTACAGATGTCTTTACGAGTAAAGCCAACGTGGCACATTCACCTTCAAGAAAATCAATCATTTGGCTGCAAATATATTCGGCAATATCAAAGTTCCCTTTACCTGTTATAGCATTAAGTCCCTTTACTTTCTTGAAATTACTTTTTACAGGAAGATTTCCACTTTGAATTATACCTAATTTACTGTTTGTTACCCATGGAGGATTTCCTATAACCAATACATTCCTGCCTTTAAGACACTTCTTTATAGAATTAAAATTAAAGTCAAAAACATTTTGATGAAACAGATTGATTTTAACCTTATTAGCATTCGGATTATCTAAATAATACTGCAAGATACTGACCTTCAGTTGTTCAAGATATGGTTCATAAATTTCTATACCATAAATATCTTCAATACTATCAAAAGTCTGTAAAGCCGCCAATATGAAATGCCCTTTACCACATGTAGGCTCAACTATTACGTGTGGATTTATGCCTTGCTCCTTTAGTAAACGACAAACTGACAAAGCCAGTTCCATACTTGTTTGCCAATCACCATATTCTTCCTTACTAACATTATCGGTAGCATCATCGCACTTAATAGAACAAATATCATCAGCATCTCTAAAAAAATTAGAGATACCACAAAAAGTTTCCATTTGAATATTTGCCAAATTCAAAGGTAGCGATTTAACAGATTCAATATAACTAATTGCCGTCATATTTTACTATAGTGGTTATTCCGGTAACATTTTCTTCAAGCGATACAATTCTACTATATTGAAGCCTCCATTGCAAGGCATTTGAAATAGTTAAGTACCCTATTTCCGGAGGGTTATTCAAGATATCCTGAGCCATTTTATACAATGTGACATCATCTGCCGGTATATTACGATCTGATAGAAAAGCATATATATCATCAAGATTGCCTTTATTATTTATAATTTGTCGTAATCCTATAGTTGTCTGATAATCAGCAGTACGGCTTGCATCAATAAATGTACAGGATATGAAATCCAACATGCCCTTCTTTTGTACATCATCATCTTCCTTTTTATACATAAACACTATAAGATTATATCCCAAACCAAAAATTTTTTGTTTACTATCTTTGTAAGGACAGCTTGATTGAGGCTGTTTTATTGATGTAACCTTTATATCTGTATTTACAGACGGTAAATCCAATCCACTCGCTGAATTTCCAACAGTCAAGTCATACCTTTCTGCCAAAAAGTCTTTGAATAAATGTTCTACAAATGTACCCACCGCTTTTCCATCCGTAATACCAAAAAGTTCCTCTCGATATAGTTTACTCTGAGAACGACAGAATTCTTTCGCACACTTTATAAGACTATCTATATTTAAACTTTTTTCATCGAACCTGCTTTTTATATTTCCAATTAATGCAAAGATAATCAATCTCACAATAACACATGACAGATAAAGGATAATTTTAGAACATAATCCCAAGCATTTAGCTTAGATAAACATTTTCGTCAGTTCATAATCTCTAAATACAATCTATATTTATATAAACAAAGGTTGTATTTTTATATATATAGGTTATATTTATAAATACATAAGTTGTATTTACAGAATTTGTCAGGCCAAAACAAACTTTATATGCCCGGAAAATGAAGTTTTTTCTCCATCAATAAAATAATGCAAAATATTTGCCTCGTACCCAAAAAGTAACGTACTTTGCAGCAATAACATCAAAAATAAATATGGCAGACAATTATATAGAAAACAAATACGAGCAATATCAGGCAAGAAAAGCTGCATGGCAGAAATCAGGAATGAAAAAGAAAAAACCGGCCACAGCACATACTTCTACGACTGGTTCCGGTATGCAGAAAACGTATCTGCAAAGTCACGTAAAACGTGTAGTTGCGGTACACGACCTGTCCGGAGCCGGAAGAGTATCTCTAATGGCAGTGATTCCTATTCTTTCTTCCATGGGAATACAGGTATGTCCCCTACCAACGGCAGTCCTCTCGGCACATACACAATATCCGCATTACTCGTTCCTCGACCTGACAGAGGAAATGAAACGAATAATAGAAAGCTGGGAAAAGCTTGATATGAAGTTTGATACATTCTACACCGGATATCTCGGTTCACCGCAGCAAGTACAGATAGTAGAGAATTTCATATCGAAGTTCCGCCGCCCACAGGATATGGTAGTAGTGGACCCGGTGCTTGGTGACAATGGCAATCTGTACAAAGGAATCACAGAAGATATGGTGACAGAGATGAAGAAACTCATACGATATGCCGATGTGATTACTCCAAACATGACAGAGGTTTTCAAACTCCTGGACATGGAATATAAAAGCGAGGTGACTGTACAGGAAATGAAATCATATCTGAAAAGACTCTCAGATGCAGGACCGGACATTGTAATAGCGACCAGTGTTCCTGTTCCTGAAAATGCACATATGACTTCCGTCTTTGCATACAACCGCCACGGCAACAGATACTGGAAAGTAACCTGTCCGTATCTTCCGGCTCACTATCCGGGCACAGGGGATACATTCACAAGCGTAATAACCGGTTCATTGATGCAAGGTGACAGCTTGCCGATAGCACTCGACAGGGCCACACAGTTCATCCTCCAGGGAATACGTGCCACATTCGGCTATGAATACAACAACCTCGATGGTATAATGCTTGAAAAGGTACTTCACAATCTTGATATGCCGATACAGATAAGCAGTTACGAAGTTTTGGAATAACGACATAATATAAAAGCGGTCAGTTGGTTCTGACCGCTTTTATATTATGTACCTGCAATCATAATCTTATCATTCTCAACCGAAAAGGATAATTATACAGTCAATTATTCTTTCAATGAATTTATCTATCTTTCGTTTTACGCCTTTCCAGTAAATATGTTTCATAATGCTTATACAAAAAGATTAAAACCATTACTCATACTTTCCCATAAAATGGTACACAAGCTGTGTGAAGTCCTCATATTTCTTTCCGTCTACCCATAATTCCATAGGAGAAATATTGAACATTATAAAGTTTTCACCCACTTCAGCATCTCCACCAAAAGTCTGTGAAAAAACAATTTTTATAGTTGGTGGTGCACCATATCCACCCAAAACACAAATATCCTTAGGCCGTAATCCAAAGTTTATATTCCAATCATCCCTCTGCCAAAAATGATAACCTGCCACAACTTCTACCTCACCAATCTCACGCAAGCGTTCTGATAGACTTTTATCTGATACTAATTCAGAAATAGGTAGAAGTGACATGCTAAACTTCATTGAATCACGCGAAACTGCGGTTACATTTTGAAGTTCGGTTATATCGGCTCCGCGATAGTAAGCTACTTGTACAGTTCCATGATAAGTTCCTTTCAAATCAAAAAGAGCCTGCAAAATTTCCTCTTTTGAGAAACCTTCCTCTTCATTTTTATTACAACTTGTAAAAGTTAATATGAAGTTAAACAGAAAGAGAGTCAATAAAAGATTTTTTGTTTTCATAATTAAAAGATTTTATCATGATTTTGGCTTTTAGAATGACACACCAACACTCAGTGTTATTCCTCCTGCATTAAATGTCTTGTTTTCACTTTCGGTTTTTCCATCTCCCGGAATATATGAAAACTCATATATTGCCCTATTATATGTATATCCCAAACCTATATGGACCGATGTTTTTCTTACTACCGGTAGTGAAACTCCTATAGACGGAGAAAAATAAAAGCCTCCACTATTATATTCTCCACCATCATGCTCTTCATCAATGAGTTCTGAATATCCTACTTTCATATCTATATAAGGCTTAACCTTTAAATTGCCCACCGTATAACGTACATCAGCAAACACAGGCATACTGTATGTCTTAAGCCTGTGATTTTCTGTAGAAACCCCAAATCCTACACCACCTCCTATGAACAGACTATTATGCAAAAACTCAACTCCGTGAACAGTATTTATATTCCATTGGTCAAAACCATACTCACCAACGCCAAAAGAATAACCGCTATTTATAAAACCACGATAGTTACTCTGAGCTGAAGAAACGGAAGTAATACATAGTATTATCAATAAAAATAATGGTTTCCTCATAATTGGTATATTTAATGATTATTTAAGTTTCTTTCCCTTAAAATATACATCGAAAGAATCCTCGGCATAGAATCCTCTTGTAACTTTGAATGATGAAACAGACGCTCCGTTTATCTTGCTACCTTCCCAATATGCATCGAAAGCATCTTTGGCATAACCGTTCCCAAGACATACGAAAGAGGAAGTCGACGCTCCCGGAATTTTCTTTCCCATCCAATACACATTGAATGCATCCTTTGCATATCCTTCTTTAAGGATTACAAAACTGCTGCTTGCAGCTCCTGGAACTTTTTCACCATTGTAGAATACATCGAAAGTTGATACATAATATCCCGGTCTTTCGCAATAATGGTGTCCTCCATCGGGACGACCAAACGACGGACGATTGTCAGCCGAGAATCTTCTGTCAACTCTGAACGAAGAAGGATCAACATACTCCAAAATCGTTCCATATCTGTAAACATGATTTCTGTCTTTACCATAACCGTAGCCCAAATCACGGAAAGAATGAGAATCTGCTCCATAAATGACCTTGCCGTCATAATAGACCTGACCATTTCTCTTGGAATACGAATAAGATTGTGCAAAGATTAGAGAAGGCACAAACAATAAAAAAAAGATTACAAATAGTCTTGAAAGTCTGTTCATCATAATATCTCAGTTTATGAGTTAAAAACACCTGTTTTCACAAATATACCTTAATTCCGCAACACTTTGATTTAACTTTATTTATAAGTTCCTGAGCAACAAAAAGTTGCTCAGGATTTTGCCATGTCAGATTTT
>UQTJ01000045.1 GCA_900544075.1 uncultured Bacteroides sp.
GAAGTCAGCCTTATTTTTATGACTTAGATAAATTTTTATCGGACAGCAATATTAAGATATATGAAATATACTATTGTTTTGTTCACTTATAGATTACTAAATTTCTGTGATATACAGAAAATACTCAAAGCCTTTTTTATACCTAAATTATAGAATGGATTTCATCGCTTTCATTCGGACTTCTAAAGGCCTGTCTGAGTAATATTTATATGCTAAAAAGATTTTTAGCAAGTACGGTTTGAAACCGAACAGAACTTTTAATACTAAACTTATCAAGGAACTCTTTGGATCCCCTTAGCCGATATGTTGAATTTTTAACGGACTATTATTATTGGCAATTAAAGATTAACTCGTGTACTAAAATGGTACACAATTTTGCTATTGTCCTTATTTTTAATACTTTTGCAAAATGAAAAAATAAAAAAAGAATCATGATTACCGTAAGTTCAAGAGAATTTAGAGCCAATCAAAAGAGTTATATTGATAAGGTTGCAGACGATGATACTTTAATGAGTAAAGAGGATTTTCTCTCTAAGGTTGAAAAAGTAGTATCAGAAGTTAAAGAAGGTAAAACTTTTGCTATGCGACCAAACGAATCGCTGGATGGATTTCTGAGACGTATGGAGGAAGAGGGAAATGATGGGATAGTGAATGAAAAGGTAAAAGTGTTTATCCTTTCTGCTTATGGACATTACGATGATAAATAGCCATAGTTAATGACTGTTGTTTTATTTGGAAATGAATCTGATTATATGATATTGGTTATAGTTTTTTTCATACCAATCATAATATAAGCGCAAAAACCATTAACTTTACACCGAAATTTCAATTTAACAAAAATGGCCATTATCATCAAGAAAGTGAGGACGAAGAAAGATTTTCATACTTTCATTCGTTTCAATTATGAATTATACAAAAACAATCCTTATTCCGTGCCCGATTTGTACGATGACATGGTGAACACTCTTAGAAAGGACAAAAATGCCGCTTTCGAGTTTTGCGAAGCAGAGTATTTCCTGGCATTCAAGGATGAGAAACCTGTGGGGCGCGTGGCTGCCATAATCAACAGTCGTGCCAATGAGACGTGGAACAAAAAGGACGTGCGTTTCGGATGGATTGATTTCATTGACGACGCAGAGGTGTCGGAAGCCCTTATCAATGAAGTGGAAAAATGGGGAAAGGAAAGAGGTATGGAATATGTGGTAGGTCCGTTAGGATTTACCGATATGGACCCGGAGGGTATGCTGGTTGAAGGTTTTGACCAGTTGGGTACTATGGCGACAATCTATAATTATCCGTACTATCCTGAACATATAGAGAAACTTGGTTTTGAAAAGGAGGCCGACTGGGTAGAGTTCAAGCTTAAGGTGCCTGAGAAACTGCCTGAAAAGTTTGTACGTATATCAGAAATCATTCTTCAGAAATATAATCTCAAGATTAAGAAAATCACACGCAAGGAGCTGAAAGAAAAGAACTACGGTCAGAGGATATTCGATCTTATAAACGAGGCTTATGCTCCTCTTTACGGATTTTCGAAGATGACTCAGGGACAAATAGACCAATATATGAAGATGTACCTTCCTGTGATAGACCTGCGTATGGTGTCGCTGGTGGAAGATGCGGCCGGCGAATTGGTTGCTGTTGGTATATCAATGCCGTCATTATCAAAGGCTTTGCAGAAAGCAAAAGGAAAGATGCTACCGTTCGGATGGTATCACATCCTGAAGGCTTTGTTTATCAAGAAACCTAAGGTGCTTGATTTGTTGCTCGTTGGTGTGAAACCGGAGTATCAGAGCAAGGGAGTAAATGCATTACTGTTCTATGACCTTGTGCCTATATTTAAGAAAATGGGCTTTGAATATGGAGAAAGCAACCCAGAACTGGAAGAAAACAAGAAGGTGCAGTCGCAGTGGAGTGCTTTCGAGTCTGAACAGCATAAGCGCCGTCGTGCTTATAAGAGAAAGATATGTTAAGTTTTTAAGTTTTAAGTTTTTTAGTTGGTTGATGATGACATTAACAAACTCACAACCTAAGGTCAACTAAGTTAAACTTATAAACTCATAAACTCACAAACTTATAAACTCAAAATACAATGGATGAACTGAATCAGAATATCAATGCTTCGGAACCTCAGGTGTCATATACAGAAGAGAATATCCGCCACTTGAGCGATATGGAACATGTGCGTACCCGTCCGGGTATGTACATCGGACGCTTGGGCGACGGCTCGCAGGCGGAGGACGGTATTTACGTGTTGCTCAAGGAAGTGGTGGACAACAGTATCGACGAATTCAAGATGGGGGTAGGGAAGCGTATAGACATTACTCTTGAGGATAATCTCAGAGTATCGGTGCGCGACTATGGCCGCGGTATTCCTTTGGGAAGTCTTGTAGATGCAGTGTCCATGCTGAATACTGGTGGTAAATATGACACCAAGGCTTTCAAGAAAAGTGTCGGACTTAACGGTGTCGGTGCAAAGGCTGTCAATGCCCTCAGCGTGAAGTTTATAGCACGTAGTGTACGCGACGGACAGATGCGCGAGGCTGTATTCGAAAGAGGGGAGCTGATAAGTGACAATACTTCTTCCACTGACGAAGAAAACGGTACATTTATATTCTTCGAGCCGGACAATACTCTTTTCCAGAACTATCATTTCCGTCCGGAGTTTATCGAAACAATGCTCCGTAACTATACTTATCTTAATACGGGGCTGTCAATATATTACAATGGACGACGTATCGTGAGCCGTAACGGACTGGAGGACCTGCTGAACGACAATATGACGTCACAGGGCATATATCCGATAGTGCATCTTACAGGTGAGGACATTGAAATAGCATTCACTCACAGCCCTCAGTATGGAGAGGAGTATTATTCGTTCGTCAACGGACAGCACACCACGCAGGGAGGTACGCATCAAAGCGCATTCAAGGAACACATAGCACGTACCATAAAGGAATTCTATGGCAAGAACCTTGAATACCAGGATATACGAAACGGTCTTGTGGCTGCCATTGCCATAAACGTGATAGAACCTACATTCGAGAGTCAGACAAAAATCAAGCTTGGCTCACTTACTATGGCTCCTGAGAAAGATACAGATGGCAATCCGTATCCGCTTTCGGGAGTGAGCGTTAATAAGTTTGTGGGCGATTTCATAAAGGTTAATGTAGATAATTATCTGCACAAGCATCCGGATGTGGCCGAAGCTTTATTGCAGAAGATTCAGGAATCCGAGAAAGAGAGAAAAGCTATTGCCGGAGTGACAAAGATTGCGCGTGAAAGGGCGAAGAAGGCCAATCTCCATAACCGTAAGCTGCGTGATTGCCGTATCCACCTTAATGACGTTAAGTCTGCAAAGAAGGACGAGGATAAAGACCCGCGTCTGGAAAGTGCTATATTCATTACCGAGGGTGACTCTGCGAGTGGTTCAATAACAAAGAGCCGCGATGTAAACACTCAGGCTGTATTCAGCTTGCGAGGTAAACCGCTCAACTCTTTCGGACTTACCAAGAAGGTGGTTTATGAGAACGAGGAGTTCAATCTGCTTCAGGCAGCCCTCAATATCGAGGACGGTCTGGACGGACTTAGATATAATAAGGTGATTGTGGCTACCGATGCCGATGTGGACGGTATGCACATACGCCTGCTGATGATAACTTTCTTCCTGCAGTTCTTCCCTGATTTGATAAAGAAAGGCCACGTGTATATACTCCAGACTCCTTTGTTCCGTGTAAGAAACAGAAAGAAAGGAGCTTATGTGACACGCTACTGTTACACAGACGAGGAAAGACTGGCCGCAATTGAGGAACTTGGACCTAACCCGGAAATAACACGATTCAAAGGTCTTGGAGAAATATCCCCGGATGAATTCCGCAACTTTATTGGCGAGGATATGCGTCTGGAGCAGGTAACTCTGAGAAAGACTGATGCTGTGAAGGAACTTCTGGAATTCTATATGGGAAAGAATACCATGGAAAGACAGAACTTCATCATTGAGAATCTGGTGGTTGAGGAAGATGTTAATTTATAAATGAAATGAAAAAAGCAATATTCCCCGGTACCTTCGACCCGTTTACTATCGGACATTTTTCGGTAGTGAAACGTGCTCTTACTTTTATGGACGAGGTAGTGATAGGTATCGGTATAAATGATAGCAAACGCACATGGTTTCCTACTGAGAAACGTGTGGAGATGATAAGCAGGCTCTATGCGGACGAGTCGAGAATAAAGGTCGCTGCATATTCCGGGCTGACAATAGACTTTGCACGTGAATGCGGAGCGCAGTTTATAGTGCGAGGCATACGCACCGTACGCGATTTTGAGTACGAAGAAACCATTGCCGACATAAACCGCAAGATGGCAGGTATAGAAACAATACTGTTGTTTACGGAACCTGAACTGACATCGGTAAGTTCTACTATCGTGCGTGAATTACTCCAGTTCGGGAAGGATGTTACTCCTTTCCTGCCTGAAGGAATGAAACTGTGATTTCCCTCTATTGTTAAGGGGGCTGCATACGTTTGAAAAACGCTTCGTCATTTTAATCAAAATGAACCGTCGTTTGAACTAAAATGACGAAGCGTTTTTTTGATACTTTTTAGGGCCTGATTCAGGTATCTGTTTTTTCGCTTTCGGATGAGGATATTTAGCCTCATTGTCTAAAATATTAAAATATGAAACTGAAACTGTTTTTTACGTTATCCTTGTTTTTGGCTTCTGCACTTATGGTTGAGGCTCAGAACAAATTATTGAACTCTCCTGCCAGAAAACTGCAGTTGGCAGAGTTCGCCATAGCCAATCTTTATGTTGACGATGTGGATGAAGACAAACTTGTGGAAGATGCAATAATCAAGATGCTTGAAGAGCTTGATCCGCATTCCACGTATTCTGACCCTGAGGAGGTTAAGAAACTGAATGAACCTCTTGTGGGTAATTTCGACGGTATCGGAGTGCAGTTCAATATGGCTACCGATACTCTTTTCGTAATCCAGCCTGTGTCAGGTGGACCATCTGAAAAGGTAGGAATCCTGGCCGGCGACCGTATCATAGAGGTAAATGACACAGTGATAGCCGGAGTAAAGATGGGTACTGAGGAGATAATGCGCCGCCTTCGCGGACCGAAAGGTACAAAAGTCAATCTGAAAGTTATGCGTCGCGGTGTGTCTGAACTTTTGCCGTTTACTGTCAAGCGCGATAAGATACCGGTATACAGCCTTGACGCTTCGTATATGATGACCAAAACTACCGGATATATCCGTATAAGCCGTTTTGCCGCTACTACGGCCGAAGAGTTTGAAGATGCACTTCACAAGCTGCAGAAGAAAGGTATGCGAAATCTGATACTTGACCTTCAGGGAAATGGAGGAGGCTATCTGAATGCTGCCATAGAAATAGCTAACCATATATTGGAAAAAGGCGAACTTATAGTCTATACGGAAGGAAAGCGTAACCCACGTACTGAGTTCAAGGCTCGTGGAAACGGTGATTTCCGCAAAGGTAAACTCGTTGTTCTGGTAGATGAATTCTCTGCTTCGGCAAGTGAAATCGTGACAGGAGCAATCCAGGATTGGGACAGAGGTACCGTTGTGGGCAGACGTACATTCGGGAAAGGACTTGTACAGAGGCCTATCGACCTTCCTGACGGTTCTATGATACGTCTGACCGTTGCACGTTATTATACTCCTTCGGGCAGATGCATACAGAAACCATACGAAAGTATAGAACAGTATAACAGAGATCTTATAGAGAGGTATAACCGAGGCGAGATGCAGAGTGCCGACAGTATTCATTTCCCGGACTCGCTGAAAACCAAGACATTGAAGAAAGGACGAATAGTATATGGTGGCGGAGGTATCATGCCTGACTATTTTGTGCCAATCGATACTACTTATTATACAGACTATTATCTCGCGTTGAGAGATAAGGGAGCAATAGTTCAGCAGAATCTGAAACTTATAGATGCCCATCGCAGCGAATGGAAGGAGAAATACAAGACATTCGACCGTTTCAACAAGCGTTTTGAAGTTACGGACAAAATGCTGGACGAGCTGATAGCTCTTGGCAAGACTTTAGGGGTAGAATATAAGGAAGACGAGTATAAAACTGCCCTTCCGCTTATCAGAACACAACTGAAAGCACTCATTGCCCGCGATTTATGGGATATGAACGAGTATTTCCAGGTTATAAATTCGATGAATGAAACAGTTCTGAAAGGACTGGAGCTGATTGAAGATTAGTTTTTATCTATTAAAGAATTATTTCCTTAATTGTTTGTAATAATGATGGAAATAGCCTAACTTTGCCAAGTCAAAGAACCGTAAATAAGGACTATTTTAGTTTTAATAATTAAATAATTTAAAATCAATCATTTATGTGGTTAAGTAATTCATCTATTGGTAGGAAAGTGGTGATGAGCGTTACTGGTATCGCCCTTGTCCTGTTTCTGACATTTCACATGGCGATGAACCTTGTTGCATTGTTCTCGGGTGAGGCATACAACATGATTTGCGAATTCCTGGGTGCTAACTGGTACGCATTGGTTGCAACAGTAGGTTTGGCTGCCTTGTTTGTAATTCACATCATTTACGCTTTCTGGTTGACTATCCAGAACCGTGCTGCACGCGGTAGCGAACGCTATGCTGTAACAGCAAAACCAAAGAACGTAGAATGGGCTTCACAGAACATGCTTGTTCTTGGTATCATCGTTATCTTGGGATTGGCTCTTCACTTTGTCAATTTCTGGTACAAAATGCAGTTTGCTGAAATAATCGGCGACCCGATGTTGGGCGGTCTTCACGCAACAGACGGTTACGGTTACATCATGCAGACATTCTCTAATCCGGTATTCTTCGTGTTGTACCTCGTTTGGTTGGCAGCTCTCTGGTTCCACCTTACTCACGGATTCTGGAGCTCTATGCAGTCATTGGGTTGGAACAACAAGACTTGGATCAACCGTTGGAAATGCATCTCTAACATCTATTCAACAATCATCGTGTTGGGATTTGCTGTAGTAGCAATCGTATTCTTCCTGAAAAACATGATGTGTTGCGGTGCTTGCTAATTGAAAAGTGTAACTGATTAAATTAAAAACATTATGACTAAAGTTTTAGATTCTAAGATTCCTGAAGGCCCAATAGCTGAGAAATGGACTAACTATAAAGCTCACCAGAAATTGGTGAACCCGGCTAACAAACGCCGCTTGGATATCATCGTTGTAGGTACAGGTTTGGCAGGTGCTTCTGCTGCCGCTTCACTTGGTGAAATGGGATTCCGTGTATTCAACTTCTGTATCCAGGACTCTCCACGCCGTGCACACTCTATCGCTGCACAGGGTGGTATCAACGCTGCTAAGAACTATCAGAACGACGGTGACTCTGTATATCGTCTTTTCTACGATACAGTAAAAGGTGGTGACTACCGTGCTCGTGAAGCTAACGTTTACCGTCTTGCTGAAGTTTCAAACAATATTATCGACCAGTGCGTGGCACAGGGTGTTCCTTTCGCTCGTGAATACGGTGGTACACTTGCTAACCGTTCTTTCGGTGGTGCTCAGGTATCACGTACTTTCTATGCTAAAGGTCAGACTGGTCAGCAGTTGCTTCTCGGTGCATACTCAGCATTGAGCCGTCAGGTAGGTGTAGGTACTGTTAAATTGTACACTCGCTATGAAATGCTTGACGTGGTTTTGGTTGATGGCCGTGCTCGCGGTATCATCGCTAAGAACCTTGTAACTGGTAAACTTGAACGTTTCGCTGCTCACGCAGTAGTTATCGCTACCGGTGGTTACGGTAACACTTACTTCCTTTCTACTAACGCTATGGCATGTAACGTAACAGCTGCTATGTCTTGCTACCGTAAGGGAGCTATGTTTGCTAACCCGGCTTACGTTCAGATTCACCCAACATGTATTCCTGTACACGGTGACAAGCAGTCTAAGCTTACATTGATGTCAGAATCACTCCGTAACGACGGTCGTATCTGGGTTCCTAAGAAACTTGAAGATGCAAAAGCACTCCAGGCAGGAACTAAGAAGGGTAGCGATATCCCAGAAGAAGACCGCGACTACTATTTGGAACGCCGTTATCCTGCATTCGGTAACCTTGTTCCACGTGACGTTGCTTCACGTGCTGCCAAGGAACGTTGCGACCACGGATTCGGTGTTAACAACACAGGTCTTGCCGTATTCCTTGACTTCTCTGAAAGTATCGAACGTCTCGGTCTTGATGTAGTTCGTCAGCGTTACGGTAACCTCTTCGATATGTACGAAGAAATCACAGACGTTAATCCGGGTGAACTTGCAAAAGAAATCAACGGACGCAAATACTACAACCCAATGATGATTTATCCTGCTATCCACTATACAATGGGTGGTATTTGGGTTGACTACGAACTTCAGACAACTATCAAGGGTCTGTTCGCAATCGGTGAATGTAACTTCTCTGACCACGGTGCAAACCGTCTTGGTGCATCTGCATTGATGCAGGGTCTTGCTGACGGTTACTTCGTATTGCCATACACAATCCAGAACTACTTGTCAGACCAGATTACTGTTCCTCGTTTCTCTACAGATCTTCCTGAATTCGCTGAAGCTGAAAAGGCTGTTCAGGCTAAGATTGACCACCTGATGAACATCAAGGGTAAGAAGTCAGTTGACTCAATCCACAAGGAATTGGGCCGCGTAATGTGGGAATATGTAGGTATGGGACGTACTGCAGAAGGCTTGAAGACAGGTTTGGCTCGTCTGAAAGAAATCCGCAAGGAATTCGAAACAGAACTGTTTATCCCTGGCTCAAAAGAAGGTATGAACATCGAGCTTGACAAGGCATTCCGTCTTGACGACTTCATCACAATGGGTCAGCTTATCGCTTACGATGCTTTGAACCGTGAAGAATCTTGCGGTGGTCACTTCCGTGAAGAACACCAGACAGAAGAAGGTGAAGCTAAGCGTGATGACGAAAACTTCTTCTATGTAGCTTGCTGGGAATACCAGGGAAGCGACGACAAGGCTCCTGTACTTTATAAGGAACCATTGGTTTACGAAGCAATCAAAGTACAGACTCGTAACTACAAGAGCTAATTGAGCTAATCTGAGACGAAGTAAAACAATTTAAAGAAAAGAAGTAAAATGGATAAAAATATATCATTTACGCTGAAAGTATGGCGTCAGAACGGACCTAAGGACAAAGGTCATTTCGATACATTCCAGATGAAAGACATTCCGGGTGATACTTCATTCCTCGAAATGCTCGATATCTTGAATGAAATGTTGATTGAAGAAGGTAAAGAACCTATAGTATTCGACCACGACTGCCGTGAAGGTATCTGCGGTATGTGCTCATTGTACATCAACGGACATCCACACGGACCTGCAACAGGTGCTACTACTTGCCAGATTTATATGCGTCGTTTCAAAGACGGTGACACTATCACAGTTGAACCATGGCGTTCTGCAGGTTTCCCTGTAATCAAAGACTTGATGGTTGACCGTTCTGCATACGACAAGATTATGCAGGCTGGTGGTTTCGTAAGCGTATCTACAGGTGCTCCTCAGGATGCAAACGCTATTCTTATCCCTAAGACTATCGCTGACGAGGCTATGGATGCTGCTACATGTATCGGTTGCGGTGCTTGTGTAGCTGCATGTAAGAACGGTTCTGCTATGCTTTTCGTTTCTGCAAAAGTTAGTCAGTTGAACCTTCTCCCTCAGGGTAAGCCGGAAGCTTTGCGTCGTGCTAAAGCTATGTTGTCTAAGATGGACGAACTTGGTTTCGGTAACTGTACAAACACTCGTGCTTGTGAAGCAGAATGTCCAAAATGTGTTTCAATCAGCAATATTGCTCGTTTGAACCGCGACTTCATCAAGGCTAAACTGAAAGACTAATATCAGTCATATAAATCAAAATAGAAAATCCGGTTTCATTGGTTTGAAACCGGATTTTTTTGTATTTGTGGGTACCATCATACTCTTCTTAATATCTGTTTTGTTAAGAAAATGATATGTATATCAACTATCGGATTGTTATGAGATTGGTGGTACAACTTTTAATGTGAAATATTTTTAAAAGGATAAGTTTTGCCGGAGAAATATTTGCATTTATTACGTGTATTTGATACATTTGCACCGTGATTTTTTTCATAGTATTAGATTTAAGGTTAACAAGGTACGGGGACAAGGCGTTGTCCCCTTTTTTTATACCAATTTATACATTCCACCGGCTAAAGCACGGATTATTCCTTTCATTTCCATTTCAAAAAGTATTCCGGTTATTTTGTTTATAGGAATATTTGTGTTGACTACAAGTGTGTTTATTTGTAGCCCGTCAGGATTCTTTTCCAATTGTGACATTACAAGTTCTTCGTCCGGTGTAAGGTCAGGAAACAACTGTCGCTGTATGCCTTCGCGTGGGGTAGATACCGGAGTATAATCCCAGTTCATTGCTTTTACCAATTCTTCTGCACTTTGCAGGAGTATGGCTCTGTTATTGCGGATTAGTGTGTTGCATCCGATGGAGAATTCATCTCCTATGCGTCCGGGGAATGCAAAGCAGTCGCGGTTATAGCTTTCTGCTATATCGGCTGTAATCAGTGCTCCTCCTTTGGCTGCCGATTCCACTACTATGGTAGCATCACTCATTCCTGCAATTATCCTGTTACGTTTAATGAAGTTCTGTCTGTCAGGGTTGGTTCCGCTTGGATATTCAGTTATCAGTCCTCCGTGGGTGAGCATTTCTGCTGCTGTACGTCTGTGTACGGCAGGGTAGATTCTGTCAAGACCGTGTGCCAGTACGCCAACTGTATCCATACCGAATTGGAGTGCAGCCCTATGTGCGTTGATGTCTATGCCGTAAGCCAATCCGCTTACAATAAGAACATCCGGCAAAATCTCGTGCAATTCGTTTATAAAACGCATACAGATGTCCTTGCCATATTCTGTGGCATGACGTGTGCCTACCATATTTATTATATGCAGACTGTTCAGGTTGGCAGAACCGCGATAGAATAGCAATAACGGTGCATCATCGCATTCGCGCAGACGGGACGGATAGTCTTCATCGTTCAGTGTCAGACATCTGATACTGTTTTTCTCTGCAAAACGTATTTCTGCTTCACACAGGCGCAGCACATCGCAATTGACTATTGCGTCAATAACTTTCTGTGAAACATCCGGTACAATATCCTTAAGGTTTCTGGCTTCGCGGAATATTCTTGTAGCCGAACCTGCGGCCTCCATCAGACGGTGTGCACCTATCAGACCGAGTCCCGGCAGACGGGTAAGAGACATTGTGTAAAGCAGTTCTTCGTTCATAGTATGGTTATTCGCTGAAATACGGTGAGAAGATAGTATTGAATGTTTCGCTGTCCCCCAATCTGCCGTTTATCACGCATACTGTTTCCACTGTAGCTTTGATGACCGGTTTCATGTCGGGCAGACGGAAGATGTCCTGATAGAATACGTATTTTATTCCTTCTTTCTTGATGTAGAGTTTGGAGATGAATTCGTCGCCGCTCTTCAGCGGTGTCTTGAAAGCCATGTTCAGTCTTGCCACTACAGGATCTATGCCTTCGTCGTGAAGGCGTGCGAAACTTACTCCCAGTGAAGAGAGGAACTCGTGGCGGGTGTGTTCGATGTAGTGCTGGTAATTGGCATTGTTCACTATGCCCTGAAGGTCGCATTCGTAGTCGCGTACCTTCATTTGCAGTTCGAAGATGTATTTCATTCTTAGTCTTTTTAGTATTGATTAGTTACAAACATACGGAAAAATCCTCTTATATCTATCGTTGCAAGGAATATTCTTCATATTTTTGCATCTATGGATAAGGAACTTAAGATTTTTGCAGCTCCGTTACAGGGTTTTACGGAGGCTGCTTGGCGTGTGGCACATAATGAAGTGTTTGGCGGGGTGGATGCATATTTCACTCCTTTCATCAGATATGAGAAGGGCGGATTGCGCAATAAGGACAGGCGCGAAGTACTGCCTGAAAATAACCGTGGCATAAGGTTAATACCTCAGATTATGGCTTCAGAGCCGGATGAAATGAAGGCTTTGACAGATTTCATCATTTCTTTAGGTTATAAGGAGATTGACCTTAATATGGGTTGTCCTTTTCCGTTGATAGCGAACAGGGGGAAGGGGAGCGGTATATTGCAATATCCTGAGAAAGTAGCTGCACTTATGGGCTGCATTAATGAATATTCTGCCGATGGCGTAAGTTTCAGCGTAAAGATGAGGCTGGGGCAGATTTCTGCCGATGAATGGAAGGAGATTCTGCCGACTGTAAATGCTTCTGAGGTGAAGATGGTTACTCTTCATCCTCGTATCGGAAAGCAGCAGTATAAAGGCGAGGTAGATATGGAGGCTTTTGCTGAGTTCTATAGTGAATGTCGTAAACCGTTGGTATATAATGGCGATTTGGGCAGTGTGGCGGATATAAACAGGGTAGTTGAAAGGTTCCCTGATTTATATGGCGTGATGATAGGTCGAGGGCTGCTTGCCGATGGAGCTTTAGCTGCTGAATATAAATCAGGTTATGGATTTACTCAGGAAGAATTGTATGCAAAGGTGCGCTGTATGCATTCCATGATGTACGAACGCTATTCTGAGGTTATCGAAGGCGGTGATGCACAGCTTCTTCTGAAGATGAAATCCATGTGGGAATACTGGCTTCCCGAACTTGACAAGAAGAAAAGGAAAGCCATCCACAAGGCAAATAAGCTGTCAGGCTATCTGAACGAGGTAGAGGGGGTTAGGTAGTTTTCTTCAAATACTCAAACCCTATGCGGCAGTACAGGCATTTTTTCGGGTCACAGTAATTCTTCTTCAACTGTATCAGAGCCTGACTGTCGCCTGCATGTGCGGCTTCCAGTCCGCATTCCTTCCACATTCGTGTGATGAAATTGTTTTCCGGTTTCAGCGTTTCAAGCATCTCTGAGGCACGATCCGTAAGGCGGTTTATCCCTCTGTGCTTTCCGTAGGCATATAGAAATGGTATCACCGTATTGATAATCAACAGATTGATGGTTGATGTGCTTAGCCTCTTCTTTACTGGAGTTGATACTTCTCCGAAACAGTAGTGCGTAATCCAGTATTCAGATGTATCGGTTTCAAGCATCGGCCTAAGCTGTTCTATAGTTTCAGCTTCAAGAATCCTTGACAGCAGTCCTTGCGATGTGTGATAAAGTTTCGCCAGTTGGGCTATTCTTACGTGAGGGAAGTTTCCCGGGCGCATACGCAGCAGTTTCCATCGGCAGTTGTCCGATGCAGTAAAGCCGAATTTGTGTTTCAGATATGTATATTCTTTAAGAAGTCTGTCGGTATATTCATCGTATGCGGCATCCAATAACCCTGACTGTCCGAAGAATATAGCTTCTATCTGGAACAGACTGTCACGATGCTTGTCCACAGCCCTTAGAGGAATGGTCTGTGCCCACAGCTCGAATGCATCACTGTTGGTTCCGAAACCGAAGTTACGTGCTAAGGTTATAAAGAAAACGTCCTCCCAGTTATTGTTATACTTTTCCATTAACTTTGTTATGCGTTCTGTCTTTTCCTCGAATCGCTCTATCTGGAGTGTGTTCAACCAACTGTGCATCAATAGCTTCGACAGTGACGGAATGAGTTTGTAGCACGCAGGGTAGTGTGCCGTGCGTATCAGCTCGTTATAGCTGTCCACAAGATAAGTTGGGTAGTGCAGTTCCATTTGAGGAATCTTCTCCCCATTGGGTCGGCAAGGTTCGTAGTCGATATCGGATGCTATGTGCAGAATTACATTGTCGTAATCGGAATTTGTGTCATGATGATGTAACTTCCAGTCGGAAGCCTTAAGGTGTATCTCTATGTTTCCTACCCATAACACACCGCCTATCTTAATCTTGGCATTGAAGAAATCGGGGCCTGCATTCGTGTTCCACAGTCCCGGGTCGATAACTTCCACTTCCAAGCCGTCTGTTGTCTGTAAAGGCTTAAGAGGGAAAAGTTTGTGTTTCCATACATAATGTAAAAGTTGTTCCATGCTAACGAGTGTAAATATTGCCTAAATGTAATGATTTATAATGAAAAGCATTATCTTTGTGGCTAAAATAAATCGAAAAATATGAAGATAGCATTAATTGGATATGGAAAAATGGGCAAAGAGATAGAAAAGATTGCCCTTTCACGCGGACATGAGATTGTTAGCATCATAGATATAAACAATACACAGGATTTCGAGTCGGAAGCGTTCCGCTCGGCTGATGTGGCAATAGAATTTACAGCCCCTTCTGTGGCTTACAACAACTGTTTGTCGGCCTTCAAGAATGGTGTAAAGGTGGTTTCAGGCAGTACAGGATGGATGGGCGAGCATGTGGACGAGATGCGCCGTATGTGTGTCGAAGAAGGAGCCACTCTGTTCTGGTCGTCAAATTTCAGCCTTGGTGTAGCTATTTTCTCTGCCGTAAACAAGTATCTGGCTCGTATAATGAATAATTTCCCTGGATATGATGTGTCAATGGTGGAAACTCACCACATTCACAAACTTGATGCTCCGAGCGGTACTGCCATAACTTTGGCTGAAGGAATTCTGGAGAACCTCGACCGTAAAGACAAATGGGTTATGGGTACACTTACCGCACCGGACGGTACTGTAACAGGTACTACTGAGTGTGCTGCAAATGAAATGCCTGTAAGCGCAATACGCCGTGACGAGGTTCCGGGTATCCACACCATAACATACGAATCTGAAGCTGATTCTATCATCATTACTCACGATGCCAAGAATCGCAAGGGATTTGCTCTTGGAGCAGTGCTTGCAGCAGAATATACAGCTGAGCATACAGGATTCTTAGGTATGAATGACCTGTTTAACTTTTAATTGTCTTGTCTGATTTTCAGCTTTTAATTCTTAATTTTTAATTCTTGATTCACAAAATGATACAGGCATCACGTAAACAATGGATAAAGTTTGCCATAGCAATGGCGCTTTATTTAGCATTCATCATCTGGCTGAAGAGCTGGCTTGGTATAGTCGCCATACCATTCATCTTCGATGTTTATATAACAAAGAAAATACCTTGGACATGGTGGAAGAAATCTACCAATCCGCTTGTAGTAACCGTTATGAGCTGGGTGGATGCCATCGTATTCGCTCTGGTAGCGGTATATTTCGTCAATCTGTACTTTTTTCAGAACTACGTTATCCCATCGTCTTCGCTTGAGAAATCGTTGCTTGTGGGTGACTATCTGTTCGTAAGCAAGATGAGCTATGGAGCAAGGGTTCCACAGACTCCGCTTCACATGCCGCTTACTCAGCACACGCTTCCGGTGTTCAATTGTAAATCGTATCTGGAATGGCCTAAATGGGATTATAAGCGTGTGGAAGCTCTCGGACACGTACAGCTTAACGATATCGTAGTGTTCAATTTCCCTGCAGGTGACACTGTGGCTACAGCTATGCCGGCAGAGGATATCTACCGCATAAGCTATCAGGCAGGTAAGGAGCTTTCCAAGCCTATCGATATGTCTACACTCACACCGTTGCAGCAGCGCGATGTATATGACTACTATTATTCAGTAGGTCGCAGATATATCAATGAGAACAAGTCTATGTTCGGTGAAGTAGTGAGCCGTCCTGTCGACAGGCGCGAGAACTATGTGAAACGCTGTGTAGGTCTTCCAGGACAGACACTCGAGATAAAAAACAAGATTGTTTATCTGGATGGCAAGGCAAACAAGGAGCCGGACAACGTGCAGTACAGATATTTCGTGCAGACCACCCGTCAGCTTCCTGACGAACTGTGCAAGGAATTAGGCATAAGCCAGGAAGACCTTATGGCATACTATCCGCAGGAATCTGTATATAACATTCCGCTTACGGAAAAAGCCAAGGCTGCACTGCTTGCACGCAAGGATCTTGTGAAATCGATAACAGACGTTCCGGGAGATGATGCCGGAGGCTTGTATCCTGTAAACAAACTCACAGGATGGACTACCGACAACTACGGCCCTGTATGGATTCCTAAGAAGGGTGAAACCATCGAACTGACAATAGACAATCTTCCTATATACGAACGCCCGATACATGTGTACGAAGGCAACAAATTAGAAGTGAAGGACGGCAAAATCTATATCAACGGTGAGGAAACAAACAAATATACCTTCCGTATGGATTATTACTGGATGATGGGTGACAACCGTCATAACTCAGCCGACTCACGCTTTTGGGGATTTGTTCCTGAGGACCATATCGTTGGTAAGCCAATCTTCATCTGGCTGTCGCTCGACAAAGACAGAGGATGGTTCGATGGAAAAATACGCTGGAACAGACTGTTTAAATTTGTGGATAATATAAAGTAACCTTTTGAAACCCTGGCTGACATATATCAGAGTCATAGTCATAGCCGTGCTGGCGGTGATTATAGTCAGAACCCTGTTTGTCACATCATGTTTTATACCTTCTTCAGGCATGGAGAACACACTTTACCGAGGGGAAGGAGTCCTGGTGGGCAAATGGAGTTACGGATGGCGTGTGCCTCTGCAGTCAGTTTTCGGGTATAAAAGGTTGCTCCCAGACGATGTCAAGCGGGGTGATATAGTCGTTTTTAACAATCCTATGCCGGCTGATACATCTACGGCTGTTGATGGAAGAGAACTTTATATTAGCAGGTGCATAGGTGTTCCAGGAGATACCCTTATGTTGAATAGCCAGTTGATAGCTGAAGGTTCTGATGTGTTTAGTCCTGATACTAAGGCGTTATATTCATATCCGGCCGAAGCCGAAGAAAGTGTATGTGATGTGTTAAATTCTTTAGGAATTAAGGGCAATCAGCTGGCAGGCTATACGCAGGAGGGGAATTATATCAGGAGTTTCAGTTATTATGAGCATTATCTTGTCACTCAAAGACTGAACGGGAAAGTGGAGCTTTTACCTTTATATCCTGAGAAAAGCCGCAAATCGTATCCTTTCGTAGTACCGGGTAAGGGAGTGCCGGTAAAAATATATCCATGGAATGCCGCGCTGATAAGCAATATGATAACATTACATGAGAAAAGGAAATCTTATTTACAGGGAGATACTGTTTATGTTGATGGAAAGCCACAAAAAGAATATACATTCTCGCAGGACTTCTATTGGATGGCTTCCAATGACCCGGTAAATATAAGTGACTCACGTCTGTTCGGCTTTGTTCCAGAAAACCATATCATCGGTAAGGCTTTAAGAATATGGTATCCTGCACGAAAAGGCAGGTTCATGCAAAAAATTCAGTAAATTCAAATAATGGAAAAAACAGATATTATCTTAGGTTCGGCTTATTTGCCTCCTGTCTCATATTTTGTGGCGTTGTATTCTTGCAGAAAAGCTTATATAGAAAGGTATGACCATTATATGAAGCAGACGTACAGAAACAGATGTGTCATCGCCTCGGCAGACGGACCTTTGTCTCTCACCATACCGGTAGAAAAAACATCGGAAGGCAAGTGTGCCATGAAGGATGTCAGGGTTTCCGAGCATGGCAATTGGCGTCATGTACATCGCAATGCTTTTGTAGCGGCATATAAGCAAAGTCCGTTTTTCGATTATTATGCTGATGAGTTCAATTCCTTTTTTGACAGGAAATATGACTTCCTTTACGATTTCAATATGGAATTGATACAATGGTTGTGTAGTCAGATAGATATGCAGCCAGAACTGATACCTACAACTGAATATATGGAAGCAAATGAAGATGTTATTGATTTGCGTGAGGTTATACATCCAAAGAAATCTGCCGGAGAAATGACTTCATTTTGCCATCTTGTGCCATATTATCAGGTATTCGACTCCCGTCACGGGTTCCAGCCGGACTTGAGTATCGTTGACTTACTTTTCAATATGGGACCGGAAAGCTTGTTGGTGTTGAGGAATAGTGTGAAGCTATAAAGCTGTTTTACAGCAGTATATCCAACAAAAGGTTCTTCCTGTTATCATTAATTGTATGATTTTCATTACATTTGTGAATAACCCTTATGCTTTAAGACTTGCTGTCAAATGTATAGGAGTTTTCTTCTGCCGACAGCTGTCGGTCGAATAGCCGACACGTGTCGGCAAATCTGCTGACACGTGTCAGTAGCACTGCTGACAGCTGTCAGCAGAGGAATGCGAATGGACGTATTAAATCATACAATTAAAAATAATAGGTTATGGATACAATCGAATATGACTTCTACGAGAATCCGGAAAAGAGTTCCGAGTTTCAAAAATCAAAATATCACATTAGAATCTGTAACAGGCAGACTGTCGATACTGATGGGATAGTGAAGAATATCAGCAGAAAGTGTACACTCACACCGACGGATATACATGCGGTGATTGTAGCCTTTCAGGATGAAATAGCTTTCCAGCTGCGTCAGGGTAAAATTGTACGCCTTGACGGACTGTGTCAGTTCGATATAAGCCTTGCTCCATCATCAGGAGTGTGTACCGGTCAGGAAACCGGTCCTGATATTGTCCTTAAATCTGTGAATATCAATCCAGACAAGAAGCTGACAGATACGGTACGCAATAATCTTTGCAGGAGAGTGAAGTCTATAGGTAAACATTCGGATGCTATATCAGAGCAGGATATCATAATCAGAATGACAGAATATTTCGAGACTCATAGGACAATCACTCGCATCCAATTGCAGGATATCTGTTCCATAACGCGGTATATGGCAAACCTTTACATCAACCGTTTCCTGAGTGAGGGCATGCTGGAGAATATCGGATATAAGAACCATCCGGTGTATGTGGCTGTGCCTGGGAATTTCGGGGTATAGCAGAAAGCATTTCCGCCCAAATATGTAAAAAACACTAACACTTTTCATTATAAAGGAATATAATGTTACTTTTGCAAGTAATTTTCATACAGATTATTATATGTTTATATACTTGCAGTGAATAAAAAACAACTTTGTATTTTATATGTAGTTTGCTAAATTTATGTAATAGTAGTATCTTTGTGTGAAACTATATATTTTCGAGAATACAAATAATATGAAAAACAATTATTATATATTGATATTTACAGCTTGTTTGATATACTTCTTTACATCTTGCGAAGATGAAGGAAAGAATGAAAAAACATTTTCAGAGAGGGAAATTCAAGCAATAGACAGCATATTATATGCCAATCGATGTATAGACTCCATTCGGGTTTTGCTAACTCGTTTTGCGCAAGACGGTAATACATTTGGCGAGATAGCTGCTTATAATGAACTTGGCAAATGTTATAGAGAGGAAAGCCGTTTCTCGGAAGCAATAGAAACACACAAGAAAGGACTTATGCTTTCTGTCAGTCTTTGTGATACGTTACAGATTATCCAGGCGTTAAACAATATCGGGACTAATTATCGGCGGATAGGTTTTCTTGATGAGGCTTCGTCTTATCATTATAAAGCCTTGTCTTACTGCGAGGCATATAGTGACAAAAACAACAAAAGGTTATTAAAAAACAGAGTAATATCGCTGAACGGTATTGGCAATGTGTTTTTGACTTTAGAGAATCGTCAGGTGGCGGACAGTGTTTTCCGTATGGCACTTGATGGAGAACGGATTTTAGGCAGCCCTTTAGGGCAAGCTATCAATTATGCCAATTTAGGTTATTTATTCGAGGCTAATGAGCAAATAGATTCCGCAAGACATTATTATCAGCTTTCAATGAGGTTTAATAAGGAAGCAAAATCCGAACTTGGTGTTTCACTGTGCCACACTCATTTTGGAAGATTGTACGAAAAGGATGGAGAAACAGGCAAGGCCATTGACGAGTATCTTAAGGCGTACAATATAATGCAATATAGTACCGATACATGGCATTGGATAGAGTCGTGCCTGTCATTAGCCCGTGTTTACTTACAGAAAGGCGACTGTGGCACTGCTTTCGTTTATCTTGAGAAGGCCAAAAAGAAAGCGGTTGAGATTCATTCTTTGGAACATCTGGCAGATATATATCATCTTGAATATCAATTGAATTTGCAAAAAGATGATACTCGCAAAGCATTAAATTGTCTTATCAAAAGCAGAGAATATCACGATAGCGTACATGATGAGAAAAAAATGACACAGATACAAAATACACATATCCTCTATGAACGCAAGAGTAAGCAAAACGAGATTTCATTATGGCAGGAAAACTACAAAAGCGAGAGGATGTATAGTAAAAAAGTGACTGTAGCCTCAATTGTGGTTATAATACTTGCTTGCATACTGCTCTTTGCCATGTGGCTCATTATAAGGTATCGTTCGCAAAAGAATCAGATGTTACAGCAGATGGAACAGATGAGGATTAATTTTTTTACAAACATCACGCATGAATTCCGTACTCCGCTTACGGTAATACAGTCTGCAGCAAACGACGTGTTATGCCGAAAACCGGAAGACGAGGATATAAAGCGTGACATAAAGAATATTCTCCACCATAACAACACGTTGCTAAACCTTATAAACCAGATACTTGATATCGCTAAAATGACATCACCTACACATACGGCACAGCCTGTCATTGTGAGGGGAGATGTTGTGGAATTCATATACATGATATGCGACAGTTATACAGCGTATGCGGCAGAAAAAGGCATAAGTCTGGTATATAAACCGCATCAAGAACAGGTTGAGATGGATTTTATACCGGACTATATGCTGAAAATCATGCAAAATCTCATATCGAACGCTTTGAAGTTTTCACATTCGGGAAGTGACGTGCTTGTTACCACTAAAGTGAAAGATGCATACTTATATATATATGTAAGTGATTCGGGCATAGGAATGACCTCGCAACAAAAATCTAAAGTGTTCATCCCTTTTTATCAAGGTTCTAATGATGTTGCGAACATAGGAACCGGAATAGGACTTTCGCTCGTGAAACAAGCAGTAGAAGCCATGCATGGTAAAATAGAACTGTATTCGGCCATTGGTGATGGTTCGACGTTTGTCATATCCTTACCGCTTAAAAGCAAAGATAAGACGCCGGTCGCTTTCGATAAAACGAAATTCGTCAGACCGGAAATACCGATAGAGGAAAATATTTCTTTACCGGAAGATAATGATGAAGACGGCAATGATAACATAAGAATCCTCATTGTAGAAGACACTCCGGCAGTATCGCACTACATGATGCGGCAGCTTAACCAGGATTACAGTTTCTACTTTGCATCTACAGGTGAAGAGGGGCTCGAAAAGGCCGATAATATTGTCCCGGACTTAATTATAACAGACGTAATGATGCCGGGAATGGACGGATTGGAGTTGTGTAGAAAGGTGAGAGAATCAGAACTACTCAATCACATCCCTGTAATAATGGTAACAGCTAAGGCTACTCATGAAGACCGATTAAAGGGATTGGAAGCCGGTGCGGATGCATATCTTGAGAAGCCGTTCCGGGCAGACGAGCTGAAAGTAAGGGTTGAGAAACTTTTAGAGCAACGACAAGTGTTACGCTTAAAATACTCGCAAACTATTGGGACAGAAGAAAACGTATCGGATAATGATGTTCCGGTTTTGTCGGAGACTGACAAGGTTTTTGTCGCAAAACTTACAGACTTACTTCACTCCATGATGGAGAAAGGCAAAATCGATTATGACGTATTGGCATACAATTTATGTATTTCGCGTGCGCAGCTGAACCGCAAACTGAAAGCTATTACCGGATACACCACCACTGAATATATCCTTCAAATCAGAATATCACTTGCAAAACATTTGCTTGATACTACCGACATGCCAATCTGGGAAGTGGCAGAAAAATGCGGTATGGACAATGCAACATATTTCGGTATCATCTTCAAAAAAACAGTCGGTACAACTCCGTTACAATATAAGAAAAGAAACAAAAATAAGCTTTAAACAACCCTATTCAAAAAAAGCGAAGACAAGGGACAAATCACGAAAAAAAGAGTGATTTGTCCCTTTTTTATGCCTCAAAACGTACATTTTGTTCTTATATTGATATTTTGTGTTCCTCAATTGAGATGCCGGAAATTCAGTTTGGACATAATTTTGCGGTAGAAGAAAGACGAAAAATCCGCATTGAATGCTTATTTAAAAAACATGATGATATGAGTGATAAATTCAACGAAAAACAATCAGTCATGAATAAAGAAGAAGTCCAGAGAATCATTGACGAAAGGATAGCACGGCTTGTTGAAAAAGAGAAGCTGCTTGTCGCTTCGCCTACCGACGGTAGGTCGTCATCACGAAAGTTCAAACCATGCAAGCGGATAAGACAGTTTATAAAAAAATTAAAAGAATATATCAGATAAAGCTTTATTGATAGTTAACCTTTTTATTAATTAAAAAACGAATGACCATGAGAACAAAAATGTTTTACGCTATTGCCATTGCGATATGTGGTACATTAGGAATGAATTCTTGTACAAAAGACTATGATGACGATTTGCGCATCCAACGTGAATTAATCGAAAGCAACGAAAGTAATATCAAAGCGGAATTAGCAGCTTATCAGACATTAATAGACAATACCATAAAGCAGATGGAAATTGCCTACAAAAATTCCGATGAAATATTAAAACAGGAATTACAAGCTAAATTCGACTTGACAAAAAGACAACTTGAAGAATTGAGCAACGCCTTGAATGCTATGAAAGGCGAAATTGAAACATTCAAAGGAAGTTACGAAGAATTCAAGGGGAAATACGACGAATTTAAGGGAACTATTGAGCTTGCATTACAGACTATAGATGTTGAAATTGACGGTATAAATGCCAGAATTGACGACAACGAAAACAAAATCACGGCACTTGACGGACGCATGGTTACTGCTGAAGCAGCAATAGCAGAACTGAGAGCTTGGAAGACATTGGCTGAAGGTCAGTTGGCTGCGCTGTCAACCGATAATGAAGCAAATAAAACTGCTATCGGTAAATTGAAAGATGATATCAATACCATTAATAGTGCTATCACTGCACTCGAGACACAATATTCAAACTTAGAAGCTGCGTATAAAGCTGCCGATGCCGCACTTGCCGGACGTTTGGACGACTTCCAGACTTTGGTTACTACAATGCAATCTACTTTGCTCGAAAACATTACCGCTTATAAAACAGAGTTAAAGAATG
>UQTJ01000046.1 GCA_900544075.1 uncultured Bacteroides sp.
TCACATAAGCGTACAGGCGTTTCTCCAGAACGCCTTCATCCAAGAAGTTGGAACCATTGAAATCCACATGGAACACCGGATGTACATTCCAGTCCTTCTCTAAGCTGTCTATCTTCAGTCCCTTGAAAAGTTCCTTATACCCTAAGTAATAGTTCTTCAGTGTGGAGACAAGCAGGCTTTTACCGAAGCGGCGCGGACGGCTAAGGAAATAAATCTTGCCTTCGTGGGTCAGTTTATATACTAAGTCGGTCTTGTCGATATAGACATAACCGTCTTCAATTATCTGCTCAAAACTCTGGATTCCTATGGGGTATTTCATGTTATTCAATTAATAATTAAAAATTAAAAATTAAGAACTAAGTTGTTAGTTATTAGTTGTTAGTCGTTGGAGTTCTATACATTTCCACTCTCCTATCGTTCCCGTTTCGGAAGAGAAACTTGCGCCTATCTTATAAAGAGTACGTGCATCAGAAACGTATTCAAGCGCATAACCTTTCTCTTCTATCTGACGCAATGCCTCGTCTGCCGTTCCGTCAAGCTTGAACTCGAAGATATAGACGTATTGAGGCGTTTCAAACACACAGTCCACACGACCATGGCTCTGCTGCTTCTCCACATAGACAGTATAGACGCTTATCAGGCGGAGTATAAGGTAGAAAGTGTATTGGAAATAGCGTTCGCGTTCCCTCTCGTCGTCCTTGCGGCGCATCGTGTAGGGGATGCTCGAAAGGAATGAAGTAAACAGTGTACGCAAAGTGTCGGGTTCGCCGGCCTCCAACGCGTCGAGCATATCAAATATCCAACCCTCAACACGCTTCTTAGGCTGAAGATAAGATGTCGCGATGGCAGTGAGAAAGCCGTTCTTGACCTCATTGTTCGGGAAATCAAGCAGGAAAGTGTTGCGGCGCATGTCGTAGTCCTTGATGGTAAGATAGCCGCTCTGATATATCATTGGCAAGGGCTGTTCCACATCAGCCTTGTAGTCGATGAACTCTTCAGTACGATAATACTTGCCTGTCAGTTCGTTCATGTTCTCCCTGAAATGGGCAAGCAGGCGGATCAGATACGTCGGGGTGCCCGAACTGAACCAATAGTCACGGATACTTTTCTTGTTGAAGGCATTCAGCAGACTGAAAGGATTATAGACATCGGTCATGTTGTCGCTGAAATGATAACCGTCGTATTGTCCTTTCAGCCTTTGCATCATCTCTTCCTCCGTACAATGGTAAACGGATGCCATATCCCTGACAGGCTCGGAGAAATAAGTCCGGAGTTCATCTTGCGTGATGCCGCAAAGGGTCTCGTAACGTCCGTCCATGCTGATGTCGTCAGGCTGGTTGAAGCCGCTGAACACGCTCACCTGCGAGAATTTTGTCACTCCAGTGAGAAGCACGAACTGCAGGTGGCTGTCGGCTACCTTGAACACGGAATAGAATCCCTTCAATACGTTGCGGTGGCGGTCTTTAAGACCGGAATCTGTATCCAGAACATCAAGGATTGGCTTGTCGTACTCGTCTATCAGGACTACCGCACGGCGGCCTGTCTGTTCGTGAGCGGCACGAAGTACCTCGGCAAAACGGTCGCCAATACCTAATTCATCTTTACGGCACGGAAGACCATAACGTTTCTCCCACTCCGATACGTGATATCTGATTTTCTGCTCCAACTCACCCGGCACGGTGAAATTCGCCCCATTGAAATCCACATGGAACACCGGATGCACATTCCAGTCCTTCTCTAAGATGTCTATCTTCAGTCCCTTGAACAGTTCCTTATGCCCCAAGTAATAGTTCTTCAGTGTGGAGACAAGGAGGCTTTTACCGAAACGGCGCGGACGGCTAAGGAAATAAATCTTGCCTTCGTGGGTCAGTTTATATACTAAGTCGGTCTTGTCGATATAGACATAACCGTCTTCGATTATCTGCTCAAAACTCTGGATTCCTATTGGGTATTTCATGTCGGTCAATTAAGAATTAAGAATTAAAAATTAAGAACTAAGTTGTTAGTTATTAGTTGTTAGTCGTTGGAGTTCTATACATTTCCACTCTCCTATCGTTCCCGTTTCGGAAGAGAAACTTGCGCCTATCTTATAAAGAGTACGTGCATCAGAAACGTATTCAAGCGCATAACCTTTCTCTTCTATCTGACGCAATGCCTCGTCTGCCGTACCGTCGAGCTTGAACTCGAAGATATAGACGTATTGGGGCGTTTCAAACACACAGTCCACACGTCCCTGGCTCTGCTGCTTCTCGACATACACGGTATAGACGCTTATCAGGCGGAGAATCAGGTAGAACGTATATTGGAAGTAGCGTTCACGCTCCCTCTCGTCGTCCTTGCGGCGCATCGTATAGGGAATGCTTGAAAGAAAGGAAGTGAAAAGACTGCACAGCCTGTCGGTATCGCCTGCCCGCAACGTACGAACCACATCGCGAATCCATCCGCCAGTCTCCTCCGAAGGCTTAAGATACGAGGAAGCCACAGCGGTAAGGAAACCGTTCTTCACCTCATTGTTCGGAAAGTCGAGAAGGAAAGTATTGAACTCCATGTCGTAGTCCTTGATGGTAAGATAGCCGCTCTGATATATCATTGGCAAGGGTTGTTCAACATCAGCCTTATAGTCGATGAACTCTTCCGTGCGATAATACTTGCCTGTCAGTTCGTTCATGTTCTCCTTGAAATGTGCCAACAAACGAATCAGATACGTCGGGGTGCCCGAACTGAACCAAAAATTATTGAGGTCACCGCTGTCCAAAGCATTGAGCAGACTGAACGGATTATATACATCGGTCATCTGTTTACTGAAATGATAGCCGTCGTATTTCTGTTTTAAAAGAGACTTCATTTCCTCAAAAGAACATCTGTTTCTTTCTGCCATGGCAGTTACAGGCTCGACAAAACAGTTGTCAAGTTCCTCCTGCGTTATGCCGCAAAGCGTTTCATAACGGGCGTCCATGCTGATATCCTTGGGCTGGTTGAAGCCGCTGAACACGCTCACCTGAGAGAATTTGGTAACCCCCGTAAGAAGGACGAACTGAAGATGGCTGTCGGCTACCTTGAACACGGAATAGAATCCTTTCAGGACGTTACGGTGACGGTCTTCCAATGACGTGTCAACATCAAGCACGTCCAAAATGGGCTTGTCATACTCGTCTATCAGGACTACCGCACGACGGCCTGTCTGCTCGTGGGCGGCACGAAGTACCTCGGCAAAACGGTCGCCAATACCCAATTCATCTTTACGGCACGGAAGGCCATAACGTTTCTCCCACTCCGATACGTGATATCTGATTTTCTGTTCCAACTCACCCGGCACAGTGAAATTAGCCCCGTTGAAATCCACATGGAACACCGGATGCACATTCCAGTCCTTCTCTAAGCTGTCTATCTTCAGTCCCTTGAACAGTTCCTTATGCCCCAGGTAATAGTTCTTCAGTGTGGAGACAAGGAGGCTTTTACCGAAACGGCGCGGACGGCTAAGAAAATAAATCTTGCCTTCGTGGGTAAGTTTATATACAAGGTCGGTCTTGTCAACATAGACATAACCGTCTTCGATTATCTGCTCAAAACTCTGGATTCCTATGGGGTATTTCATGTTATTCAATTAATAATTAAAAATTAAAAATTAAGAACTGAACCAACGGTCAGCGAAGCTAAAGTCAACGATACCAATTTACAATTAATAACGGGCGTACGTTTGGAACAAAGATACAAAAATAGGCAGAAAAACAAAAGAGCTGTAAATTTTATTCTTTCGTTTTTCTGCCTGATATATTACTCTTTCACATTCTGCAAATTTTAAGACCGCTGTACGGTTTTCAAAAATCAGTTATGAGGAAGGGGTTTACCAGTGGGCGGTGCTGCCTAAATCTTCCACTTCCGCAGAGACGCGTGCGTTGTCGTCCCAATTCTTCCACGTTTTATTCCACGTTGATTCCTGTGCCGATGTCAGGATAAGTGTCAGAGTCTGGGGCTCGCCCGCGGCGTTCGTCTGGTTGCCGCAATACAAGCCATTCAGGCTCGTAACGCTCGTGATATCAAGCTCGGTAAGGCGGTTATCGTGACAATTCAGTGCTGTCAGCTTGGTCAGATTCCCCACAGGCAGCGAGGTTAGCTGGTTGTTACCGCAAGACAAACTTGTCAGCTTGGTCAGATTCTCCACAGGCAGCGCGGTTAGCTGGTTGTAGGAGCAATACAATCTTGTCAGATTGGTCAGCTTCTCCACAAGCAGCTCAGTTAGCTGGTTGTTGTCGCAAGACAATTCTGTCAGCTTAGTCAGGTTCTCTACAGGCAATGCGGTTAGCTGGTTGTAACTGCAAGACAATTCTGTCAGCTGGGTCAGATTCTCCACAGGCATCGCGGTTAGCTGGTTGTAACTGCAAGACAATTCTGTCAGCTGGGTCAGATTCTCCACAGGCAATGCGGTTAGCTGGTTACCGAAGCAAGACAATTTTGTCAGCTGGGTCAGCTTCTCCACAGGCAGCGCGGTTAGCTGGTTGTTACCGCAAGACAAGCTTGTCAGCTGGGTAAAGTATTCTATGCCGGAAATATCGGTCAGATTCTTACCTTCGATATTCAGTGATGTTACCGCTTCTATTGCTTGCTTGTTTGCTTCGGTCAGATACACAATGCCACCGGTCATTTCCCAGTTCACTTGGTTACCCACCGCATTGATAAACGCCAGGTTGGTAATCGCCTCCTGGTAGCTGGCGTCGCTGAGGTTGATGGCTCCCAAATCGAGAATCATGCCTGCGGCGAGATCCGTATCGTCGCCGATGCCGCCGCTGGCAGTCTTGGTGAAAGAGGTGCCGTCCCGACGGGTAAAGGTCAGGGAGAAACCGTTCTTCAGCGCGGCGGGTTGTCCGCTATCAGTATTCACCGAAGGCGCTACCACAAAGTAATAGTCCGTACCGGTAGTGAAAGACCCGGTCAGGGTCACGGAGGGAACGGAGGGAACTGCCGCCATAACAAATTCCATTTCCATACTCGGCGCATATACATACCGTACAGTACCGGAGAGGCCTGTTCCTCCCAGGTCGGTCAGCGTCACGCTCTTCAGTTCGTCGGCATCTCTGCCGCTGATGCTGAACTTCACCAGCGCGCAGAGGTTCTTGAAGGTCAGGTCGCCTCCCATGTCGGCAGTCGTTGCCAGCGAGGGGTTCAGCCCGGTGGCAAAGCCTCCTTCCACGGCCTGCTGCTCGGTCGGGAGGGTAAACCCAAGCATCGTCATCTCAGGGCTCCACATACAGCCCGTAAATTTGTCCTGCGGATAGACGGCTATGTATTGCAGGGCACCTTCCGTAGCCTCTCCGGTAAAGGAGGCGGTGGGGGCGGCTGCCGCCAGGTCGGTGATAAAGGGGTTGCCCGGCCCTTCAAGAGAATAGCTCTCGGATGTGCAGGAGTATACGCCTATCACGTCATCGGGAGTCCAGTACACCTGGGTGCCCTCCACCAGCGAAGTGCGCGTGCCGGCCGCCGGGGCGGGGGCGTTGGCGGTAAAGGTCATGGTCACTTGGTTTCCCGCAGGCGTGGTCTCCGGTTCGCCGAAAGTCTCGTCGTTGCCGCAGGCGGTAAAGCTCAGCGCCAGTGCGACTAAGGGCAATGCCCCGAAAAGATGTTTCATTGTTTTCATTGCTTCGTCCGTTTTTTTAGTTGTCCCATCCACCATTCCAGTGAGTTTCTTCAAAAGATTCATTCGAGGAACCATAACTGTCTACGCTTCCGCACAGCACGCCCTCGTTCTGTACTTCAATAATTTCACACTTGGGAGCCTCATAAATATTACACTCCGATTTTGTCTCTTCGTAATTTCTCATCCTATTTTTCAAATTAATCTGTTAATAAAAAAACGTTCACCCTTATTACGGGAAAACGGCGCAAAATTAACCTCTATGAATGACACACGAGGGACAATCTATGAAAATATGAGGGACAATTTAAGGAAAACAGTATTTTTTTACCGCACCAATGCCATGTTATTTTAAGAATACAACTTCAAATTCCGGCTATAAGTCTTGACATTCGAGAAGCCATTGTTCACGGCTATTTCTTCCCTGTCGGCCGACGGATGCTGTTCCTTATATCTAATGGCTGCCTTTATGCGAAGACGGTTCACCTCAGCATAAAACGAGCCGAAACGTTCGTTCATCACCAAAGATACATATTTACTGTTGCTCTCCACCGCATCGGCAATGTCCGACAATTTAAGGTTAGGATTAAGGTAAAGTTTCTGTACGGTAAGAGCATGACGGATTTTTTCCTCAAGCTCATCCATGGTAGCGGCAGGAAGCGTGAAGGTATTATCCTTGTCCGAAGTCTGAACGGAAGAAATAATCTCCTCAATTTTTTCGGTAATTGCGGTTCCGGTCTCTTCCACCACATTACCGAGACCACTACGCTGCGGATGAAGTATCTTAATCAGAATCACAACATGCATGACAGCAACGCAAACCTGGAGCAGCATGTTGTAGGCACGACTGCCGGAAACGAAAAGTATCCATGAGGCAATGATATAAACCAACGGAAGAAACACCACAAAACCGGCAAAACGCACAGGAAAATCATCGTCGTTTGAATATTCCTCTCTGTGATGTTTCCTTATCTGACGGTAAAGCCGCAACGTGACGTGAAACAACTCAAACATTATAAGCAAGGAATACGCACCTATGAAAGGCATCAATATTCCACGGTGACGATATAGCACATCGCCCCCAATCCACGCAAAAGCCCACAATGCCGCTATCAGCAGAAAAGGCATGATACCGACAATGAAGAACACCGGCAAACGATGTTTCTTCTCATAAAAGAAAAAACGGCGGAAGGAAATAACGGCGGCTCCTGGAAGGAACAGGACGAGAAAGACCTGTACGAAAAGCCACGCGTCGGGACTGTCCATGCGGAAAAGCCATACTGCGGGCATAGCGAAACATGCATAGACAAACGTTATCAGCTTCCGTGCAGGATAGAAATATTCCTCGTGTTCATCGAAAGGACGACACATGTGGAAATAACGCACCATGGCGCAGAACAACGACGAGCATACCATAATCAGACATGCCGCCGCATAGTATATTTCAAAACCTTGTATTATCATTTCAAATTTCTAAGAATTTTGCGAATTTACAAAAAATCCGTTTGTATCAAGTCCCCAATCAGAGTTTTTTATCATCTGCCCCCTTATTTTTCATATATATGTCAAAGAACGATTTATTAATTATTCGTCTTTATCGCTTTAATATCTATTGAATTATACAATGAATAGTTTTTTGTACAAAAAGAAAGTATATCCGCTTGTTTTATATAAATATGATTGGTTGATGATACTTTTTTCTGTTTTGTCAGTTGAGTGATTTTGTCGAAACAGAATAAAATGTTAAACATATATCTGCTTTAAATTATCGATGTCACAATTAAATATCACTAAATCGTTAAAATTACATTGTTTATTAAGGACTGTGACGATGAAAAATGACCTGTCATTTCATTAAAAACGTGCTGAAATCTTAATTGAAATGCCTTGTCATTTTATTAAAGGTTTATTCATTTCTTATATTTAGGCACAAAAAAGGTTGGGAATGGTGTTTTTCAGCTCTATATTTACTTTGAAACAGGATATTTTACTCATATCATTATATCGTCATATTCAACTAATTTATGACAATTTTCCATTAGTTCATTATTATACATACAAGAATTACCCAAACATGCAATAAAATCGTTTCATTCCGCATTTACAAACCGCAACGAGAATGAAAATTTTTCAATCAGACTTGGTATCGGCTCGTATTTTATCATTGTCGCATACTTGAATTATCATTCTGACAATATGATAATACTTTATTACTTAAGAGAGCTGAACCAATGGCCAACGAAGTTAAATTGAGTTAGAAGTAAAATCGGACAGAAAAAATGTAAATTATTATCCGCTTTTTGAATCTTTTGTTTAACTTTGCGTCCGAAGTAAAGACAAAGGGGTGCCCAAAGAATAAACCCGGGCTGAGATTATACCCTATGAACCTGATGCGGTTAATACCGACGAAGGGATTGTCCTCAAAAAAGACATCCGTCATAAGATATTCTCTCAAACTGTTTTCCAGTATTCTCTTTGTGTCTGCTTTGCAAAACACTATAATACCTATCACTTATGAAAATAAAAGTAAACAACAAAGAGACAGAACTCACTCAGGGTAATAATGTTGCATCACTTGCACAACAGCTCGAACTTCCTGAGCAGGGAGTGGCAGTTGCTCTTAACAACCGTATGATTCCTCGCAGCCAGTGGGCTGAACAGGAAATCAAGGAAGGCGACAGTCTTGTTATCATAAAAGCAGCTTGCGGAGGATAATGATATGGATAATAAAGCATTCAAACTACAGTTCATCACTCATTTCACCGAACAGTATTCTTATCTGGATTCGGCGCGTATGGCTCTTGAAGGCGGTTGCCGATGGATTCAACTGCGCATGAAGGATGCTTCCGACGAGGAAGTAGAGGCAATTGCCGTAAAGGTTCAGGAATTATGCAGACAGCATAATGCAACTTTCATTATAGACGACCGTGTGGAACTTGTCAAGAAACTGAAGGTAGATGGTGTACACCTGGGAAAGAACGACATGCCTATAGCTGAAGCAAGAAGAATATTGGGAAATGAATTCATTATAGGTGGAACAGCCAATACTTTCGATGACGTTAAGGCACATTACCTTTCTGGAGCCGACTATATTGGTTGCGGTCCGTTCCGTTTCACAACTACCAAGAAGAAATTAAGCCCGATATTAGGTCTTGAAGGATATCGTTCAATCACCGGTCAGATGAAAGCTGAAGGTATCAACCTGCCGATAGTCGCAATAGGCGGTATCACGATTGATGATATTCCTGAAATAATGCAAACCGGAGTGACTGGTATTGCGCTGAGCGGAACTATACTAAGGGCTGAAAATCCTGTGGAAGAAACGAGGAAAATTGTGGAGATGGTGGATAGAAGCAGTTGTTAGATTTTATCTAACTTAAAAACTCAAGAACTTAAGAACTCAAAAACTCACAACATATATGGAAAAACTTATTATTGCGGGTCGTGAATTCGATTCCCGCCTTTTCCTGGGAACAGGAAAATTCAACTCAAACCAGCAGATGGAAGAAGCCATCTTAGCATCAGGCACAGAAATGGTGACTGTAGCCATGAAACGTATCGAACTCAATGACAAGGAAGACGACATGCTGCGCCATATCGTTCATCCTCATATACAGCTGTTGCCAAACACTTCGGGAGTGCGTACTGCGGAAGAAGCTGTCTTCGCCGCACAAATGGCCCGTGAGGCATTCGGAACTAACTGGCTGAAACTGGAAATTCATCCGGACCCTCGCTACCTGTTGCCGGACTCAACAGAAACACTTAAAGCTACAGAAGAACTGGTAAAACTTGGTTTCGTAGTCCTTCCTTACTGTCAGGCCGACCCTACACTCTGCAAACGCTTGGAAGAAGCAGGTGCCGCTACTGTAATGCCTCTTGCTGCTCCTATAGGTACAAATAAGGGATTGCAGACTCGTGATTTCCTCCGTATCATAATCGAACAGAGCAATGTTCCTGTAGTAGTTGATGCTGGTATCGGTGCTCCGAGCCATGCCGCCGAAGCTATGGAAATGGGTGCAGCAGCCTGCCTTGTAAATACAGCAATTGCAGTTGCCGGTAATCCTGTGGAAATGGCCATAGCATTCAAGGAAGCTGTCATCGCCGGTCGTCGCGCTTACGAAGCAGGATTGGGTATCCAGGCTGACAACCTCGTAGCTTCTGCTTCATCTCCTTTAACTTCATTCTTAAACGAATAAACTTTACAATTCACATGGACAAGGAAAAAGATAAAAAAGCATACGCCCATGCAGAAAAGGCCTACATGCAAGGTACAATGTTCCCCTTCATAAAAGTAGGTATGCAGAAAGTAAACCTCACTCCTACTGTCAACATCGTTGACGGCGAGAAAGTGATGACACCGAACGCTCCTGTATATATATATGATACAAGCGGCCCTTTCAGCGACCCTAATATCGAGATTGACCTTAAGAAAGGATTGCCACGTATGCGTGAAAGCTGGATTACATCACGCGGCGATGTGGAGCAGTTGCCTTCAATCACTTCAGAATACGGAAAGATGCGCCGTGACGACAAGTCGCTCGACCATCTCCGTTTTGAGCATATCGCATTGCCATACCGTGCAAAGGAAGGTAAGTGCTGTACTCAGATGTACTATGCCAAGCAAGGTATAGTAACTCCGGAAATGGAATATGTTGCCATCCGCGAAAATATGAACTGCCGCGAACTTGGTATCGAAACATATATCACTCCGGAATTTGTGCGCGACGAGATTGCTGCCGGACGTGCCGTATTGCCTGCAAACATCAATCATCCGGAATCGGAACCTATGATTATAGGACGCAATTTCCTTGTGAAAATCAATACCAACATCGGTAACTCTGCAACTACCTCAAGTATCGACGAAGAAGTGGACAAGGCTGTATGGAGCTGCAAATGGGGTGGCGACACACTGATGGATCTTTCTACAGGTGCAAACATCCACGAAACCCGCGAATGGATTGTACGCAACTGCCCTGTTCCTGTAGGTACTGTGCCTATCTATCAGGCTTTGGAGAAAGTAAACGGTAAGGTGGAAGACCTCAACTGGGAGATTTACAAGGATACACTGATAGAACAGTGCGAGCAGGGTGTTGACTACTTCACTATCCACGCCGGAATTCGTCTGCATAATGTACACCTTGCCGACAAGCGTCTTTGCGGTATCGTAAGCCGTGGCGGAAGTATCATGAGCAAGTGGTGTAAGATATATAATAAGGAGTCTTTCCTTTATGAGCATTTCGACGAGATTTGCGATATCCTTGCACAGTATGACGTAGCAGTTTCATTGGGCGACGGTCTCCGTCCGGGCTCAATCTACGATGCCAACGACGAGGCACAATTTGCAGAACTTGACACATTAGGTGAGCTTGTACTCCGCGCATGGAACAAAAACGTACAGGCATTCATCGAAGGACCGGGACATGTACCTTTGCATAAGATACAGGAGAACATGGAACGCCAGATCAAGTCGTGCCACAATGCTCCGTTCTACACCCTCGGCCCTCTCGTAACTGATATCGCTCCGGGATACGACCATATCACATCAGCCATCGGTGCTGCCCAGATTGGTTGGTTGGGCACTGCAATGCTCTGCTATGTAACTCCAAAAGAGCACCTCGGTCTGCCTAACCGCGAAGATGTACGTACAGGTGTAATCACATACAAGATTGCCGCTCATGCCGCCGACCTTGCAAAAGGACATCCTGGAGCACAGATTCGTGACAACGCCCTCAGCAAGGCCCGTTATGAATTCCGTTGGCGCGACCAGTTCCATCTTTCACTGGACCCTGACCGTGCTCTTGAATATTTCAACGAAGGACGCCATACTGACGGTGAATATTGTACTATGTGCGGTCCTAACTTCTGCGCGATGAAATTAAGTCGCGATCTTAAATCAATTAAAAGTTAAGAATTAAAAATTAATAATGGGTGGATGTTTACATACTGTATCCTATTTTCATTAGAATAGTATTCACCCATATTATCACAAATAAATATGAGTACTGACAATTTAATTGATAATAAATCTGTACAATTTGCTTTAAGAATAATAAAAGCATACCAGTTTCTTTCTACTGAAAAGAAAGAACAGGTAATGTCAAAGCAGTTGTTACGCAGCGGTACAGCAATAGGAGCATTAATAAAAGAAGCGGAATTTGCCGAAAGTAAAAACGACTTCATTCACAAACTGCATATTGCGCTGAAAGAAGCCAATGAAACAAGCTATTGGCTTCTGTTACTGTCTGAATCTAACTACATTGACAAAGCTTCATATTTATCAATAGATGCAGATTGTAATGAAATTATCAAATTGTTGGTAAGCATAATAAAATCCTGTAAGTCAAACATCAAAAACAATAATTTGACTGACAGCAACATTTAATTCTTAATTATTAATTTTTAATTATTAATTATCCAACATGTTTAGTGATGAACTTGAAAAAATAAGCTGGGAGGAAACGACCAAAGCCATCTACTCCAAAACCGAGGCAGACGTTATACGTGCCCTCGGTAAAAGTCGCTGCGATGTAGATGACTTTATGGCACTCATCTCTCCGGCTGCCGAAAAATTTCTTGAACCTATGGCGCGACTCAGCAAAAAATATACTGAGGAACGTTTCGGACGTACAATGTCAATGTTTATACCATTGTATATAACAAATTCATGTACAAACTCATGCGTGTATTGCGGATTCCACATCAGTAACCCGATGGCACGTACCATACTTACACCTGAAGAAATAGAAAACGAATATAAAGCCATAAAGAAACTTGGCCCGTTTGAGAACTTGCTTATCGTAACTGGTGAGAATCCGGCAAAAGCAGGTGTTCCATACATAGCCAAAGCACTCGACTTGGCTAAACCATATTTCTCTAATCTTAAGATAGAGGTAATGCCGCTTAAGACTGAGGAATATGCCGAACTGGTAACACACGGACTGAACGGAGTTATCTGTTTCCAAGAAACATACAACAAAGCCAGATACAATATCTATCACCCAAGAGGAATGAAATCGAAATTTGAATGGCGACTAAACGGTTTCGACCGTATGGGACAGGCTGGAGTTCATTCCATCGGTATGGGTGTACTTATCGGACTGGAAGACTGGCGTACAGACGTAACCATGATGGCATACCATCTCCGCTATCTGCAGAAGCATTACTGGAAGACTAAATACAGTGTGAATTTCCCGCGTATGCGTCCGGCAGAGAATGAAGGTTTCCAGCCTAACGTCATCATGAGCGACAAGGAGCTGGCTCAGGTTACCTTCGCTATGCGTATATTCGACCACGATGTGGATATCTCATACTCTACACGCGAACCGGCATATATCCGCGACAATATGGCTTCACTCGGAGTTACAACTATGAGTGCGGAAAGCAAGACCGAACCGGGAGGTTACTACACATATCCTCAGGCACTGGAGCAATTCCATGTAAGCGATGAACGCACAGCCGTAGAAATAGACAAAGCTTTAAAAGCATTGGGACGTGAACCGGTATGGAAAGACTGGGATGCATCGTTCGACTGCATAAAGACAGTTAAGGCTGTCTGATCAAGCATATTCAGTACCGACGGCTGCGGTTTTATCAATATATCCGATGCCGCCGGTATTTTTTTACTTAAATATAAAGATGGAAAGATACAACAGACAAATCATTCTACCCGAACTCGGTGAAAGCGGACAGGAGAAACTGAAGAACGCAAAGGTGCTTATCGTTGGCGTTGGCGGTCTTGGTTCGCCCATAGCGCTGTATCTGACGGGGGCTGGAGTTGGGAATATAGGCTTGATAGACGATGACGTGGTAAGCGAAAGCAATCTGCAAAGACAAGTCCTGTATTCAGAAACAGAAGTCGGCCTGCCTAAAGCTGTACAGGCACAGAAAAGACTTAATGCCTTGAACAGTCAGATTAAAATAGATGCATACGCCACACGTCTGACAAAAGAGAATGCCGAAGAGATAATCGGCAAATACGATATAGTTGTCGATGGCTGCGATAATTTCAAGACGCGCTACATCATAAATGACACTTGCGTAAAATTAGGGAAAACGTATGTATACGGTGCGATAAGAGCCTTCGACGGACAAGTGTCAGTGTTCAACTATCAGGGCGGAAAGAACTATCGTGACCTGTTTCCGGATGAAGAAGAGATGCTGTCAATGCCGGCCCCTCCGAAAGGAGTAATTGGAGTCACCCCCGGCCTGGTAGGCTGCGTGCAGGCAAACGAAGTTATCAAGATAATTTGCGGTTTTGGAGAAATTCTTGCAGGCAAACTATGGTATATCGACCTGAAAACACTGCAAACAAATACGATTTTACTGTAAAGATTAGGAATATTACAATTTGGTTACTAACTTTGCAGGCAGATTTAGTGGTACACACATGAAACTGATACTGATAACAACTCCAGAATATTTTGTAGAGGAGGACCAAATATTAAATGCACTCTTCGAAGAAGGGTTAGACACATTACATCTTCGCAAGCCGGGGACAGAAGCGGTTTACGCAGAAAGACTGCTTACGCTCATACCGGAAAAATATCATAAGAAAATCGTCATACACGACCATTTCTACTTATGCAATGAGTATAAGTTGAAAGGTATTCACCTGAACAGCCGCAATCCTATTGCCCCGGACAACTACTCCGGACATATCAGTGCTTCCTGTCATACTCTTGAAGAAGTACAGGAAGACAAGAAAACTTGCGACTATGTATTCCTAAGTCCGATATTTGACAGTATCTCAAAAGAGGGTTATTCTTCAAAATTCACTCCTGAAGCAATACGTGAAGCCGTAAAGGCTGACATTATAGATAAGAAGGTCATTGCTTTAGGTGGTATTGATGAGGAAAATATTCTTAGAGTAAAGGATTTTGGATTCGGAGGCGCAGCCATTATGGGAGGGCTCTGGTCCAAATTCAACCATAGTTTTGACAACAATTATCAAGAACTTATAGACCATTTCAGAAAGTTAAAACGACTTGCGGACTAAATACTTATTGTATTTTTCCTGCAAAACGTTTGACTTACTTATATAAATGGTATAACTTTGCAAACAAATCAAGGCAATATATCTATTTACAATGAACGTACAATCACCTTTTAAAGTATTCTCCGGTACAAACTCGAGATACTTGGCAGAAAAAATCTGCAACAGTTTAGGATGCGAACTTGGTAACATGAAGGTTACTCACTTTGCTGACGGAGAGTTCGCAGTGTCTTATGAAGAGTCAATCCGTGGCCAGCATGTATTCATAGTACAGTCTACATTCCCAAACTCAGACAACCTTATGGAGTTGCTCCTTATGATTGATGCCGCTAAGCGTGCTTCAGCAAAGAGCATTATCGCTGTAATCCCATATTTCGGTTGGGCTCGTCAGGACCGCAAGGACAAACCACGTGTTTCTATCGGTGCCAAGCTTGTAGCTGACCTTCTTAGTGTAGCAGGTATCGACCGTCTTATCACAATGGACCTTCATGCAGACCAGATTCAGGGATTCTTCGATATTCCTGTAGACCACCTGTATGCATCTACAATCTTCGCTCCATACATTCAGTCATTGAATCTGGAGAATCTTGTAATTGCTACTCCGGACGTTGGTGGTTCCAAGCGTGCAAGTACATATGCTAAGTTCCTCGATGTTCCATTGGTTCTTTGCCACAAGACACGTGAAAAAGCAAACGTAGTAGCTTCTATGCAAATCATCGGTGACGTGAAAGGAAAAGATGTCGTTCTTGTTGACGATATGGTTGATACAGCAGGTACTATTACAAAAGCTGCTGACATCATGAAAGAAGCTGGAGCAAATTCAGTTAGAGCTATCGCTTCACACTGCGTTATGTCAGGTCCTGCTTCTGAACGTGTACAGAACTCTCAGTTGGAAGAAATCGTATTCACAGACAGTATTCCTTATGCAAACCGTTGCGCTAAGGTTAAACAGCTTTCAATAGCAGATATGTTCGCTGAAACTATCCGCCGCGTGATGACTAACGAATCAATCAGCTCACAGTACTTGATTCCATAATATTCATCGCACGATAAAAAATATAAAGCGAAGAATCATAGACATTGTGGTTCTTCGCTTTCTTTTGTAATATATTCTTACTCTCATTTTTTAATATATGAAATTACTCTGGTTGGATTTAAACAGTTCGTATGCACATTCATCTCTTGCCCTGCCGGCTCTGCATGCACAGATGGCAGACGACAAAAGCATTGTGTGGGTCAAGGTTTCGGCTACCATCAACGAGAATCCGGGAATGGTGGCAGAACAAATCTATAAACACAAGCCTGATATTGTAGCATCCACATGCTGGCTCTTCAACCACGAAGCGTTACTCCATATCACATGCCGCGTAAAATCTCTGCTGCCACAGTGCAGGATAATCCTCGGAGGACCGGAGTTTCTGGGAGATAACAGAAAATTCCTTACAACAAACGATTTCATCGAAGGTATATTCAGAGGTGAAGGTGAAACCGGATTCAAACAGTGGATGAAGCATTTCGACAACAAGGAAGAATGGAAGGACATTGCCGGACTATGTTACATAGACGATAACGGAGAATACCGCGACAACGGTATGGCAAGAGTGACAGACTTCACGGCTTTGGAATATCCTGAAAGAAGCAAGCTGTTCAACTGGGACAAGCCTTTCGTACAGTTGGAAACTACAAGAGGATGCTTCAACACATGCGCTTTTTGCGTAAGCGGTGGCGATAAGCCGGTGCGAAATCTAAGTATAGACACTATCAGAGAAAGAATAGAAATCATCCACAGCCATGGAATAAAGAACATACGAGTTCTGGACCGTACTTTCAACTACAACACCCGCTATGCAAAAGCATTGCTTGCCCTCTTCCGCGAATATACGGACATAAATTTCCATCTTGAAATCCATCCGGCTTTGCTTTCTGAAGAACTGAAAGCAGAATTGAAGTCAATGCCAAAAGGACTTCTTCATCTGGAGGCCGGAATACAGAGTCTGAGAGAAATAGTACTCACCACAAGCCGGCGCGCCGGGAAACTTGAGGATGCGATGAAAGGCCTGAAGTTCCTCTGCTCGCTCGAGAATATGGAAACGCATGCCGACCTGATAGCCGGACTGCCTCACTATCATCTGAATGAGATTTTTGAGGATGTACGCACCCTGGCCGGACTGAATGCTGGAGAAATCCAGTTGGAATCGCTGAAACTGCTTCCGGGAACAGAAATGAGAAGAAGAGCAGAAGAACTTGGAATAAGATACTCTACCCTACCTCCATACGAGGTGCTTGAGACAAACGACATTACATCGGACGAACTTCAGACAGCAAGACTCCTGTCACGCCTCCTGGACGGTTTCTATAATGCAAAGGCATGGCAGAAACTCACCCGCCGGCTGATAGTGGAGAATGACGACTTCCTGTATCATTTCCTTGAACATCTTACAAACATCGGAGTGATAGACCAGCCTATGGGATTGGAAAGAAGAGGAATAATTCTTTACAAGTTCTGCAAGAGCCATTATCCGAAATACACTCTGGATGCTACTCAGGCATGGATAGAAGCGGGAATGTCGCTCAAGAAAGAACCGGCAGAAGCAATAAGGACCAAACACGTCACACCGCCTGATGCATGGGATATAATATTCGGGGAATACGAAGAGAACATGCGCCTGTGCAAACTTCCGACAGGACAGGAAGATAATTACATATGGTATGCCTTCAACCCGGACGAACAAAGTAACGTCCCTGTATTTAAGGCAATAAGCCGGGAAATATCAGAATAAATTCATTGACGGAGAAAGCGTAACACGAACGTGTAACGGGTGGAACACGAGCGTGTCACGCGCGTAACACGAACGTGACGCGGGCGTAACACGTACGTGTAACGGTTTCTTTTCTTTTGCGTTTCAGGAAAAAACTACGGATGCGTGCATAAATCAGCCTATGAGTTCCTCACATTCCTTAAGCCACAAGGCAGAACTTGCATCGCTCGGCATACGCCAGTCGCCTCGAGGACTGAGTGAAACAGAACCTACCTTAGGTCCGTCAGGAAGACATGAACGCTTGAACTGCTGATTGAAGAAACGGCGACAGAAATTAGTAAGCCATTTCTTTATCGTAGTGCTGTCATATATTCCCTTGAAAGCTATCTCTGCAAGATAGTAAATCTTAGCCGGACGCATTCCGAATCTGAGGAAATAATAAAGGAAGAAATCATGCAGTTCGTATGGACCAACAAGGTCTTCAGTCTTCTGCTTGATATTACCGTTTTCGTCGGCCGGGATAAGTTCCGGACTGATAGGAGTATCTATAATGTCAAGCAGTGTGTTACGCGAAATAACATCTACTCCGGTCTGTGCCACCCAGTTTACAAGATAGCGCACCAACGTCTTAGGTATGCTGGCATTCACACCGTACATCGACATATGGTCACCATTGTAAGTGGCCCAACCAAGTGCAAGTTCCGACAAATCGCCTGTACCAATCACCAGACCGCCAATCTTGTTTGCATAATCCATAAGAATCTGCGTACGTTCGCGCGCCTGACCGTTTTCGTAAGTTACGTCGTGGATGGACATATCGTGTTCAATATCCTTGAAATGCTGGATGCAGGCATCCTTGATGCTGATTTCCTTAACAGTAACCTGCAGTGAGCTCATCAGAGTAAGAGCATTGTTGTATGTACGGTCGGTGGTTCCGAAGCCCGGCATAGTGATACCTACTATACCCTTGCGCGGCAAGCCTAACTTATCGAAAGTCTTCACGCATACGAGGAGAGCCAATGTAGAATCCAGACCGCCTGATATACCTACCACCACTGTCTTGCAGTTGGTATGAACAAGCCTTTTCGCCAATCCTGCCACCTGGATGGAGAATATCTCCTCACATCTTTCATCAAGCTGCTTTCCTCCTGCCGGTACGAACGGATGAGGGTCTACATATCTCGTGAGAGAAAGATTACGGCTGTTAACCATCTCTGTCTGAATGCGCTGTACGCCATCTGCACCATAAGCTCTGACACTCGCCGCAAATGTAGTATTGACCAGACGCTCTCCACGCAGACGCTCTACATCTATCTCGCTGACAACCAATTGCTCATCGAACGAGAAGCGTTCAGCCTCGGCAAGCAAAGTACCGTTTTCATAAATAAGCGCGTTTCCGGCAAATACCACATCTGTGGTAGACTCACCGAATCCGCATGAAGAGAACACATACCCTGCCAGACATCGTGCAGACTGCTGTGCAAGCAACGAACGGAGATACTGATGCTTGGCTATGTTTTCTGTATCGGCAGACATATTGAGGATTATCTCCGCACCCTTCAACACCAGTTCAGAACTTGGAGGAACAGGAGCCCATACATCCTCACAAATCTCTATTCCGAAACAGGTATCCGAAGTTTCGAAAAGCAAATCCTTGCCGAAAGGCACTGTCTGTCCGCAAAGTCTTACAGAAGAAATATCTTTATATGTGAGAGATGAAGCAAACCATCTCTGTTCGTAGAATTCCTTATAGTTAGGCAGATAAGTTTTAGGAACTACTCCAAGAATCTTACCTCTCTGGAACACTACCGCACAATTGGCCAAAGTAGAGTTTACCATGACAGGCAAGCCGACAATGGAAATAATATCCAACTGTCGGGTATTGTTAATCACCTGCATCAAAGCCATTTCGGCCTGTTCCAGCAGCAGCTGATGAGAAAACAGGTCGCCACATGAATATCCGGTAAGATTCAATTCCGGGAAAATCACTATCTGAACGCCCTTACCGTCGGCTATCATAATCTGAGCCTCAGTGTGTTGAGCGTTGAATTTACAGTCGGCCACCCTTACCGCAGGAATGGCGGCCGCCACTTTTACAAAACCAAATTTCATATAATTTGTTATATATATAATGTATAGCGACTACAAAAATACAAATTATTCTTTTGCTCAGCAGTAAAGCCAAAAGTAAAAAAAACAAAAAACTAAGTTTGGAACTTGTGGATTAAAAAAAAGTTTGTATCTTTGCCATTGAAATAAAATTGTAATAATTACAGAATTGAAAGAGAGTATGAACGTTTACGAATATTTGCTTAGTTATGAAATAAAGCCATCCGTACAACGCATCGCAATTATGGACTATCTGCTGAAGCACCATACTCATCCCTGTATAGATGAGATATACATGGCCCTGCACGATGATATTCCTACCCTTTCAAAAACAACTGTATATAACACGCTGAAGTTGTTTGTTGAACATGGAGCCGCAAAGATGCTTACGATAGACGAGCGCAACGCTTGTTTTGATGGTGATACATCTGCGCACGCACATTTCCAGTGCAAATGCTGCGGTAAAATCTATGACATGCCAATGCACGTCAACGAAATAGAAATGAGTGATATGGCAGACAAAGGATTCAGTGTTGAAGAGGTACACAATTATTACAAGGGTGTCTGCCCTGAATGCAAGAAAAACAATTCCGACAAAAACTGAAGTCGGACTGAAAATATTAATTTAACAACTAACTAACTTATTACTATTATGAAGAAATTTATCTGTACAGTATGTGGTTACATCCACGAAGGTGATTCAGCTCCTGAAAAGTGTCCATTGTGTAAAGCTCCAGCTTCTAAGTTCAAAGAAATGGAAGAAACAGAAGGTGGTCTTCAGTTTGCAGACGAACACGTTATCGGCGTAGCTAAAGGTTGCGACGAAGAAATGATTAAGGACCTTAACAACCACTTCATGGGCGAATGTACAGAAGTAGGTATGTACTTGGCTATGAGCCGTCAGGCTGACCGCGAAGGCTATCCTGAAATCGCAGAAGCTTTCAAACGTTACGCTTGGGAAGAAGCTGAACACGCTGCCAAGTTCGCTGAACTTCTTGGCGACTGCGTATGGGATACTAAGACTAACCTTGAAAAGCGTATGAACGCTGAAAGCGGTGCTTGCGCTGACAAGAAGCGTATCGCTACCCGTGCTAAAGCTCTTAACCTTGACGCTATCCACGATACAGTTCACGAAATGGCTAAGGACGAAGCTCGTCACGGAAAAGGTTTCGAAGGTTTGTACAACAGATACTTCAAGAAATAATATACTATCAACCGATAGATTTATGCCAGGCGCACCGAAAGGTGTGCCTGTTTTTTTGTAAATATTTTCTAAAAGAGGTTATTCTCCAAAATATCAAAAGCTTTATCTATGTACTTTAACATATAACAAAAACCAGCCGATAAACAATAC
>UQTJ01000047.1 GCA_900544075.1 uncultured Bacteroides sp.
TCTGATATAATGTTTGAAAGCGGCTGTTTTCCTCGTGAAAGCGGCCGCTTTTTTGTTATTGGAAATACTTTGATATTTTAGTTGTAATGATTAAGCTTATTGACTAATTTTACTTCAAATTAAAAGAGGGTTGACTTTAGATATTTGTATTTTTGAATTGAAATTCATGCAATTAATCGAAAAATCTTATGAAGAACAGGGCATTTTTTATTATTCTTTTGGGGCTGTTGGTATGTACTGTAGTGCAAGCCCAAGTATCTTTTGGCGAAGCCAAAAAATTTAATGAGAATTGGTTGTTCAGTTTATCGGACGATAGTCTGAGCACTTCCGTATCGTATGACGATAGTAAGTGGCGAAAACTTGATTTGCCGCACGACTGGTCGGTAGAAGGACAGCTTTCTCCTTCCCTGGCAAGTTGTACCGGTTATTTGCCGGGGGGGATAGGCTGGTATCGGAAACATTTTCAGGTTACCGATAAGGCTGCGCGCCACTACATCTATTTTGAGGGAGCATATAACCGCAGCGAGGTTTATTTGAACGGTCACTTGCTCGGTAAACGTCCGAACGGATACATATCTTTTATGTATGACATGACTCCCTACCTGAAGGAAGGAAATAACGTGCTGGCAGTCCGTATTGACCACAGCCGTTATGCTGATTCACGCTGGTACACTGGTTCCGGAATTTACCGGGATGTGTGGATGATTTCCGCTCCTGACATTCATTTTGCCCAATGGGGGATAGGCTGGCATGCTACTTCGCTGACCGATAAGCAGGCGGTAGTGGCAGTCGATATGGAAGTGGAGAAACATGTGAAGGCTGCTGGCGCATTGGAGATTTCTGCGGCTCTTTATGATGCAGAAGGTACATTGGTAGCACAAGGCCGTAAGAAAGTGGCAGATAAAGCTGAGGGTATTGCGAAAGAAACAATATCATTGAAGGTGAAGAAGCCTCACCGCTGGAATCTGGATGCACCTTATCTGTACACGTTGAAGACAGAGTTGCTTTGTGACGGGAAACGGATAGATGGCAGTTCGACGAATGTAGGTCTCCGTACGTTGAAGTTCGATGCCAACAAGGGATTTGCCCTGAACGGAGAGTGGATGAAGGTGAAAGGAGTGTGTCTGCATCATGATGCAGGTGTGCTGGGTGCGGTCGTTCCTCCTGAGGTATGGGAGCGTCGTCTGAAAAACCTGAAAGAAATAGGTGTGAATGCCATCCGTATGAGCCATAATCCGCAGGCACCGGTATTGTATGATTTATGTGACCGAATGGGCTTCCTGGTGATGGATGAGGCTTCGGATGAATGGGAGTTCCCGAAACGGAAATGGATAAAGGGATGGAATGTCGGTGAACCAAGCTATGACGGAACATTTGATTTCTTTGAGGAATGGATTGAACGGGATGTGACGGATATGGTGCGTCGTGACCGGAATCACCCTTGTATATTCTTGTGGAGCATCGGTAATGAGGTAGACTATCCGAATGACCCTTATTCTCATCCGGTGCTGGATGGTACAACCATTAACCAGCCTATGTTTGGAGGATACAAGCCTGACGCGCCGGATGCCATGCGTATCGGTAAGATTGCGAAACGTCTGGCTGCCTGTGTACGTGCGGTAGATACTTCACGTCCTGTTACCGGTGCATTGGCTGGAGTGGTAATGTCGAATCAGACAGAGTATCCTCAGGCCGTAGATGTAGTAGGATATAATTACACGGAAAACCGTTATGACGAAGACCATGCCACTTATCCTGACCGTGTAATTTACGGTAGTGAAACCGGTGTGGGAATTGAGGCTTGGCATGCGGTACGCGACAAGGAATTTATTTTCGGACAATTCCTTTGGACGGGTACGGACTATCTGGGTGAATCAGGCAGATGGCCTTCCAGAGGTTTGTATACCGGTTTGCTGGACTTTGGCAGCTTCCCTAAACCACGCGGATACTTCCGAGCTTCGCTTTGGAGTGAAAAACCTGTGACTTACATCGGTACATATCCCAAGCACGACTGGGTATCAATGGATGCATGGGATTTGTGGAACTACGAACCGGGCCAGTTGATTCGGGTGGTTTGTTATACCAATGTACCGCAGGCTCGTTTGTTGCTGAACGGAAAAGAAGTAGGCCAGATGAAGCCTTACGACGATAAGAGTGGTATCATTTACTGGGATATTCCTTATCAGGATGGGGAATTGCGTGCAGAAGGTTGTGATGCAACAGGAAAAGTGCTTTCATCTTATGCAATCAAAACCTCTGGTCGTCCATACGCCTTGCGGGCTACTGTGGATAAGGAAGTCTTGTCACCGGATAAGGCTACTGCACATGTAACGATCGAAGTGGTGGACGAACAAGGTACTATCGTAAAATTAGGCGATAACGACGTAACTTGTCAGATTGAAGGTCCGGCACGTTTGTTGGGACTGGAAGGTTCAAATAACGGAGATATGAGTGATTATACTGATAATCATCACCGTGCTTTCCACGGACGTTTGCTGGCCTATATCCAGACTACAGGTGAGAAAGGCGAGATTCGTGTGAAACTGACTTCTCCTCTTTTGAAAGGAACGGAAGTGGTATTGAAGGCTGAGTAATCCTCCTTAGGCAGTACTGCGGTACTTCCTTGAAAGTACTGGAGTACTGCCAGGAAAGTACTTCGGTACTGCCTAAGAAGTACTGAAATTTTAGGGGCATTTATTGATTATCCTTTCATAGATTTTTATCCAGTCTATTTCCATTTTTGCAGGTAGTTCTTGAACACTGGCTTTCCCTACCCATGCTCCTTCTATTTGCATATCTATTAAGATGTAATAAGGTGTGCCAAATGGGTATTGTTTTGGGGAAGTAGTCTCAATTTTTGGATATATGTGAGTTCTTTTCCCATTTACAGAGAAAATAATTTTGTCAGGTAGAATTTCTACAGCATAGATGTTGTATTGACCTGTTTTGATTTTTGCTTTTGCAGAATGTGGCGGATTCTGCTTGTTATTTAATACGTGTGTATAATAGGTGTGTACTGTCTGATATACAAACTTGTCATGATTTAAGTGTTCCATGATATCAATTTCGCCAGCATCAGGCCATTTCCCAGTTTCTGGTAATAGCCAAATGGCAGGCCAAACTCCTTGTGCAGCTTGTAAACGGGCTTTTATCTCTACCTTCCCGTACCGTAATGTAATTTTATTCTTGGTGTATAGTCCTCCAGTAAGAAATTTGGCAGTGTCGTTAGGTACGATGTCGTTATTAGCTATTCCATAAAGGGTAAGCTTCCCATTTTTGACTTTATAAAGCGGTTCATGATCGGACATATATCTTTTCCAATCAACATTTCCTCTTGGAATTTTACTCCAAAAGTTTGTGTTGAATGACTTACCTTTAAATTCATCTTTCCAGATGAGTTTGTATTGTGTTTTAGGTGTTTTTGCAGTGCAGATATTATATATGCATGTAGATAATAGCAAACAAGCTATTGTAAAAATATTTTTCAGGGCCATAATTGTTTATATGTTTTGATTGTTTTGTGACTTAAACTGAGTTGGAGTCATGCCTGTATATTGTTTAAAAGCTGTACTGAAATATCTTGGTGTACTGAATCCTACCATGGTAGATATATCATTAACAGAGAATTTATTGCTTTTTATTAACGTTATAGCTTTTTCTAATCTGAGTTTATTGATATAATCGTTAGCTCCCATATCCGTAAGGGCTTTCATTTTTGTGTATAATGAAGTACGGCTTATGCCTATTTCGCTACAAATAAAGTTTATATCTAGCAAGGAATTGTCTAGATTATCATTGATAACTTTATTCAATTTTTGTAGAAAGGCTTCATCCGCCTGGCTGAAAGTTTCTTTTATTGGCTCTGGAATAATGCCATAGCTTTGATAATGTTCTTTTAATTTTCGCCGATTGTAAATAAGGTTGTCAATACAGTTTACAAGTAGTTCTGTGTCAAACGGTTTTGATAAATATGCATCTGCTCCTATTTTGTATCCAAGGTTTTTACTTTGCTCATCTGTTCTTGCTGTTAATAGAATAACAGGAATGTGGCTGACAGATAGATTTTGCTTGATGGTTTTGCATAGTTCAAGGCCATTCATTCCTGGCATCATTATATCGCTGATTATAATATCGGGCATATAATTTTCTAGTTTATGTAGTGCTTCTTCTGCACTGTTGGCTGTAACTACTTCTTTAAAAGTATCTTTAAATTGCTCAAATATAAATTCTGTGAGATTTACATTGTCATCTACGAATAAAATTTTTATATGGTTAAGTAGGAGTTTTTCTGGTCTAACCATCTCTTTATCGTTATCTTCTGCGTGGGTATCAAATAATTCATTGATATATGCTTTTGGCTGATATGTAGATACAGACTCTTGTAAGCAGAATGGAATCTCAAAAAAGAAGGAAGCTCCTTCTCCTTCAGGATTTGAGAATGCTCCGATATGCCCATGGTGTTGTTCAACGAGCACTTTCGAGTAGGCAAGTCCAATGCCGGTACCTCCTTTTTCGGATTCACCTTGATAGAAGCGTTCAAAAAACTTTGAGGTATCTTGAGTTCCTAGCCCTTTACCTTGGTCAGTTACTGTGATGCGTATCATTTTTTTATCCTCATTCAGTTGGGATGAAACTGTCAGTTGGGTTTGTTCCGGGCTATGTTTTAATGCATTCGACAGGAGGTTTGTCAGAATAATGGTACATTTTCCTTTATCGAAGGCCGCCTCGGGAATGCGGTTGTCTTTGCGTATGACAAGCTTAACTTTTTGAATGGCACATTCATCCTTGAAATCTTCACAAACTTCACTCATCCACTCATTGAAGTCGTATAATTTGTAGGTTAAAGTGTTTGCTCCTGTCTCCATCTTTCTTATGTCTAACACCATGTTGATGAGTTCCCTCATTCGCCCTGATTGTTTGTATATTTTCATCAGGGCATTATAATTTTCATTGTCGTGAGCCATTGTTTTGAGAATTCTTTTTAACGGAGCATAAATCAATGTGAGCGGTGTTCTTAGTTCATGACTGATGTTGATAAGAAATCTGACTTTGTCTTCGTATATTTTTTGTTCATGTTCTTTCATGAGCCATTTCATTTTATTTTCTTTCCGTTTTAGGGAATATATAAAAAAGACTGCTATGAAGGAGATAATGAGGAATATACAAAGGAGTATAAACCACCAGGTTGTATACCAGGGCGGTAATATTGTAATTGTTAGTAATTTGTAGCGGGGAGAAAAATTGCCATCTATTAAGCTGTAGCTTAGTTGGATAGTATATTCTCCTGGTTGTAGTGACGGAATGAAAAGTTCGGGGTTAAAACTTTCATAAATGTGTTTATTTATACTGTAGCGGTATAATTTGTTTCGAAGTATGTCATTGTCATGAATAATAGTTCTTAAACGTATGTTTTTACTATTCCACGAAATTGTAATTCTTTTATTTTGAATATATTGTATCTTGTTTTCTCCATTGATACTGAAATCAATGAGGTGGATTCTTGATAATGAATCAGTTGCATGAGGACCTTTGTATAATGAAATATATTGCAGGCCATTAATGCCTCCCATTAATATCTCATTTTTTGTTAGGAGTGTTTTGGCTGAATTAAGATAAGCATTGGGAGTTGCTCCGTCTGATTCACCAAACATGATAAATCTGTTTTTTTCGGGTAGATAGGTAAATAGCTTTTGGTCAGCACCAAGCCATAGGTTATCTTTTTTGTCGCAAAGTACACTTGTGACTTTTTTGAAGAGTGAAGTGGGCACAGGAGTTCTTTCTTTATCTTCTTTTTTCCAGAAAGAGAGACCCTCATTGCTACCTATCCAGAAAGTGCCATGTGAATCAATACCTACAGAGTAGAAGTTGACGTGGAAAGGAACAGATAATATTTTGTATAATATTTCTTCATCTTTGTCCAACATATAGATGGAATGTTGGTCATTAAGGTAAATACAGTTTCCTGTTTCTGCAATGAAAAATAGTGTTTCTCCAGTACTTACTCCTTTTGCATACGTTATAGTATCAAGTTGATGTGTTTGTATGTTAAATTTGTAGATACGGTTGCCAAGTAATAAAATAGAGTTTGTTTTATATCGGGCAAGATTAACAGATTTTCCACTATAGTAGATAGATTGAATAAGGTCTTTATGATCAAATCTGATTTCTTGCTCATGGCCGGTATGTTTGTTGAAAATAAAGATACCTTTTGAAAATAGTGATATGATAAGTTTATCTTTGGATAGATCGCACATGGAAACGACTTTACTTCCCCATGTGTTGGTAAAATGTCGAAATGAATGATTGTTGACATTGAAAGAATTTACTCCACCGCCATCTGTTCCTAGCCATACAAGACTATCGGAAGGGGTATGCCACATGCTCAGGATTGATCGCTCGCTGAGTCCCATATTATTTCTTAATACTACTTCAGAGTATGTAGTAATGGGGACTTTTCGGATATTGATAAATCCTCTTCGTGTACTTCCAGCCCAAATGCTGTTGTTCTCACTAGAAGACAGACAGGTGATTGTATTAAAGGGAAGAGAATGTGTGTTTCCAGACACATGTTGTAAAATTTCTATTTCGTCGGTAATAGGGTTTATAATGTTTATTCCTCCTCCATCAGTTCCTACCCAAATTTTATGATTTATTTCTTTTATACATAAAATAATATTATTGTTGAGTTGAGAATTGCTCGTGGTGTAATGTTTAATAAGCTTTTTATTAGGAGTGTAACAACGAAGTCCTTCATTAAAGTCTGAAATCCATATATTTTGTTGACTATCTATATAAGTGATTGTAGGATGGTTTGACTTATTGCTAAATGGGTTGTTGTCGGTTTGTTTGGTTGTCAGATCTATAACTACCAAGCCTTTCCATTTGTTAGAGCCTAAAATTTTATTATGGTCAATTAGTGAAATATTATGGAAGTCGAAGTTCCGGTCTTTGAATTCAAATATTAGGGTAAATTCACAGGTCTTGTATGAATATTTGAATATTTGGTTATTAGCTCCTATAATAAATCCATCATCTGTTTTACAACTTGAATAAGCTTTTATAGGTTTGTTCTCAAACAGAGGAATACTGAAGTTATCAAATTTGTAGGAATATTTTGCAAGGCCTTGGGCTGTAAAAATCCAAACATCTTCATTCTTATCTTCTAGAATATGACGAATGTGATTGTGCGGGAGACTATGGAGGTCATTTCCTTTATGTTCATATTTTTTCTTGTATGTGCCGTCAAATCGGATTAGTCCGTTGGTGGTTCCTATCCATATTATTCCCATTCCTTTTGACGAATGTATATCTGTGATAACAGAAGATATATCATCTAAAGGAAGTTGTTTATAGTAATATTGGGGGGATTGGGCAAAAGTGATTGCACAAAAAAACAAGATAAATAAGGTAACTATGGTTCTTCTCATAGGTTGATGTAATTTGTCATCCGATACTTCTGAAACAAATATAATTCTTTTTCTCAAGATTTAATCATGGGTTTTGTCTCAATTTGTTCAGACGACTATTTTTAGACTTTAATGCGTCTTTTTTTGGATATGCTATAAGTCTTTGATATATATTTTTGCAGGAAAGAAAATGGATTATGAATAGATTCATTCAATAATAAATTAAATTTAATGTTATGTCAAAACACAAAATTGTACAGTTGCTATGTTTCTTATGTATAGCAATGCTGTTACTTCCTTCGAAAGTGTTCGCCCAGTCTGGGATGATAACGGGTACTGTCGTAGATGAAACAGGAATGTCTGTGATTGGTGCCACAGTTATGGTGAAAGGTACTACTAATGGTACTATTACGGATATGGATGGTAATTTCTCTATTCAAGGTGGAGTTGGAACTGTCCTTTCTATAAGCTATGTAGGATATACTACGCTTGAGATGAAAGTAAAGAAACTTACCGGAAATCATGTGGTTCTGAAAGAAGACAGCGAAGTGTTGGAAGAAGTTGTGGTAGTGGGTATGGATAAGCAAAAAAGAAATACTATTACTGCAGCGGTAGCAACGGTAAAGTCGGATGCGATTGTGAGTCGACCGGTAACGGATGTAACTAGTGCCTTACAAGGTAATGTGGCTGGTTTGAACTTTGCTTCGGATGCTGCAGAAAGTGGAGTCGGTGGTGAAACGGGAGCTGAAATTAAATTTAATATTCGTGGTGTAGGTTCTATCAATGGCGGTGAACCTTATGTGTTAGTTGATGGAGTGGAGCAAAGTATGCAGAATGTGAATCCCGCAGATATTGAAAGTATTTCTGTATTGAAGGATGCATCTGCAGCTGCCATCTATGGAGCACGTGCGGCGTATGGTGTAGTATTGGTAACGACTAAAAGTGGAAAGTCGGAGAAAGCACGCGTGACATATAGAGGTACTGTCGGATTTAGTTCACCGATTAATATGCCTAAAATGATGAACTCTTTGGAGTTTGCCTCTTATGTAAATCAAAGAGATGAAAATATGGGGCGAACTCATCAGATTACAGATGAAACGATAGAGTTGATTAAAGGATTTATGGCAAATCCTTATTCTGCAGAATATCCAGGTGTGAAAGCTAATACTCAAGGAGACGGATGGGATGGATCAGAACTTTCTCAATATGGAAATACAGATTGGTTTGATTATTATTTCAAGGATAAGGCTATCCGTCATTCTCACAACCTAAGTATTCAGGGAGGATCTGATAAGTTTAATTATTATGTCGGTATGGGATATACTTATCAGGAAGGTTTAATGGATAAGGTGCAAGATGACTTGAGCAAATATAATATGAATACAAAACTTACATTCAATGTTAATAACTGGTTGAAGTTTAACCTGAATAATAATCTTACATTGAATATGATTAATCGCCCCATGCCGAATCAAACGATATTCTATGCGGTAGCAGGTAATCAGGCTCCTACTAAAGTAACTCAGCTTCCTGTATCAGACTCGCAATATGCAGATCCTACTTGGAATGAGATGTTATATCTTAAGAACTCATTCTATAATAACAATCGGATTTCTGATGCTATTTCATTTTCTGCTACTATAACTCCTTTGAAGGGATGGGATATTATGGCTGATATGAAGGCCCGACTGGATGTAGAAAGCAATAGTTTTACGTTGAAGAAGCCCTCATATATGGAACCGAATGGCTTAATTAAAACAATTACAGGAAGCCGTCAGGGTTATCAGTATCCTGGAATGAGTTATTTAAATACATTGTTTGGCTCATATACCAGAGGAAGTGCTCTGGATTATTACTTGTCACCGAGTATTAATACTTCTTATACAAATCAGTGGGGGGACCATTTCTTTAAAATAATGGCGGGATACCAGATGGAAGTTCAGAAGTATTCCAATGAATACATTTATAAGGATGGTATTTTGAGTGATAGTAACTATTCTTTTGATAATGCCAATGGAAACTTTTATGGGAGCGAGTCGAGAACACATTGGGCTACTATGGGGGTATATACGCGTATAAACTGGAATTATAAAAACATATATTTCGCAGAATTTAGTGGACGGTATGATGGTTCTTCACGTTTTGCACCAGGAAATCGGTGGGGATTATTCCCTTCTTTCTCTGCAGGTTATGATATAGCACGTACTGAATACTTTAGTAATTTGCATTTGCCAATATCTCAGTTAAAAGTGCGTGTTTCTTATGGACGCTTAGGTAATCAGAATGGAGCAGGATTATATGATTATATTGGAATGATGAGGCTAGCTCCTAATAGTCCCAATGCATGGTTATTGCCTGGAGGAGGTTCTATGGTGACAGAGAAAGGAACTTTGGCTCAGACACCTAAAATGATCAGTGAATTCATTACTTGGGAGAAAGTGGACAATGCAAACCTGGGACTTGATTTGATGTTGTTTGACGATCGACTTTCTATGACATTCGATGTGTATCAGCGTACTACCAAGGATATGATTGGCCCCGCAGAAGCAATTCCGGCTATCGGTGGTATTGTGCCGGATGATAGAGCTAAAATAAATAATGCGACGTTAAGAAACAGAGGTTGGGAATTGTCTGTAAACTGGCAAGATCAGCTAAAGAATGGTTTTAGTTATGGTATTGGATTTAATTTATTCGATTATAAGGCTGTAATTACGAAATATAATAATCCGGAAGGTATTATTTATAATAACCATACAGGACTTGCACGCAATAAGGGTTATTATGAAGGAATGGATATTGGAGAGATTTGGGGATTCCGTGCTGATGATTTGTTTATGTCGAACCAGGAGATAGACAACTATCTTCGTAGTAGAGATTTGTCATTCTTTAAAGATGATAATATGTGGCAAGTGGGTGATTTGAAGTATTTGGATACGAACCGTGACGGAAAAATTAATCCGGGAAAAGGAACCCTGTCAGATCATGGTGACCTGGAGATTATCGGTAATGCTACTCCAAGATATTCTTTTGGTATTAACTTGAATGTCGGTTATAAAGGGTTTGCTGTTTCAACGTTGCTACAAGGTGTGGCAAAACGGGATTTCCCAATGGCCGGTAGTACTTATTTGTTTGGTGGAAAGAACTACTTTAAGGAACATTTGGATTATTTCAGTCCGACAAATCCGGATGCATACCTTCCTCGTTTGACAGATCCGAAGACAAAAGATTATGATGCAAATACAGGCTATAATACTACGCGTTATCTGCTTAATGCAGCTTACATGCGTATGAAGAACCTTATGGTATCATATACATTTGATAAGAAGCTGCTTAAGGCACTGCATTTGGAGAATTTACGTGTTTATTTTACATGTGATAATTTATTTACAATAGATAAGCTTCCTGATGCTTTTGATCCTGAAACACTTAATCAGGTAAATACATGGGCCGGTGGAAGTAATGCAACAGCTCCTGGACTTACGTCGCCAGCAAATGAGAATGGTAATGGTAAGGTATATCCAATGAACCGGAATTTTGTATTTGGTGTTGATTTTACGTTCTAAATTAAAAACTAATTATGAAAAGACTTTGTCTATATATAGCTATAATGTCGGGAATCGGGTTTATGACTACGTCATGTGCTGATTTCCTGGACCGTGAACCAATTACGGTACCAAGTAATGAAAACTTTCTTGATGGTGAGATACAGTTACGAAGCTATGTGAACTCATTATATACTGCTTTACCCTCATTGAAGCAGTTTGGCATGGGAGTTCGTGGAGAAGAAAAGAATAGTGATAATATCTTGTCTGAGAATTATGACAAAAGACTGAATGGAGAAAATACACTTTTCTCTAGCACTGAACTTTGGGAAACAGGGTATAAGAATTTGCGTGATGTGAATTATTTTTTTAAATACAATCTTGTAAGTCCCGAAAAGGAAACTGATGAAGAAGCTTCTTTACGAGGTGAAGTATTGTTTCTGCGAGCTTATTGGCATTTTGATTTATTGAAGAAATTTGGAGATATACCAGTTATGGATGGCTTTTGGGATGAAAAGGCTACAATTGAAGGATTGCAGATTGCTCCAAAAGATCGTGCAGAAGTTGCAAAATTTATTTTACAGGATTTAGAGGATGCAACTAAACTATTGTTCCCAAGAAGTAAATATCAGGGGTTGAGAATTTCAAAAGAAGCAGCAATGATGCTAGCCATGCAGGTCTCACTTTATGAAGGAACATGGGAGAAATATCATAAAGACGATGCGTTTGCCGCAGAATCAAATCAGTCTGAGTATTTTCTTGCAGAGTGTATGCGCTGGGGGGATTTGTTGTTTGAGCAAGGGTTGACATTGGAAACCCGGAATGAAAAGAATCCGGGAGATGCTTTCGGCAGTTTGTTCAATAAAAGTGATTATACTAATGTTCCTGAAGCAGTCTTTTGGAAAAAATATTCAATTGCAGATGGTGTGTTCCATGCATTGATGAGTTTGTTAGGAGGTGGTGTAGTTGATGAACAATACCCGGCAGGAGTCGCAGGAGAGTTGGTAAATACTTATTTGAAAGTTGATGGAACTTTTATTGATCCTACAGATAAGAATTATACTGATTTTAATTATACGTTTAAGGATAGAGACCCACGTCTGACAGAAACAGTTATGAGTAGTGGTTATCAGTTTAAAGCCTGGGAAACAGGTTCACGGCCTTTGAATGTGAAGGCTAGAACAGGAAACCCTGAAGATGATAAAAATATTGTATCACCAGCTCTGCATGGCACAGGAGGTAGTAAGAATGTAACTGGTTATCACATTCGTTTGGGAATTGATAGCACTTATGTGGAAGGTAATAGTGAGACGGGTTTAATTTATTTTCGTTATGCGGAAGCTTTGTTGAATTATGCAGAGGCTGCAGCTGAATTAAATAAATGTACGGATGAAGTACTGAATAAAACATTAAAACCTTTAAGGGAAAGAGCGGGAGTGAAATATGTAAAACCCACTCAGATAGATCCTAATTTTACAGACTATGGTTATCGGTTATCGCCAGAGTTGCAGGAAATCCGTCGTGAACGTAGAGTTGAACTAGCACTTCAAGGTTATCGACTGGATGATTTAATGCGTTGGGCTGCACATAGTGTATTGGTTGGTAAAAGAGGACGTGGAGCTTATTTGGGACATGATGGCGTGCTCTATAAATCTTATAGTGAGGACCAGTTAAGTAAGATAAATCTTGTGCTTGTGGATGGTAGTGGATGGATGGATCCTCTTCAGGAACTTTTACCATTGGGCTATCAGTTTAAACCAGATAGAGATTATTTGCTTCCTGTTCCACCAAGTGAACTTGAACTGAATAAATTAATGACCCAGAATCCGGGCTGGAATTAAGAATCAGATTTATATTAATGCAATATGAAAAGACTTATTTATTATATCAGTGTTTCAGCTTTGATGTTGACTATAGGAGTATGTCCGAGCTGTAAAAATGAAAAAGGAGTAGGAAATCTTCCGGTACCGGTTCCTTTAAAAATGGAGTTGAGCTCAACTAATCTGGTAATGGGAGATGTATTGGATGTTACTTTTACCGTTACGGGTAGTGCAGAAGAAGGAAAGGATGCTATGAATGAAGATTTGGATATTCGACTTTCTGCGAAGACTGCAAAAGGTGAAGTAGATGCAATGCTTTTTGATGATTTCCCCTCTGTAGTGACCTTGAAAGCTGGTGAGAAAAGTAAAACTGTTTCTATTCCTGTGAAAGAGTCTGGAATTAATCAGAAATACAGTGTTGAATTGACTGCCCTGGCTCGTGGATACAAAGTGACTGGTACATCGCAGGTTATCAATGTCAGTGACTATTTTTATACATCTGTGGCTGTAAAGAATAATTCTGATGCAGAGGTTATTGAAGGTAAAAGTTTTGTATTGGAGGCTTCGTTGGATGTAGCCCCAGAGCACGATCTTACCATTCATATCACTCCTCAAGGTGAAGAAGGAAAGTTTTATGAAGGGATGCCTGAATCGATAATTATACCAGCGGGAGAGAAAACTGCGGAAACGGAACGCATAAAACTGGTATCTATGTCGGAAATAGATCAAGATATTGATTTGACATTGGAAATGGCAACTGATTCTCCTAAGTATCCTATGGTAAGAAAAAAATTGTCATTGACTCGTGTGAGCTTGCATAAAGAAATGGGCTTGAGAGTGGCAGATGAACGTTGGTGCTATGCTGATCCTAATTTGATGTTTGTTTCTCTGAAAAATGAGAAAGCCGTACAGCAATGGGGTAAATTACAGGATGAAGATTATGTGATTATGAAAGAGGGTGACTTACATCCGGGAGCAGATATGTCTAGTGAGCTTGGAAAGTGGAAATTCTGGCGTGCTTATGAATTTCATCCGATAGCTTCTTGTTTAACCAAACAGAAGAGTAATGATAACACATTCGAAAGCGACAGAATGCCTTTATGTTTTGGTAATCAGTATGTAGTGTCTGTGGAATCGGCTGGAGGAGTGGATAATGCGAAGTATTCATGGGTAACCGATGATGGATTTTACAGAATGATAACCTTGAAGGAACCGACTCAGGCTATTTCTTCTGGTAAGATGATGAATTATGGTACCTCGGGAGTGTATTCATGCAAATTCTTCTCGGAAAATGCAAATAGTCCGACTTGGGCTTCTTCAAATGTCAGAATTTTGCCGGGAATGCGTATTGAGGTAAGAGCCAGAATCAGAGGATGTCAGAATACGGGTATGCTTCCGGGAATTTGGTGTCAGGGAAATGCACAGGTTGGAGGAGCTGGTCCTTATCAGGTGTGGCCTGCGTATGGTGAGGCTGATATTATGGAGAATAACTCTAAGAAGTTACCGGATAATGTGGAAACTACTTATCACTGGGCAACAAAAGGTACAACGAGAACCTTTGCTAAGGCCACTTCTGAATCAGGGTTGTCAGGATTTGGGAATATTGATAAATACCATATTTACTGGCTGGAATGGCGAAGTGAAACAGAAGTAGCAATGGGAGTGAACGGAGAAGTTACCAATGTGTTGACTGAAAATGATTTGAAGTCATTGGGAGGAGATTATCCTTTTAATATGACTGCGAATCCGGAGGGTATGCATTTTTTGCTGACCATGATGTTCTTGAATAAGGCGGAGCCTAACTTGAAATCGGGAGATATGGGTTATCAATTGGCACGTAAGGAAGAGAATATTGAAAATGTGGCAAGAATGGAAATAGACTGGGTGAGATTTTATGTGGATGATACCTATCAGTCTTTCCTGGGTGACATGAAATGGAGAAATGACTTGCTCTTTTATTAAGGACAGAATATGAATTTTACAATAATAACTAAAAAATATATACTATGAACAGAATGAAAAAAATGGCATATTTATTTGCCGCAGTGTCATTACTCAGCAGTTGTAATTACGATGACTCACAATTGTGGGATGCCGTAAATAAGCAGGAGGAACGAATTTCTATTCTTGAAAAATGGAGTGAAACGGTAAATACAAATCTTGCATCTCTTCAGGTTCTGGTTCAATGTGAAGATTTTGTCACTTCGGTAGAACCGGTAATGAAGGATGGACAGCAGGTGGGTTATAAGATTAATTTTCATAGTGCTAAGTCTATTACGCTTTATACGAACTCTGACGGTCAGGTAGAAGGTACCAATACTCCGGATATTAAGCCTGTACAAGTGGAGAACGGCAGATGGGTTTGGCAGCTGAATGGTGAATTACTGAAAGATCCGGTAAGTGGGAACTATATTTATGTAGATGCATGTATTCCTCAGGTAAAAGTGGATGAACAAGGCAATGTACAACTTTCGGTAGATGGAGGTAGTACTTGGACAACAATCTCAGATGCCAATGGAAATGTTCCCGGGAACCATCAAGTGGTGAGTGTGGACGAGTCTACAAAAGATAAGGGATATATTACGGTGATAATCAGCAATCTTCTGGATGGTCAGGAAGATACAAAGATTCAGCTTCCTGTATGGTCGGATTTAGCTAAAGCTCTTGAAGAGGTAAAAGCTGACTGGGTGTTGTCGCCAAAAGCTAATTCAGCGGTAACTGTTTCTTTAGATGGTTTGAAAGAAATGAAAGATGCGGCAATCATGGTAGCCAATGAAGCCGGTCTAACAACAAAAGTGGAGGGAAATAAGGTGACTGTGACTATGAAAGCTAATAATACAGTGGAGACTCCTCATTTTACCATTATGGTGTCGGATGGCTGGAATCAGACCATTGTACGAAATATTTATCCCAAAATGCAACTTGCTGCTGCGGATTTAAGCGAGGGATGTCGTAATGGGTGTACATCTGTTTCTGTAACTGGAGATATAACTGATAAAGACCTTGCTACATTGTTGAATGGGGTAAAACATCTTGATTTAGCTGAGGCCAGCGCTAAGATTGCATTGCAAAATATGGCTTCTTTGGAATCTGTAAACTTTGTGCCGGAGAATGGAGCTGCTAATGAAAATACTTATGATTTTGCAACATGGCCGTTTAAAAATTGTACGGCTTTAACGGAGGTTAGTTTCCCTAATGGTTTTAAGGCTGTAAATCACATGGTAAAAGGTTTTGAAAATATAGGTGCAACTAAGGTGGTTCTTCCTGAAGGAGTTAAACAGATAGGAGCAGGTTCATTTAAGGTTTGTACATCTCTTCAATATCTTGAATTACCAGTTACAATAACGTCTATAGGAAATGAATTTGCCAAGGGAAATACTACTTTAACGACTGTGGTATTCAAATCTGAGTCTGTTCCGACGTTAGGAACAGAAAACTTCTCCGGTTGTGCTGCCGGCTTGACATTCTACGTGCCAGATGCATCAGTTGGGGCTTATGAGGCTGCATGGAATTTATCTTCAGGTACAGCTACAAATAAACCCGCTGTAGGTATATTGGTAATTAAGCCAATAAGTGAACTTTCTGTACAATAATAGGTAAGGCAATAAGTTATTAGGGATAAGGGGCTGCATTGTAGAACGCTTTTATGATGCAGCCCCTTTTTCCTTATTTGATTTTAAGATAAAAAGGATGAATAGATTTAGAAAAAAAATAATAGGGTTATTGATGGCCGGTATGTTCTCATCATGTGCTACTGAGTATTATACCAAGCATCTTGTTTTTCCAGAGGATGCGACATTTGAACAGAAAGTAGATATGGCTTCCCGGCTGGTTCCCTCATCACAGCAGTTGGAATGGCAGAGAATGGAACTGACCGCATTCTTACATTTCGGTATAAATACTTTTACCGACCGGGAGTGGGGAGATGGAACGGAAAATCCGGCTTTGTTTAACCCCACAGCATTGGATGCGGACCAATGGGTACGTACGTTAAAGGAAGCAGGTTTCAAGATGGTGATTATTACAGCCAAGCATCATGATGGGTTTTGTTTGTGGCCCACGAAGACCACCCGTCATTCTGTCGCTTCTTCACCGTGGAAAGATGGGAAAGGAGATGTGGTGAAGGAACTGCGGGAGGCGTGTGACAGGCATCAGATGAAATTTGGGGTATATCTTTCTCCGTGGGATAGAAATGCGGGGTGTTATGGAGATTCTCCGGCATATAACAAGTTCTTTATTGAACAGTTGACGGAACTGCTTACTAACTATGGAGAGGTTCATGAAGTGTGGTTTGACGGGGCGAATGGAGAAGGACCTAACGGGAAAAAACAGGAATATGACTGGGACGCTTTCTATGCTACAATTCGCAAATTACAGCCTAAAGCTGTGACGGCGATAATGGGAGATGACGTGCGTTGGGTAGGCAATGAGAAAGGAATAGGACGTGAAACAGAGTGGAGTGCTACGGTACTTACTCCAGGAGTGTATGCGCGGGCTGCCGAGAACAACAAGGCTTTAGGCATTTATGGGAAATCAAAAGATTTGGGTGGAAGAGATATGCTGGCCAAAGCCAAAGAACTCTTTTGGTATCCTTCGGAGGTAGATGTTTCTATTCGTCCAGGATGGTTTTATCATGACAGACAAAATAATAAAGTAAAATCTTTGAAGCATCTGACAGATATTTATTTTCAGTCTGTAGGATATAACTCGGTACTTTTACTGAATATTCCACCAGATAAAAGAGGATTGATTCATGAAGCTGATGTGAACAGATTAAAAGAGTTCAGGCAATACCTGGATCGGGTTTTTTCCGATAACAGAATCTTGGAGGGGGATAAGTTATGGAAAGTTTCTCCAGGAGAGCAGCGTGAATATTTGTTTAAACAAGATTCAAGAGTGAATGTAATCCTGTTGCAGGAAGATATTACTAAAGGTCAAAGGGTAGAGAGCACCCAAATTGAGGTATGGAAAGATGGCCGTTGGGAAGTAGTAGCAGAGGGAACTACAGTGGGATATAAGAGAATATTCCGGATACCGGAAGTGAATGCTTCCAAATTGCGCGTGACTGTAACGGGCAGCAGAGGGAAGGCTTATATCTCGCGTGTGGCTGCCTATTATGCCCAGCCTCTCGCAGATGAGAGTGAGGGACAGGAATGGAATAATTTGTCACGGGATTCCTGGAAACAGGTGTCCGCAAAGCCGCTGGTGATAGATTTAGGTAAGAGCGTTTCACTTGAGGCCTTTACTTATGCGCCTGCTGGGGCAGAAGCGAAACCGGATATGGCGTTCAGATATACATTTTCAGTGAGCATGGATGGAGTGAGCTGGCAGACGGTTTTAGAGAATCAGGAATTCAGTAATATTATGAATAATCCGATTCCTCAGACTGTACGGCTAGGGCAGAAAGTAGAAACTCGATATATCAAGCTGGAAGCTGTGTCGGTGGAGGGAATGACTTCATCGGTTATGATGAGTGAGATTGGAATAACAGTAAGTAAATAATAGAATAGGATAAGTATGAAAAGACTACTTTTAAGTTGTATGATTGCTTTTCTACTTTCTGCAATAGAAAGCAGTTCGTTGAGGGCATACGAGGTGAATGTCGTACCATGTCCTGCAAAGTCAAACGTGTTAGAAGGTAGTTTTACCTTACAAGATGGTGCCGTTGTAAGTTTTGAAGATGAAACTCAGCAGGAAATTGTGAAAAACTTTCTTTCTGAGTATGCGGCTTTCAGTGGGTTGAAGCTGACAATGGCTTGTAAAGCTGACGGAGCTGCTATTCGTCTTGTGACAGACTCTGCTTTCCCTAAAGAAGGATATTCGCTTGTTGTATCTAATGAAGGCATTACGATTAAGGCTTCTGACAGAAATGGATTTTTTTATGCTCTGCAAACATTGCGTTTGTCACATTCATCACTTCACCCGGATAAGGTACCTTTTATGGAAATAGTTGATAAACCTCGTTTTAGTTATCGAGGAATGATGCTGGATGTGGCGCGTTATTTTATGCAGAAACAGGATGTGATGCGAATCATCGACTGTATGTCTGTGCTGAAAATGAATAAATTGCACTTTCATTTGACCGATGATAATGGTTGGCGTCTGGAAATCAAGAAATATCCCAGGCTTACGGAAGTTGGGGCATGGAGAGTAAACCGTAGATTGCAGCCTTTTTCGGACAGACGCAACCCAGAACCGGGAGAACCTACTCCAATAGGAGGATATTATACGCAGGAAGATATGAAGGAGATTATTGCATACGCGGCAGCCAGATGCGTAGAAATAATTCCGGAGATAGACATGCCTGCTCATTCAAATGCAGCTCTTGCAGCCTATCCTGGTCTGGCGTGCCCTACGGTGGATAAGTTTATCGGTGTATTGCCGGGGCTTGGAGGAGAAAATGCAGATATTATTTATTGTGCCGGAAATGAAGAGGTCTTTTCTTTTTTGGAAGGAGTAATAGATGAGGTCGCAGCATTATTTCCTTCTCAATATATTCATTTGGGGGGTGATGAGGCCTGGAAAACACACTGGAAAAAATGTCCCAAATGTGCAGCCAGAATGAAAGCAGAAGGTATCACACATGTGGAAGAACTGCAAGGGTACTTTATGAATCGTATGAGCCGATATGTACAGAAAAAAGGAAAAACCGTCATGGGATGGGATGAACTGACCAATAGCACTATTCCTGAAGGTGCGATTATTTATGGATGGCAAGGAATGGGAAATGCGGCATTAAAAGCTGCAGAAAAAGGACATCAGTTTATTATGACTCCTGCACGCTTGCTTTACCTGATACGTTATCAGGGGCCTCAATGGTTTGAACCGCTTACCTACTTCGGTAATAATACCTTAAAAGACATTTATATGTATGAACCGGTACAATCTGGTTGGAAAGAAGGTTATGAAGATTTATTGATGGGAATTCAGGGTTCTATGTGGACTGAATTTTGTAGTTCAACGTCAGATGTGACCTATCAGATATTTCCGCGTTTGGCTGCGGTAGCAGATGTGGCCTGGCGTCAAAAGGGGCAATCAAATTGGAGTGAGTTTATCAAAGGGCTTGATCGTTATTTATCGTTTCTGGATTCGAAAGGGATTATTTATTCGGAAGCTATGTACAATATTCAGCATAAAAGTATAGTGGAGAATGGCGCTTTGAGAATTCAGCTGGAATGTGAACGTCCGGATGTAGAGATTCGTTATACAACGGATGGAATGGAACCTGATGCCTGTTCGTTGATTTATGAATCTCCTTTGTTGGAGAAAGGAGAAACCGTTTTAAAGTGTGCTACATTTAAAGCTGGGTGTAAAATGGGAAAAACGTTGACTTTAGATATCAATTGGAATCTGGCAACTGGGAAAAAGGTACTTTCTTCGAATCCCTCTGATCAGCTTGTAACAAATGGTATCAGAGGCAGTTTAAAACAATCGGATTTTGAATGGACAGACAGTTTTTTAAAGGAAGGAACTTCATTTGTGATAGACTTGGGTGAGAATAAAATGTTGACGAATGTGGTAGTAGGTTGTCTGACTAATTATGCAATGGGTGTACATAAACCGGCCAGTCTCCTTATAGAATTCTCAACAGATGGAAAAATCTATACAGAGGTAAGTGAGCGATCTTTCTCTAAAAATGAAATTTTTAAAGAGGGTAATTATATAGAGGATATTGCTTTTCCTCTGACGAGAATGTATGAGGCAAGGTATATACGTATAAAAGCAACAAATGCAGGAATTAATCCCCCCAATCATTTACGTCCGGGACAACAATCTAGATATCGCTTTGATGAAATAATGGTTTATTAGAAAGACGAGGCAGGAATTGTGTTTCCCGCCTCTGTTTTTATTTCGGATATTCCAGATTAGCTTCGGTGAGCTGTTCCAGTACCTCATGCAGGAACTTGGCTGCTTCCCATTTGGCCATAGGAAGATTCATCATCAGGTAGTTTCCGCAGTCTTTTGCAC
>UQTJ01000048.1 GCA_900544075.1 uncultured Bacteroides sp.
ATGAAAAACACAGTACAAAGGTACGGACTTTTCGGTAATCTGCAAGTATTTCAGTGAAAAAACCGTGTTTTATAACATAGTTTAATAAATAAAGAAAATGCTCCATGTTTGTTAACAATACGGAGCATTTATGTTAATTGTTAAAATACAGTCTTTACAATCCGAGTTTTGCCGAAATATCAAGCATACGTTTTATCGGCTTGATGGCTTCTTTTGCTATCGCTTCGTCCACTACTACTTCCGGCCATTCGTATTTCAATGTATTATAAAGTTTCTCCAGAGTGTTCAGACGCATGAAGTTACATTCATTGCAAGCACAGGTGCTGTCTTCAGGTGGTGCAGGAATGAAGTTCTTTTCTGGGCACTTACGACGCATTTCGAACAGGATTCCGCTTTCGGTAGCAACAATAAAGTCTTTCTTGTCGCTGTTCATCGCGTGTTTCAGCAGTCCGGCAGTAGAGCCTATCTTATCTGCCAACTTGGCTACCGCTCCCTTACACTCAGGATGTACCAGTACATCGGCATCAGGGTATTGCTTTTTAAGCTCTATAATCTTCTCTACAGAGAATTTTTCGTGAACATGGCATGCTCCGTCCCAAAGAAGCATATTTCGGCCTGTAACGGAATTTATGTAGTTTCCGAGGTTCTTGTCCGGACCGAAGATGATTGGCTGGTCGGCAGGGAAGCTTTCCACTATCTGTTTGGCATTGGTAGATGTAACCACTACGTCTGTCACTGCCTTTACGGCTGCGCTTGTATTGACGTAAGAAATTACGGTGTGGTCCGGGTGCTGCTTCACAAACTCGGCAAATTTGTCGGCTGGACAGCTGTCGGCCAACGAACATCCTGCGTTGAAATCCGGTATGAGAACTTTCTTGTCGGGACACAGTATCTTTGCTGTTTCTCCCATGAAGTGGACACCGCACATCACTATTATCTCGGCATCGGTCTTTGCTGCCCATTGTGCAAGCGCGAGGCTGTCGCCAATGAAGTCGGCGATTTCCTGTATTTCGTCCGCCTGGTAGAAGTGTCCCAATATTACGGCATTCTTTTCCTTGCGGAGTTTGTCTATTTCGGCTTTCAAGTCCAGTGTCTTGTCTACGGGTTCATCCACATAACCCTTTTTCAACCATTCTTCTTTCATAACTATAAATATTTTATTTTTTCTTCTTTTTAAAAGAAATCCTATGATGCTATTAATAGGCTGTTGATTGTGTTAGCAAAAATAATACCGTATTTCTTGCTTTTTAAGTTATTAATATAAGTGCTTACTGTATCAATAACGATTCAACAGCGTTAAGTGCTGATAATTCAGTACTTAGTTGGTATATTAACATTTTGTTGATATTGTGCAAAGTTAAAAACTTTCCATTTATCAACTATTCATTTCTTATTAAAATTGTGTTCAAATTGTTTCAGAAACTTTCAGGTTAGTTTTTTGGATTGTTGATTTTTAGATACTTATAGATGTTTGATTCAGAAATGCAAGAAATAGTTTTAAAATTCTATTCTCACGTTTTCTACACCTTTTCAACAGATTTCAACAGGGTTATCAATATTGTTTTTATCTTTGCGGACATAATCGTAAACAAATAGATATGTCTGAAATAAGAAAGCTGAAAATAACGGAAATGAACCGTCTGACGGTGGAAGAATTCAAGGAGGCGGACAAGCTTCCTTTAGTGGTGGTACTTGATGAAGTGAGAAGTCTGCACAATATTGGTGCTGTATTCCGTACCTCGGATGCTTTTCTTGTGAACAGGATATATCTTTGCGGAATTACGGCTACTCCTCCTAATGCTGAGATGCACAAGACGGCTCTGGGGGCTGAAAATACTGTGGACTGGAAGTATTGTCAGAACACACAAGATGCTGTAAATGAGCTGCATGAGGCCGGATATACAGTTTTGTCGATAGAACAGTGCGAAGGTAGTACGATGCTTGGTGATATGGTTCTGGATAAGGACAGGAAATATGCCATAGTAATGGGAAATGAGGTGAAAGGTGTGAAACAGGAGGTGGTTGATATGTGCGACGGATGTATCGAGATACCTCAGTATGGCACTAAACATTCTCTGAACGTATCTGTAACTGCGGGAATTGTGTTATGGGAGTTTGCCAACAAGCTGATGGAGTTCAGAAATAACTGTTGATAACGTTATTAATAAAGTAATTATCCACAATATAAACATCGGAAAATCAAGAGTTTATATTGTGGATAAATGTTTTATAGCTGTCCGTTTTCAACAAGGGTGATTATACGTTCCACCATCTCATCCTCGTCTTCCGGTCTGTATTCTTTTTTAAGACTTGCACCGAACAGTGCGGCGAATGTCTGATAGAATCCTGCTTTAAGTGGTCCCATGAAAGCTTTTACAAGTTGGTAGGACGATTGGTTACATTCGCGGTTTACTAACTTTATCAACAATTTACCCTGTGAAAATGTCAATTTCTTCATTCGTGGGGTGTATTGTTCCTTCAGTCCTTTTTCTACAGCCTTGATGTGTTTTTCTTTGGCTTCCTCATTCGGTAGAGTTTCAAGATATTCGTAAGTTTCTATAACTATTCCTCTGATTTCTTTGGCTATAGGCAGGGTTTTCTTTACATCCCTGACTAATTTATAGTAATATCTTTCCTGTTTTTTATTTTTAAATCTCATTTTAGGGTACACATATACGTTTCTCAGAGTTATATATGGTATAGTGTCTCCTTCGTAGACACAAACTTTGACCATATATCCTTTGTGTTGCGGTGAATCCTGTGCTTTCAGTTCCGGTATTGTTAAAAAGCACATCATTGTTAATATGTATATGTATTTACTCATCAGCACAAAAATAGGAATAAAAACAATTATATGGTCGATAAATGTATTATTTTTTATTGTTTATAAGTTTATCAACACTATGTGGATAAGTAGATTAATAGTTTATATTTCAATGAGTTGTATTTTTATAACTTGTTTATATTCCCAATCAGATATAGTAGAGTGGAGTGAGCTGTCGGTAGATGATGAGAACCTTGCTGCACTGTTTGAACAGTATGAGGAATTGTCCGAAATAGCCGAAAATCCGTTTAATTTTAACACTTTGACGAAAGAGCAGCTTGAGCAGTTACCTTTCCTCTCGGATAAGATGATTGAAAATATACTTTATTACGTTTATAAGTACGGTCCTGTGGTAAGTAAGAAGGAGTTATTGGGAGTGGAAGGTATGGACTGGCAGACAAGGAAGTTTCTTGAACATTTCATATATATAGGGCCGGCCAAGGAGGAAGATGAAAAGTTCAGTTTCAAGCGTATGATGAAATATAACCGTCAGGAATTAACAACACGTGTTGATATCCCGTTAAATCAGAAGGCAGGATATGCGGATTATCCTGAAAATGTTCTTATTGACAGTCCAAACAAGAAATACTATGGCAGTCCGTTTTATAACAATGTCCGCTACAGATTTGAGTATAACAAGCAGGTTTACTTCGGATTGACAGCCGAGAAAGACCCCGGAGAACCTTTCTTCAGGCTTTATAACAGAAAGGGATATGACTTTTATTCTGCGTATCTTTATTTACAGGATGTTGGCAGGTTCAAATCTTTAGCCTTAGGTAATTATAAGGCATCGTTTGGGTACGGGCTTGTTATGAACATGGGTTTCAGTATGGGGAAATATACTTCTTCATCGTCATTGAGGCGCACCGGGCAGGGAATATCGAAATATACTTCTACGGGCGAATACAATTATCTGCAGGGAGTGGCTGCTACTTACAGGCTGGCGAAAAGATGGGATGCTACGCTTTTCTATTCGTTCAGAAACATGGATGCACGTGTTGAAAACCAGTTCATAAGGTCGTTGAAAACTGATGGATATCATAGGCTGTACAAGGATATGGAAAAGAGAAATACGGTATCTAATCATGTGATTGGCAGTAATTTAACTTATGATGGAAAGAATGTTGAATACGGATTAACAGCTGTTTATAACTGTTTTGATAAAATGTTGAATCCTGACTACCAGCCTTACAATCATTATTATCCTCGTGGAAAGGATTTCTTCAATGCAGGAGTATTCTATAAATTCTTTCTGAATAAACTTATGATTTCGGGAGAAACAGCGGTTGATAAGGGTGGAGCGATTGCAACAATCAATTCTGTGTGTTATTCACCGACTGTTGATACTGATATAACACTTATCAACAGGTATTATGACAAGAAATATCAGAGTATCTATGCAAGTTCTTTCGGAGAGAATTCAAGGACTCAGAATGAAGCCGGTGTTTATTTGGGTCTGGAAACCAGTACTATACAGAACACAAAGTTATTATGTTATGTTGATTACTTCTATTTTCCATGGAAAAGATATCGTGTGGATATGGCAGGTACGTCGGGAATAGAGGGGGTATGTCAGTTGAGTTATTCACATAGCAATTCACTGTCTATGTTGATAAAGTACAGTGTGAAAAACAAGGCTCAGAACTATTCTGCAGACGATGGTCAGAAGTATGTTTTACCGTATATCCGCCATAGGGCAAGATATCAGGTGAATTATTCACTGAATGATAATAACTCTGTTAAAGTTTTAGCTGATTATACCAATACTGGATATTGGGGACAGGGAACAACAAACGGTTTTCTGCTTTCTGCTACTGCCAATTTAGGTCATGAAGCGTTTCCGGTGAAAGCGTCCGTAAGCGGTGCATGGTTTTCAACAGATGATTATAACTCGCGTGTATATCTTTATGAACCGGGATTGCTTTATGCTTTTTCGATGTCTTCTTTCTATGGCAAAGGAACAAGAGCTGCTTTGAAATTGCAGTATAACTTTAGGAAATTCCTTATGTTTCAGGCTAAATTCGGATGGACACACTATACCGACAGGAACACTATCAGTTCAGGCACAGAAGAAATTCAGGGGAATAACAAGGCGGATATACAGTTTCAGTTGAGAATAAAATGGTAACGGTATGTTGATAACGTGATGATATTTTCCTTATTTTTGCATCTGACTAACAACTACACAACTAATAACTAACAACTAAAAACTGCAAAAACCATGTCAACAATAATATATCCATCTCCTATTTTCGGACCTATTCACAGCCGTCGTCTTGGAGTATCATTGGGAATCAACCTTCTGCCGTCCGACGGTAAGTTCTGTTCTTTCGACTGCATATATTGTGAGTGCGGTTATAACAAAGACCATCGTCCGAAACAGAAACTTCCAACCCGCGAAGAGGTAAAGGCTGCTCTCGAAGCTAAACTTATAGACATGAAAGCAAACGGACCATTTCCGGATGTATTGACATTTGCCGGAAACGGCGAACCTACTGCTCATCCTCATTTTGCCGGAATAATAGACGATACCATAGAGTTAAGAAACAAGTATTTTCCACAGGCAAAGGTAAGTGTGCTGAGTAATTCGACGTTCATCCATAAGCCTGAAGTTTTCAATGCATTGATGAAAGTTGATAATAATATTCTGAAGCTTGATACGGTGAATATCGACTATATAAACACTGTTGATAAACCTGTTGGAAACTATGACTTGAATCGTGTAATCGACTGTATGAAAGCGTTTAACGGTCAGTTGATAATCCAGACAATGTTCCTGAAAGGAACTACTGACGAGGGTGTGGATATCGACAATACACATGATGATTATGTTCTTCCTTGGCTGGAAACAGTAAAGCAGATTGCTCCCCGTCAGGTAATGATTTATACCATCGACCGTGAGACACCTGATGTTCATTTGCAGAAGGCCACTCATGAAGAACTGGACAGAATATTACATCTGCTGGAGGAGGCAGGGATTAAGGCAAGTGCTTCGTATTGATTACGGAGCATTTTTTTTATGAATAAGCTTTGTATAATTGGTATTTGAACTATTATTGATTATCTTTGTACAAACCTTATTTATAATTACTTATATGAAAATATTAATCACATTATCACTTCTTTTCTTTGGTGGAGCATCTGTTTACTCCCAGAAAATCCCTTCTGTTTATAAGCCTGTTAAAAAGGAAATATACCATAAAGGATGGATAGATTTCAACAAGAACGGTGTGAAGGATGTTTACGAAGACCCTTCTGCACCTATTGACAGTCGTATAGAAGACCTTCTGAGCCAGATGACTATGGAAGAGAAAACATGTCAGATGGTGACTCTTTATGGTTATAAACGTGTACTGAAAGATGACCTTCCTACTCCGGAATGGAAAACTTCGTTGTGGAAAGACGGCATAGGTGCCATAGACGAACATCTGAACGGTTTTCAGCAGTGGGGACTTCCTCCATCGGACAATCCTAATGTGTGGCCGGCATCACGTCACGCTTGGGCTTTGAACGAGGTGCAGCGGTTCTTTGTGGAGGAAACCAGACTTGGCATTCCTGTTGATTTCACTAACGAAGGTATCCGTGGCGTGGAGAGTTATCGTGCCACCAACTTCCCTACCCAGCTTGGCATCGGACATACATGGAACAGAAATCTTGTGCGCCGTATAGGAGAGATAACCGGATATGAGGCACGTATGTTGGGATATACCAATGTTTATGCGCCTATTCTTGATGTGGGTCGTGACCAGCGTTGGGGAAGATACGAAGAAGTCTATGGTGAATCGCCTTATCTTGTAGCGGAACTTGGTATCGAAATGGTAAAGGGAATGCAGAAAGACTATCAGGTGGCTGCTACGGCTAAACATTTTGTGGCTTACAGCAATAACAAGGGAGCACGCGAAGGTATGGCGAGAGTTGACCCCCAGATGTCACCTCGCGAGGTAGAGATGGTGCATGTATATCCTTTCAAGAGGGTGATTCAGGAAACAGGTCTGCTTGGAGTGATGAGTTCGTATAATGACTACGACGGTATTCCTGTGCAGGGCAGTTATTATTGGCTCACAGAGCGTCTGCGTGGGGAAATGGGATTCCGCGGATATGTAGTTTCTGACAGCGATGCGGTGGAATATCTCTATACCAAGCATGGCACAGCAAAGGATATGAAAGAAGCCGTGCGCCAGAGTGTTGAGGCGGGACTGAATGTGAGATGTACTTTCCGTTCTCCGGAATCGTATGTTGAACCGTTGAGGGAGCTTGTTAAGGAAGGCGGTATCAGCGAGGAAACTATCAACAGCAGAGTACGCGATATATTGAGAGTCAAGTTCCTTATAGGATTGTTTGATTCTCCGTATCAGATGCAGTTGGCAGAAGCTGACAAGGTTGTTGAAAACCTGGAGCACGAAGCTGTAGCTCTTCAGGCATCGCGCGAAAGTATCGTACTTCTGAAGAACGACAATAACACTCTTCCTTTAGATATCAACAAAGTGAAGACAATATCAGTTTGTGGTCCTAATGCAGATGAAGAAGGTTATGCACTGACACATTATGGCCCTCTGGCAGTGGATGTTACTACTGTGCTTGAGGGAATAAAGGATAAGGTGGCAGGAAAAGCTGAAGTCCTTTATACCAAAGGGTGCGACCTTGTTGATGCAAACTGGCCTGAGAGTGAAATAATAGACTATCCGCTTACGGCAGACGAGAAAATGGATATTGACAAGGCTGTTGAAAACGCATTGAAATCGGACGTGGCAGTAGTTGTTTTGGGAGGAGGACAGCGTACATGCGGAGAAAACAAGTCGCGTACAAGTCTTGAACTTCCTGGCCGTCAGTTGCAGTTGCTTCAGGCTGTTCAGGCTACCGGAAAACCTGTTGTTCTTGTGTTGATAAACGGCCGTCCGCTGTCTGTCAACTGGGCTGACAAGTTTGTTCCTGCAATCCTTGAAGCATGGTATCCTGGTTCAAAGGGTGGAATAGCAGTAGCCGATGTATTGTTTGGTGATTATAATCCCGGTGGAAAACTTACTGTTACATTCCCTAAGACTGTGGGACAGATACCGTTCAATTTCCCGGCCAAGCCTGCTTCGCAGGTTGACGGAGGAAAGAATCCGGGTCCTGACGGAAATATGTCTCGCATCAACGGTGCTCTTTATCCTTTCGGCTATGGTTTGAGTTATACTACTTTCGAATATTCTGATATCCGGATTAGTCCTAAAGTAATTACTCCTAATGAAACGGCTACAGTAACTCTGAAGGTAATGAATACAGGCGATATGGCGGGCGATGAAGTAGTGCAGCTATATACACGCGATGTATTGAGCAGTGTCACTACATACGAAAAGAATCTTGCCGGTTTTGAACGTGTTCACTTGCAGCCGGGAGAAACAAAGGAAGTTAAGTTCACCATCGACAGAAAGCATCTTGAACTTCTTGATGGCGATATGAAATGGGTGGTAGAGCCGGGAGAATTTGTAGTAATGGCAGGAGCGTCGTCCGAGGATATCCGTCAGACTACAGTTTTAAATGTGGAAGACTATCATACACGCAATGCTCGTTTAGAAGCCGAGAAGCCTGAAAAGCCTGTATCGGCAAGCACAAATCCGGAAGATGTGATGAAAGTCCTGGATGGTGACAATACCACTTACTGGCAAGGAAACAAAGGTGACTATCTGACATTTGCACTGAAGGGAAATCCTAAGGTGGATGAAGTGTCGATAACTTTTGTGCGTGAGAATAATCTCCCTTCTACTTTTGAAATACAGCTTTCGGGCGGAGGAGGACAGTTCCTCACTGTGTATAACGGAACAGTGACTGAATACGGTAAGCCGATAACCTATAAATTTAAGGGAACAACAGCCAGCGACCTTAGAATATTGCTTAACGACGACCGTGTGGGAGTGGCTGAAGTAAATATTGTAAGATAGTAATTCCCGGATAAATTAACAGCTGTTTAAACAGTGTTCGAATACCATTTAAATACCATTCAAATACTGTTTAAACAGCTGTTTTTATATACTTATACTTCATTGTTTTCAGTAGAAATTTCGCTCTTTCCTGCAGGCTTGTCGAATGTTTTTCCACAGTCCTTACAGGTATATTCCCAATGCTCCGTTCCCGGAGGAGCTGCTGCAAGCATGGCAATCACTGTTGAAACAATGGCACGCAGCCTGTGTTTCTTTCTTAATGCGAATTTGATGTTTTTCGAACCGCAATACGGACAGTAAATCAGTCTTTCCGGAATCATCTGGTTGTTTTCAAGAATAGACATAGCCTTTTCGTAGTCGTCCTCATATACGAATAAGTCTATTCCTGTGATACTGACAGGCATTCCGCGCAATACGCTTGATGTATTCTCATTGTGTATAGCTACTGCTATCCCTTTATTTTCGAGCGCACCCTTTATCAGTCTTGCCTGAAAGGATTCATTGCATGTTATCAGTTTTACGGTTCTCATATAGTATTGTAGAGTTTATAATTATTCCAAATGCAAATCTAATAAAAATCCCTTATCCGAAACATAAAACGGATAAGGGATTTGCATAAACTTTAATGTAATTTAGAGTCCAGTGAATGCTTACTGAACGAGATATAAACACTTAATGAATAAAGATAATTAATATCCTTTATTATTTTCCCAGCCTGTTAATAGAATTTGAGCAGAAGGTATTGGGAAGTAATAATGTCCTTGTGTCTGGAAGAACGAGCCGTTCCATTTGTCGGCACGTTTCACGCTTACTTGTTCTGTACGAACCAATTCGAACCAGCGACGCATTTCGGCGAAGAATTCATATTTACGTTCTTTAGAAACTATATTAAGGAAATCGTCATAACTTACATCATTAGGAACTTTTTCTAATTCTGCATAACCTGCACGGTCTTGAAGACTGCGTACTGCTTCTATAGCTTGAGTATTTACACTTCCAGTAGCTTTGGCAGAAGCCTCTGCATATAGCAACTTAGCATCTGCCAGACGATATATACATGTCACACCGTTTGCCTGTGCATTTTCTCCCGGATTACCTTGATCATAATTATAATATTTGCTTATACAAGGAAGTCCATCTGGGCTATCTTGCCATTGAATTAACTTATTGTTATTGCTGGTGGAATACCATTCTGTCATAAAGTTCCACTTCTTACGTTTGTCGTTAGGATAACTATCAAAAGCTTCTTTGCGTGCATAGTAATCAGCCCATCCGTTTCGTGCTTTTTCTTCTTTTATATTATAGAAATCAGCAGGATAATATGATTTTCCATAGTTACTAGCCATTACTTTGTTGGCATGGCTATGATGTAAGCAGAACATAAATTCAGAGTTGTTCTTGTTTGTTTCTTTCCACAAGTCCTCGTAATTAGCTTCCTGTTGATGGTATTTGTTATGATCTAACACGTCTTTTGCAGCTTCAGCAGCCTTTGCGTAATATTCTTTTTTCTTCAGCGGCCATCCTGCCATGGTGATATATACATCAGCAAGGCATGTTTTTGCAGCCCACTTGGTAGGAGTAGAACTGTTGCCTAAACGCGGAGATTCAGGTAACCAAGTTTCAGCATATTCCAGACTTGGAACAATCATCTTGGTGTAAACTTCTTCCGGTTTGCTGAGAGGGCAATTAATGACGGTCTCGTATCCGTTTTCAGGAATAATTGGAATATTTCCATACATGCGCACCAGATAGAAGTAACTCAACCCGCGCAGGAAATAAGCTTCAGCCAATACTCCGTTAAACTTGGCAACCTCTTCTTTTGTTGCGTCAGCAGGAGCTGCCGAATAATGGATAATTTTGTTGGCGTTGGCTATCGTGAAGTAAAACAATTCCCATGAAGTATCGAAGTCTGCAGTATTAGCTCCGATGTTTGGACTCAACTGGTCATAATAAGCCAGTTCGTTACCGGGCTTGGCTGCACGATAAGTAATTTCGTCGGCGCAAACTTGGATACGCTGGATACGACTGTTGAAACCATAGTTGTCATGCCATAAGTTATTGTACAAGGCACTAACCGAAGTTTCCAATGATTCTTGGTTTATTTGGGAGAAATATTCTTCATCCGAGATAAAAGATTGCGGTTCTTGGTTCAAATCCACGCAAGAAGCAGCGATGAGCATACTTCCGGCCAGAGTTGCAAGATATGTCAGTTTTTTCATATTATATTCGTATTTTTTAGATTAAACAAGTTTAGAATGCGAAGTTCAGACCGATAAGGTAGTTACGGCTGTTAGGATAGTTACCCCAGTCAACACCCTGGATAAGAGGGTCGCCCAGTGTTGATTCCGGATCCAGACCGGAATAGCTTGTGATATGGAACGGATTTTGTACTGAAGCATAAACACGCAGGTTTGTGATGCCCCAATTCTTGCATATATTTTCAGGCACTGTATAACCTAATGTGATACTTTTCATCTTTATGAAACTTCCGTTCTCTACGAAACGTGTACTATACATATTTGTATTTTCAGTACCCTTTCCGTCCCAGCGTGGAACGTTAGTGTCTGTATTGTCAGGAGTCCAGCGGTTCAACCAGTCTTTCATCGGAGCGATGGATGCAACCTGTTGACTCTTCAAACCACCTCCCACAGTACTGAAACCTATCTGATGAGTGGCATTGTAAATATCGAATCCGTGGAAACCTACGAGGAAGAATGAAAGGTCGAAGTTCTTATAAGTGAAAGAATTGTTCCATCCCCAGTTGAAAGTAGGCTGTCCGCAACCTATTATTCCCTGGTCGTTTGCGTTCAGTTTGCCGTCCTTGTTTACATCAGTGAACTTGGAGTTACCTGCAACCACTTTATATACTTCGCCATTGGTTTTTCCGTTTTGCTTTCCATTTGCATCTACGAATGGAGCATCAACGTCGGCCTGTGTCCACAAGCCTTCGAATGTATATCCCCAGAAACTGCCTAATTTTTCACCTTCTACCATCTGGAACAATTCGTTCTGATAGTTTCCTGCTTGTTGCTGACGGTGGTTGAATGTAGGGATTTTGTTATATGTACCTTTGTTGTGAGATAGTGTCAGGTCTGAGTGCCAGTTAAATCCAGTTCTATCGTTGCTTACGAACGGATCTGCACTGATTGTGAATTCCACACCTGTGTTCTTTATTTCGCCGGCATTTTGCAACAATTTGTTATAACCCAAATGAGGTGGCTTTGCTACTTCCATCAAAATGTTCTTTGACATCTTGTTGTACCAGTCGGCGGTTATGCGTAGTCGTCCGTTCAGAATACCGAAATCCACACCGATGTTGAACTGGTCATTACGCTCCCATTGCAGGAATGGAGCATTAGGACGGTCAATAGCATATACAGTTGGTTTAGTTCCGTTAGGACCTACTGAAGTTGCTGTAGTCATCTTTGAATAAATACGGTATGCTTCTACGGACTGGTTACCAACCGAACCGTAACCCAGACGGAGTTTCAACTGGTCGATAAAGTTGTTGTCCTGCATGAAGTTTTCTTGCTTGATGTCCCATGCCAAGGCTGCTGACGGGAAGTAAGCCCATTTGTCTTCCAGACGTGAGGAACCGTCGGCACGGATTGATGCTGTAACCATATATCTGTTCTTGAAAACATAGTTCAGACGCAACATTCCTGACATCAATGTATTGATAATGCGTTCGCTTTGTAGTTCGTTCAACGATGCATCCTTACTCATTGCAAGGTTGTTGTAACCATGGGTAATGTCAACATAGTCTGGGAAATAAGAGCGTCCCAAGTGATTGTAGTCATTGTCGTACGACTGTTCAAACACTGCTGTGGCGTTAATACGGTGATCTTTGTTGAATTCTTTTACATAGTTCAAAGTATTGGTGTTCAGCCAGCCGAGGTTGAAGTAGCTGCGTGCGTATGCGCGGCTGTTTGATTGGGCAAATTGCTGATAACTGTCTTCATTTTCCAATGTGGTGTTCAGACGGTTGTCGAACAATACACCCATCTGCGAACGGAAAGTAAGTCCGTCTATAATGTTGAACTGCACATATCCTTGCAAACGGTTGTTGATTGTCTGTGTAGATGAATCAAGTTCCCAGATATGTCCCATCGGGTTGTACATTTTGTTTCCGCTCCAATCAGTGTTGTTATATTCACCGCTCTCATTCTTAGGAAACATTGTGTTATCAAAATACATAGCCGTCTGGAAAATACCTCTATAAGGATTTGTACGTGGAGTGGAGCTTTTGCGGTAGTTACCGTAAAAGTTCAAACCTGCGTCCAACCATTTCTTAATTTTTGTATCAACTTTCAGACGCCAGTTGTATGTTTCACTCATTGATTCTTTCAATACGCCTTGGTCGTTCTGATAACGGAATGAAGCCAGGAATGTAGTCTTCTCACTACCGCCACTGATAGACAAATCGTAGTTCTGAGTCACTGCCGTACGGAAAATTTCACGACTGTAATCATATCCTGCACGACCAGCTTTCAGGTCAGCAAGTTTGTCTGCGTCGAAATAAAAGTAATCGCCTTTACCTTTGTCTTTTCCATATTCGTTAACCATGACTGCATAATCATAAGGATTCATTGTGTCCGGATACTTGGCTACAGTCTTGATGTTTGCAAAAGCGTTGAAATTAACTGATACTCTATCCTTGCCAGGATTTTTTGTTGTTACCAGAATAACACCGTTTGCACCACGAGAACCATACACAGCTGTTGCTGATGCGTCCTTTAATACTTCTATGGATTGGATATCAGAAGGGTTCAGGTTTTGGAGAGAACCACCGATGAAACCATCCACAACTACCAACGGACCTGTTTCAGCTGTAATAGAGTTGATACCTCGCACACGGATTGTGTTATCCTGTGATGGGTCGCCTGAACCGGAAAGTACAGACACACCTGCCATGCGTCCTTGAAGAGCATCGGATACATTTCCTGAAGGAGTAGTTTTCAAAGCGTCAGAAGCTTTAACAGAAGCTACCGCACCGGTAAGGTCGCTTTTTCTTTGTACGCCGTAACCTACTACCACAACTTCATCAAGTGTTTCAGTATCTTCTTCCAATACAATGTTGAAGATTGTTTTCCCGTTTACAGAGATGTTTTGAGTTTTGTAGCCTATGTATGACACTACGAGAACTGCGTTTGAGGCTACATTAGGAACTGTGAAATTTCCGTCAAAGTCTGTAATTGTACCGCTGGTAGTACCCTGTACTAGTATTGAAGCACCTATAATGGCTTCTCCACCCTTGTCTGTAATTCTACCAGATACTGTTAATTCCTGTGCGCTCAGAAAAGGCATACTCAGAAATATGAGCAGCATGAAGCACACGCTTCTTAGAATGTTTTTTTCTTTCATAATAAAATAATTAGGTTAATAACTTTGGTTTCTAACAAAATTAATATGATATGATTTTTGTGGATATTATATATTTTGGGTTTTATATGAAATAAATTTATAAATTATAAGGTATATATTTATTAAGTTTTTAAATATTAGATTTAATGATTCTTGTTTGTTGGTTTATTGTGTTATGATTAGTAAATATTTTAAAGCAGGGCAAATATAATTCGAATATATTAATGAACCAAACCGGGTACTGTCTTTTAAAAAAAAAACTGTACATATTTAATCAATATTAATACATTAAACATTTGTTTACATATAAATTTGATTGAATATGCACAGTGAAATAACTTGTGTAAGTTTTTTTATTTCCAGATATGCTCTATTTCCAGTATAATCATCTTGTGATAATTGCCGTGTCCGTTACCATACCATTTTTCGTTAAGTGACTTGTCGATGAACTTTTCAGGTTTGATATCGTCCTCGTAAAGTTTTCTGCACTCTAATGTGAGGCGTGACTGGCTGAATGTGATATTGCCGTTTTCTGTTAAAACCGGGATGAGGCCTGTTTCTGCAATCTTGTCCGTGTCACGTCCTGATTTAGAGCCGCACACTTTATGTATAGCTTTGTTTTCCTCGCCGAGGAATGATAGTGTCAGAGTGTCGCATTCGCGGATAAACTCGTAGGTGTAGCGTTCCAGACGGATGAATATGAATGCAACTGTCTTTCCCCATAACACCCCTGTACCGCCCCATGAGGCTGTCATGGTATTGAATTTCTCTTTTGTGCCTGCCGTTACCAGCATCCATTCTTTGCCGATGGCTTCAATCATATTGTCTGCCAACTGTGATACGTTTATTTCTTTCATTCTTTATATATATTATATATGTGTGGACAAAAATAGCGAAAAGCGTAAAGCAAAGAAACATGTTCGGGCGAAAATATCCGTATCGTCGGTTTAAAAATATAATTTCGTCTTTACAAATTCTATAAATACAACTTATGTTTTTATAAATACAAGTTATATATATAAATATATAATCTGTATTTATATATATACAGCTTATATTTACAGAATATGAAAAGGCGTTTTTACTTTATCGTCTGACGATTTTATATTATATAAGCCTATAGCGATGTTTGGTTTATTACGTCAAACTGTATAATTTTGTGGTGCAATAAATTAGATTATTATGGGACGTACTATAAAATTACTGTTACTGTATTTCGCCTATCAGTTTGCATTCTTCGGCGGACTTACAGGTTTGTATATGCTGAAGAGCGGAGTAATGGAAATGCCGGACATGACCGGCAGCGGATATATGACCATTGTGATGTGGGCACAGTTTCTTTCCACTTTAGCAATCGGTCTTCATGTATTGTTGGGCAAGTATGTATCTGTTGATGCATTCAGACTGCATATGCCGGACAAATGCTCTATCCTGCCTGCATCGGCTGTGTTTATTGTGGCTATGGGTTTATGGACCAACTATTTCAGCGAGCTTGCCGGACTGCCGGACAATATGAAGGATGTGTTCGAACAGATGATGAACAATCCTTTAGGGATAATATCCATTGTGGTGATGGCTCCGTTGGTGGAAGAACTTCTGTTCCGCGGTGCGATACAGGGACATCTCATGCGTAAATGGAAAATGCCTTACCTTGGCATTGTGGTATCATCGCTGATATTCGGTGTGGTGCATGGCAATCCGGCTCAGATTCCGTTTGCATTCGTGGTTGGAATGGCTCTCGGATGGGTATATTACCTCACCGGAAGTCTTATACCCGGAATATTGATGCACTTTATCAATAACGGCAGTTCCGTACTGCTTTATGCCTTGTCCGGCGACCCGGATGCAACTATGATTTCATCGCTCGGCGAGAATGGAGCTCTGGCTTTGGCAGTGGCCGGTATCGTTCTTACTGTGGTCTGCATTTTCATTATCAGAAAGAGGATAGTGAAAGAACCGGTGCAGTGGAATGTATAGTATTGATTACCTTTGAAAGTAAAGTTTATTTCTTTTGTGCTTAAAACCAAAGTAACAAATATAAGATGGCGAAGATTACAGTAAAAGATATCGAAATAAATGTCGTTAAAGTCAATGACGAGGACTATATTTGTTTGACAGATATGTTACGTGCCAAAGATGGGGATTTCTTTATTACGGATTGGCTACGCAACAGGAATACTCTTGAGTTTATTGGCATTTGGGAGAAAGTTTACAATCCCCTTTTTAATTATGGCGAATTCGCCACAATTAGAAACCAATCGGGACTTAACAGTTTTAAGATAAGCGTGAAATAGTTTGTAGCTCGTACTAATGCCATAAGTTTACAAGCTAAATCAAATAGCCATTCATCAAATGGAAGTGTTGGAAAGCGGCAACAATGAGCGCAGACTTTTAAAATAACAGAGCTACACATTTTGAAATTAATCTATAAAAAGGAACAGCAATATCAAACAAAAATCAATACCTTTGCACTATAGAAATTTGTATTAAACATCAAAAATAAAGAAAGGATTTTACCGTGGCAAAAGACAGCGAAGTAGTAATGACCCCTATGATGAAACAGTTTTTCGACCTGAAGGCGAAGCATCCTGATGCTATCATGCTTTTCAGATGCGGAGACTTTTATGAAACATATTCGGAAGATGCGGTGGCAGCATCCGAGATTTTGGGCATTACCCTTACAAAGAGGGCCAACGGACAGAACAAGACTATCGAGATGGCGGGATTTCCTCACCATGCTCTTGATACATATCTGCCGAAACTTATCAGAGCAGGACGACGTGTGGCCATCTGCGACCAGTTAGAAGATCCAAAGACTACAAAGAAACTGGTGAAACGCGGTATAACAGAGCTTGTTACGCCGGGTGTGGCCATTGGCGACAATATTCTTTCTTATAAGGAGAACAACTTCCTGGCTGCCGTTCATTTTGGAAAGACAGCTTGTGGTGTGGCTTTTCTTGATATTTCCACAGGCGAGTTTATGACTGCCGAAGGAAAACTTGATTATATCGATAAACTTCTCAATAATTTTGCTCCTAAGGAGGTACTTTTCGAACGTGGAAAGAAACCTATGTTCGAAGCTAATTTCGGAACCAAATTCTTTACTTTCGAGCTTGATGACTGGGTTTTCACAGAAACCTCAGCTGTAAAAAAACTGCTCAAACATTTCGAAACCAAGAACCTGAAAGGTTTCGGAGTGGAACATCTGAAGAATGGTGTGATAGCTTCGGGAGCAATACTTCAGTATCTCGAGATGACTCAGCATGAGCATGTAGGGCATATCACATCGCTGTCGCGCATCGAAGAAGAGAAGTATGTGCGTATAGACAAGTTTACTGCCCGCAGTCTGGAACTTATGGGAAGTATGAATGATGGTGGAACGAGTCTGCTCGACGTGATAGACCATACCATCAGTCCGATGGGGGCACGTATGCTGAAACGTTGGATTATATTCCCGCTGAAGGATGTGCAGCCTATCAACAGAAGACTTGATGTGGTGGAATACTTCTTCCGTCATCCTGATTTTAAAGAAGAAGTTGAGGACTGTCTTCACAGAATAGGTGATTTGGAACGTATAGTGTCGAAAGCTGCTGTGGGCAGAATCTCTCCACGAGAGGTAGTGCAGCTCAAAGTGGCTCTGCAGGCTATAGAACCTATCAAGATGGCTTGTCTGGAGGCTGATAACGAGAGTCTTCGCAGTATAGGCGAACAGCTTAACCTATGTGTATCAATCCGCGACAAAATAGCAAAGGAAATAAACAATGACCCTCCGCTCTTGGTCAACAAGGGTGGTGTGATAGCCGACGGAGTGTCCGAAGAACTGGACGAGCTCAGACGTATATCATACTCCGGAAAAGATTATCTTCTTCAGATTCAGCAGAGAGAAAGTGAGCTTACAGGTATTCCAAGCCTTAAGATTGCATATAACAACGTGTTCGGCTATTATATCGAGGTGCGTAATGCACATAAGGATAAGGTTCCTGCCGAATGGATAAGAAAACAGACTCTTGTGAATGCCGAAAGATACATCACTCAGGAACTGAAGGAATACGAAGAGAAAATCCTTGGGGCCGAGGACAAGATTCTTACTCTTGAAACACGTATTTATAACGAGCTGGTAATGTCGTTGGCTGAGTTTATTCCTGCCATTCAGATAAATGCCACTCAGATAGCTGTTCTTGACTGTCTGCTTTCGTTTGCATCGGCTGCGAAGGCAAACGGTTATATACGTCCGGTGATATCGGAGGATGAGGTGCTTGATATCCGCCAGGGAAGACATCCGGTGATAGAAAAGCAGCTCCCTTTAGACGAGAAATACATTGCAAATGATGTTTATCTTGACACTGAGAAACAGCAGATTATCATAATTACCGGACCTAATATGGCGGGTAAGTCGGCTTTGTTAAGACAGACTGCCCTTATCACTCTTATGGCTCAGATAGGCTGTTTTGTGCCGGCTGAGAGTGCGCATATAGGTATTGTAGATAAGATATTCACCCGTGTGGGTGCGAGCGACAATATCTCTGTGGGAGAATCTACGTTTATGGTCGAGATGAACGAGGCTGCTGATATCCTGAACAATCTTTCGCAGCGCAGTCTGGTGCTGTTCGACGAGCTTGGTCGAGGAACGTCTACATACGACGGTATATCCATAGCCTGGGCTATCGTTGAGCATATACATGAGAATCCTAAGGCAAAGGCGCGTACTCTGTTTGCAACCCACTATCATGAGTTGAACGAGATGGAGCGTACTTACAGCCGTATAAAGAACTATAATGTATCTGTCAAGGAAGTAGACAATAAGGTGATATTCCTTCGTAAATTAGAGCGAGGCGGCAGCGAACACTCATTCGGTATTCATGTGGCGAAGATGGCAGGTATGCCTAAGTCTATCGTTAAGCGTGCTGACGAGATTCTGACCCTTTTGGAGAAAGAAAACCGCCAGAGTTCTATATCCGGAAAGGAAAAGGAGATAACCTTGGAATTAAAGAAAAAGAAAGGTGCTTCATCGTCGTCAACATCAGACGGTATTCAGCTGAATTTCTTCCAGCTCGACGACCCTGTATTAAGTCAAATAAGGGATGAAATTATCAATTTGGATATCAATAATCTCACCCCTGTTGAAGCTTTGAACAAATTAAATGAAATAAAGAAAATTCTTAATTGATGAAATTCTTTGCTCTCACGCTTGTCATTTCTGGATTTGCCGGAGTTGACTGGCGTGTGCAGTAGTCAAACTCATAGCTCTTTTCGCCGCTGTAAGAGTTCCAGATAAGTTTAAGCTTTACAGTTTCGCCGTTAGTGTCAGGAAGCTGGTCGAGCTTGAATGCTACAAGTCCGTCGGCAAGATGTCCGTTCACATCGCCATAAGCATTGTGACGGAATTCCACTTCGTACTTATTGTCAGGATTGTTTGTCGGAACCAAGTTTACGAAATGTTTTGTACCTGTGTTTCCCCATTCAGTACTGAAACGTAATGTCAGATATCCGTCCTCGGAAACTGTCATCCAGCTGTTCATGATTTCTACCGGGTCATTACCGTAAACTTCGTCATTCTTTTCTTCATCCTCAAATCTTTCTGCTATAGGTTTTGTCAGGATACTGTCTATCCAGTTGATATGTACAGCCTTGCTGAATCCGTCTGCCGGGTCCTCAGTTTCATCGAAATTCACCAATGCTCTTACTTCTTTTTCTCCGAATGGTGATTTTGTTACATTCACCGGGCGCAGTGTTGTTTCATCGTCAAGCTGCAGGAAGAAAGTATCGTTAGCATCAGTCTTTACTGTCACCAGTGCGTTAGGAAATAGAAGAGAATAGTCGTAGTCATCATCGTCGTTATTGCATGACTGTAGTGAAAATATGGCAACCGAAGCTACCAGTGCATGTCTTAGAATTGAACGTAGTCTCATAATGATTTAATTTTTAACGTGTTAACTTTGAATGTTTGTTTATACGTTAAATGCATTATTATGGAATATCGTGCATCGTTATATGTTAAAAATACTCAATGTAGATACAATAAAAAAGCCCTCACTAAGAAGTGAAGGCTTAAGCGGTGCGTACGGGACTCGAACCCGTGACCCCATGCGTGACAGGCATGTAT
>UQTJ01000049.1 GCA_900544075.1 uncultured Bacteroides sp.
ACAGTTTGTTCTTGAGAAGTGATTTCAGTAAGAATATAGTGGAGCAGATTGTAAAACTTCCTTTGAAGGGGAAGTCCTATCGTTACAGTTGCCTGAACTTTATGCTGCTGAAAGAAATGGTGGAAAAGATAGCGGGTATGCCAATGGATATGTATTTGGATAGCGTATTCTATGCCCCGATGGGGTTACGTCATACAACCTTCTTGCCCTTGCGTAAGTTCCCTAAGGAGCAGATTGTTCCTTCTGTAGAGACTGATTTTCTTCGTGGAGGCAGGTTGCAGGGATTTGTGCAGGATGAGGCGGCTGCTTTTATGGGTGGTGTATCCGGAAATGCCGGTTTGTTTTCTACTACGCAGGATGTGGCAAGAATAGCACAGATGTGGCTGGACAAAGGAATCTGCGGTGACCGGAGATACCTTAGCCGGGCAACTTGTGAGCTTTTCACTACATTGAAGTCGCGTGACAGTCGGCGGGGCTTAGGTTTTGATAAACCCGATATAGAACATACGGACAACAGTCCTTGTAGTCCAGAAGCGCCAGCTTCGGTGTTTGGACATACAGGTTTCACGGGAACTTGCGTGTGGATAGACCCGGATAACGAACTGATTTTTGTGTTCTTGAGCAACCGGACTTATCCATCTGTCTATGAACCGAATAACCTGGTTCGTTATAACATACGCACGCGGATGCAGCAGGTGATGTATCAGTCTATCCTGCATTGATGCTATTTAGACATGATATAAATTGGGTAGAAAATGCAAAGTGGATGTGACAACTGATTGGAAAAAGATTAACTTTGCACTATCAATTTAGGACTAATAATAACTTAACTTTTTTACTACAATGGCTTACGTAATTAGTGACGATTGTATCGCTTGCGGTACTTGTATCGATGAATGCCCGGTTGGAGCAATCTCAGAAGGTGATAAATATTCAATCAATCCGGACGCTTGCACAGAATGTGGAACTTGTGCTGACGTTTGTCCTTCTGAAGCAATTCACTTGGGATAATCGAATCGTCTGTATGACACACAATAAGGGAATTCTTCTTGGAGAGTTCCCTTATTTTTTTACTTGTGATACTTTGAATTTATATACTGATGAAAAGGGGTTTTTTATTTAGTCTTTGGATATTCTATTCTTTATTTCTTCACGGAAATATCTATTTCAAGCACTTAGGCAAGAATGAAGGTTTGTCGCAGATTTCAGTGGTTTCTATTGCTCAGGATGAGCTTGGCAGAATGTGGTTGGGAACCTTGGAGGGATTGAATTGTTACGATGGGAATCGTATGACAGTTTATAATGCCTTAAAGGACAGTCTGATTGGTAATGAAATCCATGATTTGGTATGTGATAAAAAGGGAAGTGTTTTTTTTAGTTCTGACGGGAGGTTGATGCGTTATGCTCTTTATGAGGAACGGTTTTATGACTTGAAAATGCATTCTTCTTGCCTCTTTGCGAATCAAGAGCATGTGCTGACCGCTGTGCAAGATAGTATTTTTCAGTGGAATATGACAAAAAATTGTTTTCAGTTTGTTTGTCGTGTACCTTCGGTCGGTAGAATTCGTAATTTATATATGGGGGCAGACGGAGGAATTTGGATTGGTTCGGCAAAGGGACTTTATCGAATGGAGAAATTGTCTGGTCAGTCTCCGGTTTGTATCCTTCCGAAGGTAACAGTTTATTCATTGTTTCAGGATTCAAAAGGAAGACTTTGGGTAGCAGGCTTTCGTGATGGAATGTATCAGCTGTTGCCATCCTCCGGCAAAAACTGGATTGTCAGGAGGGACTTGCAGCTTCCTAGTAACGATGTACGCTGTTTTGTAGAAGATGATGAGGGTTGTATTTGGGCTGGTACTTTTAATGGACTTTATAAAATAGAGGATACACGTGTCGTTTCAGGATATAAAAAAGAGATTGCACCGGGAGCTTTGAGTCATTCTTCTATTTTTTCTCTTTATAAGGATCAGCAAGGAAGTATATGGGTTGGTACATATTATGGAGGCGTAAATTATTTCAATCCTGTATATGATATTTTTCAGCATTACACCGATAATCCGGAACGGGATGATTGTTTAAGTTTTGCCTATGTTGGCAATATGGTAGAAGATAAGCGAGGAGATATATGGATTTGCACGGAAGGAGGAGGATTAAATTGTCTGAATCGGGCTACAGGTAAGTTTTCTTATTACTTAAATGATTCTTCTCATCCTGAATCTTTTTTTCCTAACCTGAAGTGTATAGAGTATAACTCTGCGGAAGATTGCCTGTATATCGGTACTCATAAGCAAGGTGTGCTTTGTTTTGATATTGCTTCCAAGAATATTCGTAAGGAAGAAAGCTGGGGAAAAATGGGAGTTTCTTTTTCTGAAATCCTTTTGAGAGGCAATAGTTTGTATTTACTGGGAAGTAATGGATTATTTGTGAAAAGCAGAAAATCCGGCTCTGTGGATTATTTGTTTCCGGAAGTAAAAGAAACGCATGTAGAAGGTACTAGCTTTTTTATAGATTCTAGTGAGAATGTTTGGGTGGCCTTACGCAATAAACTTGTCCGTATCAATTTGAAAGATAACCGTGATAAATCAGTTTACTCGTACGGTGAAAATGGGTTAGGGCGTTTTATCGTTTCTAAGATTGTGGAAGATAAGTCTGGGAATTTATATTTTGGAACTTTTGGATCTGGTATTTATAAATACAATCGTTCAAGCGATAGGTTTGTTCCTTTTTCAGAGATTGACCTTCGATATTGTTATACCTTGAATGTTACTCCTGATGGCTTTTTACTGGCTTCCGGTGAGAAGGGTGTATTCGTATATCATTTTCAGACGGGTGAAATAAAGATCGTGGATGCAGAAAAACAGCTGCATCTTTCAGCTGTGAATGATGGATGTGGCTTGTTATGTACACGTGATGGAGAAATATTTGTAGGAGGAACCGAAGGAATGAGTACTTTTCGTCTTTCCCGTTTGTTTTCTCCTTCTCCAGCCTATAATCTTTTCTTTTCAGCTTTGGAGGTAAACAACCGGCAATTTTCAGCCGCAATGGAAGGAAGTGTACTTTCAAAGGCGCTTCCCTTCTTGAATAAACTGGAACTGGCCTATAATCAGAACAATCTTCAGTTGACTTTTTCTTCCAACAATTATATTGAAAGTGCCAAGCGTAATATCTATGAGTATTGTTTGGAAGGGTTTGATAAGAATTGGAATACAGCCTATAGTCATAACCTGGTATTTACCAATTTGGAGCCGGGGCATTACAAATTGGTAATTCGTGAAAAAGAAGCAGGAGATGAAAATGGCAAGCATACTATAGAACTTCCTATTTTCATACATCGTCCGTGGTGGAATACATGGTGGGCTTATTTGACATATTTCTTTGTCTTATTTGTTATTGCGTACGAACTGTTGAGAAATTGGCGTACAAAATTGAATCTGCGTCATTCTTTGGCACAGGAAAAACTAGAGAAAGAAAAAAATGAAGAGCTAACACAAGCTAAGTTGCAGTTTTTTGCTAATATCTCGCATGAGTTTCGTACCCCATTGACCTTGATTATTTCTCAAACTGAGGCACTTTTACAAAGTCCGTCTCTTTCTCCGTATTTTCGTGTACGACTACAGAGAATATATAGGAACACGTTTCATTTTAGAGAGTTAATTTCAGAATTGCTGGATTTTCGAAAAATGGAACGTGGCAAATTGACTTTGCATGTTTGTCGGTTGGATGTGATTGCTTTCCTTCGGGAAATGACTGAAGAATTTCAGAATCAGGCTCAGGTGAAAAATATTACGTTCTCTTTCCAGGCAGACAATGAAGAAGCATGTTGCTGGGCGGATAGAAGGCAATTAAGAAAGGTTATATCAAATCTTTTGTCGAATGCATTTAAGTATACTCTGGTTGGAGGTAAAGTCGAGCTAGTCGCTGGAGTAACGGAAAAAGGTATTGAGATAAAAGTAATTGATAGTGGAGAGGGAATTCCGGAAGACTCTCTTCCATTTGTATTCGACCGTTTCTATCAGGCTGATACAAAGATGTCCTCTCCTGGAAGTGGTATAGGACTTGCCTTGGCCAAAGGTATTGTAGAACTGCATCATGGCCTCATTTCAGTAAAAAGTGTGATGGGATACGGAAGTATTTTTACTGTTTTGTTGCCTGTGGAGAATCCTTTCCAGGAAGAAGATGGAGTGGTGTATGTAGAAGCGGAAGAGGCAGAAGAAACCATTCCGGTGCAGGATATGTCTGAACTATCGGGAGACTCACTTGCTTCACCGGCAGATGAAACAAAAGAGATTTTGGATAAACAAACCATTCTGCTGGTAGAAGATAATGAAGACATGTTACAGGTGCTGGTAGACATGTTGTCTCCGTTGTATAAGGTCAAAATTGCGATGAATGGTCAGGAAGGATTGGATAAAGCATTAGAAGAGAATCCTGATTTGATAATAAGTGATGTAATGATGCCGGTCATGTCTGGTACAGAGATGTGTATGAAGCTTAAGACAAATTTTAACTCAAGCCATATACCTGTGATTTTACTTACTGCCTTGACTTCTGATGATAGTAAACTAAAAGGAGTACAATGCGGAGCTGATGATTATGTTGAAAAGCCTTTTAATCATAAAATTTTATTAGGGAAAATAGCTAATATACTGCGTTCTCGTAAACTGCTGGTACAGAAATTTCAGATGAATAAGAAAGAAGAGGTTGATTCTGCGGGTGACATACAAGCATTGGCTTTGAATCCGATGGATGTAAAATTCTTGTCCCAACTGGAAACCGTGGTGAAAGAACATTTGGCGGATCCGGAATTTGATATCAATGCCTTAGCCCGTCAATTAGGAGTAAGCCGCAGTTCTTTATACAACAAGTTGAAGGTGCTTAGCGATATGACTCCCACAGAGTTTATGTTAAATGCACGTTTGAAGTATGCGTTGGACTTGCTGGAAAATCATCCGGATTTGCAGATAACGGAAATAGCTTATCAGGCAGGTTTTAATTCCCTTCGCTATTTCCGTCATTGTTTCAAAGCACGGTTTAATCAAACTCCTCAGGAGTATAGGGAGAAGAGAGGTAGCGTTTAATTTTTTCAGACTGAATAGGAACAATGGCTTTCAGGCTGAATTATATCCAATTCGCATCAGGTGGTTTTAGTCTGTAGAAGAAAGATTGAACGTCTCTCCAGTTTTCATCTGGCAGATGACAATTTTTTGTGTAAACGGATTGAATACTTTCATCCATCCTCCTTTTTCAGAATGGATGGAGATACGTTTTACCTTTCCTTCCTGATAGTCAGCACTGACCAGAAAGCCTCCTATAGCTCTCATGTTCTGGAATGAGGCTTCTTGCCAACTTTCTGGAAGAGCAGGGAATACCCGTATTACACCTGTGTGACATTGTAACAGCATCTCTTGGATGGCAGAAGCATAGGCAAAGTTTCCTTCTAATGTAAAGGGGCGATATGTAAAACCGGAGTACCCTTTCCGAAGCTGGTCTCCGTTTAAATGAAAACTGTTGGGAGAACAGAAGGCTTTGATAAAGATATGCAAGGAGCGTGAGGCTGCATCTCCATTGAAAAGACGCGCTTGCATGTTAGCTAACCATGTGTAGGTATAGCCCACCCATCCTTGTACACCTTGTTCTTCAAAATGATGAACAGAACGTTCCAGGAGTTTTTTTACATCTTTACCTTGGGATATATCCAGCAGCCCCAGTGGATGGAAAGCTAACAGATGCGAGAGATGGCGGTGTGTATATTTCAACGGATAATGAGGAGCAATGGTCAGCCCAGTGGAGTCTGTAGCAAAGTCTGGCCATTCTTTTAATTGTTGTTTCCAGTGAGCTGCTTCATTGGTTAGTTTCAGGCTGTCGGCCATTTCTCCAGCTGCTTGTAAGGTAAAGCGAATGCAAGCAAGGTCAAAGTTTGTGGTTTCTGTAAACCAGGCATCCGGTCGGTTATCATTGATTTCCGGTGAACTTGACAGCGGAAGTTTTCGCATACCGTCCTTTCCTTTTTCTGAAATATTTTCAAAGTAGCGGGCTACTTCTTTCACCCACGGATAGGCCTTTTCTTTCAGGAAACGACTATCTGCGGAATATTTCCATTGTAGGTAGAAGTGATGCGCTAGCCATCCGGATGTACTTGGTTGGTGGGAATATTGGTTCCATCCTCCTATATTTTTACCATCGAGAGTCGATATGCAAGGTACATTCAGACCTTCCACCCCGAAGAATTGTCTGGTATAATTTTCACTGTTCTGTTTTATCTTCCATAACCAGTCAGTAAAAACTTCTGATTCTTCCATGTGATTGGAGGCATAACCTGGCCAGTAACTTAGCTGTGTGTTCAGGTCGTTATGAAAATCGCCTCTCCAGGGAGGAGTTTGGCCGTTGTCGGCTGTCCATACAGCTTGCAGACAGATAGGTGGAGCATCTTTTCGGGAAGCTGCTCCAAATTTATACATCTCCAGATACCATTGTCTTTCGAGTATTTTGTCTGGCAGGGTGATACGGCAACGGCTCCAGTAGTCTTGCCACCATTGCTGATGTGCAGAGAGTGCAGCATCAAAGTTTTCCGTATATTTCTTCATCAGATTTTCTGCGCTTTCCGGTTCACTGTACCATGTACCTTGCGTTGTCAGGCAGTAAGTACCTTCTAAAGTCTGCTTGTCGGTATACGTCCATTTAAGTACAACTTCGTAAGCTGTTTTGCCATATAATTTTTGATGATAGCAGATGGAATTTCCTTTTTCTTTTACTTTTCCATTTTTGTATCCTAAACGGGATAAGGAATTCCGAGACTCTTTGATTCCTTTTTCTAGTTCGAATTGTGGACGTTGGAAAAAAATAGATAAAGTGTCTGGAAGATGGGTAAATTTGAAATGTCCCATCTTATCGGTTGCTCCTGTAAAGAACTCTCCTTTTGTCCCGTTTTTCCATTTGATTGTGCAAATAGCTTTGTGGACATCAAGTTCCACACTCTCTATTTCTCCTAGTTTTCGGATGCCAAACTCAATAGCCCCAGCTGGAATCTTTGTGGGAGCAATATCCTGACTAGTTCGTGCGTCAATGCGTTTATACACTTCGCTTAAATCATTCTTTCTTACGGCTTCCTGTATAAAGTAGTAAGAATAATCGGGACCCGAGAATTCTTTGACAGGGCGAAGGTCCCACAAATCAGCACGATCTAGTGCTAAACGGAGGTTCTCCCCTTTTTGCCAGATTAATGTACCCATGATTCCGTTGCCTAACGGGATACCTTCATCCCACACCATAGGTAATTCATCGGCATATAAGCCGTGAAACGTTTGTGTATCATCTTTGGCTTGAAGGCTTTGTATTCCTGTCAGCAGGAAAATTGTCAAAATTAAGCGTAAAGCGATTTTCATAATTGATTTAGCTTTATGTTTTTTTAATCTAAAAGGGCTGTTATTATTTTTTACTGCTCATTTCTACTGTAATTTTAGCTTTCCCACCTTGTGCAGGGCAGGCAATTTCTAACATCGTAATACCTTTAATTGGTTTTTCACCAGGGTAAGTATTATAGGCGGGGTAGGTCTGGAACGTAGCTCCTTCGGGCGAAAGAATTCGAAAATAAAATACTTTTTCGTCTTTTTGAAGCTGTGCTACTGAGCCATTTATTGTAACTTCGGCTTTTGTCGCTGCGGTCCAAAAAACGGTAGAGGATGTATTTCGTAGTTCCACTTCATCTTCTACTTCGATAGTATGGTCATTGATTAGCGTAAATTTACGGAACGCTTTGTGAGCCTGTACTTTGTATACTTCTGAGAGATCCAGTCGGGCATAGGGGTGTGCTGTATGCGTATTTTCTTCACATACGAAAGCCTTACCGTTGGCATATTGTGGTTGTCTGTCAATATTCAATGTATTATGTGAGAAGTTGTTGTTGCGGAAGTATTTCCAGCGGTCTCCTCCTGGTTTTCCATCCCAGAAGCCAGGTAAGGCGTAATCATCAGCCCCCAAGTCTTCTGTCCAGCACACACTATCACTTTCGATGATAAATGTGCCGCAGTCCATCTGCTGGTGTGCCTGATTGGGCAGTCCGCCTTTGGCTACGAGGAAGACGGAGCCTTTTTCTTTTCGGTTTCCGTTAAGTACAACTAAATCGTTGATACTATTGTGGTATACTTCCAGTGACGGAATATTTTCGTTCTGAGTTGGGGATGCCGGATTGAACCAAGGCAATGATAGAAAGAAAAGTTGGTGTATGGGTTGGTTTTGTTTGATAGTTTTTTCTATTTCTTTCCGGAACCATTCTGCTACTTCCGGTTGCTGATACCTCCGGCTGAAAAAGAAGAAGGCCGGTGTGTTCATAACTTCTTCAGTGCTGGCGTTCCCAAAGTTGAAACGTTGTCCGGAGGGAGTCAGCGTACGTTTATAGAAAAGAGCGGTACGTGATACTCCCGGTAGCTCTCCTATGCCTCCTTGGTCTCCCCCGTTGTCACTGACGGCTTTTAAATATAAAGAAAGATAACTATTAGTGTATCCCCAGTAAGCAGGTCCTTCATAACACACTCCATCGGGGGCAAAGTGTTTCAGGCAGTTAGGCATGTAGCGAGCAGCATTTTCCAAGATTGTTGCTGTTTCCTTTGGATAATCTTCTGCTACGGCCAGTGCTCCCAAAGTCATTCCTGTATTACATACTACATTCCAGTTAGTTTCTCTTTTAGCCCAGCTTCCGGGACCGCCTTTCTCGTATTCCCGTAATACGTTGGAAATCGCATTTTTATAGATGCTTCCCTTGATTATTTTGCGGGTAGTTTCTGGAAGGGCATCGAACAGCCAGTCGTAAGCAATGGCGACGGCTGTGGTCATTTCTGCTGTGTCCAGATAATGTTTGGGATCCCAGTCCTTATAGCCGCAAACCCAGAGCAGTGTTTTGTTGGCTGCATCCAGGTATTTTTGTTCTCCATACAGACGGTAAGCTAATGAGAGAGTTCCCAAACGCAGTACGTAGGCTCTTGATGTCCAAAGCATGTTGCCATACTTGTCCATTTTGTAAGGAATTTGTGGGGCTTCTGCTATGGAGTCCGCTTTTGTCTTGAGAAATGCGGCCAATTGTCTAGCCAGAGGGTCTTTCTTGATGAGTTTCTTTACGGCTTTTTCTTCGGTGGTCGTGAAGAGCAGCCGGGGGTGGTGGGGTTGTATCTCCGTTTTTCCGAAAGCGGAGAATACGCATAAGCAAGCAAAAATGAATGTGAGGATTTTGCTTGTAGTGTTTTGTTTTTCAGGATGATTTTTCATTTGTCTATGCTATTAAATTATGTAAGATGCTTCGTATTTAGTCACTCAGCCGTGTGATATCCTTTTGAGGTTTTGGATAATGTTTTGAGGCAATATATTCTTTTGTGTCTTCCACCATTTGTGGAGTCACATCAAAATTATAGTCAGCATAGTCGCCTATATGAAATTTACCGGTTTCAAAGAATCCCCAGGCTTGGAAGAAATCGGTCAAGTCGGTTTTCAGTAAATCGCAGGACACTTTGGCGAATTCATACATATTGTGAATGGAAGCGTTTCCCGTACCTTTGTGGGGGTGGTTTCGCATATATTCCATCAAGTCAGCGTAAAAATCGTTGTATCCCTTTTCTTTAGCATATAAGTATAGTTGCCAGAATGGTACCAACTTTTGAAATGGATCACCCACGCACATGATGAATGGTTTCTTTTCCGCCTCAAGCACTTCTTTAAATGCTTTGTCGTAGTTTTTTGATTTTGACAAGCGGCTGGGTTGTCCTGCGAGTGTGGCCACATACATGGTGAACAGGTTGTTACTTACTTCTGTCATACCTCCCCAAGTGAGTTGTGGACTCATCTGCATAACGTGTCCGATTTCATGATTTACTCCCCAGTCCTTGTAGATGTCCGGCCCTAATGCTGATTTCATGGTGCTTTCATTACCGAGGAAGGCTACACCATCACCGTCGCGGAACATGAAATAGTTGAAGTTGACACGGGCTAGAATTCGCTTTTCGGGTACACGGTTGTATTTTAAAGCTCCACAGAACTCATACTGCTGAGTCATGATTTGATCGTATGCCTGAGCTAGCTCCTTACCTTTTCCATAATCGAATTTTTTCAGGAACTCTACAGGATAGGCAAGTTGCATGTAGCGGGTTTTGACATCCATTACCGGACTGACGGCCTGATCAAGAAGCTTGTTCCAATCTTCATTTGTTTGTGTCTCGGCATCAAAGTAGCCGTTTACTTTTCCTGTCACAAAATGGATTGTAACACCAGGGGCAGTTTCAGGGTCATCGGCAAAGTAGTCTATGTAGACATTTCCGGATTTTTCTACATGAATCACGTTGACTCCTTCATGCAAGGCAATGACCTGCTTTTTCAGCTCCCATCCTTCCGGATCTTTGGTGGGGGCAAATCCTGGTGTAGGCTGTCGCATCCAGTCTGGAATCAGCAGGTTGATTTCTCTTCCGTGCATGTCGCCTACCAATACTACATTCTCTCCTTTCTCCAGATACATACCGGTGATGTTTTCATAACGGCTATATCCGTCTGATAACTTTAGTTTGTTTTGGAGGATTTTGTTGGAAGCTATTGGCCTGTAAGTTTTCAACCGGTATTCTTTCTGATAGTTCCCCTCTATCATGTTTTCGGCAAGTTGCCTCATTAAGGGACTACGGAAATTGGTTAATTGTTTTTTCTTGAAATTGGGGGCAAGCTGCGAGGCTTCCCATCCGTTGAAAAATTCCAAGTCTTTCAGAATTTCTTGTGTAGAATACGAGGGCTCTTGTGCAAGAAGTACACTTCCGATACAGCAGTAAGTTGCCAATGTCCATGTGCGTAATGTTTTCATGTTCTTATAGTATTTTGAATAGATACAAAAATAGGACTAAATCAGAGAAAAGAGGGGGCTTCGTTGTCCAAATCAAGCTACATTTCTGTGTAAGGTTCTGATTTTAAGTATTTCGCTTAGTGTTAAAACTCAAAGACTAGACAGACGTGTGTTTTTGTTTGGACGCAAATGTATCCTGTCTGATGGATGTATTTTCTAGTTTTGCACAAAACCTTAAAATAATTAAGTTTTATGTATCAATCTAAAAAAGAAAAACGCACGTCGTATGGAAGCCTTTCTTGTTGGCTTTTGGGAGGAGCTTTGTGTTGGATAGGCAGCACAGCTTATGCTGAATCTTTTTCTTCTATGGAAAAACTTTCAGATTCTTCTTATATGGTATTGCAACAAAGTGGTCGTGTTGTGACTGGAACCGTAACGGACAAAGCTGGTGAACCGATTATCGGTGCAAATGTATTAGTGAAAGGAACCTCTCAAGGTATTATCACCGATTTGGATGGTAACTTTACGCTAAATAACGTACAAGAGAATGCGGAATTAGTCATTAGCTACATTGGTTATAAGGAACAGACCATCAAGACTGGAAATAAAACTAATTTTACAGTTAAGCTGGCTGAAGATACGGAGTTGATAGATGAAGTGGTAGTGGTAGGTTATGCTTCCCAGAAAAAGGTGAACTTGACAGGTTCTGTATCTTCAGTCGATATGGGAGAAATTGCAGAGAAACGTCCGATTACCAACCTTTCTTCTGGATTAGCAGGTATGGCTGCCGGTGTGTCTGTTACTTCTTCAAGCAATAAACCGGGGGATGATAATGGAAGTATTCTAGTACGTGGTCAAGGTACCCTGAACGATTCTTCTCCTTTGGTGATTATCGATGGTGTGGAAAGTAATATCAATACAGTGGCTCCTCAGGATGTGGAAAGCATGACTGTATTGAAAGATGCCGCTTCGGCTTCCATTTACGGTTCACGTGCTGCTAATGGAGTTATTTTGATAACAACCAAGAAAGGAAAACAGGGAAAGGTTAATATTGATTATACAGGCTATGTTTCTTTGGAATCTATTGGCAAGACGATTGATCCAGTGTCAGATTATGCTACTTATATGGAATTGATGAACGAAGCCTATGTAAATAGTAATAAACCTGCACGTTTTTCTGAAGAAACTATTAAGGCCTGGAGAGATGATGCTGGGCAAAATCCTTTGAAATATCCGAATACAAACTGGATAGATGAGGTGTTCCGTACTGGAGTGGCAACAAACCATAATTTATCTGTAAGCGGCGGTTCGGAAAAGGCATCTTATTATACCTCTTTTGGATATAATAACAATCCGGGTGTGATGGAAAATGCCGGTTATGAAAGATATAGTTTTCGTACTAATTTGGAACTTCGTCCGACTAAATGGTTGACCTTAGGAACTCGTTTAAATGGCTATTTGGCCAATATTGATATGGGACAAGACCGTGTGGATGATGTGTTCACATACGGAGTGGCCAGTACACCTGGCATGGTGCTGCGTCATGACGGACGGTTTGGTGGTATGCAGAATCCGGAGGATGACCCTCAGGCAAATAATCCATTGCAAAAACTATACCGGGAAATCGGAGAAAAAAAGGAGCGCAATTTCAAGGCACAGTTTTTTGGAACAATTACTCCTTTGAAAGGACTGAGTATCTCTGGCTCGTATTCATACGAATTGACCGATAAGGACAATTGGAAAAAGACGAATCTGCTTGATATGTGGAACTTTGCCACAGACCAGATTGTGCAGAAGGACAGTCGTCGGGATTATGTGTCTAATGACAACCGGAAGATAGAACGTATCTTTATGGATGGAGTGATACGTTATGAAAACAGATTCCTGGATAACCGTTTGGATTTGAATGCGATGTTTGGTGCCAGTCAGGAAATGCGGCGTGACCGTAGTTTCAGTGCCCAGCGCTATGACTGGGTTGATTCTTCTGTGGATGTGATTAATGGTGCTACAGGCGAATCAACTACAAGTGGTTCTCATTCGGAATGGGCTATGCGCTCTTTCTTCGGACGTATTAACCTGGGATGGGCAGATAAGTATTTGTTAGAATTGAATTTGCGTGCAGATGCTTCTTCTCGTTTTACAAAAAATAATCGCTGGGGATATTTCCCGTCTGTTTCTGCAGGTTGGCGTATGGATCAGGAAGCATTCATGGAAGGTACAAAAGGATGGTTGGATGCCTTGAAGTTACGTGCATCTTACGGTGAATTGGGAAATAATTACCTGGCATCTGAGTATCAGTCTGTTCCTTCTTATGCTCAGGCTAATTATGTGTTAAACGATGGACTGCAAATTGGTATGGCACAGACATCGTTGGCCAATATAAACTTGACATGGGAAAGTACGGCAGTGACTAACGTGGCTGCAGATTTTGCTGTTTTGAATAACCGTCTGTCAGGTACATTGGAATACTTCTATAAAAAGACTTCGGATATTTTGATTAATTTGCCTGCACCGCTGGTACATGGTGATGCTTCAATTCCTACTCAAAATAGTGCGAAAGTCGTAAATAAAGGCTTTGAACTGACATTGAATTGGGCTGATAAAATTAATGACTTCCATTACAATGTAGGCATGAACATGACTTTCGTAAATAATAAGGTGACGAAGTTTAAAGGAGATGAACCTAGCATTAGTGGAAGTAAGATGATAAAAGAAGGTTATCCAATCAATGTACAGTATATATTGGTGGCCGACCGTATCGTACAGACACAAGAGGACTTGGATTATGTGCAGTCTTTGGTAGATAATGCTCCTATAGGAAAAGATGGTAAACAGGTAAATCCTTTCCAAACATATAAAAGACCAGAATTAGGAGATGTATTATATAAGGATATGGATGGAAACGGTATCTTTAATGATGATGACCGAGTACCTTTAGGCTATGGCGACACTCCTCGTTTGATGTATAACTTTACATTAGGATTTGATTGGAAGGGTTTTGATTTCTCTACCGTGCTTTCTGGTACAGGTAGCCAGAAAGAGGTATATACTACCATGCGTTCTACTTATGTAACTTATGGAAATCAAATTAGTCAGGAAGTTGCAGATGGATGTTGGCATAAGGGAGTTACAGATGCTACTTTCCCAAGATTGTTGACAGGAGATGGACGTAATACCCGTGCTAGTACGCTTTGGCAGACAGATAAGCGGTATTTTAAAATTCGCAATATCCAGTTGGGATATACACTGCCTGAAAAATGGGTGAAAGCAGCTTCCCTGAGCAGGGTACGTTTGTTCTGTAGTTTGGAAAACTTCTTTACTTTCACTGATTATGCTGGTATGGATCCGGAGACAAATAAATTTACTTATCCTTCCATGCGTCAGGCATCATTCGGACTTAATGTGTCATTTTAAATAAGATTTGTGATATGAAAAAATATATATTATTGTTCGCTGCTGCGGGGTTGCTTACTGGCTGTTTTGATTTGGACCAGCTTCCGCATGATAAGTTGAATTCGGGAACGTTTTGGAAAACGGAAAATCATGCTCATCAGGGAATGATGAGTATTTATAACCAGATGAAAAAAGAAAACGTATTTGGAGCGTATTTCTGGCAAGATGGACTGGGAGAGATTGGGTATGGAATGAACGAAACTGTGATAGAAGGCACTTATACAGACCGTACCTCGGTGATAGAAAATAAATTTAAAGATACGTATGGAGGTATTGCACGGGCGAATGCTTTGCTTCGGAATATTGATGGAGTAGATATGCCGGAAGAACAAAAAGCCATCTATAAGGGAGAAGCTAAATTTATGCGTGCATTGTATTATTTCCATCTGTTAGATTTTTATGGTGGGGTACCTTTGTATGATGAAACTACCGTAGCAGAAGAAGAGTATATGGAGATGAAGAAACCTCGTTCTACTGTAGAAGAAACACGGAAGTTTATTTTGGATGATTTGCAGGAAGCTATCAATGTGTTGCCGGTGCATTGGGAACAGACGGAATACGGGCGTGCTACCCGAGGAGCTGCTGTTGCTTTACGAGGAAAAGTGAAACTGTATGCAAAGGATTATCCTGGAGCTGCGGCCGACTTTGAAGAAATTGTAAATGACCCGGATGGAAGAGGATATAATTATGGATTGTATCATAGTTATGCTAAATTGTTTACACCAGAAGGAGATTCCAGCAATGAAATGATTTTTGCTATTCAGAATATGGGAGGGACAGGAACAGAATATGGAATGGCCTTTGGCCTTCGTCTGGGAAGCCGTTCTTCCTATGGAGGTGGATGGAATAACTGTATTCCTACCGATATATTGGCAGATATGTATGAGAACAATGACGGGTCTCCTTTTAGTTGGGAAGATTGGATTCCAGGATTTACTTCTTCACCGGCAATTCAGAAAGAAACCTTTTTAGCTACTTTGAGTGAAGAGGATGGAACGGTTGCGCAATATCCTAAAAAGAAAGACATGCTTCGTCAAATGTATGAGCAGCGTGACCCAAGAATGGAGATGACATTGATTACTCCTTATTCTCAGTATTATGGATGCAATGGAACAGTTCCGAAAATGATGGAGTTTGTAGTGGCTCCGGGTACCAATGAGAACAAAGGGCAAATCCGCAACAATCGTGGTTGGTATGATTATCTGTGGCGGAAATTTGTGCCAGAAGGTGACATGAATGGTACTTTGACCAATCGTGAACATGTGCCTATTAATTTCCCGTTGATTCGTTATGCAGATGTATTGCTGATGCTGGCTGAATGTTATAACGAAATGGACAAATCTGATGAGGCTATTGCATTGATTAATCGTGTTCGTAATGAACGTGATGATGTAAAGATGCCTTCCTTATCAAGAACTGGTGGACCAGATTATTTGAGAGCTTCTACTAAGGAGGAGATTTTTGAACGTATTGTGCATGAAAGAGCGATTGAGTTAGCATGTGAAGGACACCGTTTTGGGGATTTAAAACGCTGGGGACTCTGCGAGGAAAAATTGAATTTCACTTATGATGATCTTTTAGGAGGGCCTCGTTATAATCGTGTGTTTAATGAACGTGATTACTTATGGCCTCTTCCGGCAAAAGAATATGAGAGTAACCCTAATCTGGGAGAACAAAATCCTGGATGGTAATATAGACAGAGTATTATTTGATAAATTGACACTAAAACCATGAAAAAGAAGAAAACGATACTGACTATTGCTTTAAGTTTCTGCGCCCTGGGATTTTCCCAGGCGCAGGATGTAGAAAAAACATTTGTTCGGGAAAATATGGAGTTTGCAGCCCGACAATATGAATTGATGCTGAAGACTCCGGCTCAAGGAAAAGAAGGGAAAGGAGTGATGCCGCATAGTCTGCGTAAAGATGGTACGGTTTCAAAGGGAAGCATTTATTTGTGGACGGCCGGTTTCTTCCCTGGTTCTCTGTGGTATATTTCTGAATACCTTGATAATAAGCCTCTGCAGGATTCCGCTTTGGTCTACACAAAAAAAATGGAACCTATGAAAACCTTTACAGATAATCATGATATAGGTTTTATGATGTATTGCAGCTATGGAAATGCTAACCGGTTTGAGCCAAAGCCCGAATATAAAGACATTCTAGTGGAATCAGCACGTTCACTTTGTACGCGTTTCCGTCCGAAGGCAGGAGTGATTCAGTCTTGGAATGGATTCCGTTCCTGGCATGGTGACAAGGTATATGATTTTCCTGTCATTATTGACAATATGATGAATCTGGAACTGCTGTTTTATGCTTCTAAGGTGACAGGTGATGATTCTTTCCGAAAGGTAGCTATTTCTCATGCGGAAAATACGATGAAAAATCAGGTACGTGATGATTATAGCTGTTTCCATATTGTATATTATGACAAAGAAACAGGAAAACCGATTAAAGGGGAAACTTCTCAGGGATATTCTGACAACTCAGCCTGGTCAAGAGGACAGGCATGGGGTATCTACGGGTTTACGATGTGCTATCGTGAAACAAAAGACCCGCGTTTCTTGAAAACGGCTGAGAAGATGGCTGATTTTTATTTGAATCACCCGAATCTTCCTTCCGATAAAGTGGCATGGTGGGATTTCAATGCACACCAGCCGGGATATACCCCGGGTGTGCGTTCAAATGCCAATAATGTAGTTACTAACTACCGTGATGCTTCTGCTGCAGCATGTACGGCTTCTGCCTTGTTGGAACTGAGTACCTATGTGAAAGGCAGCCAAAGTGCCAAATACCTGGAAGGCGCTAAAACTATTTTGCATTCATTGGGAAGCAAAAAATATCGTGCAGAATTAGGAAAGAATGGTAATTTTATTCTGATGCATAGCACGGGGGCAATTCCGCAGAATTCTGAGATAGATGTACCTTTGACGTATGCGGATTATTATTTCTTAGAAGCTCTTTATCGATATGATTTATTGTTGAATGGGCAATCTTTATTTTAGCTGAAAATTCATACTCGGTTTGCCGGATTTGGCGAACTGAGTATGTTTTTATTAAATTTGTAGGAAAAAGTAATATTTAAAAGAATATGCGGAAATTTTATTTTTTAGTTGGGCTATTATTAGTGGCTTTTTTGTGTACAGTTTCTGATGTACAGGCGCGTAACAAAAAGAAAGAGGTAGTGGCTGAGCAGACAACCGGTGCTCAGGACCGTGCTCAGTGGGTGAAATGGCTTTGGAAAATTTCTTATCCTGTAATTCATAATCTGGCAGAAGGTACACTGCACAAGAATATGCCGGTTGAGACAGCTAGTGGCGAAACGAAGGGGTATGATGAAATGACGCATTTGGAGGCAGTGGGCCGTACGCTGGCTGGAGTGGCTCCCTGGCTGGCTTTGCCCGATGATGATACTGAAGAAGGTAAGTTGCGCAAGCAGATGCGGGAAGAGGTGCTGAAAGGTTTGAAGAATGCGGTAGATCCCAATTCTCCCGATAAACTGAATTTTACCAAACATGCACAGCCTATTGTGGATGCGGCTTATTTGGTTCATGCTTTCCTGCGTGCTCCCGAAGCACTGTGGAAACCGTTGGATGAGGTTACCAAGCAGCGTTATATTGATTCCTTCAAAGCCCTGCGCGACAGAACGGGAGCATATAATAACTGGCTGTTGTTTACGGGATTGACAGAATCCTTCTTGCTCCAGCAGGGAGAAAAAGCTGACCAGTTTCGTCTTCGTGTCTCAAAAAATAAAATCCAGGAATGGTATGTCGGTGACGGATGGTATAGCGATGGCAGTAAGTTCAGTATGGATTACTATAACTCGTATGTGTTGAATCCTATGATGGTGGCTATGCTGGAAACATTGGTTCCTTTCCGCTGGGCTAGCCAGAAAGAATACGAACAAGCTTTGCGTCGTATGGTTCGCCATGCAGAGTTTTGTGAACGTATCATAGGCCCTGATGGGACTTATCCGGCTTTTGGACGTTCTGTAACTTATCGTACAGCTGCCTTCCAGTCATTGGCCGATGCGGCTCTTCGGGAAAAATTGCCTGAATTTATTAAGCCGGCTCAGGTGCGTTGTGCGTTGACAGCCGTACATCGTAATATGTATGAGGGCAATCAGAATTTTGATAAAGAGGGATGGCTGGTTTTAGGATTTAACGGTCATCAGCCGGAAGCTGCGGATGGATATACTTCTACTGGAAGTTTGTACATGGCAACTTTAAGCTTTCTGCCTTTAGGACTTCCGGCCGATAATCCATTCTGGACAGATGAACCGGCAGACTGGACAACAAAAAAGGCTTGGAAAGGGGAGAAGATTCGTAAGGATTACAAGGTGGAATATTGATAATTTTGTGAGGCTATGAAAAGATTTTTGTTTCTATGTATGTGGGGATTGGGTATGAATGTATCTGGTCAGTCTTCTTTTCAGATAGACCACGGTCCTTATTTGCAAGAAATGAGACAAGATGGAGTTACGGTTGTATTCCATACTTCAAAGTCTTCTTTTTCCAAGTTGGAAGTGCGGGAGCGGGGTAGCTCTGCTTCACAGAGCTATTATGAGACTGCTCATGGATTGAGAAATGCGGATGCACAATTCTTTAAGATTCGTACTGAAGATTTAAAGGCTGGAACAGAGTATGAATATCGTATTTGTACAAAAGAAGTCAAGTCTTTTCAGCCTTATAAAGTGGTGTTTGGAGATAGTTTGACTTCAAAATGGTATTCGTTTAAAACCATTGACCCTCATCAGAAAGGAGCGAGTATCTTCATTACCAGCGATATTCATAACCGTCCAGAGCTATTAGAGAAGCTATTGCGTTATTGTGATTATCAGACTTGTACTTCTTTCTTCTATGCAGGAGATATGATGAATTATATGGAAAAGTCAAGTAATGAAAATCCTTTTTCGGCATTTATCGATACCAGCGTAAAACTTTTTGCATCATCTGTTCCTTTTGAAGTGGTTCGTGGCAATCATGAAACCCGTGGTAATCTGGCACGCACATTTCCTTCTTATTTTCCCAAAAGTGACGGAAAAGTGTATGGAAGTTATTTATTGGGAGATGTGATGGTTGTAATGCTCGATTGTGGAGAAGATAAGGCTGACTCTCATCCAGTGTATGCTGGTTTTACTGATTATTCTGCTTATCGGGTGGAACAACGGAAGTGGCTGGAAGCGTTGGTGAAGAGTAAGGAATATAAAAAGGCTCGGTATCATATTGTGATTTGTCATTTCCCTTTGGCGATTCCGGAAGAAGAAGCAAAGAAAAATGTTTTCTGGGGCTGGAAGGAGGTTCGTGATACTTTTTTGCCTTTGTTGAACAAGGCGGATGTGGATTTACTGGTTTCCGGACATACTCATCGTTTTTTCTATCACGCACCTAATACGGTAGAAAATACTTTTCCTATGCTTGAACAGGGATATGATTCTGCTGTGCGGTTAGATTTGTCTGATGGTAAAATAAGTATGAAGGTGGTAAATAAAGACGGAAAGAAGATTTATGATAAGATTTTGAAAATCAAATGAATTTGCTTGCTAGTCCTGCTTGAATTTACTTTCCCCATAAAACGAGAAAATATTCTGTATGAATAAAATGAGAATTTAATAGGTATTTTAATTTTATCTGTCTGAAAAAACGTACTTGTGTTTGTGTGAGAATGCAAGTGCGTTTCAATCAAAACGCCTAAGAGTTTTACTTCAAACGCTTAGGCGTTTTATTGTAAACGTTTAAGCGTTTGAAGTGTACTGAAAATAGTTGTCAGTTTGAAGATTGATTCCTGACTAAGTTGACAGGTTTGTGAGGCGTATAAAAAAGAGGCTGTCTCAAAATAGAATTGCAAAAGTAAAAATATTACAGATTGAA
>UQTJ01000050.1 GCA_900544075.1 uncultured Bacteroides sp.
AAAGCCTTTTTTTGTGCAAATTCACTTCTTAATATCTAAATCCGAAACTTGAGTAGTATAATTATACACCCAGCTTTCAGTGTTATTACTCTCATTAATAAATGAAACCTTCAGCCCTTGTACCCTGTATTTCCCCTCAACTTGAGCAATTGCGGTTGCAAGGTCGTATTTGTTGGTTCCGCCAATACCTTGTGTCTTGTATAATTCAGAGATATTTAGCTCTGTAACTCTCTTATCAAGAGTCGTTTTATCATAATACTCCTGCTCGAGCTTGTTCAAATGCTCGAGCATCTGTGTACCTATTCTTGTGGCCGTATTCTGTTTGTTCGTCTTCTCATCGCGAATCTGAATAGCCATTTGTTTTAGTTCTTCGAAAGTTTTTGTTGCCATAATTTTTAGTTTTTACAATGTTAAGTTTACCAAGCTAGTTTACAAAAAGACATCAATAAGAGTATTTATTCTTGTTTCTCCAGTGTGAACCCCAAAGACGATTGCGCATAGAAGTACCTCTTACTCTTTCGTTGTATTGAATTGCATCAACAATCAAACCGCAAAACTCTTCGGAATACATATATGCCATCTGTTCTTTTAGCACCATAACTGATGCAAAATATGGGCGAGAGAACCATTCACGAGGATATCTTGTTTCTCCTGAGGTATAACCACCTCCCCAACCAGGTCCTCTTTTACGAGGAACATCAAGCCTGTTCTCTTCTCTATAACTCCAATCAAGAACCTCAAGATATCCTTGATTTCCTCTTTTGTAACCAACACCAGTACCGCAATCCTGATAAATACCATACTGCATAAATTTATGCTGAATGGTAGCAAAGTCAGGAGAGCCTGCAACATTCTCACTTATTTGTTGATGTAACCTATAAGTATCTATAACATGTAGTCGTTCAATCTTCTCACGCCAGATATTTATCATCATGTCTGACCAGGCATTCATATATTTCAATCGGTCTTCAGGAGTGGCATTCTCAGATCTCCTCTGTTTTTCTTTAGAGTCGTAACTATGCCAACCACTCTTTATACCATGCCAACCTTTAGCCATCCCATTCGTCCTCCTTATAACATAGATTAATAGGTTCCGAAATCTCAGTCATAAAATACAGCCCTGTGCAGCCGGAAATGAAATACTCACCTAGCTCGCGGGCATATATTCGTGACACATTGAGGAATGATTTATCCATATCCTCATACAGATATTTGTCACGGATCATGCGAGAATGAAACTGTCTGAATATCTGTCTGCAGATATCTAGTTTCTCGGCACGGTCTTTCATGTCATCGAATTTATAGCGGATGAGAAGAAACACCGTGAAGGTGCGTTTCTTGAACCATCCACCACCTATCTGTTCAGTTGATGCATCGTTTGTATCATCGATACAGACGAAAGCAGACTGCTTGCGGAAATTCTCGAGTACATCCTGGAGTGAATTTATTCCACTGCAGGAACACGGAAAGAAAGCGTTGGCTTTAGCCAGCTTATTCTTTTCTGCCATATCTTTAAAATATTCGTGTCCGTCAAAGAAATTAATTGCGTCCATTTTTCTGTCTTGATTTGAGTTCTTGAATATCGTGTGCTTTAGCATCGAGTTCTGTCAGGGCACGCCAGCAGTCCATCTGCAGAACTTCTTTTTCTTTAGTGACATCGCCACCTGTCAAGGCGCGTATCTGAGCGTTCATCGCACCCATCAGGTCGGGTATCTCCGGCTGATCAGTGTCGCCCATGCTCTGGATAGGCTGAAAGAAATGATGAAACATCGATGAGAAATACAGTTTTATACTACCCCACCAAAGGAAAACCGACATAAGTTCGTATTCTTTTGGGCGTGAAAAGAATGCCTTCAGAGTACCTTTCAATCCCGGATGTTTCTTATAAAGGAAACTATACAGGGATTTAAGATGATTGATATCCTGCGAGTACAGATAGCCCTGGTAATGGTTCTCACAACAGAGGTAATCTTCGAAGCTGAGACCATGCAACATAGCATCGATAGCATATCGTCCGGCTATGCAGTCAAGTCTGACCGGATATCCGTTCGGCTTGGAGATATAATCAAGCTGACGGATAAAGCTACAGATCTGCCAATCGTGTATGATGAACCTTAGTTTCTTTCGCCAGCTTATGCGAAAAGTACACAGCCAACCACCCTTGACTTTCTTCTTCATACGAATGCCTGTAAAGCGCATGAAGATATATGTCTTTGCCTTTGCCGGAGCGAACAATGTAATGGCAAAGAACACATATCTCAACTGTTCCTGGTTGAGCAGCTGCCATGCAGTCGGGAACCTGAAGTCGAGAACCCTATCCGAAAAAGTATGTGGAATCTTCTTGCTCATTCTGATAATTCTCAAAGTGTTTAACCTTGTATGCATCCGAATTCTTATAGGCTGAAAAAGCATCCAGTTGTCTTTCTGCAAAATTCTCTATGCGCTCGAGCATTGATTTTGCTGCAGACCAATTAGAGGCAATGCAGAAACCAATGAACCGACACATGTAGTCTGCCATGGCGGATTCTTCTTTAGTGAAAGTATTGTGTCGAGCCTGTTCAAGTATATGATCGAAGAACTCGGCCGATACGCGTTGCATAAGTTTTTCTTCAGCATGATACATCTTTGTTCGGAACTCAACGAGTTTAGAACGATGTATATCTGAAGAAGGGAAATCAACGTACATCTTCAGCTGCTTGGCGGTATAAATCAGATTCGGGATATTGATACGCGCTTGCGCTGTATCAGCCCAATCTGTACCAACAAGCAGTTCAATACACCTGTCGTAAGTGTCCTCATACGCATTAGTCACTTTCTGCAGCAGGTTCTTTACTCTATCAGCAGAAGCCGGAGCAAGGTTTTGGTTTGATACAATGCCAAAGCCTGTAGGTGTAAGCACAAGGTCAAGTTCCGGGATCTGCTCGGCATAAGTACGCAAACAGACCAATTTTGTTACTGCCTGTTCAAGACCGGGAACAGTATCAAGTTTATCTGCCATTGTGCCAAGCAGCTCGACATTAATACTCTGCAGAGTGTCCTCGAGGTGAGGAGCTATCATATCATAGACCTCGGCAGTTGAATTAGTAGCCGAGGAACAAATCTTTTCGAATAATTCTTGTGAAAATACTATTGCCATGGTAATATGTTTTAGGATTTACTTTCAAGATCTGAAGCTGTCTTCATCTTTGCATCGGTATTCTGGTCAAGAGTAGTAAGCAGAACCATAGGTACATCAGGATAAACCTTTTCGCCCCAGCCGTTATACTCAATCACGATATTATGAGGAATATTCATAAGGTCGTGGAAAGGTATCTCAAGTGCTTGTTTGAGAGTGAACAGCTCGCGCTTGTCAGATCCAGAGTTGTTACTCTGACTTTTGCCAGGAGTGGCACCTACAAGGTTCGGATGGATGTTGTCGCCATAACAAGTGATATTACTGGCTTCCTGAATATCCTCACTCCAGTCGCCACCTTCCTTGCCTGTTTCGATGACATTGATACGAACCATCTTAACCTCGCGTCCGTTCGGATCAATGTAGTAACCGGTTATCCAAACCTTGCCGGAGTTCTCTATTCCGGAAACGAAATTCTTGATATTCTGTTTCTCCTTTTTGATGCGCTCCATTTTCTGCAGCGGATCTGTGATATGTTCCTCTGCACAAATGTTACTCCAGTAATCCTTGTGTACTTCAACCTGGTATTTCACGCTGGCATGATTGCGTAGCTTTGCCTTCTTGCCCTTTCCGATAAGTCGCTTGATGTCGTACCAGTCGCCACGGAAAATACTTGTGTAGTAAGGTATCGGGTAATACTGATATCCCGGAGTCGGGAAACGTACAAGGATAGCAAACTTACGTTCTGTAGTTCTAACTTTAGTCTGCCCGTCACGCCCTGGTTCACGCCCCATCAGCACCATAAGGTCACCCATAGGGTCACGCGGATCAAGCAAGCGAATAACTTCGTAATCCTTATCGCTGAGAGAAGCGTTCTGGCGGAAATTGGCATAAATCACATGATTGATTTTGCCGTTTCTTGCCTTTTCGAAGCGGCAATAACAGGCTTCTTTGTGTATCAAGCGGTTTATCTTTTGTCCGTCCTGAGAAAGAATGATTACCGACACACAGAAGAAGAAATACTTCATGTCTGTAGCCTGCTCGAGCTGGAACAATGGAAGGCTGTTTCGCACCAACCATCGTTTAATCTCAGGATGAGTTGTCGGGGCTTTTGTATCGACATCCATATACTTTAGTCCGGCACCATAGCAAGTGATAACGTTGAACAGTTTGTTCTGACTCATCACTTCATCAACACCTATCATCTTTATTATTTCAAAAGGAAGTTGGTTATCCTCTCCAAAATTGACGTATGCCATACCGTTTTTTCCGGGAACAGGCGTAGTCTGAATATCCGCGTCTTCATCAAAGACAAGGGAACTGTCAGTGACGGAAGCCATCTCAGTGGCTACATTCGAAACACTGATATCGAATATCTCACCAGGAATGAAGTTATCATCAAATTGTTGAATTATTTTATCCATAGTTTACAGGTATATAGTCATATTATTAATCTCGAAAAGCGATATGTCACGAAAGGAACGAATCAGACCGGATGCCGGAAGACGAACACGGTGAATACCTTTTCTCCAGTGCGAGCCTACACAGACGGCACCTTTATACTCGAGGATATCACCTGTACTGAGTTTCCACAGTTTCAGGTTGCATGGTTGCCCGGACTCAAGCAACCTCATAGCATCTTTGATATGTATTACATTCATAAGCATTAATTATAAGTATCGTCAAACGTATCATCGAAGATGTCAGGCAGCAGCTTCAGGCGGTTCTGACAGCGTGATGAAAGGATATAAGTAATAGTAAAAGAGAACAGACCGTCATTCGAAGTATCGCGTTGCGTATCACTATCAATAATCGTAATAGGGATATCTTCAGAACCGTCAATGAGATACACTTCCTGCGAGCGTGCTATATCATCAACCAGAGAGTACATTGATTCCGGGATATAACCAGTAGAGAGTGTGTGTTTGCGCTGCTCATCGATATGGTAGGTTCTATATGTACCGTTGAAGTATGCTGCACTTCGGGTTAGTTCCGGCTCCAGCTTATCAGTTCCGATAAAATAGAATGTCTCCATACAGCCGAATGAATTCCGGAACTTGATACCGATTGAATCAGGCTCATCATGGTCAAGCCTGTACACCTGCTTTCTGGCTCCTGCAGTAACAGTATATCGTAACAGTTTGTAACCGGATTGCGTGAAGCGTGAAGGCGAAACATCCACTGAACGGATATTGTAATCCGGAACGGTACCAAGCGAACGAACTGAAGTATATATCTTATTAGATTCATTGACAAAAACACATTCCGCACTTATAGAGATAGATGTACCACCTGAAGAAATATTGCCTGTTGTGAGATATAGAGTTTCCTTGCGGTCGAAAGATGTAATCTTATCACGGCCAGCAAGAGCTGTAAGAAAATAATTGTTTACAAAATCAGTAGCACTACCAGGTATTAGGTATTGCGATAACAGCACAATGAATGTCTTGTTGATTGAAGTTTCACTCGAGGCACTGCAGGTGTATGAGAACTGACTTAATGGAGAAGTCAGAAGATATGGCTCCATGAGCGAGAACAGGTCAAGAATATGTACCTGATTCTTTGAGTCCGGTGTATATGTTTCCTGCAGAATCACATTACCGTCTTTGCTCAACGAAAATGTAACCTGCTTGTCTGCACCTATCACAATGTCGAGTTGTGAAGAGAGAACGAAATCCGGTATATCTTGAATTATTGAAAGCATAAATCTTTGTTTTTATTCAAAGATATGCTGTGCCGGAAAAGCCTAAAAAGACAAAAGGCACAACGTCATCACGACGTCACGCCCATATATGTCAAAAATGTAAATAAAAAATGTTTCTAATCATCTAAAAACAGCAGAACTACTTGCACTGCATAATCCATGCAGGTTTGCCTTCTGGATTGATTGCAATTTTATAACCTTGTTTGAGCAAGTCGAACGTTATATCGTTAATGCTCATATCTACAATTTCGCTAAGCTCGTCTTGTATCTGTTGCGATGTTTTAAATACCGTATTTTCCATAACTTCCTTGGCTGGGAGCCATTGTTCACAATACTGCCTAAGAACCAAAACATCAAAATTTACTGCTTCTTCCATTAGTTTCCTCCTTTCTGTCATTAAGGGCAATACCCATTATCTTGTATAAATCCTCGAACTCCTCTCTTTGGCACATGATGCCATCACGACCATTCATACATATTTGAAATTCTTCGATGAATAGCCCATTCTTATTGTAATAAGAAGTCTTCTGTACTCTGAAAACTGCTTTTTCTACATTATCATCCATCATTTACCCCCTTCCTTGTCAGAACTACGTTCAACCATCTTAACGAGGATAACAGACGATGCAAACCATAATGCACAAATAAGAGTCATAACAGGATTCGCAAAACTGAATGTGAGAAGAATGACCATTGATAAGATCATCTGAAAATCGGCCAAAGCCTTTTTGCGTGAGATCGATTCGCCTTTATCGGCAAAGAATGTAGTGAATAACTTGCTTTCACTGTTCAGCCACATTTCCAATGTGCTGAAATCTGCCTGGTTAGCAGGGATTGTTGTTTGTTTTTTCATTTTGGTAAGCAATTAAAATGAATAAATAATGTTGATTAAATTACGGAGAGGAAACAAAAAAAGTTCCGCTCCCCGTTGCTTACCACCTGAAACAGGCTGTGGGTGCATTAACACTCCACACGGGACGGAACTATACGATATAATAGGCAATGCCAGAGCATAAAAAATGCCCGCAGCAAAACTAATTGGCGAGCCATCTCGCCTGTTTCAAATGGTAAGCACTGCAAATGTATGGATTTGTTTTGAATATGCAAAATAAAGGGCAAGAAAAAACATTTTTCATTAGTCAATATTTTGTATCAAAACTGTAAATGCTTATTTTAGTGGAAAATAAAATTATATATATGGAAACAAACACATACACAATTGAAAAAGACGTAAGAGATTTGTTGAAAACAGAAACTGCAGAATTATACCTAAGTGAAGCTGAGAAAAGGTTGGAATATGAAGTTAAAGCTTTAAATCAAACAACAGGAAGGGCATATCAATTACTATCAGCTTTATTAGTAATATTAACCGGTTTCGGATGGACACTATCGAAAGGACAAGATCTGATGCTAACTATATTGTCAATAATAAGTATGTTAGCTTGTACATCATGCATAATAATTTTAACCATGAACCTATTCTCAGTTCATACTGTATGGAGTAACGGAAGAAGTCCTAAAGAAATGGATATTAATAACTTTATACGTTATTATAATGAAGAAAAACTAAATGAAAAACAATACATAAACTGTTTGGCAGATGAATTGGAAGCTATAGAAATGAAAATGGCTCTAAACCAGAGGAATTCTGAAAAAAGAGCCAAATCTTTTCAACTGTGCTTACATATAATAGTAGCTACTATTATAATATGCTGTGTTATATTAATCATTAATTCTTTAATATAGCACGACATTGTTTGGGAGGACGAGTACCACCACCTTGTTTGGTGCCGCCACCCGGATTAACTGACGGTTTCTGACCCATTAAATATAACATACTGAAAATGGCGAACTCCTCACCAAGATAGCCCAAAGGTGTAACCTGCACCTTAACCCGATTGACTACGGATTTATCTTGATAAGGAGTTCATATTTTATGGTTATAACAACCATGTTTGGTTAAATGTTTAGGGCAATGCAAATATACCAAAATTTAAGTATAATATTAAACAAACAAATAAATTTAAAACGCTTTGTCGTTCGATTTTGAATGACAAAGCGTTTTGATTGGAATGACCTGTTATTTTAATCATGATAAATCATCAATAAGTTCATTAAAGAACTTTTGAATCTTATGATCATCAATTTTATCTTCTGTTCTATATAATTCAAAGTCTGAGTTCTCAAAAAATAATCTGGTTTGTTTGTCATTCATTATTCTCAATTGAAATAAGATATCAAGTCGAGACTTTTCATCAAATGTAAATATCCTTATCTTCTTTCTATTTCCTGGGGCTATTTTTCTACATTGCATTTGGAAAAAATCTGAGAAATAAGGATAATCAGTTTCACCTAACGAATGACCAAAGAAAATAACTTCATCAGATTCTTCCAACATATCAATTATATGAGATGAATGGTAAAAAGGACTATGTGATTTTATTACATATGAGAAACTCTTATCAACTTCCACATTATCCTGTACACCTAAAATAATATTAGTATTTGGACCTTTAGATATCTGACCATGTATGTGATAAATAGGAACTTTAATATCAAGTTTCGTTGTCTCTTTCAAATCTGTATAATTGAAAGTTATTATACGGACATTTTCATATTTATTTGTTGCCAATATACTTAAAATCTGCAAAGCATAATTATTGGGATTGTTATCATTAGACTTTAAACCAGATATATATACATTTAAACAATCCCTAAGCAAATTATAAGAGGACATCATAAAATCAGAAGAATTAGCCAAATATTTTTCTTGACGACCGGTATCTCTATTAAATCTTGACATATATCTACCAGCTAGCTTACCAATCTCCATCTCCAAGTCTATCCAATTCTGAATACTCAATATATTCTTAAAATGTTCGAATATATTAATATCTACATCATATAGTAAATCAAATTTATTTTTATATCCAAGACTTTTTGAAATAACTTCTGAATATTGTTTATAGATATCACTCTCAATAAAACTTTTGTAGCTTGACTTAAGACCTAATTCAAGATCAAATCCATTACCTATAACTAACAGTATATTTTTTTTCTTCATGTCAATTAGATTTTACTTTAAAAACCTTCCTCAAAGTCAGTTTGATTATGCATCGTTTGTGAAACAAGACTGTACGCAGATAAAAGGAATTGACCTAATTCATCATTCTTGTATTTCTTGAACTCCATATCGCATTTCTCAGCATTCACCTCAAGTCTAACCTTTGTTATACCTTTCTTGAACTTTAAAACATCTTTACTCGATATTCGATAACAAGCCGTTGTACTATATGAAATTATATTATAATGGGCAGAAACTACATAACCAATCTTATCCTCCGCATCATCTTTACAGTATAATTTAATTATTTCACCATCTGACAATTTGAGAAGAAGAGGTGAGCCTTTCAAGACAGAAACATAATGTTCTGAAGTTGTCTCTACAAACACATTTAAATCATAATAAACACTATCTGAGTATTGAGATATAGACATACCCAGCTGTATTACAAACTTACTTTTTTCATCAATAGACGAATTCTTCCCTGTAGGAATAAATCTAGAAGACATCACATATTTTGATCCGTCAGTCGTTTGTTTATTTGCTTCAATAACCGGATGCTGATCATAAGCCCCCCAAAAGCCTAATTTATATCCTTTGTCCTGAGCATATGTAGCTAGACATAAGAAAAAAGATAGTATTAAAAACTTTGCTCTCATTTTATTTTAAAATATTATTCATTATCTCACACAACTCCTTTTCATAAATCATACGGATATCCTTACCTTTGTCCTTCAGTTCCTGAATCTTTCTAAGTTTCGAAGGGCCGGCTCCTTCACCTACAATTACAATATCAGTCTTTCCGGAAATGGTAGTATTCATATCTGCACCAAAAGACTTGAGTATTGAACCAAGTTCATCACGGTCTGGATAATTACAGAAAGTACCAGTAATGACTACTTTCTTCTGGAAAAATATAGTATCCTTATTTTCTATTTCATCTTCAGACAACGGCATCAATGTATCATGATCATATCTGCGTGATGATTTATCAGCAAGAATTTCTTTCAGATTATACTTTGCTCGATCCATACAGATACATCCCTGATAACACAAGAATAACTTCGCACATGCTTCAGCATCGGAAAGTGCATCGTGATGAGCAGACAGGACTATACCATTATCTTCACAACAAGCCTTTAAACCTCTTCCATATAGTTCAAGCGTATCAATATAGTTATCAACATCCAAACCGGTCAAACCATAATGTGCCATACATCTTCTAAAAACATTAATGTCAGTAGAACTGTTATGGCATACCAAAGTAAGATTGCCAATAAAGGATTTGATAACCGGGAACAATTCCTGGAATGTCGGTGCATCAGCTACCGTTTCATCTGTGATGCCATGTACGTGTGTATTACGTTCTGTCCTACCATCAGGAACAGGTTTGATGAGTGAATAGAACTTCTGTGATATTACTCCATTTATAACTTTTACCAGACCTATTGAGCAAGCACTTGTGAGCTCAGGTGTCATGGTTTCGAAATCTACTGCTACAAAATTGCGTGTTTCCATATATTATAAATATGATTATTAATTTTATAGCACAAATTTATAAAAGACTGTGAAAAAGGCAAAAAATTTAAAATAAAAAAAGAGGAATCCCACAAAGAGACTCCTCTAAAATCATGTCAAAGTAAAGTGTTGAATTAAACAGTGACCATGATGTCAAGATGAAAATTGTAGTTGTTAATCAAACAAAGTTCACATGACTTAATTCGTTACCAAATGCGTGCAGCGCATCCTGTATTTTTTCTACAGTCTTTTTACTTGGCTTTCTTCTGCCAGTAACATAATGACTTAATTGACCTTGTGCAATACCTGTAATGCGTTCCAATCCAGCCAAAGACAATCTCTTGCTATAATAAGCAAGGAAAGAAGGAACATCATAACAGAAATCGAAAACCAAACCTTCAGGCACATATTCGCCATCAGCTTTATAAGCATTAAACACGTTCAGAAAATCTTCTTTCGCTTCATTGACGGTATTACCTTCACCGATAACTCCGAAACCTAACGGATTATCGCCAGCTATATAAGCACCATAAGTACCGTCATTACCCAATTCAATATTAACCGTAACTACCATAACTATATATTTATTAAAGGGAGGGGTTAAATTTTAACCCCTGCATCCCTGATTATTGATTTTAATGTACCGGGCTTCACCTCAGCAGAACCATGATTGCTTGTAGTGAATTTTTTTCCGGTCATCGGACTGAACCATTCAGGATGACCAGCCCTTTGTTTTCCGGTTTCATAGCATCCCGCCCTGGAAAGGATGCGATGTAATTCATTATACTTCATATAACGCTTTGTTTGATTAACAACACAAAGATAATGATATTAATTTTAATATCAAATAAAAACTAAAGTTTTTTTCTAAGCTCGCAAATATTTTGCGTAAACAATAAATACCGCTTTATCCCGCCGCCCGATTTTTCTGCCAACGAAGTGACAAGCAGGAAAATCGGGCGGCGGGCGGCTGCATAGCTACCCACCTACCCTAAACATACTGCTACAGCCTCACAGATGCCCTACAGTCGTCCATCGTCTGCGTAACTATAGTTATTACAGTCCGCATAAATAACGTGGTCTAACATCTTTATATTAAGTATTTTTGAAGCCTGCTGCAATGCCATTGTTAGTCTGTCGTCGTCTGCACTTGGTCTCACGTTTCCGCTTGGGTGATTATGTACCAATATTAAAGATGTGGCGCAAACTTTCAGTGCTTCACGAAGAATTAACCTTACATCTACTTGAGTGCTTGCAAGTCCACCAACTGAAACACGTTGTTTACGGATTATTCGGCTGCTTTGGTTCAAAAAGATTACCCAACATTCCTCATGGTCTAAACCTTGTAAATATCTATGCATAACATTATATATGTCTTCACTACATTTAATTACTTTGTTGTCTGCCTTACGGCTCTGCATACGTTTATAAAGTTCTATTACTGCCATCGCCATGGCTCTGCGTGCCGGTGTGAGTGTCTGACAAATTTCTTCTATCGTTACATTATCAGACTGCAACAACATTTTTTCTACTTCCTTAGATGTCTTTTCAGAGTTAGTAATTTGATAAACTACTTCTGCGTCACTTAGGTGGCGGCATTCGCCACACATTTCAAATAAATCTTTCATGAGTTTTTAAGTTTATGAGTTGATTAGTTTAATAAGGTCTTACATAAAAAGAAACCACCGATTACAGATGCTCCAAAGCGTTCAAGCATGCAAGAAAACTTTGCGTATGAATAGCCTTGTGTCAGGATATCGTCAAAAACCAAAATTTTCTTTCCGTTGAAAAACTCTTTGTCGAAATCTATAGTCTGAACTGTTTCTAAGTTCTTGCTGCATTTCGTTTCGTGGATGGCAAGACGTGAGCCATGTACGTGAATATGGTCGAATGCGTTCGCGGCTCCCGATAGTCTGCAAACTTCATTAGCAAAAACCTTGTATCTCGTGAAATTGCGTTGCTCGCTGCTGGCTGGTATGCAAGCAAAAACAATGTTTTGAGCTTCATTTCCGAAAAGTTGTATTAATTTTTCTGCAACAAGTTTTGCAACAGACAAACTTCTTTTCCCGTCCTTGAAATCCCAAATTAAGCGTCTAATTTCCCAATCCTTTTTTGTAGCCTGTTTATACTTTGTAGGCAAGTAATCAAAAAAGTTATACATTAATTTGCTCCACTGTTTCTCGAAATCTTTGCTATACGTTCTCATATCGGTAGGTTTTAGAATTTATTCAAGTGCTGAGAGAGGAAGAGAGCCTTTTCATGCTATTCCTGCTCTGAGGTTTTTTTTCATTCAATCACCTCGGTCGGTTTTGTTCGCCTTTTACACAGCTTCAAAAGGTGTTGTAGAGCGTATAACGACAAGTTTTCACCATAAAGCGGAGCCTTGAATACTACCCTGTAAGGGTGGAGATTTTTATAGTGAACAGAGCCTGAACTTGGCATACGAAATACAACATTTACCTTTGCTGTGAGAAAAGGCGATAACTGACTGAAGGGGATAGAAAAAAGAGCCGAAGAGCAGAAAAAGAATAGCATTAAGCAATACCATAGACAGGATGTCTATACCGCTTTAAAACGGGAACAGAGTGGGGTGGGTCCCTGCGTCGAACGCTACCGGGAATCTCAGAAAGTCTTGCCAAAGTCTTTCTACCTTAGACTCCCGAAAATTGCGCCTTTTGCCATTAATAACGGCTTGACGGCATGGCGAAAGGGGCAATTTTCGGGCGCCCAGCAAACTGTTTTACAACATATTAGCGCCCGAAAAGCAGGCTAAAAAGTTGAATTTGCAGGAGAATTCCACTCCTCAAAAAAGAAAAGCGCACATAATCAGCCTAATACATCCACTCAAGCCCGCATTTTATGCGGAAGTAGCGTAAGCTACCCCCCACCGCCCTACGCCAAAAACCTAATTAGCACCTTTGAAAAATGCGGAATATGTAACGACACATTCTCTACACGCACGGTACACGCCATCGCACGTATAAAAAATCAGCCCCGACAACCACCATGCACGGTCACCAGGGCTTACATTAAGAAAAATCTAATTAGCTATTGAAAACTACATAGAAGATGTAACAAACATATCAAATGTCATCTGAGGGAAACGTTCGCAACCGATACAGAGAGTATCGAAAGCATCCGAACCGTCAGTTCTTGCTTGGAGCTGATCTTCTTCGGTCTCTGCAAGTTTCTCACCTCGCTTATCCTTACCACCATTATACACACCTGCAGTCTGGACTGAGATAAGAAGATCTTCGTTATTCTGCACATTGAAGAAAGGAATGAGCTTTGCTTTACCTGCAAACATACGGTTGAGGAGCAGCCATTTCTCGATGTGCTTCATCGGTGGGCCTATATAGACAGAACGCACTTCCCATCCTCTATCCTGGAACGCACGTTCGATTACGAAATGGAAGTCTTCATCATTGACTGCATAGTTGGAACCAAGAGCTGTACTATCGTAATAGAAGATGACTTCCTTACGTCGCTGGTGGCGGTAATATTTACAGAAGTCATCAACCAAAGCTTCGAGCTTACGTTCATACTTTACCCAGAAGGATTTGATAACCTTGAGTCTGTTCCTGTCCGGCTGCCCAGCTACCAACCAGTTGATGTTGGCATTAAAGTCAAATGCTATACAGATAGGCTTATCCCTATCAAGGTCAGCATCCATCAGGCATGAAGGTTCCTTGATTTTATCGAACTGATATTCGAGGCTGTCAAGATAGCTGAAGTCAGTTGCATTGTACTTATGTCCTTCAGTCATGCTCGAGTAGAAACCATCCTTGCTTATACCGATACGTTTACAGAGTATTGCCGTCTGGAAGGTAAGCGGTGGCAAGTCACGTTTCATCTGGTTGATAAAGGCTTCACCCAACAACTGCATATTCTCGATTGTGGAGAACTCACGGTACAATACAGCTGCAGAACCCAAACGGCACACATCACGATTCATAGTACGAAGGTAATCCTTCAGATACAAAGGAACAGGCTCAGACTTTGCCTGAAGCTCACGAATGCGCTGCTTGGTACGCCATATCTCGTGAACTGAAGCCTGTATAACCTCGATAAGTTCCGGATCACATTTCTTTTCATAGTCAAGGAACCAGGAACCTTTCTTCGTTACAGGCATATCGGAAGTGATAAGCATACCATGGTGAAAGTAATGATGCCCAAAGTGCTGCTTATTACCACGATTGGCAGGAAGCGTTTCATCCTTCAGCTGCTCAAAGTCAATGTACTTTGCTTCATCAATGTCGAGATAATCAAGAGAAAAGGAGTTGGAAGTTCCGGAACGGTCCTGACTGATGATGTAACCAATAGAACCATTGTAAAAGGAAATCACATTTTCCCAATTGTCCGGCTGGAATATAGGTTCACCCCACCCCCATGATTTGGGCGGTTTTCTACCGATAGTCCAATGAACATCACGCTTATAACCCCATTTCTGCCAGTGAATGAGCATTGAAGGAATGGTGTTCGTAAGCGCACGTTTACAGTTAGCTGCAACGAATCCTGTTATACTACCTGGCATACGTTGCATATTTCTCAAGTTGATAGCTGCATGTATAGGACCTTTACCCCAACCACGTCCGGCACATAGGACAACTGTTTTAGCCGGAGTATAAAGAACCTGCTGCTGTGTCTCATGAAAATACTCTCTCATGGTTCAGGCTCCTCCTCCACCTTTTTAGGGTTAAAAATATCATCTTCATTAAAGTCAGCTTCCTCAAACCTGATGTCCTGGATATCCTCATTCATGTACTGCTTAATCTTATCAGCAATACGCTGACGGATATTCGGAATAGGGCGAATACCGAGAATAGTCGGGTCTGTAGATGGTTGGAATGGCTGGATAACAATCTTGTCGTAACCAAGGTCTTTAGCATCTTCTTTGTCTAGCTGCATGTATTTTGCATAGTGGTTGTCACAAGCTGCCATTGCCCTGGCATCCTTCATACGCTTTGCCATCTCGTAACTCTCTTCGTTGCGTTGTATGAAACGATAGCGATGGTAATCTTTGGTAGTTTTGTTAAGGTCACCAAGGAGATACTTGATTATACGGATATCCTCGTAAGCTGCAGATTTCTGTATATTGTATCGTTTCTGAAGTTCAAGCACGATTTCCTGTTCACGTATTCGAGGATATTGAAGCCAATAGTTGTACATATCCCTAAGACGTAACAGGCGCTGCTGTATTATCTCGGGGATATTCTTTTCTCTCATCTCATCAACCGATGCGAAAAGATACTCTTTGGCTATATCTATAGTTGCTGGTAGTGGCATAAATAATTATAAGTCTTCGTCTGAGTCCATATCACGAAGATATGAACCTATAAGCTGAACGGCAAGCGGACTTCCGGCTTCAGCAAGTTCAAGTTCGTTCTGTCGGATCTGAAGGGCGCGTTCGGCTTTACCCTTGCGATAAGCCAGACTTGCAGGATGAGATTTGTCTGAAAGGATATCACGGAATCTGCGTTCGTCAATATCCATCAGAACTGCAATGTCCGATACAGGAGTAAGCATTGAAGCAAGCTCCTTTATACGGTCAATCTGTGTTGAAGTTAATTCCATGTAGATGCAAGCTGCGTGTATTAATAATATCAGAAAACTGGTCTCTCAATGTAAAGAAGATATCAGGTTGCGTTGTAATAATAGAACACTCCGTTCTGTTGCCTCGAGTTTGGTTCTGACTGGTAACTACAGTGACCATCCATTTCTCGTTTTCAACTAAAAGAACCTTGGAATGATTCTCTGTGAGATATACATCATCGAAAACGACACCCATAAATGTGGAAAGATTCACGGTCTTCTTGGCTGCCTTCAGGTCGGCCATAAGAACAGCATGAAGAATCAGTTCACGTTTACGGAGTGAAAATAGTCTGCGTAAGAACTCTTCTGAAGTAGAGAATGTAGATACATAGACTTTTGCCGGACCGGTCTGCAACAAAATGAACTCGAGAACATCAAAAAGTTGAAGCCGATTATCCAGATAGGCTTGTAACGGCACATCGGATATCGGCTTCAACAATCGGTTTACAATCTTCATACCTTAAGCCCTAAATCTTGTAAAGCTTTAACCTGGTCATCACTAACATTGTTGCCAGTGGATATCAGGAAGTCGTACTTGGCTTGCATCTTGGCAAGCAGCTTCTCGTACTTAGCCTGGTCACCGGCTTCTTTCAGTTCAGCAAGTTTTTTCTTGTTGTCTGAAAGGTAGCCCCTTGCAGCACTGACTTTCTTGGCCATCTCAGCAGGATCTTCAGGAGATTCACCTTCAGTACCCGTACCTTCCTGTTCACCCGGCTTGTAATGGTCGTATTTGTTCATGTTATCCCGATATTTAGTATCCAGCTCTTCCAATTGCTTCAGGTATTCGTACCTGTCGCAAGGAAGAGCATCTCTCATGGTTTTCAATGTTTCGTAAATTTCCTTCAGTCGGAAATAAATATCTTTGTTGGATTCCCATAACTGTTGGATTTCTACAGGCAAAGAATCATGGTCTTCACGCTTTCCTTTTGCGATGACAGCCTCTTGAGGTACATCGCCATCAGAACTTATCTCTGCAGGCTTGAATGTTTCCAATGTCTTTTCAACAACAGGAACCAAAACCTTATCCATTTGAACAACATCCTGAATAGTCTTGCGGTCAAGACGGATTTTAAGATATTTATTCAGTTCGTATTCTATTTTAGAAGCGAACTTCTGAGGGTTGCGTGAAATGTTCTGAAACAATATACGGTTACGGGTAAGTTTCAGAACCATCTCAGCACCCTTCAATAAATCACGCTTAGCCGGCTCAGTATTGAGCCAGCCTTGCATGTCTGTAGTCAATTTATCATCTATAAACATAAACCTATCTCCTATTTAATTAACCACCCGGTTCAATAGCACTACCATCAGCTCCGGAAATGTCACCATCTACAGTTTCAATCTTACCAGTGTAGAATGGTGAAGGACAAATATCAGTACACTGAGCTTCAAGTGTAGTACCTGCAGTACCGGTATCACCTTCACCGGAAGTCTGCGAAATGGTTACTGAAGGGTCGAAAGCTTCAGATCCTACGACACGGAATTTACCGTTTTTCTGCTGACAAAGGAATATCAATTCATCGATATTTGCCTGACGACAAAAACCGGATGCTTCTTCGTCTGTACCTGCATGAACAAGTGTAGCTTTGTTCAGGAATGTCTTGGAAGGCATTTCACCTTGAGACTCTGCATTGATTGATGACTTTGTAGTCAGCAATTCAATGTACTGCCATTTCTTGTCTGCAGCCAAAACGAAATCACCCTCGTATGTAGCCAATGATGCCATATCTTCAGCACCACTAATTTCAGGTAGTACAGGCCACTTGGTAATCCAGCTTTTTGGAATGAAATAAACCTTGCGTCTTATACCAGGTGTCGAGGTCTGACCAGGACACCATGCAAGGGATTCATACATCCCTTTACTTGTACAATCTACTGTCATATATTAACCTCCTATACCAGCGACAACCGGAGTTGTACCATCGATAGTACCGACCAGAAGTCGCTCTTTAGAAATTGATTCAAACTCAACACCGAAATAAGTAGTGGCAATGAAATCAAGCTTGAAAGCATGGTGTTTTTCAACCAAAATCTTTTCGTTGTCCGCTCCATTACCAAAACCAACCAACATGTTACTCTTTGGAGTAAGATGTATATAAGGCGAGCCAGCCTTATTAGCCAAAGGAACCAGTTCACATCTGCCGTTAGAGCCCTCGAGAACGGTCTTCTCAAATGATGTATTATAAGGAACATGACCAACTGTAGCCTGATAATCATCAACGTAATTATCATATACACCTTGAGGTATAAACAATTTAGTTTGAGTTTCACGCAATACAGGGTCTGCAGCACGGTAGAATGCCTTTAGTACATCTACAGCATTATCTTTGCTTATAGCCTCGATAACAAACATATTGCCAAGGTCGGCAGAAATCTTGTTTGCAGTCTTCTCTGTATTGGTAATTGTATCAAAACCATTGAAAAGGTCTTTTGATTTAGTACCGGCATCACTACGAACCGCATTCCAAAGGTGCGCATTAAGGTTTGCCCCGAGTTTTGCGGAAAGGAAAGTCAATACCTGGCGAGTGATGTCAACATTTTTTAATGCATCACCCTTAGAAATCAAGTTACCATAAACAGTCTGCCATACAGAGTTAGGAGAAAACTTCTTGACAACAGAACCGAGGAATGTCTCCAAAACGCGTGGATTGATAGCAACTGCATCAGTATCCTCACGACCTTCATCGTATGGTCCAAGTTCTATATTACCGGCAAGTTCGCCAACAACTTCCTTACCACGAACACCAGGTCTCTGTGTCATGTGCTTCAAAGTAGTAGCCATGGCAAGAACCGGCATCATCAGCAATTCTTTTCTATACTTGACAGCAGACTTGGAAAGCTGCTCGTCAGTAATTTTTACGTATCCTTTTTCGTCTGCCATATTACAACAAATCTTTTACGTTGTTAAACATTTCGTTAGCTGAATTCAGTTTAGTGATGTCATCATCATCACCTTCATCACCGTTGATGTGTGTGGTATCATCACCATCATTCTTCTTCAGGTTTTCGTTCTGAGTCTTGAGGTCTGAGATTTCATTGTCTTTATCAGAAGATTCCTTCTCAATGTTGGCAATGTGGTCGTTGATGGCTTTGACCTGGTCTTCAGTAAGAGTAACCTTACCATCTTTGTCAAATTCCATACCATCGAGTTTCAAGATGGAATTGACTTTCTGATAATCCTTTTTCATAAACTTTTGAGTAGAATTTATTTGTGTCTTATTTTGAGCCTGTGTTGTTTCTGTGTTTTGTGGCTTCAGAAATTTATTAACGAAGTTATTGAACCAGTTAGGTGCTTCATTATCCTTTGTCTCAGCTTTATTGTCTGGTGCCGGAAGTTCCGGAAGATGAAACATATTGAAACGGGTCTTCATGTCGTCGTCAAAATTCAGTTTTGTACCATCTTCAATGATCTCGTCAACGAAACCATATTCAAGTGCTTCTTTAGCTGTCAGCCAACGACCTTCCTTTAGGATAGGAAGAATCTCATCAACTTTCTTCTTCCTGACTTTATCATTGCGTCACCCAAATCATAACTCTAACCAGTCATCAGT
>UQTJ01000051.1 GCA_900544075.1 uncultured Bacteroides sp.
GTGACCCCATGCGTGACAGGCATGTATTCTAACCAACTGAACTAACGCACCAATTATTTCGGCTTTTGAGTCGTTGTATTTCTCAATTGCGATGCAAAGGTACAACAATTTTCCGTATTTGCAATACTTTGTCCGCTTTTTTTCAAAAAAAAGTGATTATCACCTCAATTTTTACCGAAATCCGGCATTTTTGAGGTGATAACCGTTGATTTATGGCTTTATTACTTAATTCTCTTATATCCGTATTTTGCCAAATCGCCAAGCTCTTCTTCTATACGGAGCAGCTGGTTGTATTTGGCCATTCTGTCCGAGCGGCTCAATGAACCGGTCTTAATCTGTCCGCTGTTGGTTGCTACTGCGATATCAGCAATAGTAGCATCTTCGGTTTCTCCCGAACGGTGTGATGTCACAGAAGTGTATCCGTGTCTGTGGGCCATTTCTATTGCATCGAGTGTTTCGCTCAGCGAACCAATCTGATTAACCTTTATAAGGATTGAGTTTCCGCATCCCATTTCGATACCTTTTGAGAGGAATTCCACGTTGGTAACGAACAGGTCGTCACCTACCAACTGGCATCTGTCGCCGATTCTTTCTGTAAGCTTTTTCCATCCCTCCCAGTCGTTTTCGCTCATACCATCTTCTATCGAGTCGATAGGATATTTGTTAATCAGCTCTTCAAGATAGTCTATCTGTTCGTCGGAAGTACGTTTCTTTCCTTTCTCTCCTTCGAAGATTGTGTAGTCGTACACTCCGTTCTTGTAGAATTCAGACGAAGCGCAGTCCATACCTATCATAATGTCTTTTCCCGGTTCGTAGCCGGCAGCCTTTATGGCAGCTATTATTGACTCGAGAGCATCTTCGGTGCCATTGAGCGAAGGTGCGAAACCGCCTTCATCGCCTACTGCAGTGCTGAGTCCTCTGTCGTGGAGTACTTTCTTCAGTGCATGGAACACTTCTGCTCCCATTCTCAGTCCTTCGCGGAAAGATTCTGCTCCTACAGGGCGAATCATAAATTCCTGGAATGCTATAGGTGCGTCACTGTGCGAGCCACCGTTTATGATATTCATCATCGGCACAGGCAGAGTGTATGTATTCACGCCACCGATATATCTGTAGAGAGGAATATCAAGATAGTTTGCTGCCGCTTTTGCTACTGCGAGCGATACCCCGAGGATAGCATTTGCTCCGAGTTTTGATTTTGTCTTTGTACCGTCCAGTTCAAGCATTTTGTTGTCTATGGCTCTCTGTTGCAATACAGACCATCCTGTCAGGGCAGGTGCAATGACATTGTTCACATTATATACAGCTTTCATGACTCCCTTTCCGCCGTATCTGCTCTTATCATTGTCGCGCAGTTCGAGAGCCTCATTCTCACCTGTCGATGCTCCTGAAGGAACAGATGCTCTACCGATGATTCCTGATTCCAGACGAACTTCTACTTCTACTGTCGGATTGCCGCGTGAATCCAAAATTTCACGTCCTTTGATTGATTCTATTCTCATAATCTTAAACTGTTTAAGTTGTTTTACATTCATCTACAAAGATGGAAAACTCCACCCTGATTTGCAATACCTAAAAATAGGTATTTTTATTGTGTTATAAAAAGAAAACAGGTTGCTGTGGCAAATGTAGGTACATTCTACCAAGTCAACCTGTGTATCTATATGTTATAAGGAACTGTTATCAATAGTTGTTTTTCTTAACTTCGAAGTAAGCCTGTGGGTGAAGGCATGCAGGGCATATTTCAGGAGCCTCTGTACCTACGTGTACATAACCGCAGTTACGGCACTGCCATACTGTCTCAACATCTTTCTTGAATACCTTGCCTTCTTCGATATTCTTAACGAAAGCTCTGTATCTTTCTTCGTGTCCCTTTTCAGCTACAGCGATTTCGCGATACATTTTTGCGATTGCAGGGAAACCTTCTTCATCTGCGATGTCTGCAAAGCGTGGGTAATCCAATGACCATTCTTCATTCTCACCTGCTGCAGCAGCCTTAAGGTTTTCAAGTGTAGTACCGATTACACCTGCAGGATAGCTTGCTGTGATTTCTACCATTCCGCCTTCCAACCATTTGAACATACGTTTTGCGTGTTCCTTTTCCTGGTCAGCTGTTTCAGTGAAGATTGCTGAAATCTGTTCGTAACCTTCTTTCTTTGCTACACTTGCAAAGTAAGTATAACGCATTCTTGCCTGTGATTCACCTGCGAATGAGATTGCCAAATTCTTTTCTGTTCTTGTTCCTTTGATGCTTTTTTCCATAATTGTAGTTATTTTGTTGGGTTTAACTTCTTGTTTTATTTTCACACTGCAAAGATAATATATTTATTCAAATTTGTAATTATTACAATTTTTAATTTATAATCTTTTAAGTTTTTACTGCTAAATCATAATTTATATAGCTGTAAAAGTATGTTATATGACAGAAAAGACGTAATTTTGCAAAAAAATATTTATAAATAGAAACAATATTGATTTATGAAAGGGGTTGAATTTCATCCTAAACTGTTTTCTACGCTAAAGAATTACAGTAAGTCAGACTTTATGACTGATTTGATGGCGGGTATAATCGTGGGTATTGTAGCCTTGCCGTTGGCTATTGCGTTTGGTATTGCTTCCGGTGTTACACCAGAGAAGGGTATTATTACGGCTATTGTGGCCGGATTTATTATTTCGTTCCTTGGTGGCAGCAAGGTGCAGATTGGCGGTCCTACGGGTGCATTTATTGTTATCATTTATGGAATCATCCAGCAATACGGATTGAGCGGACTTATGGTTGCCACTATGATGGCCGGAGTCTTGCTTATATTATTAGGTGTATTCAAGTTGGGTACTGTGATAAAGTTTATCCCCTATCCTATTATTATAGGTTTTACGAGCGGTATTGCCGTGACAATCTTTACTACGCAGATAGCCGATATCTTCGGTCTTGATTTCAGGGGTGAGAAAGTTCCGGGCGATTTCATCGGAAAATGGATGCTTTATTTCAAACATTTCGATACTGTGAACTGGTGGAATGCCATAGTAAGTGTAGTCAGTGTGTTTATCATTGCCATAACTCCTAAGTTTTCGAAGAAGGTTCCGGGTTCCCTCGTAGCTATTATTTTAGTGACAGTGGGTGTATATTTCCTGAAACAATATGCAGGAATTACCTGTATAGATACTATAGGCGACCGTTTCAGCATCAAGGCTGAGCTTCCTTCGGCTGCAGTTCCGTCTATAAACTGGGAGGCTATACAGAGTCTTTTCCCTGTAGCTATAACCATTGCAGTACTTGGAGCCATTGAGTCACTTCTTTCGGCGGCTGTGGCCGATGGTGTGATTGGCGACAGACATGATTCTAACACAGAACTTATAGCCCAGGGTGTTGCCAATGTGGTATCTCCTATTTTCGGCGGTATTCCTGCTACAGGTGCCATAGCTCGTACGATGACCAATATCAATAACGGAGGAAAATCTCCGGTATCAGGTATTGTGCATGCAGTAGTTCTTCTTCTGATACTTCTGTTCCTTATGCCGCTTGCACAGTATATTCCTATGGCATGTCTTGCCGGAGTATTGGTGATAGTATCATATAATATGAGCGGATGGAGAGTGTTTATGGGATTGCTTAAGAACCCTAAATCAGACGTTACAGTCCTACTCATTACATTCTTCCTTACAGTGATATTCGATTTGACAGTTGCCATCGAGGTGGGATTGGTTATAGCCTGCGTACTGTTTATGAAACGTGTGATGGAAACAACTCAGATTTCCGTTATCAAGAATGAACTTGACCCTAACAACGAATCTGATATGGAGGTGCACGAAGAGCATCTTATCATCCCTGAAGGAGTAGAGGTGTATGAGATTAACGGTCCTTATTTCTTCGGTATAGCTACCAAATTTGAGGATATGATGGCACAGTTGGGTGACAGACCGAAGATTCGTATCATCCGTATGCGTAAGGTTCCTTTCATCGATTCTACAGGTATCCATAACCTTACTACACTCTGCCATATGTCGCAGAAGGAGAATATACATATCATTCTGTCCGGTGTAAACGAACATGTACATAAGACACTCGAGAAATCAGGATTCTATGAACTTCTTGGCAAAGAGAACATTTGCAGCAATATCAATGAAGCTCTTGCAGTAGCCACAAAAGAGATGGAAGAATTCAATAGAAAATAATGCTTTTAACAATTAACATAAATGCTCCGTGTTGTTAACAAACATGGAGTATTTTCTTTATTTATTAAACTATGTTATAAAACACGGTTTTTCTACTGAAATACTTGCAGATTACCGAAAAGTCCGTACCTTTGTACTGTGTTTTTCATAGTATTAGATTTTAAGGTTAACAAAGGTTGGAGTACAGCGGTACTCCTTTTTTTATGTCCATACGTTTCGTACTGAAATAACAATATAATAAACCGCCGGTCAGTGATATATTGATGTATCACCAACCGTCGGTTCAGTTATTTGAATACAGGTTATAAATTGCAGAATAATGACACGAAGAAAGGAACACTTATATTAATCAGTATTCCATGCAAAATAGCTATCGGAATAGCTTCCTTTCCGGAATATCTGCTTATAGTGGCTAATAGGATATCGGATGAACCAATGCCTGCTGCAGAAATAGGCGCAAGTTGTCCGAAATACTTTCTGATTACAGGAGCGCATATCAAAGCAGTCATTTCGCGGAAAATATTCGCAAGCAGAGCTATAGTTCCTAATTCTGTTGCCAATTGAAGTCCTATGCTCGGTGTCTTGAGTTGCGTTATAAGCACTGAAGATACGGAATAGTAGGCAAATCCGCTTCCTACAGCCATACAGTCGAATATACTCCATCTGCTCAGAATAAAGGCTGCAATGGCAGAGAAAACAAATGTTCCGGCTACAGTAGCCATCGGAACGAGGAGCATCTTAAAGCTCAACTGTGATGCAAATCCTTTGATATCCTGATTTCCTCCAAGGTTTATTCCAAGCAGCAGCATAAGTACATAGAGTACATAAACCGAAACCTGATGCGGGTCGAAGTCTGTAGTGACAAAATAACCGCCTACGCAACCTAATATGAAGAATAGAAGAATAAGAATGCTTCCTTTCATTTTCCGGCTCCTTTCTTGAAAAACAGATTGAATACCAACATAGCAGCTACAGAGCTTCCTACGAGGCTTAAAACAGATATTATCGCTGCCTGTTCGCAATAGTATGTAAGATTACTGATTATCAGTTTGTTTCCTCCCACTGACAGTCCAAGGATGAACAGAAGCAGGCAAACTACAATTTGTATAAGTGTCGACACCTTGCTAAGGTCTTTTTTGCTTCTTAAAGAATAACCGATAATGGCACCAATTGCCATAATAGAAATAAAAATGAACATGTGAAGTAATAAATTAAAATTAGACATAGAAAATACAAATCCTCGCTTGGAGTGTCTTCTATGGCACATTTGTAAAATTAAAAGATCTTATAGACCAGATTATTTTCATTTTTACTATCAAATTATAAGTTTTGTGTTGTTTGAAATCGGCCGCAAAGGTACATCTTTTTTCTTAATGTCGTATTTGATATACAATAAAAATTATTTTGTCCTATAAATTAAATATTTTGTGTTGTTGTGGCTTACAATTTGCTATAAATATTATGTTACGAATTGATAGTATATTAACCAGTATGGATAAATATTTATTTTAAAGCAGATTATAAATACAAAAAAGCCTCAAGAACGATATTTCCTGAGGCTTTTTTGTGTTGGACTACCAAGATTCGAACTTGGACAAACAGAACCAAAACCTGTTGTGCTAACCATTACACCATAGTCCAAACTTTATTGCTTTCTTCCGAAATGCGTGGCAAAGATACTATCTTTTTACGTTATCTTCCAAATTTTATGTGAGTTTTTTCTTTTGAAATTGCTATATTTATGGTTGAAAAACTCCTAAAATTAAACGCTTCGTCATTTGAAGTAAAACGACGAAGCGTTTAAACTCAAATGACGAAGCGTTATAGCGCATCATGATTATGCTTTTTAAGCACCCTGTGTGGCAGTTCCCCATGTCCTAAAATTTCGATTGGGCATTGGAGTTTCTCCTCTATCCATTCGGCTGAAACTTCGCTTTGAGGATGATAGTCTAAGGTGCCGTTTACGCAGGCTATACTCTTGACAGTTTGAAGCACAGAGCCTATGTCATGACTTACGAGAATGACAGCCCTTTGTTTGTTTATCTCTTCAAGCAGTGAGTATAGTCTTGCCTCGAAACGCTTGTCTATGTATGTGTTTGGTTCGTCCAGAATGATGGCTTTGGGATTAGAAACGATGGCTCTGCCCAATAAGGCTCTTTGCATCTGTCCGCCGCTCAGTTGCCCTATTGGCTTATTTTCCATACCTTCAAGTCCCATCATCGAAATGGTTTCCTTCACTCTCTCATGGTGCTCTTTTGTGAATCTGCTGAACAGGGATTTCTGTCTGTTCAGTCCCGAAAGTATAACTTCGTAGATTGATATAGGAAACTTCTTGTCTATCGAGTTATATTGTGGCAGATAGCCTATTTCCAACTGTTCGACGGGCATTCCATTGTCATAGAATGTGATTTTCCCTTCCGATGGTTTCAGAAGTCCTAATATGACCTTCATGAGAGTGGTTTTTCCACCACCGTTCGGCCCTATGATGCCTAAGAAATCCTTCTCGGATATTTCGAGGTTTATGTCGTGAAGGACAGTCTTCCGGTCGTAACCGGCAGACAGGTTTTCTATCTTAATTATGCTGTTGTTCATTTATTTCCGGTTGTATTCTATTTTGTACACAGTGCCTTGGCGGTGTTTGTCATTTCTTCCGTCCAGTTATAATTCAGAGGATTTACCGGAATGACTTTCACACCAAGCTCCTTGGCTATTGTTTCTGCATTGCGCATATCGAATTCCTGCTGTACGAATATCACTTTGGCGTTCTTCTCCCTGCACAGTTTTATCAGCGACTGCAGATGTGCCGGCGAGGGTTCTTTTCCGCCTTCTTCTATGCTTATCTGTTCCAGACCGTAGTCCCTTGCAAAGTATGTCAGTGCAGGATGGTAGATAAGAAATGTTTTCTCGGCTCCTGATATTATGTTTCTTATCTCATTGTCGGTCCTTTCTATAATCTCCGTAATACTGTCAAGCTTATGCTGATAATAGTCAGAATTCCTGTTGTCTATTTCCTCCAATGCATTGCAGATATTGTTGGCTATTATTTTGGCATTCTCCGTAGAGTTCCAGATGTGCGGTTCGATGCCGTGCTCTCCATTATTGCCATGAGAGTGAGAACATTGCTGATGAATCAGGTTCACTCCGGCAGAAGTGTCGTAGAATGGCAGTTTCGGGAAGTTTTCCTGCAGTTTGCTTATCCACGACTGTTCGAATCCGATGTATCCTATGCGCAGATAGGCGATGCTTTTGTTCAGATTCACCATTTGCTGCGGTGTAGGGTCATAAGTCTCTGGACTGCTGCCTTCTGGCACGATGCTTACTACGTTGAACTTGTCGCCGGCAATTGCTTCTGTAAAGTATCTTAGCGGTTCGATGGTGACAGTTATTGTAGGTTTGTCATTCTTTTCGGCGTTCCGGCATGACGATAGAGCTAAAAGCAGACATATTATAGGTAATAATGTTTTCATGTTACGTTAAAATTTAAAGGATTTATACTATTTGTCCGTAGCCTTTTTGGTTCCTCTCAGTATCTCTCTTTTGCCTCCCGGAGGACCAGGCAGACGTTCTACTATGAAACCGGCTTCCTGAAGCATGCGTCTGACTGCTCCCTTTGCGCAATATGTGGTCAGTATTCCGTCATCATTCAATACTTCATACAGATTGTTGAACAGTGTCTGGTTCCACATTTCCGGCTGTTTTTCTGGAGCGAAGGCATCAAAGTAGATAATGTCGTAGCCATTTCTGAAACGGTATTCCGTAAAATCGCCTTCTATCTTTTCGATAGTGAAATTACCGGATATGGTTTGCGGTGAGTTCCATCCGGCGTTGTGGATAGAGTAAAACAGTTCGCTCTCCTCGGGTGCTATAAGCTCAGGATAGTCAAGAAGCTTTATAGTTTCCATATCTAAAGGATATTTCTCTATTGTGGTATAGAATATGCTTCTGTTGTCTTTTTTAGCTTCAAGCGATGTAAGGAAAGCATTCAGACCTGTTCCGAAACCAATTTCGAGTATGCGTGGTGACGGGGCTGATGAATGCTTCAGTCCCATATTGATGAATATGTGTTCCGATTCGGTAAGCGCTCCTTTCACCGAGTGATAATGTTCGTCCAGTTCCGGAACGAACAGGGTATAGCTTCCGTCAGCTGTCTTTTCTATTTCCATAACTGTCATATTTTGTTATAAGGATATCAGTTTTAGGGTTGTAGCCACCAAGATGGCATATCTGGCCAACTTGCCTATAGTCATGGATATGGCCACTATAACGGCATTGGCCCTCATAAGCCCGAGGACCACCAGTATGGCATCACCTATTACCGGCAGGAACGACAGGAATGCTATCCACGAACCCCTCCCCTTGATAAACCTTTCGGCTTTGTCCATCTGCTTCCTGCTGACTCCCAGATACTTTTCTATCCATTCCGTCTTACCCAAATGTCCTATCCAGTAGCATGTCAATCCGCCTAAGGCATTTCCGGCTGTAGTCGAGAGTGTGGACAGTATCGGGTCCAGTCCAAGTCCAATGCATGCCAAGAGTACAGCTTCAGAGCTGAACGGCAATACTGTTCCTGCCAGGAATGCCGATATGAACATTCCCCAATAACCCCATTCCGTAAGAAACTGAAGTACTGTATCCATATTCTTTAAAATCCAAAATTAAAAGCAAAGTGACTCATTATATTATATACAGCCATCAATGCTGTTACAACAAACGACACTATCATAAAGATATATGTGAATCTGTTGCTCTTCTGTATCATTATGTATCCGTACAGCAAAGCGCACATTGTTATTATTATAGGCAGTACGGATTTCAACATTACAGGTTGTGCTATTATCAATATTGTTTCGTATATCCCAATAGTGTTTATTACACTTATTATGATTCTGTTTTTTACCTTGTCGCTCTGTGATGTTATTATACTGTATATACCGCTGACGGCTGATAGTAGCAAGACGCATCCGGTGGTTATCAGTTGCTGTAACGGTATATTTCTGTAGGTGTCAATGTTCCATTTAAGAATATTGTCAAACCATGTGTAAACCATCGGACTGCTGCCTGAATATATGTCATATCCGGTTATAATCCAATATGGAGTACATAATCCTATTATTCCTGCAAAGAATGTTCGTGTACTTAATGCCCTGAGTTGTGACATCGTTATGAACAGCAATGGAGCAGAAAGTATTATTCCGGGCTTTATAAGACTTGCTATTGCCAGCCATAGGAACGCATGGAATATGTATGCAGAAGCGTTTTTCGATTCGTAACTTCTCAGAAGGCAGTAAAGGCTTCCCATGAAAAGCAGCAGAATCCAGCATTCTCCTTTGCCATATTCATGAAGAAACAATGATGCCGAATATAGTACGGCAAATAAGGCAGAGGGCAATGATGAGCGGCTTCTTATGAGGGCAAACGATGTGTTTAGCTCTACCAGCAGGTATGTTACCAGACCTCCTATGAGGAAGGAAACGGCTTCCATCTTGTCATTGAAACCAATTATCCACAGAATTACAGATAATATGATAGCTACCGGAAGTGTCAGTCTTCCGGTAGCTATATGATATTGAAAGCGGTTACGCATGATATATTATAAGTCGAAACCTATGTCTGAACGGAAATATTTCTTCTCGAACTGTATTTTACCGGCGTTCTGGAACGACATAGCCAGAGCTTCTTCCTTGTTCGCGCCGTAAGAGCTTACAGCTATTACACGTCCTCCTGCTGTAACGACCTGTCCGTCCTTAACAGCTGTTCCGGCATGGAATACGATACTTCCACCGGCCTTTGCATCTTCGATACCGCTCATAGGGAAACCTTTGTCGTATGCCTCAGGATAGCCTCCTGATACTAACATTACGCATACAGCCGAGCGAGGGTCTATCTCAAGAACACGCTGGTCGAGGTTGCCTTCTGCAACACCTTCAAGCAGGTCTACCAGGTCGCTCTTGATACGGAGCATCACGCTTTCTGTTTCAGGGTCGCCCATACGTACGTTGTATTCTATCACCATCGGTTCGCCCTTCACGTTGATAAGTCCGAAGAAGATGAAACCTTTATAGTCGATACCTTCTTCAGCAAGACCTTCCACAGTAGGACGTATGATGCGGTCTTCCACCTTCTTCATCCATTCTGCATTTGCAAACGGAACAGGTGAAACAGAACCCATACCTCCTGTGTTAAGACCTTTGTCGCCTTCGCCGATACGTTTGTAGTCTTTTGCTTCAGGCAATATCTTGTAGTTCTTTCCGTCTGTAAGAACGAAAACAGAACATTCTATACCGCTAAGGAATTCTTCGATAACCACTGTGGCAGAAGCACTTCCGAACATACCGCCAAGCATTTCCTTCAGTTCCTTCTTAGCCTCTTCCAGTGTAGGGAGAATCAATACACCTTTTCCGGCACACAATCCGTCAGCCTTAAGTACGTATGGAGCTTCAAGAGTCTCAAGGAAAGCCAATCCTTCTTCAAGGTTTTCTGCTGTAATGCTCTTGTAGCCTGCTGTAGGGATATTATGACGCTGCATGAATCCTTTGGCAAATTCCTTGCTTCCTTCAAGCACAGCACCTGCCTTAGAAGGACCGATAACAGGGATTGACTTCAATGCCTCGTCGTCGCGGAAAAAGTCATATACACCCTTTACCAATGGATCTTCCGGACCTACTACCACCATGTCAACTTTGTTTTCTAGGACAAACTGTTTGATGGCATTAAAGTCGTCAGCCTTGATGGCTACGTTTTCACCAACTTCGCGTGTTCCGGCATTTCCCGGAGCGATGTACAATTTCTTAACTTTTGAGCTTTGTGCAATTTTCCATGCCAGAGCATGTTCGCGGCCGCCTGAGCCAAGTAGTAAGAGTTTCATATTATATTTGTTTTTTAAGTTTTTTATTTTAAAAAGTCATCAAAGTATCTCGAAATGTGTTCATGCAGATGAACTCTCTCTGTTCCAATCATGTTATGTCCTGATTCCGGATAAACGAAGAAGTCAGGATGTGTTCCTGCATCAATGCATGAACGCAGGAATGTATAGCTGTGCTGAGGAACACAAGTAGGGTCTTCACCACCGATTATAATCAGCAGTCGTCCTTTCAGGTTTCCTGCTTTCAGGTTCAGATTAGAATTCTTGTATCCTTCCGGGTTTGTTTCCGGTGTGTCCATGTACCTTTCGCCATACATCACCTCGTAGTATTTCCAGTCGATAACCGGACCTCCGGCTACACCAACCTTGAATATCTCAGGATAAGTAAGCATAAGGTTTGTAGTCATGAATCCTCCGAAGCTCCATCCGTGTACCCCTATCCTGTTGGCATCAACGTATGGAAGTGACTGCAGCATCTTTGCTCCTTCCACCTGGTCTTTCATCTCTTCCACACCAAGCTGACGGAAAGTACAGTTTTCGAATTCCAGTCCGCGGTTGTCGCTGCCACGGCTGTCCACTGTAAGCATTACATATCCTTTCTGGGCCATGTACAAATCCCAACCACGAGCATCGTAGAAACGAGTGTTGTGTATCATCTGTGCGTGAGGACCGCCATACACGTAGATAATAGCAGGATATTTCTTGTTAGGGTCGAAGTTAACCGGCTTGATAAGTCTGTAGTAAAGGTCAGTCTTACCGTCTGCAGCCTTGATTGTTCCAAGAGTTATCTCAGGCATATTGAATTTCTCAGGCATAGGGTCGCTTGAAGTGAAGATAGTAACACCCTTCTTGCCGTTTGTAGGCAATATGCTTGTTTCGCCTGCTATGCTGAACGAAGTCATGTTGTCGATGATATAAGTACCACCGGCAGAGAGTTGTGCTCTGTGGTTACCGTCCTCCTTACCAATCAGAGTACGTTTGCCGCTCTTTATGTTGAGGCTGTAGATGTTAGTCTGCAAAGGTGAAACCTCGGTAGATGCGATAATGACTTCCTTCTTAGCTTCGTTGAAACCGAGAATATCCTGTACCAGCCAGTTACCTTTGGTGAGTTGTTCCACTTCTACATATTCCTTGTATTTGTTCATACCTTCTATCAGCTCCAATGTGACCGGTCGAGGTTTCTTAGTGTCAAACAGATACAGATGGTTGAAGCCGTCTCTCTGGCTCTGATAGATGAATTTTGTTTCATCCCATGGAAGGAATGTCAGAGGATGCTGAGGCTCAACATATTTAGGATGAGATTCCTCGTACAGTACACCGATTTTCTTACCTGTCTCGGCATCGTACTTAACGAGTTGGGCATAGTTCTGGTCGCGGTTCACTTCTATCACATAGATGTTTTCCTCATCAGGAGCCCATGATATGTTTGTGAAATATCTGTCAGTAGGGTCGCCAGCATCCAGATAGACTGTCTTTCCGGTTTCTGGATTATATATTCCTACGGTTACCTTGTGGCTTGTCATACCTGCCATAGGATATTTGTCAGGTTCGAGAGTTGCTATACGTGTGGTAGTGTTTACCTGCGGATAGTCTGTCACCATGCTCTGGTCCATTCGGTAGAAAGCAAGATATTTTCCTTCAGGACTCCAGAATGTACCTTTGTAAATACCGAATTCATTGCGGTGTACAGCCTGACCGTAAACGATGTCGTGGATATCGTTGCCACCACATGCAGCTTTCTCAATGTCGATGTCAGGATTAACCTGCTTGTCAGCAATCTTCTCGGAAGCTATATGCAGATTGTCGCCCACTGTATATGCCACAGTCATGCTTTCCTTGCAGAAATCAATATTTGCAGCACCTTTGTTTATTTTGATAACCGATTTTACGACCTTATCTTCAAAGTCATAGACTATGATGTTACCGTCGTGTGAGAGAAGAATTTCCTTTTCCTCTTCCCATGGCATTGAAGCCCCCATGAGCGAACGTATTTGTTTGATACCCTTGGTCTTTTCATCAGCCTGAAGTGCAGAGTTCAACTCTTCTAAGGTGATGATAGTCTTTTCCTTGCCGTTCTTTTTGTCGATAGATACAATCTCCTCCACTCCTGTGCGGATACATACATCGCCCCACCATTTCAGGCCTGACATTCTTTTCGGAATGAGGTTGAAATAGTTGTCACCTCCCGGAATTACATCCTGCAGTGTGAACGATGTCTTTTCCTGTGCCAGGATTCCTGTAGTAGGGATATTAAGTGCCATTATGCTCAATAGGGTTATGATTTTGTTCTTGAGAATCATGCTTTCCTGTTACTTTATAGAATCGTTTTAAAAATATGAAACCTTGCAGGGTAAGGTTTTTACCCAGCAAGGATATGTATTAATCTGCGTTGTTTTCTTCTGTAGCCAACAAATCTTCCGGCTTGCGTCTGCTGTGCATATATCTTGGTGCAGGCGCAGCTTTAGGACGTCCGTCGTCTGTCGAAGGACGCGGAGTGCGTGGCTTGTTTTCGTCGCGGTATTTGAATTCGCTCTTTCTCTCGCGTGTGAATTCTTTGCCGTCGCCCGCTCTTCTTCCTCTGAATGCAGGTTTGGCATCACCGTCTTTACGCTCCCTTCTTTCACCTTTGTCGTTGCCGAAAGGTTTTCTGTCCTTGCGGTCGCCTTTTCCGAACTCAGGCTTATCACTCCTTCTTCTTGGTCTTTCGCTTCTTTCTTCGCTCTTAGCCTTGAAGTTCTTGCCTTCCTCACCGCTTCTGAATGCCTTGAACTTGCCGTCGAACAACTGATACTGACGGAACTGACACTCCAAAGCACCGTTTATCAGGCGTATTTTCACGCTTGGCTTAAGTCCTATCTGGTCGAAACACTCATCGCGGTAGCTCAATATCCACGCATCGTTGCCTGTGAAAGCATGTTTCAGTCTTTCACCAATCATCTTGTACAGACCAAGCAGGTCGTCCGATGAGATTCTCTCACCGTAAGGAGGATTTGTTATGATGATGCTCTTTTCCTTAGGCTGTTCGAACTGCTGGAACGGCTGAATCTTCAGTACTATATCTCTGCTCAGCCCGGCAGCCTTTACGTTGTGAGTGGCAATTTCGTTTGCCTTAGGATTGTTGTCGTAACCGTATATCTTGTGGTTGAATTCTTTTTCCTGCGAGTCGTCGTTATAGATTGAGTCGAGAAGTTCGCGGTCGAAATCTTTCCATTTCTCGAATCCGAATTCTTTGCGGAACACACCCGGAGCAATGTTGCGTGCTATCAGTGCAGCCTCGATAGGAATAGTACCAGAACCGCACATAGGGTCGATAAGGTCGCACTCGCCTCTCCATCCTGTCATAAGAATCATTCCGGCAGCGAGAACCTCGTTAAGCGGAGCTTCTACCTGTTCCTGACGGTAACCGCGGCGGTGAAGAGACTCGCCGGAGCTGTCGAGTGACAAAGTACACTGGTTTTCTGCAATGTGGATATTGATACCCAGATCAGGCTTGTTGATACGTACCGAAGGACGGTTTCCTGTCTTTTCGCGGAAATAGTCCACAATGGCATCTTTTACCTTGTATGCAACGAATTTTGAATGACGGAATTCTTCAGAGAATACTACAGCATCTACACTTAAGCTGCTCATATTGTCAAGATATTCATCCCATTCAATGCTTTTTACAGCATCGTAAACTTCGTCGGCCGAGTTGGCAGTAAAATGTTTGATTGGTTTAAGAATGCGGATTGCAGTACGCAGGCAAAAGTTTGCTTTGTACATCATAGCCTTGTCGCCTGTGAAAGAAACCATGCGGCGACCAATTTCGATGTTGCCGGCTCCCAATTCAGTGAGTTCTTGTGCCAATACTTCTTCCAGTCCCTGGAATGTTTTGGCGATAAGCTCGAATTCTTGATTCATGTTTGAAAAAAAATTACGTAATTTTGTTTTAGGGTACAAAAGTACGTAATTTCAGTCGCTTAATCAATGTTTTGGTATTGTTTCTTGTGAATATTTCTATAAACCGGGCGATATATTTATATGTCAATAAGAAGGTAATTTAAAATATTTTTATATTCAGAACAAAATATAACATTGTCTCATGTTATCGTAAAATGTAAATCATGAAACATATAAAAGTGCTTGAATAAACCGAGGCAGATTGCCTCAAATTATAGAAAAGCTATCATAATGGCCCAACACACCACAATCGTATCAGATGCAAAACAAATAGCTGTCCATCAGAGAAAGCCAAAAGACTTAATATTTTTAGCATGATACCCCGAAGAAATCAATACAAGGTTTTTACTACACAATCATCCATCAATGAAGATAAATTTGTGGATTTTCTTGACAGGTTCTCTTTTGAAGTAAAGAAGAAAACGGGGGTTATCCTTGACAATGCTTCTGTTTATAAAATATAATTTTCTATTTAATGTATTGAGATATATTACAATGTAAATATAATTTCGTAATTTTGTTATCATATATAATGCCTTTTTCAATTTTATTTTTGGATTTCATTCATTTGCATATATTTCTAAGATTACATTTTTGTGTGAGGCATTTTCTTTTTTATTAACCGATAGACACCATGCAAACAAGGTGTATTTTGTAATATAAAACAAAACTTATGAAACAAAAAAAACTTTTATACATGTCATTGAAAGCCTTGCGTGCCGAGTTTGAAAAATTGTTTCCAGATTTATGCCATATCGCGCAAATATGTGATGATTGCCATACGTTCGTAAACGAATTTTCTACATGGTTACGTCTGTGTCATAAATCGTCTCTTACACATGAAACAGTAAAAACATGGGATTTTCTTTTACATAGCGAGGGGAAATGTGTTGAAGAGCTTTCTACAGGAACTGAAATGTACCTTTCAACAATAAGTATTCTATATGAATTTTTAAAAAAAGGCAAATATTCAGATATAAGTCCTGACGCTATAATGGACATATATTGCTTGCTAGCTGGAAATCGTGTTTCAAAAGAGGTTAATAAGCAAGGAATGATGTCCCGATGGTCTTCAGCGACAGACAAATCCGTATATGATATTTTAATGCAGAACAAACATCGTATCATATCATTGCTTGTTGACAAAATTGATAAACACTCTGGCTCTTCGCGTTATTTTTTCCCGGATGGTATGTCGCACGAAGAGAAAGAATCTCAAGTTGCTTTATGGTGGAATGATTACCGTTTTCATTTGGCGATGGCTATACGTACACCTTCGGAACTTAACATGTTTTTAGGTAATACGCTTTCTGAAGAGCAAATGTCCATATTGTCCGAAGCCAGGAAAAAGCAGATGCCGTTTTTTGTCACTCCATACTATCTTTCTTTGTTGAACGTAACAGGTCATGGATATGACGATTCTGCTTTGCGTTCATATATACTGTATTCGCGTGAGTTGGTTGATGCGTTTGGTTCGATAAAGGCATGGGAAAAAGAAGACCGTGTGGTAGCTGGCAAACCAAATGTTGCTGGATGGCTTCTGCCAGAAGGTGGCAATATACATCGGCGTTATCCAGAAGTTGCCATTTTGATACCTGATTCCATGGGACGTGCATGCGGAGGACTCTGTGCGTCATGCCAGCGTATGTATGATTTTCAGAGCAAACGATTTAATTTCGATTTGGATAACTTGAAGCCAAAAGAATCGTGGTCGCACAAGTTGCACAGATTGATGGAATATTTTGAAAACGACACGCAACTACAGGATATACTGATAACTGGTGGCGATGCATTTATGAGTCAGAACAATACGATAAGGAATATTCTAGAGGCTGTTTACCAAATGGCGAAGCGAAAGCGTAAGGCTAATTTGTCACGACCTGAAGGTTGTAAGTACGCCGAGTTACAACGAGTACGTCTTGGGACACGTATGCTTGCATATCTACCTATGCGAATAAATGATGAACTTGTTGATATTCTTGGTGACTTCAAGAACAAATCTTTGGAGGTAGGGATAAAGCAATTCATCATTCAAACCCACTTTCAAACGCCTTTGGAGATGACGCGCGAAGCAAAAGTGGCAATAAAAAAACTATTGGGTAGCGGATGGTTGGTTACCAACCAGCTTGTTTTCAATGTAGCCGCCTCAAGGACAGGTCATACGGCGCGTTTGCGTCAAGTTTTGAACAGGGAGGGGATCATGTGTTATTATACATTCTCTGTTAAAGGTTTTAATGAAAATCGTGCGGTTTTTACACCCATCAGCCGTTCCTTGCAAGAAAAGGTTGAGGAGAAAAGGCTTGGTATCATGAACGAGGAGCAGGAAAAAAAGTTAATGGATATACTTATGACATCGAAGGACAAAGGGCGTGATGTCGGTGCTTTCATGAAAAACAACGATTTGCCTTTTTTGGCAACAGACCGTAGTGTTCTTAATTTACCAGGTATAGGAAAGAGCATGACTTTCAAACTTGCGGGTATCACGCCTGAAGGATGTAGGGTATTATGTTTTTCCCACGATAAAACTCGTTGGCACAGCCCTGTCATAAATGCGATGAAAGATATATATATTGTGGAAAACAAGTCGATTGCTGCTTATCTCAGGCAATTGGCAGATATGGGCGAACAGTTGGAAGACTATTCGTCTATATGGTATTATTGCTTTGGTGAAACTGAACCGCGTTTTGTGTTATACCAATATCCAGACACCGGACTTTCCGTTACCAATGAGATTACTAACTTAGTATATGAGTAAAAAAATAGGATTTTACAATAATTCTAATAAAGCGTCCACGTCTTCCTCGCATGTTGCCCAGCTGGTAACGAACCTTACTATTGTTTCCTTCTCTCCGCGTGGTCCCCAAAGCTCAAATCCGGCATGAGGTGAAAGTCTGTCAATCTCTGTGTTTGGCAGGCATACGAACTGCTGGTTTGTAGGTGAGTCGATAAAAATCTTATATCCTTTGTCCTTGAAAGCCTGTTTCAGTTTCATTGCCATGCGGACAGCGTGTCCGGCTATTTTCTCATACAGTCCGTCGGTGAACAGTGTCTCAAACTGGATTCCCTGTAGTCTTCCTTTTGCCAGCAATGCCCCGTGTTGTTTTATCAGAGGGAAGAAATGAGGTAAGCGTTTAGGATTTGCAGCCACTACAGCCTCACCGAAGAGGGCACCTACCTTTGTTCCCCCTATGTAGAACACATCACACAGTCTTGCAATATCTTTCAGAGTGACATCAGTTCCTTCTGCTGCCAGTCCGTAGCCAAGTCTTGCCCCGTCCATATACAGTGGAATATCTGCCTTACGGCATACTTGGCTGATGCTTTCCAGCTCTTCAAGACTGTATAGTGTTCCGTATTCCGTAGGATGAGAGATATAAACCATTCCCGGAGCGACCATATGTTCGTAAGTCTCGTCGCGGTAGAAATCGGATATATATTTCTCTATGTCCTCAGCCTTGATTTTGCCTTCGTATTGAGGCAGAGTCAGAACCTTATGTCCGGTAGCCTCTATTGCTCCTGATTCGTGAACGTTGATATGTGCGCTTTCGGCAGCCAGTACTCCTTCGTGATGTCTTAGCAGTGCGTCTATAACTGTGGCGTTGGTCTGTGTTCCACCAACGAGGAAATGTACGGCAGCTTCAGGCTGTCCGCAAGCCTCTCTGATAAGCTGTTTTGCTCTCTGTGTATATTGGTCCGAGCCATATCCTGTGGTATGTTCAAGATTGGTTTCCGTCAGTCGGCGCATCACTTCCGGGTGTGCACCTTCCATATAGTCTGTATAAAAGTATAGCATTGTTGAATGATTTTATAATTCTGGTGCAAATATATGCATGATAACTTTTATATAGTAGAATTTATCAGTGATAATATTGAAAAATATCTAATTTTGCAACGTGAAGTTACGAAAAGAGTGTAATTTATTGGAAATGAGCGTAGGTTAATTGCTCTT
>UQTJ01000052.1 GCA_900544075.1 uncultured Bacteroides sp.
CAATGGCCGAGCGGCATTTTTTATATTTAATCGATTTTATCGGACAGCAATAAAACATTAACGTTCAGAAATAGTGTGTCGTGCTGATCGCTGATGTCAAAATCAATCTTGTCTTCTCTGGCCAGCCAGCCTATTGCAGCATTCAAATCTCTGTCAGTTAAACCTGTTGCTGCCTTCAGCTGTTTGTAATCCCAATGTGCATTGTCTTTCAGTTTGTTCCAGACAATTCCGGCATTTGTGCCGATTTGATACTTGTCCATTTTGATATGTTTTAAATTGTTATTAGAATAAGGTTATAACCTCTGACTACAAATATAGACTTATTGGGTTAGAATAAAAAGGTTTATACTTCTTTTATTTTGGTAAGATTCTTGTATTTAGCATTTTTTAATAGTGCAAGGCAAAACTATTACATAATGGTTTCCTGTCTATTTCGATTTTTACTACCTTTGCATAGTATTTCAATATTGATTTTATGATAAGAAACAAAATAAACTGGAAAGTGCCTAAAGGTGCTGAACTGACTGAACTTGACAAAAAAGTTCTTTACTTTCAGAATAAGGGACATCTGGTTCCTTCAAGAAAACTTATTAAAACTCCTGAACAGATAGAGGGAATACGCCGTAGCGGACTGATTAATACAGCTGTACTTGACTTAGTGGCAAGCGAGATTAAAGCCGGTATGAGTACTGCCGAAATTGACAAGATGGTGTATGACTTTACTGTTTCGCACGGGGCTATTCCTGCTCCTTTGAATTACGAAGGATTCCCGAAAAGCGTTTGTACATCTATTAATGAGGTAGTATGCCATGGCATTCCGTCGGAAGATGAAATCCTTGAAGAGGGCGATATCATCAATGTGGATGTATCTACTATCTTGGATGGATATTATTCTGATGCTTCGCGTATGTTTATAATAGGAAAGACATCGCCGGAGAAAGAAAAGTTGGTAAACGTGGCTAAGGAGTGTCTGGAGATTGGAATGAAGGCTGCAACTCCTTTCGGATTTGTGGGCGATATAGGCAATGCTATAGAGAAGCATGCCAAGAAGAACGGTTTCTCCGTAGTAAGAGATTTGTGCGGACACGGTGTGGGACTGGAATTCCACGAAGAGCCAGACGTGGAGCATTTCGGAAGAAAAGGTACCGGTATGTTGCTCGTTCCGGGAATGGTGTTCACTATCGAACCGATGATTAACATGGGAACATACAGAGTTTTTGTAGATGAGGAGGATGACTGGACTGTTGTTACAGAGGATGAGCTTCCATCTGCACAGTGGGAACACACTTTCCTTATGACCGAGAACGGATTGGAGATACTTACTTATTGATTTCAAACTTTAATATTATAGATTACAATGGATAATGTCGTTATATTAGGTATAGAGTCGTCGTGCGATGATACTTCGGCTGCCGTAATACGCGATGGCGTGTTGCTGTCAAGTGTAATTGCCAGTCAGGCAGTGCATGAAGCTTATGGCGGTGTGGTTCCGGAGTTGGCATCGCGAGCTCATCAGCAGAATATTGTGCCTGTAGTGCATGAGGCTCTGAAGAGGGCAGGTGTGCAGAAGGAAGAACTGAGTGCAGTGGCTTTTACACGCGGACCGGGACTTATGGGCTCGCTGCTCGTAGGAGTTTCTTTTGCGAAAGGACTTGCGAGGTCGCTTGATATTCCAATGGTGGAGGTGAATCATTTGCAGGGACATGTGCTTGCACATTTTATTAAAGAGTCAGGTGAGGATAATAACCAACCGAAATATCCTTTCTTGTGTCTGTTGGTTTCAGGAGGTAATTCGCAGATAATCCGTGTGAATGCGTATAATGATATGGAAGTGTTAGGACAGACTATTGATGATGCTGCAGGTGAGGCAATAGACAAATGTTCTAAGGTTATGGGATTAGGGTATCCTGGCGGCCCGATAATTGACAGACTGGCAAGACAAGGTAATGCATCGGCTTATACTTTCAGTAAACCCCACATCCCGGGATATGACTATAGTTTCAGCGGACTGAAAACTTCTTTCCTGTATTCCCTCAGGGAATGGCTTAAGGATGACCCGGATTTCATTGAGCATCATAAGGAAGACTTGGCAGCATCGCTTGAAAAAACAATAGTGGATATCCTGATGGATAAGTTGCGTAAGGCTGTAAAGGATACTGGCATTAATGAAGTGGCTGTTGCCGGAGGAGTGTCTGCAAACAATGGTCTGAGAAATGCTTTCAGAGAACATGCGGCTAAGTATGGATGGAATATTTATATTCCGAAGTTCGGATATACAACCGACAATGCGGCCATGATAGCGATAACAGGATATTACAAGTTCCTCGACAAGGATTTCTGTTCGATAGACAAACCTGCATATTCAAGAGTGACGATAAAGTAGAACAATATAAAATATAGGTATATTATGTCAGTAGAGAGTAAAATGTTAAGTAGAGATATAAGTGAGATTTTCTGGAGAGAGGAACTCTCACTTGCAACTGCGGAAAGTTGTACGGCCGGTAATGTGGCTGCTGCCATTACGGCTATACCAGGCAGTTCTAAATTCTATAAGGGTGGGATAGTAGCTTACTCAAATGAGGCTAAACAGAATTTGCTTGGGGTAAGTGCGGAAACTCTTGAAGCATGTGGCGCTGTAAGTGAAGAAACAGTAACAGAAATGGTGAAAGGTGCTCTTAAGGCTTTTAATGCAGATTTTGCCGTTGCGACATCCGGTATTGCCGGACCTACAGGCGGTACCCCGGAGAAGCCGATAGGTACTGTTTGGATTGCTGCCGGAAACAAGGATAAGGTAGTGACAGAAAAAATCTGTGAAGACAACGGAAGAGAGCAAAATGTGCATAATGCAACCATAAAAGCACTGTATTTATTGCGTGAATTGTGTCAAAATCAAGAAAATAACGAGGAAAAATAGAAAATATTACTCAAAAGTTTGCATGTTTGGAATAAAAACGCTTACTTTGCACTCCGTTTTAAAGAACGAACGAATTGAAACTATAAAAACTATATAGAAATGTCAAAAATTTGTCAAATTACCGGAAAGAAAGCCATGATTGGCAACAACGTTTCACACTCAAAGAGAAGAACTAAAAGAACATTTGATGTGAACTTGTTTACAAAGAAATTCTACTATGTAGAACAAGATTGCTGGATTAGCCTGAATATCTGCGCTAACGGCTTGAGAGTTATTAACAAGAAGGGACTGGATGCTGCATTGAACGAAGCTGTAGCTAACGGTTACTGTGATTGGAAGAGTATCAAAATTATTGGTTAATTAAAAGGAGAGAAAGACTATGGCTAAGAAAGCTAAAGGTAACAGAGTACAGGTAATCCTTGAGTGCACAGAAATGAAGGAAAGTGGTTTGCCGGGAACTTCTCGCTATATCACTACAAAGAATAGAAAGAATACAACTGAAAGATTGGAGTTGAAGAAATATAACCCAATTTTGAAGAGAGTAACAGTACATAAAGAAATTAAATAATAAGAGTAAACCATGGCAAAGAAAACAGTCGCAACCCTTCAGACAGGTAAAGAAGGACGTTCTTATACTAAGGTTATCAAGATGGTTAAGTCACCTAAGACTGGTGCTTACGTTTTTGACGAACAAATGGTTCCTAACGAAAAAGTTCAGGACTTCTTCAAGAAATAATTTTAGTCTGATGACTATTTAAATGATATTTTGAAAGTTCCCGCCAATAATAACGGTGGGAACTTTTTTTATATCTAAGAAAATAGTTATATCTTTGTGTCATAAATAGATAAATATACAAGTATGGGAATTTTTAGCTTTTTCTCTAAAGAAAAGAAAGAAACTCTGGACAAGGGATTGTCTAAAACTAAAGAAAGTGTATTCGGAAAAATAGCTCGTGCCGTAGCCGGTAAGTCTAAAGTAGATGATGAGGTGTTGGATAACCTTGAAGAGGTTTTAGTGACCTCAGACGTAGGTGTGGAAACTACCCTTAATATCATTAAACGTATTGAGGCAAGGGTGGCAAGGGATAAATATGTGAATACTCAGGAGCTTAATAACATTCTTAGAGAAGAAATAGCTGCTCTGCTTACAGAAAACAATACTGTTGACACTGAGGATTTTACTCTGCCTGCGGACAAGAAACCATATGTTATTATGGTAGTAGGCGTGAATGGCGTAGGTAAGACTACGACTATTGGTAAATTGGCATATCAGTTCAAAAAGGCCGGAAATTCAGTATATTTAGGTGCTGCCGATACTTTCCGTGCGGCTGCTGTTGAACAGCTTGATATTTGGGGAGAACGTGTCGGTGTTCCTGTGATAAAGCAGAAAATGGGTGCTGACCCTGCTTCTGTAGCTTTCGATACTCTCAGCTCAGCTGTGGCTAATAATGCGGATGTGGTGATTATTGATACAGCCGGACGTTTGCACAATAAGGTCGGTCTTATGAACGAGCTGACCAAGATTAAGAATGTGATGAAAAAGGTTGTTCCTGATGCACCACATGAAGTGTTACTCGTATTGGACGGCTCAACAGGACAGAATGCTTTTGAACAGGCAAAGCAGTTCACATTGGCTACTGAGGTAAATGCAATGGCTATTACTAAACTTGACGGTACTGCCAAGGGTGGAGTAGTGATAGGTATCTCAGATCAGTTTAAGATTCCTGTAAAATATATTGGACTTGGCGAAGGTATAGAGGATTTGCAGGTGTTCCGTCGTCGTGAATTTGTTGATTCATTGTTTGGTACAGAAGGAAAATAAATGAAGAAAAATACTATAGATATTATTACTCTCGGTTGTTCAAAAAACCTTGTGGACTCTGAAAAGCTGATGAAACAGCTTGAAGCCAATGGATATAAGGTGACACATGATACAGAGAAGCCTCAGGGCGAGATGGCGGTGATAAATACATGTGGATTTATCGGTGATGCAAAAGAGGAGTCCATCAATATGATTCTTGAGTTCTGTCAGGCCAAGGAGGAAGGAAAACTGAAGAAACTTTATGTGATGGGGTGTCTGTCTGAAAGATATCTCAATGAGTTGAAAGTGGAAATTCCCCAGGTTGACAAGTTTTATGGGAAATTCAACTGGAATGAACTGCTTGAGGATTTGGGCAAGGCATACCATTCGGAATATGCCATAGAAAGACATCTTACTACTCCGAAACATTATGCATATCTGAAAATCTCGGAAGGATGCGACAGAAAGTGTTCTTACTGTGCTATTCCTATTATAACAGGTCGTCATGTATCACGACCGATGGAAGAGATTCTTGATGAGGTCAGACTTCTTGTATCTGAGGGTGTAAAGGAATTTCAGGTTATAGCTCAGGAGCTTACATACTACGGAGTTGATTTGTACAAGAAACAGATGTTGCCTGAGCTGATTGACAGAATGGCTAAGATTCCGGGAGTGGAATGGATACGTCTGCATTATGCCTATCCGGCTAAGTTCCCGAGAGAGCTTTTCAAGGTGATGAGGGAGAATGACAATGTTTGCAAGTATATGGATATTGCCTTGCAGCATATCAGCGACAATATGTTGTCGAAAATGAGAAGACACGTCACTAAGGAGGAAACTTACAAGCTGATAGAAGAATTCCGTAATGAAGTTCCGGGAATACATTTGCGTACAACGCTTATGGTGGGACATCCGGGTGAAACGGAAGAGGATTTTGAACAGCTGAAGGAATTTATCAAGATTGCCAAGTTTGACAGAATGGGTGCTTTCGCTTATTCAGAAGAAGAAGGCACATATTCGGCTGAAAACTATGATGACAATATTCCGCAGGAAGTCAAGCAGAAAAGACTTGATGAACTGATGGCGTTGCAGCAGGAAATATCGGCTGAACTGAGTCATAAAAAGATAGGTCAGACTCTTAAAGTAATCATAGATAGAAAAGAAGGCGATTATTATATCGGACGTACTGAATTTGATTCTCCTGAGGTTGACCCTGAAGTGCTTATCAAGTACGAGGGCAAGAAATTGAAAGAAGGTTCTTTCTATAATGTAACGATAGAAGACGCTGACGATTTTGACCTTTACGGGAGGATTTCGGAATGAATAGCGAAGAATTTATGAATCTGCTGTCGGAAAGGACCGGATGTGACGAGAAAAATGTGTCGCGTATGGTTTCTTCCGTGGCTGATATTATAGTAGGAGGATTACAGGACGGTAGGACTGTGTTATTACAGGATTTTGGAACTTTTGAAGTTAAAAAGAAACTTGAAAAGATAGTTGTGAATCCGTCAACCGGAAAACGTAAGTTGTTTCCGCCAAAATTGGTAGTAGGTTTCAGACCGTGTCCGCTGCTTAAGGAAAAGGTAAATCTTTCTGGAAAGAAGTAACGAATGGACGATAAACTTACGATAGAAGAACTGATTGCCGGGCTTGCGGCAAAACAGAATATAGAACAGACAGATGCGGATGCATTTGTCTGTAGCTTTTTTGCATTGATAGAAGAAGGCTTGCGGAGGGACAAGTATGTAAGGATAAAAGGATTTGGAACTTTCAAGCTTGCAGACACAGATTTAAATGAGGGTAGGATTGTGTTCGTGCCTGAAGCTTCTGTCAGAGATGCCGTCAATAAGCCGTTTGCACATTTCCAGCCTGTAGAGCTTAGGGATGGTGTTTGCTTTAGCGATGTGGAAGAGGAATTGGCATCGCAGCCGGAAGTTGTGTCTTCTGCGGAAGAAGATAGCTTAACTGATGATGCCGGAAATGCTTTGTCTGATAGTGTTGCAGCAGAGAATGAACATTCAGCAGAGAATAATAGTATGGATTCGGCAGAAACTACAGACGGAAGTAGTGATGCGGATAAGGTATGCTGTACTCCGGTTAATGAAGCGGAAAGTACAGCTGGAAAAGACCGGAAGTCATGGTATGTTTCTATAGTAATTCTTTTGATAGGAGTGATAATCGGTTGCGGAATTATGTGGGGAGTGTTTTCCGGTAAGGAGAAGGCTGATACGGCTTTGCAATATGATATTCCGGAGCCGGTGGTAGTTGATACAGTTTCGACTGATACCGTTTTGGCTGCACCTGTTGATACGCTGAATATGGCTGAAGCTCAGACTGATACTATAGATTCAGAGACGCATAAAAGAACATTGGATTCTATCATAAAAGCGACAACGGAAAATAAGAAAGAGATAGAGTATCTAAGTGATGAGGTGGCATACAGAATAAGCGGTACGATAGAAACATATACTATAACCAAGGGAAGTACCCTTTCGAAGGTGGCATATCGTTTTTATAAAAACAGAAAGTTGTGGCCTTATATTGTCATGCATAATAAGGATATTATTCAGGACCCGAATAATGTGCCGATAGGAACGGTTTTGCGTATTCCTGCACTTACACCTGTGGAATAAATGTATTATAATAATGAGAACAGTATCTTAGAGGGAAATACCCTTCAAGATGCTGTTTCTTTATTTTGTATGTACGAATTGTTTGTAATTTGGTCAGAATAAGATAAAAAAGACTTAAATAGATGTATTTGTATGATTTTTTAATAAATATTAGTTGTGTCTGTTAACTTAAAAACGTAATTTTGGGTGCACTAAAAAGGGGGATACCTAATTTGGTGATTGAAATATAGATAATGAAATTAATAAAATAAACAGGAAATTATGGCTGAAGCTATTGATATTCGTGCATTGAACGAATTGATTGAACGCCAGAGTGCGTTCGTTACTAACCTGATGACTGGTATGGATCAGGTAATCGTGGGACAGAAACATTTGGTTGAATCATTGCTGATAGGTTTATTGGCTGACGGACATATATTGTTGGAAGGTGTGCCTGGTCTGGCTAAGACATTGGCCATTAAGACAATGGCATCGCTTATTGATTCAAAATACAGTCGTGTACAGTTTACTCCGGACTTGTTGCCTGCCGACGTTATCGGTACGATGATTTATAGTCAGAAGGATGAACAGTTCATCGCCAAGAAAGGTCCTATTTTTGCAAACTTCGTATTGGCGGATGAAATTAACCGTGCTCCTGCTAAAGTACAGAGTGCTTTGCTTGAAGCGATGCAGGAACGTCAGGTGACATTGAGTAAAACTACATTCCGTTTGCCTGAACCTTTCCTTGTTATGGCAACACAGAACCCTATCGAGCAGGAAGGTACTTATCCGTTGCCTGAAGCTCAGGTGGACCGTTTCATGCTGAAGGTTATTATTGATTATCCTAAGATTGAAGAAGAAAAGAAGATTATCCGTCAGAATATTTCAGGTGAGAAGGTGGAAGTTAAACCTATTCTGAAAGCTGAAGATATAATCGAAGCCCGTAAAGTGGTAAGACAGGTTTATCTGGATGAAAAGATTGAACAGTATATCGCAGATATCGTATTTGCTACACGTTACCCGGAAAAATATGATTTGAAGGAACTTAAGAGCCTTATCGGTTTCGGTGGTTCACCTCGTGCGTCTATCAATCTTGCGCTTGCTGCACGCAGTTATGCATTTATCAAGCGTAGAGGTTATGTGATTCCGGAAGACGTACGCGCAGTGGCTCATGATGTATTGCGTCATCGTATCGGTCTTACATACGAGGCTGAAGCTACAAATGTTACTGCAGACGAAATCGTAAGCAAGATACTTAACAGAGTTGAAGTGCCTTAATCAGAAACCTTTTTGAAGAATGGAAACTACTGAATTATTAAAGCGTGTACGCCAGATAGAAATCAAGACCCGCGGACTGTCTAACAATATTTTTGCCGGACAGTATCATTCGGCCTTCAAGGGCAGGGGTATGGCTTTCTCGGAAGTGAGGGAGTATCAGTATGGCGACGATGTGCGCGATATAGACTGGAATGTTACAGCACGCTTTGACAAGCCATTCGTAAAGGTATTCGAAGAGGAACGCGAACTTACAGTGATGCTGCTTGTGGATGTGTCGAACAGTCTTGACTTCGGTACATCCAAGCAGATGAAAAAGGATATGGTGACGGAGATTGCCGCAACATTAGCATTCTCGGCTATCCAGAATAATGACAAGATTGGAGTGATATTTTTCTCGGACAAGATAGAGAAATTTATTCCGCCTAAAAAAGGACGCAAACATATTCTATATATTATACGCGAATTGCTGGATTTTGAACCTGAAAGTTCGCGTACTGATTTGCAATGCGCTATTGAGTATCTGACGAATGTATTGAAGAAGCGTTGTACCGCATTCATGCTGAGTGACTTTATAGATGACAAGGACTTTAAGAATGCACTGACTGTAGCGAACAGAAAACATGATGTCGTTGCCGTTCAGGTATATGACCGACGCATGGAAGAACTGCCTGATGTCGGACTAATGCTTGTACGTGATGCGGAAACCGGACATGAGGAATGGATTGATACATCGTCCAAATCGTTGAGAAAGGCTCACCATGAATGGTGGAAAGAGCAGCAGAAGAAACTTAACGATACGTTTAACTTGTGTCAGGTGGACTCTGTTTCTGTACGCACGGACCAGGATTATGTAAAGGCTTTGCTTAATTTGTTTGCTAAAAGAAACTAATGGTCAGATGAAGAATATTATATTAAATTACGGAAAACTGATGCTTGGTGCATTCTGTTTTGCATCTTTGTCTTTGGTAAATGTACCGCTAAATGCACAACAGGTAACAGTGAGAGCAAGTATTGACTCTCTGCAACTGCTTGTCGGTGAACAGACGAAGGTACATCTTGAAGTGAGTATGGATGCTGACAGAAAGTTACGCTTACCTGTTATAAGAGATACGCTGGTCAGAGGTGTAGAGGTTTTGGATATAGCAAAGCCTGACACTCAGAAATTGAATGATGACAAGAGATGGGTTATCAGTCAGGAATATACTATAACTTCGTTTGACTCAGCCTTGTATTATCTTCCTCCTTTGGAGGTAATGGTGGACGACCAGAAGTACCGTTCAGAGTCGTTGGCTCTGAAAGTGTATTCAATACCTGTAGATACTCTGCATCCGGATCAGTTTTTCGGTCCTAAGACAGTGGTTGAAGTTCCTATAGAGTGGCAGGATATAGATGTGATGGTTTATTCTATTATATTAATGCTGCTTTTTGGAGCGGGATGTGTGTTCCTGATTGTCAGACTGATGAATAACAAGCCTATAATCAGGATTATAAAGATAGAACCGAAATTGCCGCCACATCAGGAGGCTATGAAGCACATAGAGGAAATCAAGGCCAACAAGAATGTGCAGAGGGAAGATCCGAAACAGTACTATACTGATCTGACAGATGTTATCCGTACATATATTATGGAAAGATTCGGATTCAATGCCATGGAAATGACATCTTCCGAGATTATTGAACATTTGTTGCAGGTAAAGGACAAGGATTCTCTGAAGGACTTGAAATATCTTTTTGAAACAGCTGATTTGGTGAAGTTTGCAAAACATGCACCTATGATGAATGAAAACGATATGAATCTGGTGAATGCTGTCGACTTTATCAATGAAACCAAACTGGAAGAGGATGTCAATGCCAAGAAGGAACCTACGGAGATAAAAGTGGAAGAAAAACGCTCGAAGCAAGGACGAATTGCACTTATGTGCAGTATTGGTGCGACCGGTGTGATATCAGCAGTATGCTTGTATATTGTTGTGAGATGCATCATTGATCTCTTCTTTTAATGTTTAAACGAATGAAGTTATGATTTTTGCTAATATTGAATATCTGTTTTTATTGATTCTGCTTATACCTTATATAGTATGGTATATAATGCGCAGAAAACGAACAGAAGCTACTCTGCAGGTCTCAACCACGCGTATGTATATGAATGTGCGTAAAAGCTGGAAAGTGTATCTTATTCACGCTCCGTTTTTACTCCGTATATGTACGTTTGTCATGATAGTGCTTGTATTGGCAAGACCTCAGACTACTGATAACTGGCAGAATACTGAAATAGAGGGTATTGACATAATGCTGGCAATGGATATTTCGACCAGTATGCTGGCTGAAGACCTGAAGCCTAATCGTCTGGAGGCGGCTAAACAGGTTGCAGCAGAGTTTATCAACGGACGTCCGAATGACAATATCGGTCTTACGATTTTTGCCGGTGAAGCATTTACACAATGTCCTCTGACTGTCGACCATGGTGTTCTGTTGAATCTGTTCCATAGCGTCAGTTGCGATATGATATACCGTGGCATGATAGAAGATGGAACGGCTATTGGTATGGGACTTGCAAATGCCGTCACAAGACTTAAGGACAGTAAGGCAAAATCAAAAGTAGTGATATTGCTTACAGATGGTGTGAACAACCGTGGTGAATTGTCGCCTCTAACAGCAGCAGAGATTGCAAAGCAATTCGGAATAAGAGTGTACACAATCGGTGTTGGTACCAACGGTACGGCACCTTATCCTATGCAGACATATGCAGGGGTGCAGTATATTCAGACACCAGTAGAGATAGATGAGCAGACTCTGACACAGATTGCTGCCGAAACTAACGGAAATTATTTCAGGGCAACAAGCAATTCTAAGTTGAAAGAGGTTTATCAGGAGATAGACAAGTTGGAAAAGACAAAACTGAATGTCAAGGAATTCAGTAAGAGAGAGGAAGAGTACGAGATATTTGCTCTCGTTGCATTCTTGTGCATACTGCTCGAACTGATTTTGCGTAATACGGTTTTGAAAAAAATACCTTAAAAGTGATTTGTCATGTTTAGATTTGGAGAACCTATATATTTGTATTTGTTATTGATTGTTCCTTTTTTAGTTGTGTTTTATCTATATACCAACTATAGAAGAAGGAAGAGATTACGTCAGTATGGAGATCCGGAACTGATGGCACATCTTATGCCTAATGTTTCGAAATACAGACCTGATGTGAAGTTCTGGTTGGTTACCGCAGCTTTGGTCATGGTGATATTCATGTTGGCACGTCCTCAGTTTGGCTCCAAGATGGAAACAGTGAAGCGCCAGGGTGTGGAAACTGTGGTGGCACTTGATATCTCAAACTCTATGTTGGCACAGGATGTGACACCAAGTCGTCTGGAAAAGTCAAAGAAGCTGGTATCCAGACTTGTGGAAACATTCAACAATGACAAGGTTGCAATGATAGTTTTTGCCGGAGAAGCTTTTACGCAGCTTCCTATCACGAGCGACTATATATCTGCAAAGATGTTTCTTGAAACGATTTCGCCTTCACTCATTACTACACAGGGTACGGATATCCGTGGGGCAATAGACCTGGCTATGAAGAGTTTTACCCCTAACGAAGGAGTAGGACGCGCGATAGTCCTTATAACTGATGGTGAGAACCATGAGGGGGGAGCAGTTGAAGCTGCACAGCAGGCTGCGGAAAAAGGTGTGAGAGTATTTGTCCTTGGAGTAGGTTCGCCTGACGGTTCTCCTATTCCGGTGGAAGGTACAAATGATTTCCGTCGTGACAAGGATGGCAATGTAGTAGTTACAAAACTGAACGAGCAAATGTGTCAGGAAATAGCTAAGGCCGGTAACGGAATGTATGTACGTGTGGACAATACAAATAATGCGGAACGTGCTCTGAATGCGGAAATTAACAAGTTGGCAAAGGCTGATGTAGAAACTCAGGTATATACTGAATTTGATGAGCAGTTTGATGTCTTGGCATGGCTTGCATTGGTTCTGCTTGCTGTGGATGTTATGCTGCTTAATAGGAAAAATCCGCTATTTAAGAATGTGAAACTTTTCAAACAGGATTGATTTATGTGGAGTGGTAAATTATATTTATTCGGAATATTGGCCTTTACTTCGGCTGTGTCTTATGCCCAGAAGACGGACAGGGACTATCTCCGAAGTGGAAACAAACTTTATAATGACAGCCTGTTTGTAAAGGCTGAAGTGGACTATCGAAAGGCGCTTGAGATTAATCCTAAGTCTGCAGATGCTATGTTCAACCTTGGAAACTCTTTGCTTATGCAGCAGAAGGCCAAAGAAGCTATGGAACAGTTTGAAGCAGCTGCGCGTCTGGAAAAAGATAAAGAAAAACTGGCTCACATATATCATAATATGGGAGTGATATTGCAGTCGTCAAAACAGCTTCCTCAGTGTATAGAGGCTTACAAGGAGTCTTTACGCAATAATCCTAAAGATGACGAAACCCGTTATAATCTGGTGCTCGCACAGAAACAGTTGAAAGACCAACAGCAACAGCAGCAGAACCAGGATCAGCAGAAAGACCAAAAGCAGGATCAGAAACAAGACGAAAAAGAACAGAACAAGGATCAGCAGGAGCAACAACAGCAACAGCAGAACCAGAATCAGCAACAAAACAAGGATGAGATGTCAAAAGAGAATGCTGAGCAATTGTTGAGAGCTGCCATGCAGGACGAGAAAGATGTACAGGATAAGGTGAAGAAACAGATGCAGGTGAGCGGTAAGAAACTTGAAAAAGACTGGTAAGCATTTGTACGGAACTTCATTTTTATATTAACAAGTTGAAGAACAATAAATTATATAATGATGAGAAAATATTTTTTCTTGATATTGATGATTGCTGTATCACTACAGATGTTTGCCGATGACAAGGTGACACTGAGGGCTTCGGCACCGGAAGTGGTGGTAAACGGTGATCAGTTCAGACTTACATATACTGTAAATTCGCAGGATGTAAAGGATTTTCTGGCACCTCAGGCCAAGGGCTTTGATGTCCTGATGGGACCAAGCCGTTCGCAGCAGAGTAGTACACAGATTATTAACGGTAAGGTTTCTTCCAGCCGTTCCATCACTTATACTTATATTCTGATGGCGGTATCGGAAGGTACTTTCAATATCCCTGCAGCCAGTATCGAGGTTGATGGTGAGAAAATCTTTTCAAATCCATTGACAATTAAAGTTTTGCCTAAGGATAAGGAACAGGGAAATTCCAACCAGAGTCAAGGCAACGGAGGTATCTCTTCAAGAAACCAGAAAACAAGCGGACGAATAACTGATAAAGACTTGTTCATCTTGGCTACGGCAAGTAAGACTAAGGTGCATGAACAGGAAGCTATATTGGTAACATACAAGGCCTACACGACAGTCGATTTGCGTCAGCTGCTTGGAAAAATGCCTGATCAGCAGGGATTTTATGTTCAGGAGGTTGAACTTCCTACTCAGAAAACATTCAAGCTTGAACATTATAATGGAAGAAACTATAATACGGTAGTTTACAGACAGTATGTATTGTTCCCTCAGAAATCCGGCAAGTTGGAGATACCGGCAGTAACTTTCGATGCCGTAGTTGCACAGAGAGTAGCTGTTTCTGACGACCCGTTTGAAGCTTTCTTTAACGGAGGCGGATATGTGGAAGTCAATAAGAAAATAGTTGCTCCTAAGGTTGTGATTAACGTAGACCCGCTTCCATCAAAACCTGAAGGTTTCTCCGGTGGGGTAGGTACATTCTCTTTGAAATCAGACATTAGCACTACTGAATTAAAGGCAAACGAGGCTGTAACCATTAAGCTTACGATTAGCGGTACGGGAAACATGAAGTTGGTCAGTGCTCCGGAAGTCAAATTCCCTCATGATTTTGAAATTTATGACCCGAAAATTGAAGATAATTATGAACTGACAGCAAATGGGCTGAGCGGAACCAAGACAATAGAGTATCTTGCTATACCGCGTCATGCCGGTAATTTTACTATTCCTGCCATCGAATTTAAGTATTTTGATATTAAAACAGAAAAGTATAATACACTTGCTACAGAACCATACGAACTGAAAGTGGCTAAGGGTGACGGTAGTGCTGTAAGCCAGCAGGTTATAGCTGATTTCACAAATAAAGAAAACGTAAAGGTTTTAGGAACGGACATACTGTTTATCAAAACAGGTGATACTGTACTCAGACAGAAAGGAAACTATTTCTTTGGTACAGTGACTTACTATTTATGGTATATTATTCCTTTTGTATTGTTTGTTGTGTTTGTTGTTATATACAGAAAACAGGCAATAGAGAGTGCAAACGTAGCTAAGGTTAAGACTAAAAAGGCGAATAAAGTAGCTACCAAGCGTATGAAGCAGGCAGGAAAGCTTCTTTCAGAGAATAAGGTAAATGAATTCTATGATGAAGTACTGAAAGCTTTGTGGGGATATATAAGCGACAAACTTAATATTCCTGTTTCAAAACTCTCAAGAGATAACATAGAGGCTGAATTGTCCGGTCATGGAGTGTCTGAAGAACTTATTAAGGAGTTTATCGATGCTTTGTCAGAATGTGAATTTGCAAGATATGCTCCTGGAAATCAGAACGAAGCTATGGATAAGGTTTATTCTGCATCAGTAGATGTTATCAGCAAAATGGAAAACTGTATTAAACGTTAAATCATGTAGGAGATATATACAATGAATAGAGTGTATGTTTTTTTAATGCTTTTGGCAAGTTTCCTGTTGCCGGCAAATGCTTCCTTGAAAACTGAGGCTGATAAAGCTTATCAGGAGAATGATTTTAAGGGTGCAATAGAGAAATACGAGGCTATACTGGAAGGCGGACAGGAGTCGGCTGATATATATTATAATTTGGGAAACAGTTATTATAAGGACAAAAATATAGCGAAAGCTGTCTTGAACTATGAACGTGCATTGCTTTTGTCGCCGGGGGATGACGATATAAGATATAACCTCGAAATGGCTAAGAGCAAGACCGTTGATAAGGTTACACCGAAGAGTGAGATTTTTATCGTCACATGGATAAGTGCGATTCGTGATTTGATGAGTGAATCGGCTTGGGCTTCGTTTGCTGTTTCTTGTTTTATCCTCTTCCTTTTAGGAGTATCTGCATATATATTCGGAAGCAAGATGGTGATAAAGAAAACAGGTTTTTCATTAGCCGTAGTTTTTCTGTTCTTTACAGTGGTTGCAAATCTGTTTGCTGATTCGCAGAAAGACAAGTTGGTAAACCGTGAAGGAGCTATAGTCATGCAGGCATCAGTAACAGTAAAAAGTACTCCTGACGAGAGCGGTACGGACTTGTTTGTATTGCATGAGGGCACAAAAGTCTTTATAAACGATAATTCCATGAAAGGATGGAAGGAAGTGAGCCTGGAGGACGGTACCAGAGGATGGGTTCCTACTGAAAGCATAGAAGTGATTTAAAATAAACAGATAATATTTCTTTTATGGACATACAGCAATTAATAGACTTTGATAAAATGTTGTTACTGCAACTCAACGGTAGCGATTCGCTATTTTGGGATGGTTTTATGTATATAGTAACAAAAACTAATACTTGGATACCTGCAGCTATTGCATTGCTGTATGTCATTTTCAAGAATAATAATCTGAAGCGTGGGGCAACAATTGTCTGTCTTATCGCTTTGGTGATTGTACTGGCCGATCAAACTGCATCAGGCATATGTAAACCATTGTTCGAAAGATTCCGTCCAACCAAAGATCCGGAGTTTATGAATATGGTAGATATTGTCAATAATTACCGCGCCGGTGGAATGTATGGTTTCATTTCAAGTCATGCGGCAAATACCTTTGCCGTTGCCATGTTTATCTCCTTGTTGGTAAAGAACAGCAGAATGACGTTTATGATGTTCATGTGGGCTTTGATTCCTACATATTCGCGAGTATATTTGGGAGTTCATTATCCGGGAGATGTGTTCTTTGGTATGATTGATGGTATGTTGTGCGGTGCTTTAGTCTATTTCCTGTATATTTTTGCAGTGAAGAAGCTCGCATTAAAGCATCGTTTCATTTCTACCCAATATACTGACAGTGGATATGATGTGCAAAGCGTTAATGTAGTAGTACTTGTTCTTCTGCTCACATATTTATATGCTGTTATATACGGAATGATTATGTCAAAATCTATGTTTTTTTAGTTATATAGAGCATTTTAGTAGTTTCCTTCATAAAAAATCATTTATTTCTTGCGCATTATTCAGATTTTATATATATTTATCATCGAGATAATAAACATATTGTTTAATGCTTAAAACATGATTACTATGACAAGGACAATTACATTCAACGAATTGAGAAATATAAAGGATTCTTTACCGGAAGGCAGTATGCATCGTATTGCAGATGAACTAAATATATCTGTTGAAACAGTGAGAAACTTTTTCGGCGGACAGAACTTCAAGGATGGAAAATGTGTAGGAATCCATTTGGAGCCGGGACCTGACGGAGGTTTGGTGATGCTTGACGACACAATAGTGCTTGATAAGGCATTGGATATTCTGAGAGAAAGCTCAGGAATGTGATTATAAGGTCAAATAGCTATAATAGTTATGTGAAGGGTTTACTTTGATAACTATTATAGCTATTATTGTTTTTAATCGGATTTCACAGATTATTTTGTAATTATCAACATCTAAATATTTTCAGTATGGAAGAAGAAAAACTTGTAACCCTTGCTATATTGACTTATTCGAAAGCTCAGATACTGAAAAATGTATTGGAAAACGAAGGAATAGAGTCTTATATTCATAATGTAAATCTTATACAGCCTGTTATTTCGTCAGGAGTGAGAATCAGAATCAAGGAAAGCGATTTACCGCGTGCACTGAGTATTATAGAAAGTTCTGCATGGCTTGCTGAAGATGTGGTTAAGGAACATGTTCAGGATACAGAGAAGAAGCGCAAGACAGCAATAATATTAATCCCCGTGGACTTCTCTGACAATTCCTTCAAGGCGTGCAGGTTCGGGCTTAATTTTGCGGCTCAGATAAAGGCTGAGGTTGTTTTGATGCATGTTTATTTCAGTCATGTCTACATGCCAAGCTTGCAGTATGCCACAGAAGGTTATGGCATTCCATATGAAGCCGAATTAGGCATTAAAACCATGCTTGATAATGTGCATCAGCGCTTGAAGGATATGACGGACAAGATAGACAAGCTGATGGCAGATGGAGAGATTCCTACGGTTAAGTACACGTGTCTTCTGCGTGAAGGAATTCCTGAAGAGGAAATATTGGCTTTTGCACGCGAGGAATCGCCACTGATGATAGTTATGGGTACGCGCGGTGAGAATATGGCTGAATATGGTCTGATGGGAAGCGTTACTGCCGAAGTTATAGAGCGTAGTCCTGTGTTTGTTTATTCCATTCCTGAAGAAGCCGGACTTACCAACTTTAAGGAAATACATAAAGTGGCTTTCATCACCAATTTCGACCAGAGGGATTTGATAGCATTTGATTCACTCATCACAACTTTCAAGGATTATAATTTCGAGATATATTTTATCCATCTGAATTCGAATGAGGAAAGAAGGACATGGAATGAAATTAAACTGTCAGGAATAAAGGAATATTTCCATAAGCAATACCCGGATTTGGCGATAAATTATAGTCTTGTTACAGAAGACAGTTTCTTCAATAACCTTGATGATTATGTAAAGAAGGAGTGTATAGATGTTTTATGTGTTTCCAATTATAAACGAAACGTGTTCGCGCGTCTGTTCAATCCAAGTATAGCCAAGAAGATGATATTCCACTCAAGAACTCCAATTCTTGTTATAAAATGAGAATGAGATATTAATACATACAAAAAAAGATGGTGAACTGGAAAATTCATCATCTTTTTTTGTGACCGCGACAGGATTCAAACCTGTAACCGGCTGATCCGTAGTCAGCTACTCTA
>UQTJ01000053.1 GCA_900544075.1 uncultured Bacteroides sp.
GGGACAATATAAATACGGAAAGAGCGGAAGGCAGAGCAGAAGGTAGAGCAGAAGGACTGGAAGCAGGCAGAGCGGAAGGATTGGAAGCAGGCAGAGCGGAAGGCGAAAAGCTAAAACAAATGGAAATTGCACGCAATATGAAGAAATTGGGCATAGATACTGCAACCATATCTGCTGTAACCGGAATGTCCGTAGAGGAAATCAATAAACTTTAATCTATTATATTTAAACTCATAATGACATAAAAAATTATCTTAGCTACACAATTGCAGAATGAAGACACAAAGGCTTTGATTGACAATGTTTCTCTGGTTAAGAAATAAGACATATACAGTTAAAACTATACAAAAAAACTTTTATGACGAGAATAATTTGCTTATTCTCGTCATTTTTTGATTAAAATAAGCAGGATATTCTAATCATTGCCCTTTTAACACATTGTGGATGCTTGCAGGAATCACCGGTCCGAAAGATGATAAAAGCACGAGTGAACAGCTAATGAACGGTCGGTGAACGGTATTTGAATGTATTTTGAACGTTATTAAACGATATTTAAGCAGTATTTAAATGGTATTTAAACGCCATTATCTAAACATAATTATTATCTTTGCGTAATAATAAAACTATAAGTGTCATGAAGAATCCGTTTGTTACAGGTGGATATGTATCACCAAAGTATTTTTGCGACCGCGAAAAAGAAACTGACAATATCATTTCCCTTCTATCTAACGGGAACAATATCGCTCTAATCTCTCCACGCAGATTTGGAAAAACGGATTTGATAACTCATTGCTTCAGACAAGAAGGCATAAATGACGAATACCATACTTTCCTTATTGATATTTATGCTACAAAATCGCTATCTGACTTTGTTGCCGTTTTCGGTTCGTCAGTCATTCAAACTTTACGAAGTAAAGGAAGAGCGGCATGGGAAATGTTTATCGGTATGCTTACATCAGTACGCTCTGAAATTTCGTACGACATGGAGGGAAAGCCTGTATGGAGTATAGGATTGGGGAATATAGAACATCCGGCAACGACATTAGACGAGATTTTCCGTTATCTGAATATGGCTGACAAGCCATGCCTGGTAGCTATTGACGAGTTTCAGCAGATATCCAGATATTCTGACGGAGAGAATGTAGAAGCTGCTTTGCGCACACATATACAAAGATGCAGCAATGCGAGTTTCCTGTTCTCCGGCTCACAAAGGCATCTGATGAACAATATATTTTTATCTCCATCAAAACCTTTCTATCAGTCTGTTACAACAATGAATTTGCAGGCTATCCCTTTAGAGAAATACAAGGCGTTTTGCCAGGAAAAGTTTAAAGAAGGGGAAAAAGAAATCAGTGAAGAAACGGTGACTGAGGTATATGAAAAATGCAATGCTACAACAATGTATATGCAACGCATTATGAATATCCTTTATATGCAGACACCGGAAGGGAAAACGTGCTCTATAGAACAGGTTCAGCCGGCTATAGATTATTTACTTGAGCTGTCATCCGATACTTACGAATCACTATTCGTGCAGATACCGGAAAAACAACGGAATCTGTTACTTGCCATTGCTTCGGAACGCAAAGCAAATGAGGTAATGAGCGGAGCATTTGTAAGGAAGCACAGATTACCATCAGCAAGTTCTGTTTCTGTAGCGCTGAAAGGGCTTCTGGAAAAGGATTTTATCACATTTGATAACGGATACTATAGTATTTACGACTTGTTTTTCCAAATGTGGATTGAAAGAAGATTCTTAAAACCACTATAACAGGAGCTTCTTCAACAGTAAAGCCCTCCGAACAAACGATGCTCGGAGGGCTTTATTTATGACATATCAGTTATTGTTATTCAATAACCACAGAATTATCTATAGGAGTCATCACGAATGTAAATTCATAATTACCATAAGGTATTCTGTATTTTGGCAATGGAATTGCTCCCCAACTGTCTTCGCATGCCAGACCTTGCTGAACTTTGTCGATAAGAACATTTGTAAGGTCAGAAGGCTCGACTTCATTAGAATGACGCTGGTCTTTCTGTACACCGTCATCGAGCGATTCTATAGTGTAATGCAGTGCTGAAGCAGAGAATGGCGATTCGGCTACGAACTGCAGTCCTTTGCCTTCTGCATTCAACATATTCCACCAACGGATATCTGTCTTTGTTCCGTTTTCCTGCGGACGGATATACGCATAGAACTGTTCTGTAACAGTCTGGTTATATATACCGAGGTCTGTACTGTGGTTACGGTCGATATAGTTTTCTACAGGACCGCGTCCGTAATACGAGATGTTCTCAAATGATGAAGGCATTACAAGCTGCATTCCGAAACGGAACATATCTGAGACTTTTACATCTGCTGCGGCAGCCATTCTCTGAGTAACTTTCACTGCTCCTACATTATTAATAGTGTAAGTCAGGAACAGTTTGGCATGGACGCTCTTCATTTCGTATTCTGCAGATACCACGACCTGTTCGTCTTTTGATTCTTGCTTCAATGAAAGAAGCTTGATTTCAGGATTTCTCCATACAGCATACTTGTTCTGAAGACCTGCACCGTAGTCATTATCGGTTGGGGCACGCCAGAAGTTTGGAGAGAGTTGAGCTCCCTCTTTTATCATCTGAGTTCCGTCAACCATATAGCTGTCCATATAGCCTGTCTTCTTGTCAAACTGTATGTTGAATGTTTCGCCTGTCACTTCAATGCAGTTTACATTCGCATCGTTAACTACAGGGGCTACTACGGCCTGATTAGACTCGGCTACATTATCAAGCTTGATTGCCGGTGCTTCATATCCTTTCACTACGAGCTGGTTCTTTGCCACTACGTGTCCTGCAGGAACGAGATTCTCGCGGTTCTTCTGGATATACCTGACATTAAGAAGCCATTCGCCGCTGTTGCATACCTTGCCGATAGGAAGGTTTATTGCAGCTGTCTGCTGAGGTGCAACTTCGAGGCGGTCTACTACTCCACTGCGTACCGGCTTACCGTCTTTAATGAGTTCCCACTCCATGCGATATGCTGAAAGGTCGCGGAAGAAGTTCTCATTGTAAACTTTTACTTCGCCCTTCGACAAATCGCCGGCTGTAGTCCAGATGTTCTGATAGAAATAGCCTACTTCGTACATATGAGGATTAGGAACGCGGTCAGGACTTATCAGACCGTTGTCGCAGAAATTGTTGTCGCTGGCATCAAAACGGTTGAAATCGCCACCGTAAGCGTATATCATCTTACCGTTTTCGCCTGTCCAGCGGCATGACTGGTCAACGAAATCCCAAATGAAACCGCCCTGGTATTTAGGATATTTGCGGATTAAATCCCAATATTCTTTGAAACCACCTTCAGAATTACCCATTGCGTGTGCATATTCACACTGTATCAACGGTTTCTGGCTATTTTCGTCGGCTGAGTATTTTTCACATGCGTTATATCTGTAATACATCGGACAGAATATGTCTGTTTTTCCATCTCTACCGGCTCTTTCGTACTGTACCGGACGGCTGGCGTCTTCAGCCTTTACCCAATCGTATGCCGCTTCAAAGTTCGGACCATAACCGGCTTCATTTCCCAATGACCAGAATATGATACTTGGATGATTGAAATTGCGCTGCACATTTCGTTTATTGCGTTCGAGATGTGCCTTACGGTAAGAATCTACTTTGGCAAGTGTGGTTTCACCGTAACCCATTCCGTGAGATTCAATGTTAGCCTCAGCCACCATATAGATACCGTATTTGTCGCAGAGTTCATACCAGTATGCATCATCCGGATAGTGACAAGTACGGACAGCGTTGATATTGAATTTCTTCATTATCTGGATATCCTGAAGCATGCGTTCGCGCGAAACGACATAACCTCCATCAGGGTCCATTTCGTGACGGTTGGCTCCCTTGAACAATACAGGCTGACCGTTGACGAGAACCTGCGCGTTCTTGATTTCCACTCTTCTAAATCCTACCTTTACAGGTACTACTTCTGTCACTTTATCACCTTTCTTCACGCTGGCACGCAATGTATAAAGATAAGGAGTTTCTGCAGTCCATTTGTTAGGGTTTTCAATCTCGAACTTTGTCTTGACATCTCCGCTGCCTTTCACTTCTTTGGAAGACACTACATTGTCCTGTGCATCGAGCAATTCAAGAGTTACATTGTTATTGCCTTTCATGCTGAGAACTACATCGAGTGTTCCGTTCTTATATTCACTGTCAAGGTCCGGAGTGATACGGATATCATCTATACGGCTCTTGTTGCGTGTATAGAGATAGCAGTCACGTCCTACCCCGCTGTAACGGAAGAAGTCCTGGTCTTCAAGATATGTACCGTCGCACCAACGGAATACCTGGAATGCAATGAGGTTCTTCCGGCCCGGTTTCAGATATTTGGTAATGTCAAACTCTGCCTCAAGCTTGCTGTCCTCGCTGTAACCTACAAACTTTCCGTTTACCCAGAGATACATGTTTGACGTAACCGAACCGAAATGAGCGATAATGTCCTTTCCCTTCCAGTCGGCAGGAACAACTATTTCCTTACGGTACGAACCTACATGGTTTTTCTCTACGGGTACATAAGGAGGATTGTTTTTGTACTGGTTGCGCCATGCATAACCTACATTAACGTAGATAGGGTCACCGTATCCGTTCAGTTCCCATACTGCAGGTACCTGGAAATCGGCCCAACCTTTGTCGTTATATCCTACACGGAAGAAATCTGTAGGACGCTGGTCGGCGTTCTCAACCCAGAAGAATTTCCATGTGCCGTTCAAGGTCATGAAGTTTTCCGACTTTTCTTTCAAAGCTGTTTTTGATGCCTCAATGTTCTCGTATGCAAAGAAATTTGCATGCATAGGTGCACGGTTTACCTCGTTCACCTGAGGGTCCTGCCATTCCTTAAAGGTTTGGGCTGATGCTACAAGCGAACATGCACATACCGTGCTGAATAATAATAGTTTTCTCATGGTAAAAATTTATGTTTTAAAAATTGTTTTTGCAAAAATACATGTAACTCTCTTTGGTTACAGTATATAAAAAGTTCAATTTACTATAAAAAATCAGTCAACGACCCATTTTCTGTCATATGGCAGTGTCAAATCCGGATTATAATTTATCTTGTCATTGTCTGGAAGCATTATGACATACTCTTTACCGTTTTTACATGGAAGTGATGTATCGCGCAGCCACGGATTTAGGTTTTTGAGAAGAGCATAGGTTGTTCCCTGACTCTTGGCGAAGCGAGCCAAATCAGTAATTGTCTCACTCACCGTCACTGTGCGATAATGGATTTGCGGATAAAGGTCGGACGATTTCAGTCTGAAACCAAACAATGTAGGGTCTGTGAATAATATTTTTGCCGCGAAGATACGGTAAATATAGCGTGCTGTTTCTTCTACAAGATAAAGGTCAAGCGTTTCGTCTGTATATTGTCTTTCCTGCTGCTGGGATATTCTTCCCTGACCTGCGTTATAAGATGCTGCTACGCTTATCCAGTCGCCAAACTTATTGTATGCTTCACGCAGATACTTGCAGGCGGCATGTGTCGCTTTTACTACATGATAACGTTCATCGACATGAGAATTGACTTCAAGTCCATACTCCTTGCCTGTAACAGGCATGAATTGCCATAGTCCTGCTGCGCCGGCACCTGAACGGGCCAACGGATTGCACGCGCTCTCGATAGCCATCAGGTATTTGAAATCTTCAGGTATTCCGTGCTCCTTCAATATAGGAACTATCACAGGGAAATATCTGTTGGCACGTTTTATGGTCTGAATAGAAGTACTGTGCATATATGAGAAAGCCAACAGTTCGCGGTCCATGCGTTCGTGACGGTCATAGCGGGTAAGATCTATTGTATCGCCACAGAACACTACCCTACGTGGAACTTCCACACATGCATATCTTTCTTCCGACCGGTCTGTGGAAATGCTGTCTGCTCCTGTGCAATGGGCGCTAATCAAGAATGGGGAGATGCACAGTATAAGCAACATTGCGGTGATGGTACGAAATTTATTCTTCTTATATATCATTCTATATTAGTTTGTTACGATAAGCACAAATTAAAAGGTTGTTACTTTACCAATGACTCCAACGGATGTCTGTTTCCCTTGATATTGGTCAGGAATGCTTTTGCAGAACCGAAATTAAGGTACATATCAAGGCGTACAGGGAGATGATTTCTGTCGTCAGTAATATAGAATGTTATTACTTCTTTCTCCTCTCCCTTCACGTATTCTACGAGCGAGAAGACCAGACAACGGAACTTCATGCCATTCTCTGCCTCATATACATCTTTCCTCCTGTATATCAGGGTTTGTTTCTCAACTGCCACACCTGTTGCCATAGAGAACAATATCTTATCTCCGGGTTTGTAATCATCGGCATTATACGAACGCGCCTGTAGAAGAATACTAAGCATATCGTAGACACAAACCGGCAATTCCTGATAGTTCTTCCTCTTATTTCCAGAATTTACTGTACGATATTGGTCTACAATACATTTGCCGTTACGATAGCTGAACTTCACATCGTCTACACTGTATCTTTTTCCTTCGGCTGCTCCTTTTCTGAAATAAAGAGGTACAAGGTCTTCGGATGTTATACATGTGAGGGTATCACGCATTCGGAAGAACATATCTATCCTCTTGTTTGTGTATGACTCGAGGTCTGTCTGAAGACAGGTACGCCCGTTGTAATCGACTGTATCGACCGTCATTTTCGCCCATCCGGCATTTATCCATATAAACTTCCAGTTGAATTTAAGTTCATATGTCAACTCTTCGCCGGGCTTTATTGCATCATTGTATGCCCCGCATTGTGCCTTGACAACTGTACCCGTGAACATAGTCATGAGTAAACAGAAAATAATCTTTTTTATCATGATGTCAGTCCTAATTTTTTTGCACGTTCTTTATTCCTGTCTTTTATTTTCTTTGCCTCTTCCGGTTTCTGCTTCTTTATTTCATCGAGCTTCTGCCTGTCAAGAGGTACGGATTTCACATCCCAGTCTTCTTCGAACTCAAAGTTTGCTTTCATTTCCCATACTTTTGGGAAATAATATACTTCCTCCGGCTGGATTTTCTTATCATATACGCCTGTATCCCATTTTCCGTTGTTATTGGAATCTATATACATTCTTATATAATATTTCGTATTAGGCTGAAGGAAATAGAAATCGCACGTATTGTTTTCCTTTAATTTCTGTTGCCTTACCACGGCATCGCTGGAGTTCAAAAGCTGTACTATGGCATTGCCTTCCACACCTTTTATATTTAAATAAAGTGTTCCGTACTCCTCAAGGGTCTTTATCTTGACGGTATTTTCCACCTTGTTGGTATGCAGGCCATATATGCTTTTAATGGCTGTAGAGTCTATTCTCAGACGGTATTCATTACCCGGTTTCCAGTCGCTCAAGATATAATATCTGCGTGGAACCACACTATCCGAAACGAAGATAAAGCGTTCCTCATTCCAAAGTGTATCTACCTTGACATCTACATGTATGGCTGCCGTATCAATACTCTGTACCGGTTCTTCAAAACTTATACAGATATTGCGGTTTATGTCCATGGAAGAAGGCGCATCAACGTTCATCTTGAAGAACACTGTTTCGACAACATTCAGCGTATCACCTTTCTTTCTTTTCTTCTTCATCTCCTTTTCCTTCTTTTCCATTTCCTCCTTAGCCATGGCAAGACGTTTTTCCTTGCTAAGCTTATTCATCATATATAATGTATCTCTTTTAGGAACGAGATTTCCAAGAGTATCTGTGTACAGATAATCCAACTGAAGGGTAAGGGTATCCCTTTCGCAAAGGACAGTATCCTTTATCCAGTACCTGATGGTATCGTTGTTCAATGAAGGTTCTATAATGAACGCATCCTTATCATCGAAATCGAGTCCGGTTACGGTTGGCAAGGTATCGGCTTTCGCGCTGAAATAGAGGGAGAAACGATTAAGCTGTTCTCTTTCGCTTTTTGCAAGATATTGCATTGTGGTTTCTTCCTTGAATGCTCTGAGGATTATATCATCGGGCATGAAATGAGTGTAATGCACTGTCTTGACTGTATCAATCTTGAGAGTGTCTATGGCATTCCATGTAGTGTCCTGCCTGGTGGCCGGTTCCATAGAAGGTATAATAAGAGAATCGGAATATGCTATTATCTCTGTCTTCGAATCGAACAGATAATTCTGATTACCATCCTTAAGGGCGTAAATACGGTATTTACCGGGAGCGACACCCTTGATAGAGAAACGTCCGCGACTGTCGGTACGCGATATTCTGTCGAACGGGAGTTTCGTAAAAGCTGTGTCATTTAGATTTTTATGCAGACCGACCTGAATACCTTTTATAGGTTCCAAGTCCTGAGCATTGAGCACAGTTCCGGCGACCTCCATAGTGTCTATGGTTTCACCGGTAGAAAATGCATAAGCAAAGTTTCCCATCGGATTACCTTCATTATTGTCGACAATCGCATCGCCAAAGTCTATGGTATAAGTAGTATTCGCTCTAAGAGTATCGAAAAACTCTACGAGCACTCGTTTTCCACTTGCCTTAACCTCAGGCATTTCAGTCTGTGGAGGAGAGATTATGACCTTTTCTGCAGCATTTTCTATCTTTATAAACTCATCAAACTCAATAGCTATCTTCTTACGGGTATTGCCTGTGGAATTAGGGTCCGGTGTGGCACGTACGAACTTAGGAGGAGTTTCATCATATGGTCCACCGTCCGGAGTTCCGGTACTGGCACATGCATATAATATCAGAATTATGACTGCAAACGGTAAGATATGTAGTGATGAGAATTTCATTTTCTGTTATAGATAGTTTTTGTTTATATTATTCGTTCAGTTTCAACATGCTTTCAATGTGTTCGCGGTTGTTGCTAAGACGTGGAACCTTGTGTTGGCCTCCTAATTTGCCTTTTTGCTTGAGCCAGTCATGGAACAGATTCGGACGTGCCGTAATGATTTCCAGTTCCTGAAGGGTTATATCCTTATGTCTTTTTGCTTCATAATCGGAGTTTATGCTCTGTAATGCCTTATCGAGGACATGACGGAAATGTTCTACTGAATCAGGCATCTTGCTGAACTCTATAAGCCACTGATGGCGACACTTGGCATTAGAATCCATGAAAACAGGTGCTGCTGAATATTCTAAGACTTGTGCTCCTGTTTCGCGGCATGCTATCTGCAGTCCCTTTTCGGCATTGTCCACCATTAATTCTTCGCCAAAAGCATTGATAAAATGTTTGGTACGGCCGGTTATAACGAATTTATAAGGGTTCTTTTGCGTGAATTTCACTGTATCACCGATGATATATCTCCACAAGCCACATGACGTACTGATTACCATGGCGTAATTCTTTCCTACTTCCACATCCCATAACGGAACGATTGAAGGATTCTCGTTTTCAAACTCATCCAACGGAATAAATTCATAGAATACATCATAGTCTATCATCAACAGCATAGCCGGATCGGACAATGAACTCTGAAGACCGAAAAATCCTTCGCTGGCATTATAGGTTTCCATATAATGCATTTTCGGTGAAGCTATCAGGCTTTTATATTGTTCTCTATAAGGTGTGAAGCATACGCCGCCATGGAAAAAGACTTCCAGATTAGGCCATACCTCATCAAGTGTAGAGGCACCTGTTTTCTCAAGTATCTTCTTTATTACTGCCAGCATCCATGAAGGCACACCGGAGATGTTGGTAATATTCTTGTGTATAGTAGATGAAGCTATTTTCTCAACCTTTTCCTCAAATTCGCTCAGCAAAGCTATTTCTTTGCTTGGGACACGAATCATATTAACCAAAGGATTGACATTCTGAATAAGTATGGCCGACAAGTCGCCTACCAGACTGTCCTTTACATTATAATTAGGAGAATGACTACCTCCGAGAATCAGACCTTTACCTGAAAAGAAGCTACTCTTCGGATTCTCGCCAAGATATAATGCCACAGCATCAATACCTCCACGATAATGAATATTCTTTAGGCCATCAGGCGAAACCGGAATAAACTTGCTCTTGTCGTTTGTAGTTCCTGAAGATTTGGCATACCATTTAACAGCACCATGCCATAATACATTTTTTTCACCATGGCGCATGCGGTCTACATAATCCTTTACATCTTCATATGTCTGTATAGGGAGTTTCTGGAATCCTGAATAAGCATTTATGGCATTAAAATTATATTTCTTACCCCACTCTGTATCGGACGCTGCAGATATCAGTTTTTTCAGGACTTTATTCTGAATTTCTTCTGCATGTGCAGAATATCTTTCTATTTGTTTCCTACGCGGTGCAAATATTCTGTCAATCAATTGGGTTGAGTTCATATTGATTACATTTTTTTTCAAATTCTTATTATTGCAAAGGTAGGTTTTTTCTCTTTATATATATGATTGACATGATTATTTTTTTATTAAAAACGAGTAAATCTTGTTTTTTTAATAACTTTACATCACAATTAAATTGCTTGGCTTATGAAAATAGGAATATTGACATCCGGTGGAGACTGTCCGGGTATTAACGCAACTATACGAGGAGTGTGTAAAAGCGCACTAAACCATTACGGAATGGAAGTTTATGGTATTCATAACGGTTTCAGAGGATTGATGGACGGACATATAAACAGGCTTACTGAAGAATCCATTTCCGGATTACTTACATTGGGCGGAACTATATTAGGGACTTCAAGGGAAAAGCCATTCAAGAAAGCTTCCGCAACGTTAAATAACGACAAGCCTTCATTAATTCTTAAAACGCTGAAAGATTACGGAATAGACTGCCTTGTATGTATAGGTGGAAACGGTACACAGAAAACTGCAGCCAAACTTATGGAGGTGGGAGTAAACGTTGTAAGTATTCCAAAGACCATAGACAACGATGTGTGGGGAACGGATATTTCATTCGGATTTGACTCAGCTGTTTCAATAGCTGCAGATGCGATAGACAGGCTGCATTCAACGGCCAGTTCTCATCAGAGAGTAATGGTTATCGAGGTTATGGGACATAAAGCCGGATGGTTGGCACTTTACTCCGGTATGGCTGGAGGTGGCGACATTATACTAATGCCTGAGATTCCTTTCGACATTCATAAGATAGGAGATACAATTATAAACCGACTGAAAAAAGGAAAGCCATATTCTATTGTAGTCGTAGCCGAAGGTATAAACACTCCTGAAGGGAAGAAAGCAGCCCAGTACATAGCTGAAGAAATAGAATATGAAACAGGATTTGAAACACGCGAAACAGTACTCGGATATATACAGAGAGGAGGCAGCCCTACAGCTTTCGACAGAAACTTAGCTACACTCATGGGCGGACATGCCGTGGAGCTTATCTCAAACGGACAATACGGAAGAATGGTTGCATTGCAAGGAAACAGAATAGACTCTATTCCTATTTCAGAAACAGCCGGAAAACTGCGATTGGTGACAGAGGACCATGAATTGGTTATACAGGGAAGACGAATGGGAATCTGTTTCGGATAAGAAAACAGAAACCGGCTCTGTGAATATCAGAACCGGTTTTTATTTTTGTTTTTTTATTTAGCCCAGAATAACTTGGTATAATATGTATCTTCAGCCTGTACATCCTTATAATAAGGATTATAGTCCATTTCTGTAGTAGGATATTTCCATCGGGTAGGCACATTAGGAATTGTACCTGCTACTTCCGGAAATACAAGACCAGAAGGATAATCTGTGCGACGAATATCACTCCATGCCTCTCTACTGGCTGTAATGGCGAAATGCAACCATTTCTGGGTTATTATGGCATCCTGCTTATTTTCATATTTCGTATCGATCCATTTTGCTTCTGCAAAAGAATTTATCTCTTCCTCAGTAGGAGCCTCATATTTTCTGGAATTCTCGCCAGTACTTATTGAGTCGTAATAATAGTACAGACTTATAGACTGACTGACTGCTTTAATGAACTCTTCTTTTGCCCTATCTTCGTCTGCCGCAACTCCATAACCCATAAGATATGCTTCAGCTTTAAGAAAATGGATTTCAGGAGATGCCATAATCAGCATATCAAACTTGTCGTTCTCCCAAAAGAATCCTTTCTGAGTAATCTGTGAAAATCCGGTATTGCCATAAGCGTCCATAGCCTGGGAATTATAATATTCAGTAGCTTCGTCAGCTACAGTAAGGTCAGTTCCGAGATATCTGTTTTCATCTTTGGCGCCGGTATATTTATTTGTAATACTTATAGGATTATAATATAGAAGTATTCTTGGGTCGTCTGTACCTTTCACATATAGCCCTGTATTCTGATTGTCATTATCATCCATATCATAATTACCGTTAGAAAGCATTCTGTCTATCACTGCACCTGAAGCCTGTCTGTTCGTAACCCAGTCACCAAGTCCTTGTCCGGCGGTGAAATTCAACTGTCCTGACTTCTGATTTACAATGAAAATATTATTGCTTTGTTCTTCTATCAAAGGATAAGAGTCTGGATTTTCCAATATTTCTTTTACTGCAGCTCTACCGGTTTCTGACAGTTCTCCCTGAGAAGAAACTCTTAAAGCCAGACGTAAGCGCAAGCTGTTGGCATATCTTTCCCACTTATCAATATCTCCATTGTTAATAAAATCCTGTGTAGTAAAGTTACGTGGAATCGTTACTGTGCGGAATTTTGGAGCTATTTCCTTTAATTCATCCAGGATTGTCTTGTAGATCTCTTCTGCCTTGTCATATGGTGCGTATGATTTCTCTACATCATTTGTAAGAGGAAGGTTACATGCTTTGCTGAACGGCATATCTCCAAAGATATCTACTGTGGCAGAGAAGTAATCATAAAGCTGAACTTTTGCAGCAAGCATGAATGCCTCATCCTGCAATTTCTGGCTCTCATTTTCTGCATTGTACAGTTCTTCCATCTTTCTGTATTGGGTAAGAGCCGAATACAGATTGTCCCACTGGCTGTCTATATATGGTATATATCCTGGAGTGTACATACTGCTTGAGTATGTATATCCGAATGTCTGGGCATACTTTCCTACAAACTGTGAATCGAAACCGAAATATCTGTTGTATGTATGTGTATCATAATCTTTGGCTTTCTGGAAGACTCCCACCATAAGATTACTTATGCTTACGGTGGTTACCTTTGACGGGTCCTGATACTTACTGTCGAAGTCTTCTTCAGAGCATCCTGCCGATGCAAATGCAATAGTCAACGCTGCTATATATAATGATTTTTTCATATCTGTAAATGTTATGTTAAAAACTGGCTCTAATGGCAAATCCGAAACTGCGTGTGGCTGCTGTAGAATTTCCCACTATCGCCTGACTGGACCATGATGTACCTACCGATGACTCTGCATCATAGTTTTTCAATGCCTTGTAGAAATAGAAAAGATTTCTACCGAACACAGAAACCGTCAGATTTGTCATTCCTATCTTCTTAATGGCTTTTGATGGTATCCTGTAGCTAAGATTCAGCTCACGTAGTTTTACATATGTATTGTCGAATACAGAATTTGCGTAAGTAAGCTGTTCCGAGTTGGTACCCCAGTTATAAGTCATATTATAGTAATATCCTGCCGGTATAATTCTGTTATTCTGTTCACCGGTTGATGCTACAACACCTGGAAGTATCAATCCGTCGTGATAGATATACTCACCGTTTGGCCCTGAGGTGGTTGTAGGGTCTACCTGTACAGGAACACCTCCGCTATTGTTGTTATCAGGATAATAGTATGAAAGTCCTCCATGCTCCGTATCACGATATTTAAGTGATTCGGGAGTCAATCCCAACGCTGTGGCATACTGATTCATCTCGTTAATTACATCACCTCCTATTCTGAAATCAATGCTGAAATCGAGCGAGAAGTTCTTGTATGAGAATGAACTGTATAACCCTCCTACACCGTCGGGATTTATATTACCGACTTTTTGCAGTTCGGTCTGGTTCTGGTAAAGACCATTGTCGGAAACGAGGAACTCTCCATTTTCATTTACTTGAGGGACCTGTGCGTATATATCACCCATAGGCTGTCCGGCAACGGCCTGTATCTTGACACCGCTTCCTCCAAGGTTCGCTATTTCAAGATATGGTACACCATCTGCTAATTTCAGGACCTTATTCCTATAGACTCCATATGTAGCAGTAAGGTCCCATCTGAAATTCTTAGTCAGTACAGGTGTTACGGACAAAGCAACATCCCATCCGTTGTTCGCCACTTCTCCTACATTCATCAGAACATATTTGGCACCCGAGCTTGACGGCTGCGGTGTTGATAGAATCTGGTCCTTTACTATATTATTATAGTATGATACATCTATTCCCAAACGGTTATTGAAGAATTTACTTTCAAAACCTATTTCGTATTCATACTTCTTTTCCGGTCTGATATTCTCATTACCTATTGATGTAGGTATGGTATTCCATGTAAACCCATTGTCAGAGCCCTGTTCATATACGATGTTTGCTGCATATGTTTCCGGCGAGTTACCTACTATACCATATGAAGCTCTCAGTTTACCGTAATTCCACCAGTGCGGCATCTTAAATGCTTCCGAGAAAAGGAAACTTACATTTGCGGACGGATAGAAGAAACTCTGGTCTTTCAGTGTAGAGGAACGTTCCTGACGTCCGGTTAGTTCAAAATAAAGATAATCATCCCATCCTAATCCGAGGGTTCCCATATATCCGGTTTTAAGCAGTTCCATACGTTGCTGACTACTGCTGGCCTGATAACGACTGGCATTCAGGTCAAACCAGTTCTCTGTGGAAAGACCTCCGTTTGTAGATACGCTTATATTGTTCATTGTTTCGTATCTGCCGGTCCATCCTGCAGTGGCTGCAATATTGAAACGGTTGATATCGTAGTTAAAATTCAACATTACATCTCCGTACACAATATCATACCTTCTATTGATATTCTGGAAGCTTCCACTCGGATCATACAACGAATTTGGGCGTTCAGTACTCTTCTCCAAAGTCTGTTTCACATCAGTGATATCTGTTGCTATCTGTGCTCTAAGATTCAGCCAGTTGGTAATCTGGAAAGTAGGTCTTACCATTCCAAGAATACGGTTTTCCGTTTCCTCACTGTTCTGATAATACATATTCCAAAGCATATCCCTCACTCCGGTGAGATAACTTGGGTCATATGCCCAGGCCTCATCAGGTGTTAAGGTAGCATCCCCACCTACGAATGTATTCTTATATCCAAGGCTTGTTGCATATGTCTTCTTCAGATATGGGATATCAAGAAAAGTTGAGAATGCATTACTGAAACTGCCATAAAGGGCAAGCGATGTCTGAGGTCTGTTTTTTATATCCTGTATAATATAGTTCAACGAATATTCCACAGTAAGCGGCTTACCTATTTTATATGAACCGGTAAGCTTGAAATTATGCTTATTATACGAACCGGTAAGTGCATTCGGAATCTCATCGGTGAATGTATATGAAAATCTGTTGCTGGAATTTTCTGTTCCCTGCGATATAGCAACAGAATAGTTTTGTGTCCATCCTGTGCGGAACAGTTCATTCCATGGATTATCTGTCTGAGGAAGATATGGCCTGACCTTACCGTCCCAATAGAGAACATCACTACCATCATATTTTGGTCCGAATGACTGCGTAGTGCTTCTGAGACTTTTATATGTCTGTCCGTTGTATGTTCTCTGATAGAATCCGCCAGTCTGCTTTTCGTAGTCACTATAGTTTATATTATAGGTTCCCGGACCATATTCTGTCTGAACTTTAGGCAGATACGCAGGAAGATTTGCCATAACCTGTGCTGTAAAATCCACAGTTACCTTTCCTGCTTTGGCACGTTTGCTGGTTATTACAACTGCACCATTCGCTGCTTCCGAGCCGTATAATGCAGTTGCGGACGCACCTTTCAGAATCGTTATACTCTCTATATCCTCCGGGTTAATATCAACAAGTCCATTGGAACGGATTCGTCCGTCGTTACCGAACTCTGAAAAGTCAGTACTCTTTCCAGTACCTCCGTTTCTAATAGGCACTCCATCCATTATAATTATAGGCTGATTGTTACCTGTTATTGAAGTCAGACCTCTGACATTAATGGAAACTGCTCCGGAAGAACCACCCTGAGTCTGATTTATTCTTACGCCAGGAGCCTTTCCATACATGGCTGAAGCAAAATTTGTAGCACCTGACTTTATAAGGTCTTCCGACGAAATGGAACTCACGGCATAACCTAATTTACGGGTATCTTTCTTTATACCCATAGCTGTAACAACCACCTCATTCAACTCCTGAGTATTTTCCATCAGTCTGACTCTCATTTCACCTTTCTTTTTTCTCCTTGCCAGACTAATTTCCTTGGGGGCAAATCCTATATATGAGAATGAAAGTACCGCGTTCGACGGAGCATTAATTGTAAATTTACCGTCAACGTCTGTTATAACTCCATTACTGGTATCTTTAATCATTACACTCGCTCCGATAAGCGGTTCACCAGTACTGTCAAGAACATATCCTGTTACAGATGTGGTTTCTTGAGCTAAAATGGATGTAGGTATTATAAGTGTCAAAAAGCAGCCTACAAGAACATAAAAGTTTAATTTGATTTTCATTTGCATAACAATATTTTCAGCATCATTATGCAAATAATGTGCAGATATATCTGTTTGATATGTTAAATTCGCAACAGGCTGATTACATGGACTTTAGATTTTCATGTAATTTCATATTTATTTTAAGAATATGTGGAACAGTGTAGAAATAATCCACAATCACCTCCCCAAAATATCAATAACTTTCGCTACAAACTGTGTACCTACAGGCAGTCCTTCTTCAAGTCCTTTAAGTTCTACACGCGTACGTGAGAAAGCAACTACAGATGCCAAAGATATCACATATGAGCGGTGAATACGAAGAAAATCCCCATCCGGGAGCATATCAGTAATGTTTTTCAGATTTGTACGTGTCAGTATATGTCCGCCTGACTTTCGGAATATCTTTACATAGTTTCCCAAAGCCTCTATATATAAGATATCAGACAACGGAATATTCACATTATTATATTCTTGCTTTACTATCAGACCTCAAGTTTCGGATTTAGATTTCATGCCGTTTGAGCGTATGCTCTGAGCGCTGCC
>UQTJ01000054.1 GCA_900544075.1 uncultured Bacteroides sp.
TTTAATCCGCTCCGTGTTCAACAGAGGAAGTGCCCCCAGGTTTATAATCCGTTTTGTTCTCCACGGGGCTTAAATCAGGCCGAGGATGGTCATTGTAATAAAATGATCCCTGGTCAGATACGTAGTATTCAAAGATGCTGTCAAGGAGAATAATCTCTGCCTTCGTATAAGAGGACACGGTTTCTGCCATATAACTGGGCTTCCTGTTTTCACGTATCGCAACAACCAGAATGCCAAGGATGTCTATTACTTTCTGCCAGTCCCAGACATGGTCTTTACCAAAGAGAAGACCGGTTGAATCCGTCATTTCTTTAGGCATTTCCTTCTTCATTTTCAATATCTGAAATATGGACTTTACCAATGAATCGAATACCTGACTCTGCTGTTTCAGAACATGACAATCAGGTCTGCCTCCGTCATTTTCCGTTACCGCCAATTCCATTACCTTATTGAAATAACAATTATAGGATTGGGCAACCTGACTGGAAGTATTGCGTCCTTTAAGGAACCGCACAAACTGAAGTGCGTTAAAGTCCAATATATCAGACGGTGTCTCAACAAAGAGAGAAAGGCGTTGTTTCTGGCTTACAGAAAACACGTAGCTTTTTGAATACTGCTCCATGTTAAGATGGCCCAGATTGACAAGACCGGTCAGGAACTGACGGACTGTTGCACGTTGCCACTGCCATTTCCGCGCAAGCTCAGATATGGTGGCAACAAACTGGCCGGGGAGTATTCTCAGATTTCCTACCACAACAGATGTGGAGTATGTTCCTGATGTCGCTCTTGTGAGCAGATCACAATAGGCTTCCAATTTACTGTAACGGTCTTCTGATTTAGGCTTCAGATACTCCAACAAAGAGCGGTCTATGCCTTGTGGGTCATTCAATTCAGAAGCAGAATTGTTTTTATTGTTAGTCATTTGCGTCATTTTTAGATTACATTTAAAAAGTGGAAAACAAGCAAGCAAAGAATATATATTCCACATGTAAGTGGCATTAATAGTAGTTCTTCATTATCCATTCAACCTGGCTTTTAAAACTGTCGCAGTCTTCAAGTACGCTTTTCTGCTGAAGGACTCTTTCAGACGGATAAAAGACAGCTGCCACACTTAGCAGGAAAAAAAGCTGGAACACACTGTTCATATAAGGGATGGCATAACATACCACTGCTATCAGGAGTGTGATAAACCAAAACCGTTTCCTTTCATGCAGAATATGAAGGGTACTATCGGCAATCCTTCTGTTCAAAAGTGCCAGCGTCAGGATGCTTGACAGTCCAACTGCCAGATTCGGTTCTGTCATACAACAGCACCAGTTAATGAAGATGAGTGCAAGCATCATAATACTTACATAAAACTTTCTTGCACTGTCAAATACGACCATTCTCCACATGAAGCTTTTCATGCAGCGGTACTGTTTCTTGTATAAACAGAAAAATGCCAGGAGAAGCAAAAACGGGAACAAAAAACGGATGATGGTTAATGTATGTATCATAATGAATCCATTTAGTTATTTGTATTCTCAACGTGTTCCTGCTCTTTTCTCTGGATTGACTCCAACCGTTCAGCGATGTGCTTGTTCAACTGGACATTATAGCTGAACGATTTCTGGTCAATAGTGGAGTCTTTTGAAAGTTCCTCATCCGTTTCGATGAGAAGATTCAGATAAAAATCCAAATTGGAATCGTGATTCCTTTTCTCATCTCCTATGGCATAATCATCAGTCAATGAAGTCACCTTTTCCAAGGTATCAGGGTCAATATCATCGGCTAGGTCATAGGCTCTTTTAATGCTTCTCATAACCATCAGGCAAGAGAATATGAGGAAACACAGTATAGCCTTGATTATTATATTCAGGTCAAATACCATCATTGCCAGTACTGCCAGCAGGATGACTGTAAAGTAAAAAACATAAATTTTCCTGTTAGTATTCATAATTGTCAAGTTCAAGTTTTATTATACCGAAAGAAGCTTTCTCTATAATGTATTCGACATCACGCAAAGTGAGCGCATCATGCTTAATCCGTTCAGAGGCTGAAGGGTCTTTTTTACAAAGAGCCAACAATCCCATGCTTAAATCGTATTCATTGATGTTCCAGGTACAGGATCTCTTGAAACAGAAATGTTCCCTATAGCTTTTCAAAGTGATTGCTTTAAACAGTAGTGGCTTCAACATTCCATCCTGAAGTATTCGCATCTCTACCAGTTTCTCTGTGCCGATAACCTTTATCCATGTCCTGTTTTTATGTATGATGTCTGCAATGAGGTAATACGTCTGCCTGTTCATTCAAAGTCCGCAGTTGAAGTCATTCATTATCTGGACATGCTCTCGCTTTTCTATAAATTTTCCACGACGTTCATGTAGTCGCAAATCCTCAAAAATGTCAGCAGACATAACCTCAATGGAATTGTAGATGGTAACATATAACTCATGGACAAGACCGTCCGTATGTGTCTTGCAGTTTATCTTGAACATACGTTCCGTCACCGGATAACAGTATGCGCAGCATTCATGTCCGTATGCGGTAGCGGATGATGGCACTATGTGGTAAAGAATGGCAAGATCCGCATTCATCTCAAACATGTCCAGAACCTTTTCGAGAGGCTGAGGTTCGTGTACTTCATAAGGGAGTACGGCATAATCTTCGTAAGTTTTGATTTCCCCAAGCCAATAATTATCAATAATGGCTGGCAATAATATGGGACCAGATGATCTGAATTTTAAAATAGCTTCCTGTAACATGATATTTATTTGATTAGATGGTTGATATGTATAATCGAATTAGCTGATTCGGAATTTTTGTGGACACATCCCGGTCAATTAAGTGTTTGCTGTCCAATCTGGAAATAATAGCCGGATAATCCTTTGCCATATCCGTCATAAGCCGAATTTGTTCCGGTGTCAGCATTGTTATGGCAAGGGCATCTATCGAGAGATAAGGTTGTAGCATCATCCACAAATAAGCATTGGCATATTGCGAATCCTTTACTATACCACGTTTCAGTTTCTCATGACAGACTTTGGCATTCAGAAGCAGACGGCGACCTGTCCTCATGGACATATAGGTAATAGTTTCATCTGCCTTGATTTTACCATTTGATGCTTCCTTATAAATGCTGTCACAAATATTGGCCGTCATATCAGTAATATCCGCCATACCCAAAGCTGAACACTCGTCAATGGAAGCAAGAAAGCTTCGGAAGAAGAAGTCTTCCATACGGATAAATCGAAGAAGCGCATCTTCTGAGTGTACCCCATGTAATTTATATGAAAGCAGAAACTTTGAGTAATCGGCAAGCAAGTCTCTAATATTCCTGGTATATACAGGAATGCTGTCCAATGAGGAAAAGAATACTGTTGCCTGTCGCTTTAATGAGTCAAGTTCCTTATCCTGACCATAGATAGAAGTATGAAGTTTGACGTATGCCACATCACTTAGCGTAAAGTTGTCCGCAAGCTCCATCAGCCTCGTGCGAATGGAATCCGTTATACTGTCAAACCTCATGGTCAGATCGGCATGAGCCGTAAACGAAGGGTCTTTCTGAATGAATTTGTAGACTGTGTCTGAACATTCATACCACAGATTGATAAATGAGGCAAGCTGCTCGGCATTACATGTTCCCTGTGCTCTGACAGTCTTATAAAGATTATCGTATTCATTCAGAGCTTCATCAGAGGACTCAAAATCATATTTCTCATGATTATTGCATGAGTAAAACAAGAGTATAGAGCATAAAAAAATCAAGTGAAAGATTAAACTCATTTGAGTATTTTTTCTTTCACTTGATTTACTTTCTTTCACTTGTTTTCCTGAACCTGCGTCAGACATACCAATCAAACCGCTATTACAGTGATTCTGACCGATTAAATTTCTATATATCATTGGCATATTTTTGTTTATTATGTGGCAAATGTACAGATAAAATTCCACATTGTCAGTATAAAATATCCAGTTTAGACTAATTTATATTTCATACTCATAATAGTATGATTTATAATGTATATCCGTTAGTAATAGGAATTTGGGAAAAGAAAAGCCAATCATAAAATTGCCATGTCAGTATGATTACTAATATGAATATAATTTATACCTTTGCATCAGAGTAGTGTTCATTATACTCTTGGAGAATTATCATACTATATATTTTTCAAGACAAGATAAGACAACTATTTGATTATCAGTCAAAACCTTTATAATATGGCAAAGATAGGTTACATCATGGCAATATCCCAGTATGACAAACTGGAAGAAGACAGGGAGTGGATGAATAACTTCGGATGTATACGCATTATTGAGGAGTGCGATGAGAACGAACGCAACAGACCGCTTTGGAAGCAACTCATGGTTGCCCTGCAAAGGGGAGATGAACTTGTTATCCCTAAATTTTCAAATGCCATCCGTGGCAGTCGAGAACTGGCTACATTCCTGGAATTTTGCCGGGTAAAAGCTATTCGCGTCATAAGCATACACGACCGGATTGATTCCAAGAACCAGCTTTTTCCTGAAACCAAGCCATCGGATGTGCTGGAAATGATGGGTGCCTTACCTGAAGAAGTACTTGCTTTGAGAAAAACTGCAGAGCATATAGTGAACCTGCAGGCAAAGATAATTACATCATTACCGAAGGTTTCTTCTACAAAGTTACAGAAGCTCGACAGAGAGAAGACAGTCATCAATCTGTATGCAGCCGGTCATCCTATAGATGAGATATGGAGAGCAAGCGGCTTTAAAAGCAGAAGTTCTGTGTTCCGTATTCTGAACAAGCATGGCATAAAGCTCAATAGAGGAAACCATTCCGGACCTATCAAAAAGAAAAATGAAGAGGATACATCGAAAGATGTGAATAAAAGCTGACTATAATGAAAAAAATACTTTTCCTTCACGGATTCTTTGCCACAGGAAGTTGTCCGATGGCAGTTGCACTGAAAGAAGCATTTGAAAATCATGCCTCCGTCTTAACGCCCGACCTTCCGCTTCATCCCAAGGAGGCATTAAAACAGGTACGCTCCATCATTGAACAGGAATCGCCCGACCTGCTGCTGGGTAACAGCTGCGGATCTTTTCTTGCACAGATGCTTGCCCCGATAGTCGGCATCCCGGCATTGCTTGGCAATCCGCACTTTGAGATGACGAAATTCTTAAAAGAAAGAATCGGTGAGCATCAGTACAAAGCTCCACGCAAGGACAGCAATCAGAGGCTGGTCATCGATGAAGCTTTAATCGAGGAGTTTGCCGAACTCGAAAAGATTCAGTTTGACTGCTGCAATCCGTATTACAGAAACCGCGTCTGGGGACTTTTCGGCGAACAGGACGGACTGGCTCACTATGAGCCCATGTTCCTGGAACATTACAACAATTCGCATCATTTTCCGGGTATGCACACTCCCACAGAACAGGAAGTGAAGACCTGGTATGTACCCTTGGCCATGAAGATGCTGATGGAGTTTCCTAAGAAAGAAGAAAGATATTTCCGTCATTTCAAGGGTGGTACCTATAAATATATCTATTCCGCTTTTGACAGTGAAACTCAGGAGCGGATGGTTGTATATCAGGCTCTCTATGGAGAAAAATCCTATTGGGTCAGACCGGAAAAGATGTTTTTCGAGACTATAGAAAGGGATGGAAGACGCTTTTCAAGGTTTACGGAAATAGACATCTAAACTCTATTATTACAAAGCTATATTGTATAATAGAGTCACAGACTCACTGCACCCAAAATATACTCAGAAGTTATCTCAATGATAGAGAATATATTATCTTCAAATTAAAGGTAACCTCTATATAACCTCTTTTGCATTCTTCAAAGCTTCTTTAAAACGCTCTATATTTTCATTTTGAATATCCTTTGAATAGTGTTTCCATCCGGGATGTTTTAATACACAAAATATCATATCCTTATCAAGTATTCTTCCTCTAAATAGCCATTCTTTATTTCTGACTCCACTTATAGGTTGAAGATGTTTGTTGAGATTAGCCATATTTTCAGTAAACGCACCTCTTACATTATTTCCAATGAGAAAAAGCAAATCTGGTAATGGTTGTATAACTTTTAAAGCTGAAATAAACATGTCAAAACTATAATTAGAAAAATCATAATTTTTAGAAGTACTATTTGTGGTAGGTAGAATTTTCTGTAAATAATTTGTATAAGCAATATGAGACCAAATATAATCTTTTTGACTTTCCTCATTTTCATTTTTGCCTATACATTGTTCCTGTAAAAAAATCGATGATAATCGAATGTAAGTTTTGTAATCTGAAGAATCCTTTAAATAGTAGTAAATATTATCCATATTATAATCACATAAAAAACTATCATCAACACTACATATTTTTTTCTCAAATGGATTCTTTAAACATAAATCTCTGTCACTTTCATTACATCCACCTTTACAATAGTGACTATCACCTACAACAAGTACCTTTATGCCAGTTCTATTTATTCCATCTTCATAATAAATACCACGATATGGATTGAATAGATATTTCTTCATAATAAGATAGCTACTGATAATTAAATAGTTGATATTGCAAAATTAGTAGATTATTTTGATAGTATTATATAAACCTATAAAGAACGTCTTAAAGCTATAAAATCTTAATGATTAATATTTATCATATATAAATTTAAACTCACCTACACTATAATGTGAAATATTGGGACAAATGACATGTATATCATCTGCCCCATTCCTTTGTTAGAATTAAATTTCCGACGTAATGAAATCAATGTGACCGGCAAATATATCATCGACATCAATCTCATGTTCATTTCCCCGGTCGTTTTTTTCATCGCCTATGATGGTTATTCTTCCATCATTGCTGACCCTCACTGCAAGGATTACCACATCACAAGGCTCGTCATAATCATACGCTGCCACTATCGGGCAATTACCCTCAAAGTGCCATTCATAGCCATCGTCAATCTTCTCACCATATTGGCGAACTGCAGAAACAAGTTCTTTCTGTTCGCGATACTTTACCTCCTGTACGCTATCATAGATTGAAAAGTTCTTCAACCTGGCATCCCTTTGTTCATGTACCTCCTTGCCATTCTCTTCATCTATGCCAAATTCATGAAACTGCACCGGAATATCATCTGCAGGAACTGCCATCCATGAAATATTATTCAAGGAGTAGTCGTGTTCTACAAGGAAAAGTTCAACGTCTTCACTAATCATATTCTCCGGAACGTTCAAAACATCGATGCGGGCATTTGCGCAATCCATAATAATAATCTTCATAGCTGTCCAATTTTTAAGTTATACATTAGTTTTCATCATATAGTCTTAATAAAAAAGACTGCAGTTCTTCATCCTTTATCCCTTTAAGGGCACAAGGTCTGAAAGTCCTGTCCTGTTCTATCTTCAATGAGCCAAGTCCGTACTTACTCGCATCGTAAGTGACATCGGCCATCTCTGATGCTGACATGTAGCCATACTCAGTTTCCTGCAAGCCTACCACTATACCATATAGGGTGAAGTCATCTCCTTCGGGCTGTCCTTCCATAATATACCAACGGATATTGCCAAGGTGAAACACTGCGATGCAAAGTGCATCCTTTCCTTTTGCGTCCCGTGAATACAGGGGATAATCTCTCAGAGCCTCTCTCAGTTCTGGAGTTACCAGACGATTGTTGAATTTTGTTGCTGTCATAATATGTGAATTATTTATTTCCCTTTTGTTACAGCCTTTCAGCTGTGTGTCGGGAAGATTTTTCTGCATCAGAAGTTTGGAGAAGGCAAATAAGGCAAGAATGGCGTGAAGAATACTCTTTAAGTGCCTGCCTCTTAAAGGAAGATTGTTCACAAGACACGTCTTGCAGTTTGACAAATCCAAGATAACTTCGCTGAAAAATTTTCCTCTGACACGACAGCGGATATGCTTAAAGGCAGACATATAACAGGTGAAAATCAGTCCGGAACTGCATGTAAGAGTGAGATATGGACTGTATATAACTGATAAGCAATAACAATATTCAAGAATTTTGGAGGATTCTCGTTATCTTTGTATCGTTTTCCGGAAATATAATGAGTACCGAGCCATTACGACAATATATAGCAATAGACCTGAAATCATTCTATGCTTCAGTAGAATGTGTTGAACGGGGATTAGACCCACTCGACACATGCCTTGTCGTGGCCGATGCTTCACGTACGGAAAAGACTATCTGCCTTGCTGTTTCGCCGGCATTAAAAGAGTATGGTACCGGGGGCCGTCCTCGATTATTCGAGGTGATTGAGAAAGTCCGTGTGGCGAACAGACAGCGTGGTAATGCTGGAAAATCCTATTCAAAAAAGGAACTGGACAGAAATAAAAGCCTTGCCATTGACTATGTGGTGGCTCCTCCCCGCATGGCCCACTACATAGAATACAGTACAAGGATCTACGACATCTACCTGAAATATATCAGTCCAAATGACATCCACGTGTATTCCATCGACGAGGTCTTCATTGATGCTACCACCTATCTTGCGACATACAAGATGACAGCTCATGAACTGACGATGAAGGTTATCTGTCATGTCCTTTCGGAAACAGGCATTACAGCTACGGCAGGAATCGGTACCAACATGTATCTGTGCAAGGTAGCCATGGACATTGTGGCCAAGAAGATGCCGCCCGATGAGAACGGGGTGCGCATTGCCGAGCTTGACGAAATGACTTATCGCAAGTTGCTTTGGGAGCACACTCCTCTCACTGATTTCTGGCGTGTAGGCAAAGGTATTGCCAACCGGCTTGCTCAGTACAATATCCTTACGATGGGTGACGTGGCTAGATGCTCTATTGAACATGAAGGATTCCTGTATCAGATGTTTGGAGTCAATGCGGAACTGCTTATTGACCATGCCTGGGGCTGGGAACCAGTTACCATGGAATATGTGAAAGCTTATAAGCCTGAAAGCAAATCATTGAGTTCTGGACAGGTTCTCCAGTCGGCTTACACTACGGATATGGCACGTAATGTGATACTTGAAATGGCCGACAGTGTATCGCTCGACCTTGTGGACAAGAGGCTGCTCACCGACCAATTAGTGCTTACCGTGGGGTACGACATTGAATCATTGACCAACCCTTCAATAAGGGAAAAGTATCATGGTAAGATTACAACAGACCATTACGGCAGACAGGTGCCGGTCCATACCCATGGCACCATCAACATAGAGGATCCGACTTCTTCAGGCAGTGTCATCTCCGAAAAGGTGGCTGAACTGTACGACCGCATAGTGAATCCTGTCCTACTCGTGCGCCGTCTTAACCTGTCGGTGAATCACCTCATACATGAGGAGCAGTATAAGAAGCAACCTAAAATTGTTCAGCTCGATCTTTTTACCGACCCCGAAGAGTCCGAAAGACAGCGGCAAGCTGACGAGGAAAAGGCTGAGAAGGAACGAAGGCGTCAAGAAGCTATCCTGAGTATAAAGAAGAAGTTTGGGAAGAATGCCATCCTGAAAGGCATCAACTATGCCGATGGAGCTACCCAGAAAGAACGTAACCAACAGATTGGAGGACACCATGAGTAAATATGACGACATAATCAACCTGCCACACCACGTATCGAAGAACAGGACACCCATGTCCATGGAGAACCGTGCCGCCCAGTTTGCTCCGTTTGCCGCTCTCACCGGCCATGACGAAGCGATAGCCGAAACAGCAAGGCTTACTACTCCCAAAAAGCTCCTTTCTGATGATGAGATGGCAAGTCTTACAAGAAAACTCGCTCGCGTCATTGAACAGGTTCCGAGACAGGAAGAATACATTTTCGTGTATTTCGTACCTGATACTCAAAAAGATGGAGGTAAATATGTGTCAATAACAGGCACAGTCAAGAAATATGACGAGGTGGCAAGAACAATCACGTTATTGGACGGGAAAGTGCTTCTGATTGACAATATTCTGTCTATCAGAAGACATGGCACTCCGGAGTTATAACGGGTTATACCGAAGTTTCGTTCACCAAAATACGCAAAGACTCGGCAAGGATAAAAAACCTATCCTTGCAATGAAAGCGTGATTGTCCTATAGAAGCTGATGGCAAGACCACTCCTACTCACCTGTACTTGACTTATATATCAAGATTGCTATCTGTCTCTTCTGAAATCGTTTCGTTCATCTCCATTCCACCATACTTCCACGATGTAGAAGAAAAGACGGAAGACGAAAAAGACAATAATAGTATCAAAAAGTTCATTCATACTCGTTCCATTTAAATTCAATACACATTAATAATCGGGATGCCCCTCGCCCGTGCCTTTTTAACGGTGTAGTATGTTCCACCTTTCTCACGGCCATCATAATAGGCTATGAGATATGAAGCATTCTCAACCATAAACTCGTCCCGGTCAAGGAAGCACCTCGGATAATAGCAGTCACTGAGCACAATTACCTTATCAGCCAATTCAAGCAAACGGCCATAAACCCTTTTATCATAGATATTATATCTCTCTGCCTGGCCTTCAAACGGTATGGCTGCAGTCAGAGATATTCCTGGCAAATTACATTTCAGCGATTGTACCAACTGTGCGGCCATCAGGTCTATTCCCAAAGCAAATCCGGAAATGAAATTCCTGATGCCATAGTCATAGGCTTCGGATATTGCCGAAGTAAGGCGTTCCTCTATAAATCTCCGTTGGGAAAAGTCATAGAACCGATGTCCTGTAAAAGCCGCAGATGCCGTCCTGTCAAATTTCAAATCATTCATAATTATCATTTTAGTACGTATTTATAGCTTGTTTTAGCAAGGAAGATGCCGTTTGTAACATGAGCTCCGGCTTGTTCCAATTGGGAGACATAGGCATTAAAGGATGCACCCGTTGTGACTACATCATCCCAAATGCAGACCTCCTTGTTCTTGAAGAAATCAGCATCAATCTTAATGTTGTTCTGCTCATTTATCCGTTTGGCACGCTCTTCCTTTTTTATCTTTGTTCCATGAACTGCAGTACGTTCACCGATGACACTCACATGAGAGAACCCGTCAATGGCTCCGGAGAACCTGCATACAAGCTCGGAAAAATGTCTGTTTCTCATTTCGTTACGTTCCGGACTACTTGCAGGGACGCACGAGAATACCACATTGCATATCTTACGGCCAAACTTCTTTACGAGGAACTTTGCCACGCATTTGGCCACCTCCAGGTGGTTGCGGCCATCCTTGTAGTCATAGACAATCTGACGGTCAAAAACTGCGTCCATTCCTATGTTCTTGATGCGTGAGGGAAAATATCGCAAGAAACTTATCAGTTCCTTGTCTTCCTGACCTTTGATGTAAACATTCACTGTGTTCATACTGCACTCTGATTTTGTTTCCCTTTTGTTAAGTCCTTTCGGACTGTGATCGGGAAGTTTTTTCTGTTTTACAAAGTGCAGCCAAACCAATACAGCAAGTCTTCAGTGGACAATACTCTTTTCAAGGAAAAGGAAGATTGTTTATTAAGAACGACTTGCCAATTTGGTGATGGATGCAACAACTTTGCAGAAAAAAGTTCACAGAATCACAAGTGGATCTGAATACACATTGATTATAAGTATCAGGAAAGAGAGCAAAGCATTATAACTGTTGGGTGGGAAATGTCCTGCGCCGCCAACAGCCAGTACGGCATAAAAGAGCTCTCTGCTATCTTTGATAGCGGAATGCTCCTGCCGTACCTTTGACAGAGGGGTGTTCAGGCAATAGTCGATTCACTCGACCATGAACTGAATATCTCTATGGCAAACTGTTAGAGGATGCGGACATTGGTGTGGGCGAAGATTATAAGAAAGACAACTCTATGATTATAAAAGACAATGAAAAACATTAGCTGGTGGAGTGGTGAGAGCATAGCATTAAAACTGTGGGTGGGAAATGTCCTGCGCCGCCAACAGCAAGTACGGCTTGAGAAAGCTCTCTGCTACCTATGATGGCTGAATGCTCTTGCCGTACCTTTGACAGAGGGGTGTTCAGGCAATAGTCGATCCACTCGACCATAGACTGAATACTTCTATGGTAAACTGTTAGCGGATGCGGACATTGGTGAGGGCGAAGGTTATAAGAAAGTTTACTCTACAAAGAAAAAAGGAATGCAAGCGTAAGCTGGTGGAGTGGTGAGAGCATAGCATTATAACTGTCGGGCGGGAAATGTCCTGCATCCCCAACAGCAAGTACGGCATTAAGGAGCTCTCCACTATCTTTGATAGCGGAATGCTCCTGCTGTACCTTTGACAGAGGGGTATTCAGGCAATAGTCGATCCACTCGACCATGAACTGAATATCTCTATGGCAAACTGTTAGAGGATGCGGACATTGGTGTGGGCGAAGATTATAAGATTAAAAAATCATCATTTCTAATAGAGGATTAGACTCTTAAAGCAAAAAACAAGTTATTGGCCAGTCCAACAACCTGTGTTTTGCGGAAAGAACTTATTAAAGATGGACTATGAAAATAGTGAAGGGAAAAGCCAAAGACAGGTAATCTTCTGGTTTGAAGAGAATACCTCTTTGCGACATGTGATTATTCTATGATATAATCATACTTACGTTGAAAGTATTTGTCATCTTCCTCGTCAAATATCACACTTTCATTGGTTAGCTTGAATACCGTGATACGAGATTCGGACGTTAGACACTTTCGCACGTCCCTGCCGAGCTTTACACGTTCCTCAACATTCTTCCTGTCCTTGTAGCAGAATGTCACCGCTTCCGATTGAGGATACAGGTTATCATACAGGATACAGCATTGTTCGACTGTAAGTTTATCAATACTATCTACGCCACAAAGGTTCAACCAATCTTTTATTTGCTCGATTTGTGTCATATGATCATTCTATTTTAGATTTACAAGATCTTTCCTTACCAAAGTTATATCTTCATTGGACTCAATAAAGTACGTATAGGCTATTCGTCTTATTACAAATATACCATTTTCACAACGATCTCTCCGTTATTCAAATCAATAAATAACCAAGAAAAAGAGGTTGTTCTCAACTTGAAATGTTGAATAAAAAAGTTCAACTACGTTCAAAGGAATATGTTCACTACTTCCATCTGAGAATGTAGATGAATAAAAGAGGAAATCAGCCGTCGGCAGACTCGATTTTCAAACAGTCCACATCGGGGCTTCCCGATATAGACTGTTTAAATTATGACTATATCAGTCTATGTCATAGCCTATCACACAATCATCATTGATAAGCAGATAATAATAACCGTTACCACAATTTCGGTATTCCTTGCTGAATCCGGCTATCATATCACCATTCTCTCGCGGCTCGCACCAAAGTGTTCCGTCATAACCGCAAAAGTCGAACCTATAGCTTGAATACTTCTCTTTCTTTTTGAAGGCTTCCCTGAAGCATGCCATCACCATGTAGCCGCAATACTTCTCGATGGTGCTTAATCTGATACATTTCCCGTCAATACCTGTTCCTGTGGTTATATGGTTCTCGTAAAGGGATTTTGTCAAATCCGCACCTGCAATCCTGCGCAACCAATCATTTGTATGTGTGGCAAGTCTGGCAAGTTTCTGGTATTTGAGAATCATCTTCTTTTCTGCCTCTTCTTCATTTTCAGTGGTCGGATAATAGACTTTCTCAATGCTTGACCAGGCATTGAAAACATAACCTCGTTTGCGTTTACCTTTTGCAATAATGCCAATCACTCCCTCTCCGTCACTGCGGTTAATGAACAACTTTCTACGTTCTCCACTAATTCTGACATACAATGATGTGGGATTCTTTTCGTTGCGAAGATACTCTTCTGCCGGATGAATCTTTTGTACTTCCATATCTTAAGTATTAAAATTAATCATTTCCCTTTTGTGAAATCGTGACAAATTCAAAGGGCTTCAAATTTTCACGCTCCCGATACTGTGAGACATGGAAGATAAGACAAGTAAATGGCTGCAGATTTGTATGGAATACCCAAATCTCTGATTTGCGGAAGGTTGCCAGACTAATCTGAAGTACATTAGAAAATCGGTACTTGGCGTTCGGACATTAACAGTAATTTTGCGGTGAAAATCTGACAAGCCGTGAATTGTCAGCATACAAAAAGCTTATAAAATATGCTTTTAGCAATTACAAAAAGGCGAATTTAAATTCAACTACAAAGGGATTATTCCACTTGTCTATCAATGATTTAGGAAGTTATCTTTCAATCATCCAATGTCCACATGTATTCATGTCCACACTTGTACATGTATACACCTATACATGTGAACTTATATATACGTTTACATACAACCATGTATTAACGTCTATACAAATACATGTATACAAAAAGCCACCACCAAATCATAAGACCTGATGATGGCTCAAAGCTATAAGACAATATCAGTTGACGTAGGCGTAATTTACGTTGAAATAGGTGTCAGAAACCTTTGCAGTCGTAATAACCATTGACCTGTCAGAGTTCGTGAAACAGTATTCAAGTGTTGCCTCGTTCGCAGGGGCAATCAGAGAATAATGCTCCTCCAGGTATTCTATGACCAGACGGCTGTTGAAGACCAGCTCCGTGTCTATCACCGAATACAGTGCTCCATCTGAAGCAGAAAAACTATAGAGAATGCCCTCATTACCGTTGCCGGTTTTGTAAGTGAGTTGAATTGAACCGGATATTGTCGTCTCCGATACAAGACCATATCGTTTCATTGAAAAGTCCATGTAGTTCTTGACCTCGTCAACGGTTGCACCTTCAATGTGATAAGGTTACGTCCATACTTTCAGCTCTGGCTGAAGCTCTTCAATATTTTCCAAAATGTCGTCTTCACCACAAGATGATAATACCAATGGAACTGCCATTATGAATGCGATAATGGCAAATGAGAGAGATTTTTTCATGTTTCTAATATTTTGATTGTTGCTGACTTAACTATATTTGTGTATTCACGTGTACGTGTAAACATGTATATATTGCTACATGTATACATATCCACACGTACACATGGCTACATCTACGAACGTTTTATGAATAGAAATACTTCAGGCGCCGGTATCCCGAATCATGGAAAAGTATCATTATGAGCACGATTTTAGACTTTGATTTAGTCGAAGTACGATGATACGGGCGCTTCGTAGTGCTTTAAGCGTATATTTTGCCTTTTTATCATAAAAAACGTGTGAAAATCATCTACTATACAAAATAATTCACTAGATTTGTATTTAGTGATAATATTGATTATTGTTTGTAATTTATTGAATTACAGCATCGTAAATTTACAACAATTTTTACTAATCACTAAAAGCGTTCAGCGACTTACTTTTCATTGAATTTACATTAATTTACTGAAAATCAGTGATATGTAAGACTTTTATCTTATCAGTATGTTAACTTATTAATTCCACCAACGGATAGCTATCATTATGAAAGAAACTCCATCATCTACAGACATACAGAACAGTGCAGTTCAGGTATTGACTAATACACAAAATACCATACATAGTTTTTATGGCATTGAATCATCGAATAACGAAAACCAAAGCGATATGTGCTGCGAGGAAAAAATATCAGATGGCGTAGTCTTGGATATGTATTATTATAGTGATTCGAGACCAAATTCGGTTGAACATGAAATAATACGCAAAGGAATACTTGAGCTTATTGAGAATCGTTTGGAAGACAACAACATACTTTGTCTGTACGGAGATGATGGTGTAGGAGTAACGACGCTATTGTCTCAATTTGTTAAAAAACACTCCACACATTGTGTCAGCTACTTTTATGACGGATTGAGCGTTATGTGGCTTAACCCGGAAGTGATGGAACATAGTATTGTGGATCAATTGTATTGGTTTGTATTTGGAGACGATGAGCATTTCAACAGGAGTAACGCTCGAAATCATACTTTGGCCACATTGTGGACAAGTGTATCAAGAAAAGTCAAAAATGAGAATAGACCTCTCTATTTCGCATTCGATGGATTTGATGACTTGCCGATAGAGAAAAAGGAAAGCGTAAAGCACCTTTTGGCCAATATGGATTGGAGTAGAGGTAGGTTTATATTTACCGGGAAAAAAGATAAAATAAAGGACTTATTGCCAACAGACAATAAATTGTCTATTCCTGACTTTATCATTGCGTCACCCAAATCATAACTCTAACCAGTCATCAGTAT
>UQTJ01000055.1 GCA_900544075.1 uncultured Bacteroides sp.
ACAATGGCCGAGCGGCATTTTTTATATTTAATCGATTTTATCGGACAGCAATATTTCCGAGTATGTTTATAAGATAAGTGATGACCACCTGCGAGAAACTGTAGGACATGTTCTCTCCTGCAGAAGGAATACCGATTTTGAGCAGATTTTTAAGTTCAATCCAAGGGAAAGGTCTGAAAAGAGCAAGAGGGAATCTGGATATATGTTTTCTGAAAAGTATTACAAATAGTACAACCATGCTTACTCCTCGTGCGATAGAAGTGGAAATGGCGGCACCCTCGGCACCCATAGCCGGAAAACCGAATTTTCCGAAAATCAGTATATAGTTTCCGACGATATTCATGATGTTCACCAGAATGGTGACAAGCATAGGATAGATAGCCTTGTTGGCACTGCGGAGTGAGGCAGAGATGGTGAGAGATATTGCCTGGAAGAAAGCGAATGCACCTACTATCTCCATATAGCCTATACCATATTGTAGAAGCTCCGGACGAAGCCCCATCCAGTCGAGAAGTGTCACTGCTCCGAAATGCAGTATGGCACTGACCAGCAGACCTACAACGAGGTTCAGCAATAGTGATACTCCTACCACCTGTATCATCTTCTGTTGTAGTTTGGCACCGAGATACTGCGAGCAAAGCACTGATGTACCGATGTTGATAACCTCGAATATGAGGAATGCAAACATCACAATCTGATTTACTACACCCACTGCCGCCACACTCTCGTCAGAGTATTGGCTCAACATTACGGTGTCTATGGCTCCTAACATCATAATCAGGAGCGTTTCAATAAAAATAGGGACTACCAGTTTGGTAAGTCCCTTTTTGATATTTGTCTGTTGAATAACTTTTTCCACTTTTTTGTCAGAATTTTTTCCGCTGCAAAGTTACGTCATTCTTTCAATATGGTGTATTGATGTATGTCAAGTTATTTTCAGATACAGCTTTCTTTAATAGCATTTATCACAGCAGAGGTGAAACCTTCGTGTTCGAGGCGGTTCAGACCTTTGATTGTGATTCCTCCCGGAGTAGTGACCTTTTCTATCTCGGTGGCCGGATGTGACGAATCGTCTTTCAGAAGAATCTGTGCCGCACCAAGCATAGTCTGTGCTACCATTTTCTTGGCTTCCTGAGGTTTGAATCCCAACTCGATTCCTGCCTGCATGGCTGCCTGCACGTATTTCAGTACATATGCAATTCCGCATGAAGTGAGAGCTGTTCCTGCAGGGAATAGCTTTTCTTCTATCAGGACTGCAACTCCCATCTCGTTGAACAGTTTCATCATAATGTCAATCTGCTCGACAGAAGCATTTCTTGATGCAACGAGAGTCAGACTTTCGCTTATTGCAATGGCTGTATTGGGAATGACGCGGAAAATAGGCATCTCCGGGTCTACGAAATGTGCCAAATCTTCGAAAGTAAGTCCTGCTGCTACAGATACAAGAATCTGTGGCTGGCGCAGACGCAAAGGTTTGAGCACCTCCTCCATCTTCCACGGCTTGACAGCAAGGACTACTATGTCTGCACCGTCGGCAGCTTCCTTATTACTGTTTGTCGTATTGATTTCGGGATATTCTTCCTTCAATTTCTCCAACTTTGCATTGCTCGGATTCGACACTGTTATGTCGCTTGCGTCTACATACTGTCCGTGTGCCAGGCCGCGTGCTATAGCACCGCCCATGTTTCCTGCACCGATAATTGCTATTTTCATAATTATATAACCTTGTGAAGTTTCTCTAAGAAGTCATCAGCTTCTGCCATGCTCAGACAGAGAGGAGGCAACAGACGGATAACATTGGTTCCGCTTACACCTGTGAATACTTTCTGTTCGAAAAGAAGTTTGCTGCGGATTTCCTTGATAGGTTCTTCAAACTCCATACCAATCATAAGTCCGAGTCCGCGAAGTTCCTTTATTCCTTTGAAGGATTTGAGCTCTTCCATAAGGTGTGCACCTACCTTTGCAGCATTTTCTATAAGGTTTTCTTCCTTCATCACATCGAGAACAGCTATTGCAGCGGCACATCCCAAATGATTGCCTCCGAAAGTAGTACCAAGCTGTCCGTACACCGGAGTAAACTTAGGGCTGATAAGTACGGCAGCCATTGGGAATCCGTTTGCAATACCTTTGGCTACAGTAATTATATCCGGCTTGATACCCATGTGCTGGTGAGCGAAGAACTTACCGCTTCTGCCATAACCAGACTGTATTTCGTCGAGGATAAGAACTGTGTTTGTTTCGTCACACATATGGCGCAGTTCCTTCATGAACTCAGCATTTGGTACCTGAATACCGCCCACACCCTGTATTCCTTCGATGATAACAGCGCATACGTCACCCTTTGAAAGTTCGGCCTTTACAGCTTCTGTATCGTTTAGAGGGAGATATGTTACATGTCCGTTATCGTTTATCGGAGCAATGATTTTAGGATTGTTTGTTACTTCCACAGCCAGTGAAGTACGTCCGTGGAAAGCCTTTGCAAATGAAATGACTCTTGTGCGTCCGTTATAGAATGAAGCTAATTTCAATGCGTTTTCGTTGGCTTCGGCACCTGAGTTAATCAGGAACAGCTGATAATCATCGTAACCACACATAGCTCCGAGTTTTTCTGCAAGGTCCTTCTGGAGTGTATTGATTACGGAGTTTGAGTAGAAGCCTAATTTAGCTACCTGATTGCTTACGGCTTCCACGTAGTGCGGATGGGCATGTCCTATTGATATTACTGCATGTCCTCCGTACAGGTCAAGATATTCATTTCCTTTCGCGTCCCATACGTGACAGCCTTTGCCATTCACGATGTTTACGTCGAAAAGGGGATATACGTCGAAGAGGGTCATAATCTAATTAAGAATTAATAATTAATAATTAAGAACTGAGGGTTTAATCAATTAAGAATTAAAAATTAATAATTATGAGTTTAATCCTTAATAATTATTGAGTCCACTTTAAAAAAGTACATTTTTCAGTTTTGCCATCATTTAATGTCTGTTATGGAAAAGACTTTTTGTAATGGACTCATGAGTAATTTTTAATTCTTAATTTTTAATTATTCATTAACTAAAACGCACTTGGTTTCAATCTCAGTCCCACTGTTTCCTCAAGGTTGAACATCAGGTTCATGTTATGCACTGCCTGACCGCTTGCACCTTTCAGCAGATTGTCGATACATGAGATGATTAGAAGCTTGTCGCCATGTTTCTCTAAGTGGAGCAGACACTTGTTGGTGTTTACCACCTGTTTCAAGTCGATATTCTTTTCAACAATGTGTACGAAAGAATCTTCAGCATAATAGTCTTCATACATCTTTACCAGTTCTGCAAGTTCCACTTTAGTCTTTACCACTATAGTAGCGAAGATACCTCGTGCGAAGTCGCCACGGTAAGGGATAAAGTCTATCTCAGAATCGAAACTGTTCTGAAGTTGGCAGAGTGATTGCTTGATTTCAGGTACATGCTGATGCTGGAACGGCTTGTAGATGCTCATGTTGTTGTTACGCCAGCTGAAGTGGCTTGTTGCACCCGGCTTTACTCCGGCACCTGTACTACCTGTGATGGCATTAACCATGACATCATCGTTGAGCAGCAGGTTCTTTGCCAATGGCAGAAGGCCCAACTGGATACAAGTGGCAAAACATCCCGGATTGGCTACATGCTTGCTATGGCAGATAGCGCGTCTGTTCAGTTCCGGCAATCCGTAGATGAAATCATGGTCGTCGCTCTTGATGCGATAATCCATAGACAGGTCGATAATCTTCAAGTCTTCAGGTACGTTGTGGCTGTCCATGAACTTCTTTGTATCGCCATGTGCAGTACAGAAGAAGAGAACATCTATCTTGTCCAATGGAAGTTCGTCTGTAAATGTAAGCTCGGTTTCGCCATACAGTCCTTCGTGAACATCTGTAATCTTGTTTCCGGCGTTGCTCGAACTGTTGATGAATACTATCTCTACTTCAGGATGGTTGATAAGCAGACGAATAAGTTCGCCTGCCGTATATCCTGCACCACCTATAATTCCTACTTTTATCATACGTCCGCCTCGTCTTTATGGTTAGCATAATAGGCTCTGAGCGGAGTAGAAAGAACCTTGATGAATCCTTTTGCATCGTCGGCTGTCCAGCCTTTCTGCATTTCACCGTATTCACCGAACTTGTTCTTCACGAGGTCGTCCTTAGAATCAACGCCTACAGTTGAGAAGCAGTAAGGACGCAATTCCAGAATAACAGTACCGTTTACGTTACGCTGGCTTTCTGTAAGCATAGCTTCGATGTCGCGCATAACAGGTTCAAGATACTGGCTTTCGTGGAGGAACATACCATACCAGTTGGCAACCTGATCCTTCCAGTACTGCTGCCATTTACTCAAAGTATATTTTTCGAGGAACTTATGTGCACCGATGATAAGCATAGGAGCTGCAGCCTCGAATCCTACACGTCCCTTGATACCGATGATTGTATCACCTACGTGCATATCGCGGCCGATACCGTAAGCGGCACCGATTTCTTCAATCTTCTGGATAGCCTTAATCTTGTCATCGAATTTCTCTCCGTTTACAGCGCAGATTTCACCTTTTTCGAATTCAAGTCTGAGCTCTTCCGAACCTGTCTTTTCTACCTGTTTCAGATATGCGCTTTCCGGCAATCCCTGAGTTGAGTCCAGAATTTCTCCACCACAGATAGATGTTCCCCAGATACCTACGTTGTAAGAGTATTTAAGTTTTGTAAAGTCTGCTTCGAAACCATGCTCTTTCAGGTAGTTGATTTCATATTCACGGCTCAAAGCCATGTCGCGTGTAAGAGTGATGATTTCCACAGCCGGAGCCATAACAAGGAAAGTCATGTCAAAACGAACCTGGTCGTTACCTGCTCCTGTTGAACCGTGAGCGATGGCGTGTGCACCGATTTCGTTAGCATAACGTGCAATGGCCAATGCCTGGAAGATACGTTCCGAACTTACAGAAATAGGGTAGGTTCCGTTACGGAGTACGTTACCGAAAACCATATATTTCAGACTCTTTTCGTAGTATTCCTGTGTAACGTCAAGAGTAACATATTTTACAGCTCCAAGCTTATAAGCATTTTCTTCATTCTGTTTCAATTGTTCCGGGCTGAAACCTCCGGTATTGGCACAAGCCGCATATACTTCGTATCCTTTTTCTTTTGCAAGATACATTACAGTGAATGATGTATCAAGACCGCCGCTGAATGCCACAACTACTTTTTTCTTTTCCATATATGTATGAGTTTTTTGGGTTCTTTTATTTTAGAAATTATTTATTTTGTCGTCCTGATGTAAAGCAGGATCGTATAACATGGCTGTACAGATACAGAATTTTCTGTTCTTTGCCATCAGAATTTCGTGGTTGATGCAACCCTCACATCCTTTCCAGAAAGCTTCATCGTCAGTAAGCTCGTTGAATGTTACAGGTACATAGCCTAATTCTGTATTCATTTTCATTACGGCAGCTCCTGATGTAAGACTGAATATTTTTGCTTTAGGCCATCTGAGTCTTGCCAAAGTGAATGAGGCATGCTTGATTCTTTTTGCAAGTCCCAGTCCACGATAGTTTGGGTGAACTATAAGTCCCGATGTGGCAACATATTGCTTGTTTCCCCACGATTCGATATAGGTAAATCCGGCAAGATCATCTCCGCACAGTGCTATGATAGCTTTACCTTCTTTCATTTTTGTGGCTACGTATTCGTGAGTACGTTCGGCTATACCTGTTCCTCTTACTTTTGCAGCCTCTCTTATGGTGTCCAGAATATAATCCACGTATTTTTCGTGTGAAGCGTCTGCCACCATTACGTCTATTTGTTTTTCTTTTTCCATCTTTTTTGTATGTTGTTTCCTTCAGCTTTTTTATGCTATCTTGTTTCAGTTTATATTTGGAATTATCAGTCTGAGTGTGTCTGTCACATTCTGTCTGGAATAACCTTCTCTGATTACCAGCATTATGGTATCATCACCAGCAATGGTACCTATTATTTCGTCAAAGTTATGGTCATCTATATCGTATGCCAGACTGCTGGCATATCCTGGTCTTGTTTTGATTACAGCTATGTTTCCAGAGAATTCTATTCCCATGAATCCGTTGTGGCGCAGCATCTCTGTAGCTCCAGGCGGATTGGTCATTCGCTTGTACATAGTATTGTTCGGAAGTACATACACATAGTTGCCGTTCATACTGGCAGCTTTAGCCACTTTCAGTTGTTTCAAGTCCCTTGAAAGCGTGGCCTGTGTCAGGCTGAAACCCTCTTTAGTCAGTTCCTGAAGAAGTTCGTCCTGGCTTCCGATTTCTTTGACGGAGATAATCATTTTGATGGCATCAAGCCTTGTACTTTTACTTTTCATTGTATAATTATTCTATATTGAGCGCAAATATACAGCTATTTATTTTAATTCATGCATAAATACGAAGTTTTTTATATCTTTATTCGTAAAAAATGTGAAATTAATGCATAAATAATCATTATTTCGGTATATGTATAACTTTTTTGTAACTTTGTACATTATATAATATATAAATAATGTGTATGAACTACGGATTGCTTGAGACTGGCAAAGACCCAATGGGGAATGCCATATATGATTACTTCTGTAAAGGTCAGGCTGGAAGGCTTAGGGTTTTCTCGCCACAGTTTGACGAGGATGAAATTCCTGTAGAAACTCTTTTCCGCGAATATGATGAAATGCCGGAGCTTGAGAGAATGGCTCTTGATATGGCGCAAGGTAAAATCCTTGATGTCGGTGCAGGTAGCGGTTGTCATTCGGTTGCTTTACTGGACATGAAAAAGGATGTTGAGGCAATAGATATCTCTCCTCTATCTGTAAAGGTAATGGAAGAGAGTGGGGTGAATGCCCGTCTTGCTAATCTTTTAGACCCGTCGTTTGTCGGTCGTTATGACACTATATTGATGTTGATGAACGGCTCCGGAATTATCGGTTCCTTGCAGAATATGGAGACATTCTTTACTCGTATGAAAGAACTGTTGAACCCTTGGGGATGTATCCTTATGGATTCGAGTGACCTGAAATATTTGTTCGAGGATGAAGACGGAAGTATGCTTATTGATCTGGCAGCCGATTATTATGGTGAGATAGAGTTCAGAATGCAGTATAAACAGATAAAGGGTGAGCAATTCAAGTGGCTGTATATTGATTACGAAACTCTGAATTTTTATGCATCTCAGTATGGTTTTAAGACTGAACTTGTATATAGCGGAGAGCATTACGACTATCTGGCGAAACTGACTGTTGCCGTATAATTTTCATTAAAACTTTAATTCCAGCTATACCCGTTTGGGTATAAAAAATAAATGTGAATACCAAATTATACCCTAAAAGGTATAATAAGTCAAATATATTATTATATTTGTACCCGAAAGGGTATAATTATGGAATACACAGTAATAGCAGATTTTGTAAAGGAGATGCGTCGTCAGTTCGGATTGACACAGGTCGATCTGGCTGACAAGTCCGGAGTTGGGTTACGCTTTGTCCGTGATTTGGAACAGGGTAAACAGACCTTGCGTATGGATAAGGTAAATCAGGTTCTCAGTCTTTTCGGACGTCAGGTAGGTCCGGTTGAACTGAGTCCAAAATCAAGGGAGGATAAGTGATGAAACGAGCAAAAGTATTTCTGCATGACCGCTTGGCAGGCAGACTGGTGGAAGACGAAAACGGATTCACCTTTACATACGACACTGATTATCTGAAGCTGCCGGATGCAGCCGCAGTCAGTCTGACACTTCCTCTTGGGGAGAAGCCGTTTCACGATATGGTGCTGTTCCCGTTCTTTGACGGCCTGATACCGGAAGGCTGGTTGCTGGATATTGCCGAGAGGAGTTGGAAAATAAACCAGCGTGACCGTATGTCGCTTCTTTTGGCTTGCTGTAAGGATTGTATAGGAGCCGTAAGTGTAATACCCGACGACGAAATAGAGGAGGATAAGTTATGAGCAGATGCCTGTATTGCTATAAGGAATTAGGAGAAGGCATGAAGGATTTCCATCCCGCATGTGCCAGGAAGTTTTTCGGGACTCGTACTGCTCCTGAATTGCCATACGTACGTGCCCAATTGGGAGACCTTGCCCGTCAGGTTGTGCGCAGTCAGACTACGCTGACTGGTGTGCAGGCCAAGTTGTCGCTCGATATTAACCGTGGCGGACGCAATGAACCAGACCGTTTTACAATAGTTGGTCTTTGGGGACGTTTCATTCTTAAACCTCAGACTCATTCATACCGTGCCTTGCCGGAACTGGAGGATGTTACCATGCATCTTGCCGAGGCTGTGAAGATAAATGTGGTTCCCCATAGTCTGATACGTTTTAGTGATGGTGAACTGTGTTATATCACCCGTCGTATAGACCGCCAGACTGACGGCCGTAAGATAGCTATGGAGGATATGTGTCAATTGTCCGAGAGACTTACCGAATATAAGTATAAGGGCTCATACGAACAGATAGCCAAACTTATCCGCCGTTACTCTTCTGCGCCGCAGCTTGATGTTATAAACTTCTGGGAAGTCGTGGTGTTCTGTTGGATAACCGGCAATGCCGACATGCATCTCAAGAACTTTTCTCTTTATAATCAGATGGGCGGCTACACCCTTACACCGGCATACGATATGCTTTCCACAAATCTTGTTATGCCTGAAGATACAGAAGAGCTTGCTCTCACCCTCAACGGAAAGAAAAGCCGTTTGCGTAAGACAGACTTTTACAAGGCGATAACGGCATCGGGAGTTGACGAGAAAGTTATCGAGAATCTTTCCCGCCGTTTCAGCCGTGCATTGCCCAAGTGGTTCGAACTGATAGACAATTCCTTTTTGCCCGATGATATGAAAAAGCAGTACAAACAGCTTATCTTGCGCCGTGTGGTAATGCTGCGTTGAATACTATAGTATATTGAAATGTCTCAAAGCATTGATGATACCATTATCATCTACAGATGACGTGATATAATCTGCAGATGCCTTTACCTTGTCCGATGCATTATCCATGGCAACGCCTATTCCGGCATGTTCAAGCATGTTGATATCGTTTCCGCCGTCGCCGAAAGCCATTGTCTCTTCAAGCTTTATGCCGTAATGCTTTATCACTTCGTCTATACCACGGCTCTTACTTGTTCCTTTATTTATGATGTCGGCAAATAGAGGGTGCCATCTCATTGTTTCGCAGTGGGTAAGTATCTTGCCGAAAATTTCTTCATCAGCTTCGGTAGGGAAGTACCCCATAATCTGTAGAATATCTTTTCCAAGTGCTTCTTCTCCAGATTTTACAGGTGGAATGGAAATCTCTATAAGTTTGGCTATGTCTTCCACGGCCTTATCCACTTTTGTGATAAACCACTGGTTGTCGTGCACAAAGACGAACGGATAGTCGTGTTCCTTAGTGTATTCCACAACTCTTTCTATATCTTCAGCAGGTATCAGTCCCTTGTATATATCCTTGTGGTCAGCTGTAAAGCAGTGAGCGCCGTTGAGTGTTATATATCCGTCGAATTCAAGATCATCAAGATTGTTTATAAGCAATTTAGGGCGTCCCGTAGCGATAAATACCTTTATACCTTTTTCTCTTAACTCTTTAAGTGCCTGTTTGGTTGATTCCGGTACTTTGTGTGTCTTGAACGAAACCAGTGTTCCGTCGATGTCGAAAAATATAGCTTTAATCATAAAAGTCCAATTGTAATTTAGTCAGGCAAAGTTATCAATAAAAACTGATATCAGAAAAAATGTAGGATGGTTATTGATTGACTGATGCTTTACACCAGCTTTGTCTTTATAAGACATGATATGATATTTCAATTGTATAAAATGGTATTAGATGTAAAAATAATTGCGTTTTTATTTGGTTTATAAAATAAACTGTTTTATATTTGCATTGTAAGGAAGGTAAGTCTTCTTTTTTTAATAAGTATATGGTTTATTTTATAAACTAATTTATATATGAATAAACTGATAAACGGGAAATGAGTTTTTTGTACAAAAACGTCCATATAAAAGTGTAGAACATTAAAAAAATTATTGTGTATGAAAGAAAATCTATTTTCGGAGAAAGACAGTTTGGAACTGATTTCCCAGATGTTAAAACAGACAAAGCAGAATATGGAAGTTGGAAGCGGCAATGTTTTCCTGTATTATGGTTATTCGGCTTTTATTATTTCTCTTGTTGCATTCGCTATGGTTTATTTCACTGCCAATCCGTTATGGGCAGCTTTATGGTTTCTGATGTTTGTTCCGGGTATAGTGATGAAGATCAAGGACAGAAAAGAAAAGCCTCAGGTGGTGACATATATGGATAAGGCGATAGCAAATACATGGTCCGTTATAGGCTCAATGTTCTTGTTGACTATTATAGCTATAGTTCTTTTCGGTTTTCATACAGGAGTATGCAGTTTTACTCTGATGCTTCCGTTGAGTTTGCTCTATGCAGGAATTGGAACATCCATTACAGGCGTCATTACTAATATGAAAGTCCTTGTCTATACACCGCTGTTAGCATTTTTAATCGGTTTGTACATGCTTGTAGTACTTGTTTCTGATGGCGATTCTACAGTATATTGGCATCTGTATTTCGGAATAGCCTTTCTATTTATGATGATTATACCGGGACATATTATTAACAGAAATTCCAGACAACAATGCTTAAAGAATTAAATCCTCTGATACATTCTCAGTTGAGACTTGCTATAATGACTCTTTTACTGTCTGTAGATGAGGCTGATTTTAATTATTTGAAAGAGAAGACCAATGCTACTGCAGGTAATATCAGTGTACAGCTTGATAAACTGAGCAGTGCAGGATATATTGAGGTGACGAAAGAGTTTATCGGAAAGAAGACTAGAACTTCGTGCCGAATGACCGAAGCCGGAAGGAAGGCTTTCGAAGAATATGTGACAGTATTAAAGACGTATATTGATTTATGATACGGTGAGGCAGTCCGGTGCTGGGCTGCCTTTTCTGTTGATAATACTCTTGTTAATATTTATGTCAATAAGTAATCTGAAATAAAAAGATTGCGTGATTTTGTAATTTAATATCCGTAATTTCTTATATTTGCGTCATTAATAGATATGAAACCAAGAATTGTATGGAATGTAAATATAAAAGAATAGCTGTAAAGATTGGCAGTAATGTACTTACGCGAAAGGATGGTACGCTCGATGTTACTCGAATGTCAGCACTCGTAGACCAAGTGGCAGAACTTCACAGGGCAGGAGTTGAAATAGTGCTTGTATCGTCGGGAGCGGTGGCTTCCGGACGCAGTGAGGTGAAGCCTTTGCGCAAGCTTGACAGTGTAGACAGCCGCCAGTTGTTTTCGGCTGTAGGGCAGGCCAAGCTGATAAACAGATATTACGAGCTGTTTCGAGAACATGGTATTACGGTAGGGCAGGTTTTGACTACTAAAGAAAGTTTCTCTACGCGACGACATTACCTAAATCAGCGCAACTGTATGCAGGTGATGCTGGATAATGATGTTATTCCTATAGTTAATGAGAATGACACTATCTCTGTTACGGAACTTATGTTTACCGATAATGACGAGCTTTCAGGACTGATTGCAGCCATGATGGATGTGCAGGCATTGGTTATTCTGAGTAATATCGATGGTATATACAATGGTGCTCCTTCGCAGCCTGGAGTGACTGTTATCAGAGAGGTGGAGCAGGGCAAGGACTTGTCGGACTATATCAGTACAGAAAAATCCGGATTCGGCAGGGGAGGTATGCTTACTAAAAGCAGCATTGCACGCAAGGTGGCAGATGAAGGTATAACAGTGTTTATAGCCAATGGTAAGAAAGACAATATACTCGTTGATTTGATTTCCAATCCCGAAGAAACAGTTTGTACCAGGTTTGTTCCTTCGGAGAATGGCGTTTCAAGTATCAAGAAATGGATAGCACATAGCGATGGGTTCTCTAAAGGTAAGATTGTTGTCAATAATAAAGCTGCGGACAAACTGCGTGGTGATAAGGCAGTAAGTCTGCTTCCGGTAGGAGTGACAGATATAATAGGTGATTTTGAGAAAGATGATATTGTTACGATTGTAAATTCTGAAGACGAGAAGATAGGAGTTGGCCGTGTCAGTATGTCATCGGCAGATGCAAAGTCTGTTATAGGTATTCATGGAAAGCCTTATCTCGTACATTATGATTATTTATATTTAGAATAGCTTTCATAATGATATTCTTTTTATTATTTTTGTGGCAAATAACTTAAAGACTATGGATGAACAGATAAAACAAATAGCAATGCGCCTTCAGGGATTGCGCGATGCTCTCGACCTGACAGTGGAGCAGGTGGCAGAAAAGATTGGAGTTACTCCAGAGAAATATATCGCTATGGAAAGTGGCGAAACAGATCTTTCGGTAAGTACACTTCAGAAGATATCAGCAGAGTTCGGCGTTTCTCTTGATGAACTTATGTTTGGTGAGGAACCACATATGCGCTCATATTTCCTTACTCGACGCGGGGCAGGTATCTCTGTGGAAAGAACCAAGGCATATAAATACGAATCGTTGGCTTCAGGCTTCAAAAACAGAATTGCTGATCCGTTTATCGTAACAGTAGAGCCAAAACCTGAAAGCACTCCTATATATTATAACACCCATTCCGGACAGGAGTTCAATATGGTTATTGAAGGTCGTCTGTTGCTGAATATCAACGGAAAAGAACTTATTCTCAATCCTGGCGACAGCCTGTATTTCGACTCTTCTCTTCCTCACGGAATGAAGGCACTCGACGGAAACAATGTTAGATTCTTAGCGATAGTAATGCAATAATCAGATACGATATATATGTTAGAGAGATTTGTAAAACAGACACATTTTACCTCACAGGAGGACTTTATAAAGAACTTCAAGATAGAAGTTCCTGAAAACTTCAACTTCGGCTATGATGTTGTAGATGCATGGGCGGCAGAGGAACCGGACAAGGAAGCAATCTTATGGACAAATGATAAGGGTGCTTGTATTCATTTTTCGTATGCCGATCTTAAGAAATATACAGACCAGACAGCATCTTATTTCCAGAGCCTGGGTATAGGACATGGCGACAAAGTTATGCTTATACTGAAACGCCGTTATGAATTCTGGTATTCCATTATTGCTCTTCACAAACTTGGAGCTGTTGTAATTCCAGCTACACATCTTCTTACAAAGAAAGACATCGTTTACCGCTGTAATGCCGCATCTATCAAGATGATTGTCATGGCGGGTGAGGAAGTGATTACAAAGCATGTGATAGATGCCATGCCTGATTCACCTACGATAGAGAAGCTCGTAAGCATAGGTCCTGATATTCCTGAAGGTTTTCTTGATTTCCATAAGGGAATTGATAATGCTGCTCCTTTTGTACGTCCTGAACACGTAAATACCAACGATGATATATCATTGATGTACTTCACATCAGGTACAACAGGCGAGCCTAAGATGGTGGCACATGACTTCACTTATCCTTTGGGACACATCGTGACAGGAAGTTTCTGGCACAATCTTCATAAGGACAGTCTTCATCTTACTATTGCCGACACAGGATGGGGTAAGGCTGTTTGGGGAAAATTGTACGGACAGATGATAGCCGGTGCAACAGTCTTCGTATATGACCATGAGAAGTTTACCCCTGCAGATATTCTTCAGAAGATACACGACTATCATATCACATCACTTTGCGCGCCTCCTACAATATACCGTTTCCTCATCCGTGAAGACCTGTCGAAATACGATCTTTCATCATTGGAATACTGTACTACTGCCGGCGAGGCTTTGAACTATTCTGTATATGAAACATTCCTCAAGATAACAGGAATACGCCTGATGGAAGGTTTCGGACAGACAGAGACGACGCTGACACTTGCCACTTTCCCATGGATGGAACCGAAACCGGGAAGTATGGGTGTGCCTAATCCACAGTATGAGATAGACCTTATAAAACCGGACGGACGCAGTGCCGAAGATGGTGAGCAGGGACAGATTGTGGTTCGTACAAACCATGGCAAGCCATTGGGGTTGTTCAAGGAATATTACCGTGCCCCTGAGCTCACCCACGAGGCTTGGCATGACGGTGTTTATTACACTGGTGACGTGGCGTGGCGCGATGAAGACGGATATTACTGGTTCGTCGGACGTGCGGACGATGTAATCAAGAGTTCCGGCTACCGTATAGGCCCGTTTGAAGTGGAAAGTGCGTTGATGACACACCCGGCCGTAGTGGAATGCGCCATTACTGGTGTACCTGACGAAATCCGCGGACAGGTGGTCAAGGCTACAATTATCCTTGCCAAGGATTATAAGGATAAGGCTGGCGATGCGTTGATAAAGGAACTTCAGGACCATGTGAAGCGTGTTACTGCTCCATACAAATATCCGCGTGTGATAGAGTTTGTTGATGAGCTTCCAAAGACTATCAGCGGTAAGATTCGTCGTGTGGAAATCCGTCAGAAGGACAATCAGTAATTGAAATAGTATAATAACAGAAAATCCCAAGGAGTACGATTATGTAACCTTGGGATTTTTTTTGATATTTGCTTTAAAGTATTATTTCTGTCTTACAAATATATTGATTGGTGTACCGCACAGTTTCCAGCGTTCTCTCATCTTGTTTTCCAGGAAACGTTTGTAAGGGTCTTTTACATACTGTGGCAAGTTTGCAAAGAATACAAACGAAGGAATCTGAGTGTTAGGCAGCTGTGTGATATACTTAATCTTGATATACTTACCCTTGTTTGATGGTGGTGGGTAAGCCTCTATCAGAGGCAGCAACTCTTCATTCAGGCGCGCAGTAGGTATTTTGGTTGTCTTTGCAGAGTAAACCTCTTTCGCAGCTTCCAGTACCTTAAGAATACGCTGTTTTGTCAGAGCCGATGCAAAGATTATAGGGAAGTCTGTAAAAGGAGCGAATCTGTTGCGGATAGCATCCTCGTAGTTCTTCATAACCTTTACTGTCTTATCCTCTACAAGGTCCCATTTGTTTACTACGACTACCAGTCCCTTCTGATTTCGCTGTATGAGGCTGAAAATGTTGAGGTCCTGACCTTCGATACCTCTTGTAGCATCAATCATCAATATGCAGACATCAGAGTTTTCTATGGCACGTATAGAGCGTACTACTGAATAATACTCCAGGTCTTCGTTAATCTTGTTCTTCTTTCTGATACCGGCTGTATCAACCAGATAGAAGTCGAAGCCGAACTTGTTGTATCTTGTGTATATAGAGTCGCGTGTAGTACCGGCGATTTCCGTTACAATATTTCTTTCTTCGCCGATGAATGCATTTACGATAGATGATTTTCCTGCGTTAGGTCTACCCACTACTGCAAATCTTGGAATATCTTCTTCGAATATTTCGTCTGCATCCTTCTTGAATTTCGATACTATAAGGTCCAGAAGGTCGCCTGTACCGAATCCGCTTAATGCAGAGATACAGTAAGGGTCGCCCAATCCCAAAGAGTAGAATTCTGCCGAATTATATTGCAAATCATTGTTGTCAGTCTTGTTTGCAACCATCAATACAGGCTTCTTGGAGCGTCTGAGTATGCCTGCAACTTCCATATCCAGGTCGGTAACACCGTTCATTACGTCTACTACGAACAGTATTACATCAGCTTCCTCCATTGCCAGAAGAACCTGTTTGCGGATTTCCTCTTCAAAGATATCATCCGAGTTTACAACCCATCCTCCGGTATCGACAACAGAGAATTCCTTGCCGAGCCATTCAGCTTTACCGTATTGGCGGTCGCGTGTAGTACCAGCCTGCTCATTTACTATAGCCTGGCGGGTTTTTGTCAAACGATTAAACAGTGTCG
>UQTJ01000056.1 GCA_900544075.1 uncultured Bacteroides sp.
CGCCATTGTTCACAGATGAATTTTGGGTGACACGTTGACGAAGTCAGGAAAAAGGCGTGATAATATGAAAACCCCATCCAGCATAAAAGCTGTTGCCCTGACATTGACTATAATCTTTTCCAATGTCTTTATACATTTGCTCAATCCGATAAGGACATGCTCATTGTGCTATTCCGTAGATTTGGGCCAAGTCCATGTCAAGCATTGCGCGAACACTTCGAATGCTGTATATGAATCCTTTCAAATTCGGCATTTATTTCTTCGGGTTTTATAATGCCAAAGATATTATATATATTTGCCGTTTTCTTCTTTTATGTTCAATAATGGGAGCAGGATGTGACTAGTCCTAGAATAGCGTTACTTTTTAAGCGTAACGCTATTCTAGGAAATCAGTTACAGTTTTGAAAGGAAGCGTTCTCTTCCGACTATATATCTGATATGCTTGCCTTCGCCTATGATGCCTTTCGAGTCCGAGGCTTTGACTTTGAACGTGAGTTTTCTGCCATCTATTTCCTCAAGTATGGCTTCGGCTTTTATCGTCTCTCCCATGGCGGATGGTTTGACGTGTGATATTTCAATCATTGCTCCTACCGTAGTGTCGCCTTCGGGAAGATGTGGTGTCACGGCTTCCATGGCGGCATTCTCCATGAGGGCTACCATTGCAGGCGTGGCAAAGACTTCCATGTCGCCTGAACCCAAGGCCAAGGCGGTGTTTGCATCGCTTACGGTTGCTGTACTGACGTGTTTTAATCCTATTTCCATAATCCTATGTTTATTTGTTGTTATTATAGTGTAAAAGTATGTGTTTATATTGGATTATGCAATAATGATAATATACGGTTCTCCTGACTTATGCCTTTTTTACTTAAGGCTGCCTTAAGCGTTAAAGATTGTTTTCATTATTTATTCAAATCGCCGCTTGTTAGGAAATGTTTTACCGGAATGATGGCATTTATTACCTTTCCGTTGACGGATGACAGCTTGATGTTCAGAGTCATGTCGCCTTTAACGTCTTTTTCCATCGAATGATATTCCATAATCACTTCATTAAAATACAATGATTTTTCATCATCGCTGTATAATGAAGGTCCGGAACTGTTGTAGCTCAATTGTGTTATACCTTTGTAAGAAAATGAGAGTTCTGTTACATGTTGGTTGAATGTTCTCTTTACGATTTCTTCCACGCTGGCATTACCGTCCAATTTCTCACTGACAAAATCGGAATAGTCTCCACCTGTTATTATCAGTTCGGTCTCCAGGTTTTTCAAATCCTTGAATCCTCCGACAACCACGTCGAACGAAGCAACTTCTCTATTGTTACCTGAGTCGAGCAGGCGGACTGAATAATTGATGCTTTCGCCGGTTTTGTTTGAAGAAAGATATTCTACGAGAAAGCCATTGCGTGCCTTTATAAACCGGCTGAACAGGTATCCTCCACCTCCGAATTCCTTCATGTAATGCAGTACGCCGCTTTGATAATACTGTCCTGTTTCTTCCGTATTCACGCTTACGAATGTCTTGTAGTACTCGTTATGGTCGAATGGAATGGATAACTCCTGACTGGTATATTCCTTGTATGTTACGGTGAGCGATAGTTCCTTTTCCCATTTGTCATATCCGATTACAGTAAGTGATGTATGTCGCAAGTCCTCTTGGTCATATAAATAAGGTATGCCATCGGTGCCGGAAGAGCTGATGGTCAGGAAATCCTTGAGCTGTAGTGCGAACTCATCCTTTTTGTTTTCTCTGTAAAACCCGTCAAAGTTCGCGTCATATATGTTTTTACCTTCCGCTATTTGCACATATGCCCTTTCCGCCATGTTGTAGTCAGAGGGTTTATTGGCGACTACCTCTTCCTCGCATGGAGCGAAACCTGTAAAATCCAATGTAAGTTCGAAATCCTTCTTGCCGTCGGCATTCCCTTTTACGAGGAGTGTGAAATCTCCCGTTTTATTGTCTTGACGTATTACTTCTATCGCGTCTATGGTTATTTCTTTGCCGTTTATATGCTTGTGTCCTTTGAATTGTTCCAGTTCGGCGATAGCATTGTCCACAGTGCCGTTTCTATCCAAAATGAAAAGGCTGATAATTTCTTCCTCGCTGACGGTATAGTCCTCTTCTTTTTCCTCTTCTTTTTCATGTTCTTCTTCGTTGATATCTTCTTCGCCTTTTTCCGTTTTTGGGGGATTAAAGCCTTTGAATTCAAGTCTTTCGCTGAACGGAGTCCCGTTCACCGTTCCTTCCACGGCAAGGATGAACGTACCAAGCTCCGCGTCCATCTCTTCCGGTATCAGCTTGTTTATGGTGATGCTTTTCCCGTTTACCCGGTATTGCTTGTTTTTATTGAAAGAATTGAGCGACTGTATATTTTCATATACATCTTTTTGTGTGTCGAAATTGAATAATGTTAGAAGTTCTTCTCGAGTCACGGAAGTGAACTCATCTTCCATTTTATTGTTACATGCCACTGCGAGAAACGCAAAAAAACAGAAAAAGGAAATTGTTTTTACGATTTTCATGTTTAAAGTCTGTTTAGTTTATAAATTGAATAATGATTATTTTTTCCAATATGATTGCCGCATATCGTAATGGCAATAATTAATCTGACTAAAAAAATAACAAATCAAGCTGCTTATAAGTTTTTTGAATTGCGCTGTTTTAATGTATTTTAACTAATGGTGTCTGGATAAAAGAAGTGTCTTCATGATACATGAAATGCAGTAGAAAGGAGAATAAAATTAAAGATGACCAATCATTTTCTATAAATATAAGTTGTATTTATAGATAATGTTAGGACGAAACATGTTTTACATCAGTAATGAAAGAAGTTTCTAATAGCGTTCTATGGATATTTCAAAATTCTGTAATGAGTAAGGCAGTGACAAAAAAACTCCCGTTGTGGAAGATTGTTCCGCAACGGGAGGTTTTGAAATATGTTTGTTGATGACTGTTATTTATATTCGTCCCAACTCTTGATTGCTATGTCGTCTATGCTCATTGTGCAGAATGCATTGATGAATGCGCTTGCAAGACGTGCGTTTGTAACAAGAGGAATATTCAAATCCACAGCGGCACGACGGATCTTATAACCGTTTTCAAGTTCGGTTGGAGTAAGGTCGCGTGGAATATTTACCACCATGTCAATTTCCTTCTTGTGCAGCATTTCGAGAGCCTGAGGATGTCCTTCTTCGCTTGGCCAGTAAACGCGTGTATTTTCTACGCCGTTTTCTGTAAGGAACTTGGATGAACCGCCTGTAGCGAAGATGTTGTAACCTTTAGCCTTGAGGGCACGTGCAGCCTGAAGCAAGTCAACCTTCTGTTTCAGTGTACCTGTTGACATAAGGATGTTCTTTTCAGGGATGCGGTAACCTACAGAAAGCATAGCTTTCAATACTGCGCATGAAGTATCGTCGCCGATACATCCCACCTCACCTGTAGATGCCATATCAACACCCAATACTGGGTCAGCCTTCTGCAGACGGTTGAATGAGAACTGGCTTGCCTTGATACCTACATAGTCGAGGTCGAACAGGTTCTTCTCAGGTTTTTCAACCGGCAGGCCAAGCATAACCTTAGTAGCAAGTTCGATGAAGTTAATCTTCAATACCTTACTTACGAATGGGAATGAACGGCTGGCACGCAAGTTACATTCGATAACCTTGATATCGTTTTCACGTGCAAGGAACTGAATGTTGAACGGGCCGGAGATGTTAAGTTCTTTTGCAATCTGGCGCGAGATACGCTTGATACGTCGCACGGTTTCAACGTAAAGTTTCTGTGGAGGGAACTGTATAGTAGCGTCTCCAGAGTGTACACCCGCAAATTCGATGTGTTCGGAGATGGCGTATGCCACGATTTCACCGTTTTGTGCCACGGCGTCCATTTCCACTTCCTTGGCATGTTCGATGAATTGGCTCACTACCACAGGGTGTTTCTTGGATACGTTAGCCGCAAGTTGAAGGAAGCGTTCAAGTTCTTCCTGGTTGGAACATACGTTCATGGCCGCACCCGAAAGTACGTATGAAGGACGAACCAATACAGGGAAGCCTACCTTTTCGATAAATGCGTTGATATCTTCCATGGAAGTAAGCGCACTCCATTCAGGCTGGTCAACACCGATACGGTCGAGCATAGCCGAGAACTTGTCGCGGTCCTCTGCGTTGTCGATACTCTTGGCGGAAGTACCGAGGATATTTACCTTCTGTGCATCAAGACGAAGCGCCAGGTTGTTAGGAATCTGTCCACCTGTAGAAACGATTACTCCGTGAGGATTTTCCAGGTCGAGGATATCCATTACACGTTCGAAAGTTAACTCGTCGAAGTACAGACGGTCGCACATATCGTAGTCTGTAGATACAGTTTCAGGGTTGTAGTTAATCATTACAGAACGGTAACCTTCCTTGCGGATAGTGTTAAGAGCCTGAACACCACACCAGTCGAACTCTACAGAAGAACCGATACGGTAAGCTCCTGAACCGAGAACCACGATACTCTTGTGGTCGCCCAAGTAATGAACATCGTTAGCTACACCGCTGTAAGTCAGATACAGGTAGTTAGTCTGTGCAGGATATTCAGCAGCCAGAGTATCTATCTGTTTCACAACAGGCACGATACCTACACTCTTACGGTGGTTGCGGATATCAACGATAGCATCTTCCATCTCACCCTTGTAACCGATTGCACGAGCTACCTGGAAGTCAGAGAATCCCTGACGTTTAGCCTTGTAAAGCAGTTCGTTTGGCAACTGTGAAAGCTGAGTGTGGTTGTTGCCCCATTCGTGGAGCTCCTTAGATGTCTGCATGATGTTCTGCAGCTTGTCGAGGAACCACTTGTCTATTTTTGTAAGGTCATGTATCTGGTCAACAGTGTAACCCGCACGCATAGCCTTAGAGATAACGAAGATACGTTTGTCTGTCGGTTCGCGGAGAGCCTTGTCGATATCGTCGATAACAAGCTCCTTGTTTTCAACGAAACCGTGCATTCCCTGACCAATCATACGCAGACCTTTCTGGATAGCTTCTTCGAAAGTACGTCCGATAGCCATAACTTCACCTACCGACTTCATGCTTGAACCAAGCTCGCGGTCAACACCGTGGAACTTACCCAAGTCCCAGCGAGGGATCTTACATACACAGTAGTCAAGAGCCGGCTCGAAGAATGCCGAAGTAGTCTTTGTTACAGAGTTCTTAAGGTCGAACAGTCCGTATCCCAAACCAAGTTTCGCGGCAACGAAAGCCAGAGGATAACCTGTAGCCTTAGATGCAAGAGCTGAAGAACGGCTCAGACGGGCGTTAACCTCGATTACACGGTAGTCTTCCGATTCTGGGTCGAAAGCATACTGCACGTTACATTCACCCACGATACCGATGTGGCGGATGATGCGGATTGCGAGCTCACGCAACTTGTGGTATTCGCTGTTTGTAAGAGTCTGTGACGGAGCGATAACGATAGACTCACCGGTGTGGATACCCAGCGGGTCGAAGTTTTCCATGTTACATACAGTGATACAGTTGTCGAAACGGTCGCGCACTACTTCGTATTCCACTTCTTTCCATCCCTTCAAACTCTTTTCTACAAGTACCTGTGGAGAGAAGGAGAAAGCTTTTTCGGCCAATACGTTAAGTTCTTCTTCATTGTCGCAGAAACCGGAACCAAGACCACCAAGTGCGTATGCAGCACGGATGATAACAGGATAGCCAAGTTCCTTTGCTGCGCGACGTGCATCCTCGATATTTTCTACAGCTTCACTCTTGATAGTCTTGACATTGATTTCGTCAAGTTTCTGAACGAAGAGCTCACGGTCTTCAGTGTCCATGATAGCCTGTACAGGAGTACCAAGAACACGAGTCTCATATTTTTCGAATATACCTGCCTTGTAGAGAGCAACACCACAGTTCAATGCTGTCTGTCCACCAAATGAGAGCAGTACGCCGTCAGGACGTTCCTTTGCAATTACTTTTTCTACGAAGTAAGGTGTTACAGGCAGGAAGTAAATCTTGTCTGCCACTCCTTCTGAAGTCTGCACTGTAGCGATATTAGGGTTGATAAGGATGGTTTCTATACCTTCTTCCTTAAGAGCCTTAAGAGCCTGTGAACCGGAATAGTCGAACTCACCGGCTTCGCCGATTTTAAGTGCTCCGGAACCTAACAATAATACTTTCTTTATATTTTCTTTCATTGTACTTTTCTTTTTAATGGATTACAGCAATTTTACAAACTCGTCGAACAGGAATTCTGTATCTGTCGGACCACTTGCAGCTTCCGGGTGGAACTGTGCAGAGAACCAAGGGTTCTTTTTGTGGCGGATACCTTCGTTAGAGCCGTCGTTCATGTTGATGAACAATGGTTCCCAGTCTGAGCCAAGAGTGTTGTTGTCAACGGCATAACCGTGGTTCTGCGAAGTGATGAAACATTTTTCAGTTCCCACCATGCGAACCGGCTGGTTGTGGCTGCGGTGACCGTATTTCAGTTTGTATATTTTTGCGCCTCCCGCTTTCGAGAGCAACTGGTTACCCATACAGATTCCGAAGATAGGAAGTTTTTCGTTCTGCATAGCCTTGCGGATGTTCTGTACTGCGGCATCGCAAGTGTCAGGGTCGCCAGGACCGTTTGAGATAAACAGACCGTCGAATTCAAGAGAGTTGAAATCATAGTTCCATGGAACGCGGATTACTTCTACATCGCGTTTCAAAAGGCAACGGATAATGTTCGATTTAACACCACAGTCCACGAGTACGACTTTCTTCTTGCCTTCGCCTTCGTTGTAGCGGATTACTTCTTTGCAGGAAACCTTATCAACGTAGTTCACTCCGGCATATTCAGCCTGAGGGATGTTGTCCGGTTCATCGTCGAATACGATTTTTCCCATCATCACACCGTGTTCGCGCAATACCTTTGTAAGCTCACGGGTGTCAATGCCTGTTATTCCCGGTATCTGCTCACGTTTAAGCCAGTCGCCAAGGCTTTCTACTGCATTCCAGTGAGAATACTTTTCGCTGTAGTCGCTTACGATAATCGCTTCGGCATGAATTTTTTCGCTTTCCATAAAATGAGGAAGTCCGTTTTCCGCGAAAGTGAAAGGAGGTACACCGTAGTTTCCAACCAAAGGATAAGTCAGTGTCATAAGCTGACCGGCATACGAAGGGTCTGTCAAACTTTCAGGGTAACCGGTCATGGCTGTGTTGAACACCACTTCGCCTGCTACCGGTTTCTCATAACCGAACGACTTGCCATGGAAGCGGCTCCCGTCGTCGAGGATCAATGTTACATTTCTCATTATCTGTATGTTTGAGTTAATAATTAACAGTTAATAATTAATAATTGAGAATTAAGAGTGATATCATCCACTCATTATTAACTTTTAATTCTTAATTATTCATTTAAAAAATTTTCTTCTATATAGTCTATAAACGCCTGATTTACCAGTTTCACTCCGCCCGGAGTAGGATAGTCTCCGCTGAAGTACCAGTCGCCTGTGTGGTCAGGACATGCCTCGTGAAGTCCTTCAAGTGTCTGATATACTATTTCCACTTTGGCTTGTGTTCCGGCAGGTGTCAGCAGTTCTACCATTTTGGCTGATATCTCTTCATCCGTGAACGGTGCGTATATCTCTTTTACATAGTTCACCATCTCTTCTTTAGGCAATCCTAATTGTGCCTTGGACTTGCTGTATGCATTTATTATAACGTCCTGCATACCTCTTTCCTCAAGCAATGCTATGGCAGCCTTGAAGGCAATGAACTGCTCCATGCTTGCCATGTCTATACCGTAATAGTCCGGATAGCGCACCTGTGGCGATGATGATACTATTACTATCTTTTTCGGGTGCAGACGGTCGAGTATGCTTATGATACTTTGTTTCAGTGTTGTACCACGAACTATACTGTCGTCTATTATCACCAGATTATCTGCGTATGGCACTAAGCTTCCGTATGTAATATCATATACGTGTGCTGCCAGGTCATTGCGGGTATTTCCTTCGGCTATGAACGTACGCAGCTTTATATCCTTAATTGCGACTTTTTCGCTTCGGATACGTTGTGAAAGAATCTGTTCAAGCTCGCTGTGGCTCGGTTTATGTCCCAAGGCCTCTATACGTTGTACCTTCAGCTCATTCAGATAATTGTCGAAACCTTCCAACATTCCGTAGAAAGCCACTTCCGCCGTGTTCGGGATGAAAGAGAACACCGTGTGAATCACATCGTTGTCTATAGCTTTTAGAATAGGATTCACCAGTTTCTCGCCGAGTTTTTTTCTTTCGCGGTATATATCCATGTCGCTACCGCGGCTGAAGTATATACGTTCGAAAGAACAAGCCTTTTTCACTTTCGGCTCGTTTATCTGCGCCAGACGCATCTGTCCTTTTTTACTTATCATTATTGCCTGACCAGGCTGAAGTTCGTTTATACTGTCGGCAGGAACATTCAGTGCTGTCTGTATCACAGGACGTTCTGAAGCCAGTACGAATATTTCATCGTCCATATACCAGAATGCAGGACGTATTCCCCATGGGTCACGCACGGCAAAGCTCTCGCCGCTACCGGTCAGCCCGCATATCACGTAACCGCCGTCCCATGTCGGACTTGATGTTTTCAAAACGTTTGTCAGGTCTATTCTGTCTTCTATGGCATGAGTTATGTCCATACCTTCCAGACCTTCGCCTTTACATTCAGTGTATAGACGTTCCACTTCGCGGTCAAGACGGTGTCCCACCTGTTCGAGCATTATATACGTGTCGGCATATTTGCGCGGGTGCTGTCCGTCGGCAGTGATTGACGCGAATATTTCGTCAACATTCGTAAGGTTGAAATTTCCGCACAGCGCAAGGTTCTTTGCACGCCAGTTGTTGCGGCGGAGGAACGGGTGTACATACGATATTCCGCTCTTACCTGTAGTGGAATATCTTAGGTGTCCCATATACAGTTCGCCTGCAAAAGGAAGACACTTTTCTGCATATTCGGCATCACGCATCTGTTCCGGTGTCAGATCGCGGAAATAGCTGTGTACAGTTCCGAAAATCTCGGTTATGGCTCCTGCGCCAAGTCCTCTTTCGCGGAACATGTATTCTTCGCCCGGTGCAGCCTGAAGTTTCACACAAGCCAGTCCGGCAGCTTCCTGTCCTCGGTTATGCTGTTTCTCCATCAGAAGGTACAGCTTGTTGAGTCCGTACATCCATGTACCGTATTTCTGATGATAGTGTTCCAGTGGTTTCATCAGGCGTATCATCGCCACCCCACATTCGTGCTTTAGTTGTTCCATACCTTAATTATCTATATTTGTATTGTTGTATATCGTATAATGCTGTTGGACGAAAAAAATCCCGGATATGCCGAAATGCATTTCCGGGTAAATATGAATTTTCTGAAAAAGAAAAGTCTGTATGTTTGAAAAACAAAAATAACATACTTGAAAATGAAAAACGGATTTTGGCAAAAAGAAATGTAACAGCATTTCTGTATGCTTCCGAAGTTTTACAATATAGAAAAACCGAATAAAATCTTTTCATCTTCTGGGTCTTAATAAAGATATTATATATATAATGTGTTATATTAAGTCTTTTTTTATGTTATATTCGGGATGCAAAGATAAGCATTTTCAATGAAATATATGCATTCCGTTAATACATCTTTAGAAAAAATATTCATCCTACCGTTTAATAATATACCATAAATATATGTAGCGGCTATAAAAAAAACGGAAATACATTTGTCAATAAAAAAATAAGAAGTAATTTTGAACCGCAAAACAAGAACTTTTGCTTGCCGAAATAACTCAGTTGGTAGAGTAACTCATTCGTAATGAGTAAGTCGCGGGTTCGAGTCCCGCTTTCGGCTCTTATTTTGACGATTACAAAACGCCCTGTCATTCGATTTGAAATGACGGGGCGTTTTGTCTAAAACGACAGTTCATTTTTTTTAAACGCATGAAAGGCTCATGCTTTAGTTTATTTATACCTTCGTTTTGAAGGTATTTGAAGATTTTATTTATCTTTGTCGGCATGGAAAAATTTGAGCTTAACATATTGGGATGCGGTTCTGCATTGCCTACAATGCGGCATTCCGCTACCTCACAAGTACTCAATGTAAGAGAAAAACTCTTTATGATAGACTGTGGGGAGGGAACACAGGTGCAGTTACGAGGGTCAAGACTGAAATTTTCAAGGCTTAATCATGTCTTTATATCACATCTGCATGGCGATCATTGCTTCGGACTTATAGGTATGATATCCACTTTCGGTATGATAGAAAGAACTGCCGACCTTCATATCTATGCTCATCCCGATTTGCAGGTTCTGCTCAGACCACAGTTGGATTTTTTCTGCAAGGGATTACCCTTTGAAGTCATATTCCATGATATAGATCCGTCAGAACGTGCCGTGATATACGATGACCGTTCGCTTACGGTAGAAACCATTCCATTAAAACACCGAATGCCAACTTGCGGATTTCTGTTTCGGGAAAAGCCTGTACCGAATCATATCATCAGAGATATGATAGATTTTTACAAGGTTCCGGTTTATATGATAAACAGAATCAAGAACGGTGAAGATTTTGTATGCGAAGACGGAACAGTGGTCCCCAATAGCAGACTTACAGTACCTTCTGAACCTCCAAGAAGTTATGCTTATTGTTCGGACACAATGTATTGTCCGAAGATTGTGGAACAAATAAGTGGAGTGGATTTATTGTTTCATGAGGCTACTTTCCTCGAAACTGAAAAGGCAAGAGCGAAAACAACCATGCATTCCACTGCACGTCAAGCAGCCGAAATAGCCGCCATGGCTGGTGTTAAGAAGCTTGTAATAGGACATTTCTCTGCCAGATACGACGATGATGAATGTCTACTTGCCGAGGCTAAAGGTGTTTTTGTCAATACCATTCTGGCGAACGAGAATTTAAGTATAAATATTTGAATATCCTACAGCATATTGTTTGATTATGGCATATAATAATGAGGACGATATAAAAGAGCGTTTGCACGACCTTGCCACTCGCCGGAAAGCATTCGAAGAGGTGGTAAGGGAGTTCAGCGAGCAGCTGTATTGGCAGATACGAAGAATGGTCGGTTCGCACGACGATGCAAACGACATACTTCAGAATACATTCGTAAAGGCATGGACCAATATAGACTATTTCAGAGGAGAAGCAAAACTATCCACCTGGCTGTACAGGATAGCCTTAAACGAGTGTCTCAGTTTTCTGAATAGGCAGAGGGCACAGGATAATATTTCAATTGATGAAGCTGATTCCAATTTTATAAATACGCTTGAGGGTGATTCATATTTTGATGGTGACGAAACCCAGCTTATGTTCCAAAAAGCTATACGCTCACTACCGGAAAAGCAGAGGATAATTTTTAATTTGAGATATTTTCAGGAAATGAAATATGAAGATATATCAGAGATAGTAGGCACTACTGTAGGAGCACTTAAAGCCTCATATCATCATGCGGTAAAGAAAATAGAAGAATATTTCAATCAGAATGATTAAACCATTTGCCGTTTTTTTTATCTAATTAAAAAGGAAGGAGATACTAAGATGAAGGAAGATACCGAATTAAAGAAAAAGATAGGGAAAGAAAATCCTTTTAAAGTGCCCGAAGGCTACTTTGAGAATATTGTTCCCGAGATAATGAAGCAGCTTCCTGAAGCCGAGGCACAAGAAAGCGTGGAGATAACCATGTGGGAAAGAGTTAAGCCTTGGGTGTATATGGTAGCTATGTTCTGCGGACTTATGTTCGGACTGCGTGTAATGATGATGGACAAACCTGTCAATAAAGAAATGAATACAGACAATGTTTCTATGACAGATTCGGTGCAGGGCATTCCTGATGAATATATAGACCCGATTTTGGATCAGGCAATGATGGACGACTATACATTATATATGTATCTTACGGATGCAGATTTAGAAATTTACAATTAATTCGATTAATCTTGTATGAACAGACTTATTATGATAATGGCTTTGTTTATGGCATTTCTTTCCGCTCAGGCACAGGGAAAGAAAGAATGTCTTAGCAAAGAACAGTTTCGCGAAAAGCAAAAACAATATTTTGTAGACAAGGTAGGGCTGACCAAAGATGAGGCTGCCAAGTTCTTTCCATTGTACTTTGAGTTGCAGGACAAGAAATTCTCATATAATAAAGAGATGTGGAGCAAGATAAGAAAGACAAAGGAAGGCAAAAATATAACAGATGCAGAATATTCCAGATTGACTGAAGATGTGATAAAGACACGTATCACGATAGACGAACTGGAACTTGAATACCTTCGTAAATACAAAAAAGTCCTGAGTCCAAAGAAAATTTACGATATCCAAAGAGCGGAAATGAAGTTTAGCCGCGAACTGCTGAAAGGCGCAGGGAAACATAATAAGTAGTCTTTTTATACTGTTTTCATGTGTAAAACAAGTAGGAAATAAGAAAAAACGATTTTTTATAGAAAAAAGTTCTCAAAAGCTTTGCATATTCAAAAAAAAACGATACCTTTGCATCGCTTTTGAGAAATAAAGCACTTCGGAAGGAGTTCTGGAGAGGTGGCAGAGTGGTCGATTGCGGCGGTCTTGAAAACCGTTGTACTGCGAGGTACCGGGGGTTCGAATCCCTCCCTCTCCGCAATAAAGGGTGTAAATCAAGCATTTGCAAGATTTACACCCTTTTCCACACCCTAAAATGTAAAGTTAGGCGTGTTTTTTTGCAGAACTGAAGCCTTACTCCCTGCATGTAGTTTGTTATTTAGTAGGAAATAATATTTCCTCTTTTTCAAGTCCCCAGTCTTTGAATTTGAAGTTCCAGCGTTCCTCCATAAACTGTAACATAGATAATCCTCGCCCTATGATTTCTTTGGTTGTCCATTCTGCCCGTTTTGAAACTTCAATTTCACTATACGAGCCATTATAATATCCAATATCCTTTCCATCCTTGCTTTGCAAACATTTCTTTTTATCAAAATCATAATTTTGTAACTTAGAATTTTTTGAACGACTCAAAAGCAATAGATTTCCCAAAGAATTTAAGTATAGACGTTTTTCGGTTGGTTTAAGATTCCCGAAACGTTTTTTCCAATAAATATCAGTTGCGGACTGAGGGTATATATGTTCAATAGTCTCCTCCTTCTTTCTCTTATTAAAATCTTCCCATGTGACTTTTGTATTTGCGTTATCTTGTAAGTACAATTCATATTCATAAAGAAAATATCTTAATCCGCTCCATGAATAAAAGCCTTCTCTGTCATTTTTCGAAAAGAGTTCATTTATATGATTTCTAAACCTTTCCAAATCAAACCACCCATAATAGTTCCCATTTTCTTCCCCATCAGTCAGAAAATCAATATCATGAATTAACGTCTCAAGGTCTAAATTTCCAATATAATACTCCCGTGCTTTCCTATATAGATTACTATTCTGAGTGTTTGAGGAGCGATGTGATACTGCAAAGACTAAGAAATTAAATCTTTCGCATGCATCTAAGAAATCCCAAATCAATTCTTCGTTGCGTTCTTTCGTAAATACCGCCATTATCATTGGCGGAAATGCTCCCCATCCGACCCGTTCCAATTTATGAATATGTCCCTTTATCTTATCAGAAAAGTTAGAATATTGAATGTTAAATATATAAAACCATTGTTTTACACATTTGGATAAACTATCTATGTAAGCCTTTATATCTTCTATAGAAATATTGCCACACAGCACATTTTTAGAAGTGAATTTTTTCTTAAGTAAGAATTCGGCGTATACATCAGATTGACTTCTATCATATGTGAAATACATAACCCAGTGGTTAAATAGGAACACATCATCATCTAATGGATTTTCTTTGTTCTTACCCAAGTATTCATATATGGTTTTCCATGTCTCATTAATATCTTTTCTCAAACGCTCTTTTGTTTCGTCATCTTTATGTAAGAGAGTTGATAAATATATCAGACGATTTTTAAGTAGTTCTAAATGGGATAAATCTTTCCCCCTATTATTCATCGTCTCAAATGTCACATATACATCTAAAGAGTCATCAATTTCATAGTAGTTGAATTTTAATCTGTTTACAGCTTTATCAAATATTTCCTCTTTACATTCTTTACTTAGGTCTTTGAGCTTCTTCGCAAAATATTCCTTTGCGAACATGAGATTTGCCGTATATAATGTTTCTGGATATTTATCTGCTGCCGATGAATCTTGTTCTAATATTTTTGTCTTAAAGTATTCGTCGCTGGGATTGTCTTTTTCATATCCAAACACAAATGATTTATATATCTGATTATATGAACGATACAAGAATCGATCTATCCATTCACTTTTTTGTCCGAAATTGATACCTTCATCATCCTTAAAGGTACGCAAAATTTCATGCAATAGGATAATTAAAGTTGTCAGACGTTGTTGACCATCAATTACATAATAAGCCGACATTCCCTTTTTAAGAAGCCATAAATCGTCTTTCCATTTTTCAACATTTATTATCTCATCTTTTTTAATAGGCTCAACTGTAAGCAAGCCAATATAATGAATTTTATTGGGACTAAGATTTTGAATATCTTCCCAAAAATCTTCTAATTGACGTTCTTCCCAAGAATATCCACGTTGAAAATCGGGGATTTGGAATATCTTATTATTGAATATTTCAGACAATGATAAAAGTTTTGTATCACTCATAAATAGTATGCTAAATTATTGCGGTTTTTCAATAAATTCAAGAATATCATCAATTGTTGCTTTAAAAAAGCGTCCGAAATCATTAGAAGTATTTATAGGCTCCCAAATTTTGAAACATTTTTGTCCCAAAGTCCGACTAAAAGACAATTGATAATTTTTCCCACATGCGGAAAAGTCAAACACTTCACCTTTTTCTCCTCTTTCAAGAGCATCTGACAGATCATGCAAATTTTTAATCATTTCATCTTTATTCCCAAGAAAGAAGACTATTGGTTGATAGTATTTTGAGTTATTAGGTAAAGTTACGGAATATACTTCGACACCATCCACAGTTGTTTTATTTAAGATAACAGAGCCATTTGTAAAAGATTTTACCTTCTCTATTTTTGCAGTTTTTTTAAGTTGCGCATATACACAAACATTACTCGAAAGAAAAAGGGTCAAAATTAAGATACATTTTAAACAGATACAGAGTGTCTTAGCGAATCTCATAACTAATGAATTAAATTATTTATAAATAAGCGTGAACCGTATGCCACACTCTTACTTGAAGGTCGTAGGAAACCATAGATGCAGATGTAACAATAGCAG
>UQTJ01000057.1 GCA_900544075.1 uncultured Bacteroides sp.
CACGCTGTGCTCGCCCGGAGCGTAGTCGAAGAGGCTGAAGCTGATTCCGGGTTCGGAAACGGGCACTTCCTTCCCGTCGTCTATCTTGTAGAGATAGGAAGCGGCATTCGCGACGGGTGCCCACGAGACGGTCACGGTGCAGCTCTCCTTATTCACATCGGCATTCAGCGCATCGGGCGCCTGCAGCTTCGCGCTTCCGACGGAGAAGTCTGCCTTGCCCCACTCCGAGGGGCTGAACAAATCGGGCCGGGCGTTGCTGACCGCCTGCACCGTGATGGAGTGGCTGCCTCCCTCGAATTTACTGTACGGCTGGAGTTCGAGGCGCGTCTCCCCGGTTTCGTACAGGGTTTCGTCGCCGGAAATCTTGTAATGGTAGTTGTCCGCATTCTCCACCGCCTGCCACGAGGCGGTGATGGTCTTTGCGTTCATATCCACATTCACTGTGACGACCGGAGTGGCGAGTTGCGTCTGCTCGTTCGGTTCGTCGACAGCGGGCGGGTCGTCACTTTCGCACGCCGTCATCAGCGGGAGGACCGCTAAAATGTACATTGCCAAGTAGAAGATTTTCGTTTTCATAACATATAATATTAGGTTAAAGCAATAGATACATATCGTAAACATACTTTGTTTCTTTTTAAAGATAAGATTTAATATACTTACTTGCAATAGGTTATAAACCTGCTTTACACGAACCGGCACACTGTTTACATGAATGGCATGGCAGGAAACACGAACCATTGTTTTTCTCTTTTATCCTGTTAACACATTGGATAAGTAAACGAAAAGGAATATATTTGCAACAAAGAAACCTTATAGAAAACACATGACACAAAAGAAATATATATGCCACCTATTAGCTAAAATGTCTTTCTTACTGGGACTGCTGCTCCCGCTGTCCGCACTATGCGCAACGCATGTAAGTGTAACCGTTACTTCGGGATACTCTTTCCGCCGCTACACCACGCAGGACGGCTTGCCCCAGATGCTCACAGAGTGCATCCATCAGGACAAGATGGGGTACATCTGGATAGGCACCCTTTCCGGATTTGTACGCTACGACGGCTTCGAGTTCGTGCCCTATCTCAAAGGGGGAAGACCGGAAAACATCGTCGCCTTTCATGAGGATAAGTACGGTGTCACAGCCTTGGGTTTCCGCCGCAAACATCTCGCCAAAGAAGGTGGACAGACTGACACCCAACCACTAAACAGCAGAGGGATGCTGCTGAACAACTTCAATTCATCTTCACTGCCACCTGACTATTTCCTACTTGAAAACGAGCAGGAACAAGAACGGGAAATCTGCCGCCTCACCGCTAACGGAACAGAAACCGTGCTGCGCTCTCCTCTACTCGATGAGATGGACGCCTGCCGACGTGTGTTTGCAGATACAACAGACGGTACTTTCTATATACCTACCGCAGAACGGACTTACCGTATCAAAGCAGATGGCACACAACTGCCTGCCCTTCTTGCCACTCAAGGATACTCGATGCTTCGGACTGACAATATGCTTTATCTCTTCGCCGCAGATGGTGTGTATTCCTGCCACGGGGCTTCGACACAACGGATAATACCTTTCCACTTTCTCGCACCCGACTACGGCATCGGAGCCTGTGCCGACAGACAAGGAAACATCTACCTGCACGACGCACATAACCTCTACCGTTTCAACCCCACTAAAAATAAAGTAGAGCAGCTTGTAGATGGCATAAACCTCATCAGGCAGATGTACATCGACCGCGAAGGCAACATCTGGCTTGCCACTTATCAAGGTGTGTACAACTTCTTCCGACTGAACTTCATGAACCACACTTTAACCGACCGTAACGACATCCTCCGCGCCATAGGTATCACCTCTGAAGGAGATTTAATATGCGGCACACTAAACGGCAAACTGCTTGAGGGTAACACAGCTAAGGAACTACATCCTGTTCACTACCCAAATAGCAAAGACAACTACTTCCTGCCATACACCGCCCGTATAGGACAAACCATCTACCTGCTTGGTCAAGGCGACGTACTGGCTTATGAAGATACTCGCAGACAATGGCTTAACCTACCATACCTAAACTACCGTTTCCTTGCCGGATATGGTGACAGCCTGCTCGTCGCCACCAGGCAGGAATTGTTCGTCACAGACCGTCGTGGACACATTCTAAATACACACAAAGGACTGCGTGACATATTCTGCGCCTGTCCGGACGGATATGGCAACTTGTATGTGGGCACCGCATACGGCCCTGTGCGGATAAGCGGAAACAAACAGGTCGCCATTCACCAGCCTGAAGAAGGGATTCCATGTACCACCATGACTACCACACTACAAGGTGAAATACTAATTGCTTCGGGCGAGAAACTATATACCGTACGCAATGACTCTGCAATCATGATTCATGATTACGAAAGTCCTATTCGCTCTATCTGCCAAACAAAAGACAACTATCTCATTGTGGCAGTGGTAAACGGACTGTACATCACCGATAACAGACTTCTGCAAACAATGTTCTTCAACCGCTACAACGGTTTTACCGGTATCGAACCGCTTGTGGCTCATATAGCCGAAGCGGATGACGGAACAATATGGATACCTTGTGTTGACCGGACTGTTTCATTCCGCTCCCGCGACCTGACATACCAATATACCGTACCAAATCTGGAAATGGTCTCGATAGAAGCATCTGCCGACAATGTTGACTGGCAATCCTTACCGGTATCCTCCAGGCAGATAACTCTTTCCTATCCTATGCGTCACCTGCGCTTCTCTTTCATAGCCGTATCCCATTCGGCTACGGGCAACGTATATTACCGGTATCGGCTTAAAGGACTTCAGGAACAATGGTCTCAGCCGCAAAGTGCTCGCGAAGTACAATTCAACAACCTTCTGCCAGGCCGTTACAGGCTGGAAGTGGAGGCTTCAATAGGTGCCATCGCCTCACCTGCAATATACATCGACTTACATCTTAGTCCGGCTTTATGGCAACAGCCGTGGTTTTGGATTATATCAGGACTGCTGATAGCCGGTGGCATCTGGGCATTGACATTCCATTATTACAAACGCCACGAACGGAAACAGACGCAAAGACTGAAACGTGAAACCATGCTGAACAATCTGCTGTTGAAGTCCATCCGACTAAAGTCTATTCCACACTTCAACTCCAACGTTCTGGCAGGTATCGAATACTTCATATTGAACCATTCTGTGGAGGAAGCCAACAAATACCTCGCCTTATACTCTCGTTTCACCAACACTTTACTGATGGACGTGGATAAGCCATCACGCTCACTTGCGAAAGAACTTGAATACGCCAGCCTATACCTAACACTTGAGCAGTTACGCTATGGGGATAACCTGGCTTACGATATATGCATAGATCCGAAAGCGGATACCTCTGTACAAGTACCTAACATGATGTTGCACACATACTGCGAAAACGCAGTAAAACATGGTCTGCGCAACAAACGTGGTCGCGGACACCTCCTCATTGAAGTAAAAGCCAGAACTGGAGGCATCTGTGTATCAGTCACCGATGATGGTGTAGGACGTGAAGCTGCCGCCATCCTCTCCGGCACATCCACCAAGCAAGGATTAAATATAATGGAACAACAGATTGAACTATATAACCAGCGTAACACCGAGCATATTGTGCAGACTGTGACCGATTTGAAAGATAAGAACGGAAATGCCTGCGGCACACGCTTTGAGTTATATATACCCTATAATTATAATTATTTCTAATCGAACCTGAACATGAAAAACTACCGTGCCATAATCGTTGAAGACGAACGGCTTCCACGACTTTCGCTCATGCGGAAACTGGAAGATTTCCACCCTGACATCGACATTGTAGAATGTTGCGAAGACTACAGCTCGGCATTGAAGGCCATCCTGCGCCACCGGCCGGACATTATTTTCCTTGACATCCAACTGCAAGGTTCAACTACGCTACAACTTCTCAATGAGCTGAAAGAAGCTATGCCATTACCACACATCATCTTTACCACCGCCTACAACAACTCGGAGTATCTGCTTCAGGCAATACGTCTGGCAGCTGCCGACTACCTTATGAAACCTGTAGAAGTGTCCGAACTGGCCAGAGCCATACAGCGCATCAAAGAATACGACGAACGCAATGCCCTACCGCCTACATCAGAAATGATTGCCTCCGACAAATTCCCTTTCCGTACCTTGGACGGCACACTGTTCATCGGAAGAAAAGAAATAGTATTTGTACGTGCCAACGGAAACTATTCGCATGTCACCTTAACAACCGGCGATGAAATCATACTGGAACGTCTCGGGATCATCGAAACCAGACTGGGCGTGGAGCATTTTATCAGAGCCGGACGAAACCTTCTCATCAACCGGCAAATGATTTACAAAGTAGATGTCAGACATAAATCATGCCTTCTGCGTACTCCGGGCGGTAAGGAATACAGCGTGGACTTGTCTGCCGGCGGGTTGGATTCGGTGGAGAAATTCACAAAGCAGAGAATGTAGGACAAAATCCTACACAAAAAATCCCTCTCTGCAACAACAAGCCACAGAGAGGGAAAAAGATTCTCTTATAAATAGTTTATCAGTTATTTTCAGGACGAAGTTTACGCACTGTAACAGCAGTCTGCCACATTTCGCTTTCACGCAAAGCCTTCAATTCAGCTTCAAGCTTTTCACGATAGTCAGGCTTAGAGTTAGAGTCGATAGAAATCTGAGCTTCGTTACCGCTCTTAACGCTCTGATACAATTTCTGAACTACAGGTTTGATAGCATCGTGGAACGGGCCCATCCAGTCAAGAGCACCACGCTGTGCTGTAGTAGAACAGTTAGCGTACATCCAGTCCATACCGTTCTTAGCGAACAAAGGCATCAATGACTGAGTAAGTTCCTCTACAGTTTCGTTGAATGCTTCAGATGGAGTATGTCCGTTTTCACGCAATACTTCGTACTGTGCAAGAAGCAATCCCTGGATAGCACCCATCAATGAACCACGTTCACCTGTAAGGTCAGAAGTAGCTTCACGCTGGAATGTAGTTTCGAACAGATAACCTGAACCGATACCGATACCAAGAGCGATAGTTCTGTCGAATGCCTTGCCTGTTACATCCTGATAGATTGCGTATGATGAGTTCAAGCCACGACCTTCAAGGAACATTGTACGCAATGAAGTACCAGAACCCTTAGGAGCAACCATGATAACATCGATATCAGCAGGAGGAACTACGCCTGTACGGTCGTTCCAAGTGATAGCGAAACCGTGTGAGAAATACAATGCCTTGCCCGGAGTAAGATATGGTTTAATAGTTGGCCATACAGACATTACAGCTGCGTCAGACAAAAGACACATTACGATAGTAGCTTTCTGGCAAGCTTCTTCGATACCGAACAAAGTTTCTCCCGGTACCCATCCGTCAGCGATAGCTTTTTCAAAAGTCTTTCCAGGACGCTGACCTACGATAACATTGAATCCGTTGTCGCGAAGGTTCAATGACTGACCCGGTCCCTGTACTCCATATCCTATAACTGCAATTGTTTCGTCTTTCAAGATTTCACGTGCTTTTTCCAATGGAAATTCGTCGCGGGTGATTACGTTTTCCATCACACCACCAAAATTTAATTGTGCCATGTTCTTTATAAGTTTTTAAGTTTATAAGTTTATGAGTTTTTAAGTTTATAAGTTTATGAGTTTTCAACTCATTCTTAATTATTAATTATTAATTTTTAATTCTTAAATATTACTTTACTTCTTACTACTACCTCACTATCGTTTTTTTTGACTTCGATATCAAATTCGTTTTCCGAAATCTGTTCACGATAGAAAGTCAGTTTATCGCCGAAATAACTTTCGGCCACATACGCCATCTCAAAACGGTGTACCATCTTGTCGCGGAACGTATCAATATGGAACAGGTCGAGTATATGCTCTATGTATTTTATGCTGTTCACGTGTCCGTTGCAGTCGATGTCGCTGTATTTTGCCACATACTCTCCTACAGGTTCTTTCGATGTAACCTTAATTCTTCCCGGTTTTGCTATCGGACAATCCTTCTGACAGATATAATCTACGATGCTGCCTCCATGCAAAGTAAGCAAATCGGCAGGCTTGCGTGATTCCAAATCTATCATTGCCCATATAGAACGTGCATATCCTATAGGCTTGCCGTCCTTATCGAGAATAGAGAAATTACGGTCTGTAAACAGGCGGTAGACATTCTCCACCCATGTCTGTATGCTGAAATCCTCATACTGCATAGGATATTCCTCCATCTCTATTGCCAGTCGTGACAACACCCATGTATAGTGGCTTTCGTTCAGTTCGGCTATTCCGAACCCCCTCTCTGTGGCATGAAACCCTGCACAATTCAGCAAATGGTTTCCCAGGACTCCCATAGTGAGCTTTCCGGTGAAATCCACATGGAAAGGTTCCGCTACAAACTTATAGGTTCCAACTTCATTTCTTTCTGCCATAACAAAATATATTTACAAACCTTTCTTGTATCTTTCTTCACGATGAGCAAGATACTCATTCACACGTTCAAAACAACTTGTCGATACGGCTATTCTTCCCGAACGTACGAACTGGAGTACGCAATTAAGCCTTTTCAAATCCTCGTAAAGGAAAGTTATCTCATCGCTCATACCAACCATCTCTATAATAGAGAACACCGGATTTACCTCTACGATGTGTGCATTAGAACGTCTGACCACCTTCGATGCCTCAGGATTTTTCTGAAACTCCGGTGTAGAAACCTTGTACATAGCCACCTCACGCTGGAAAATTTCCTTATCAGTAAAATAGTGTGCCTGAATGACATCCATTTTCTTCTCAATCTGGCGTACAACCTTTTCCACTATATCGGCAGTAGTCCAGCAAGTGATTGTATATTTATGTACACCGGCTATTGATGAAGCCGACACGTTAAGGCTTTCGATGTTAATCTGTCGGCGTGTAAAAACGGCTGTCACCTGATTAAGCAAACCGGCTATGTTTTCCGAATGAACTATGATAGTATATAATGTCTTATTTTCCATTTTTAATCCTCCTACCCGTTAGCAATCCAAATCCATCATCATATAGTTAACCGAGCTTCCCGGAGGAGTCATCGGCAATACATTACCTTCTTCCACCACACAGACCTCAAGAAGGAACGGACCGTCTGCAGCGAGCATTTCCTTTATTCCGTCTTTAAGTTCCTCACGCTCTATTACTCTCCTTGAAGGAATACCATATGCCGAAGCTATCTGCATATAGTCCGGATTCATCATCGGTGTGAACGAATATCTTCTTCTGAAGAACATAGCCTGCCACTGACGTACATTTCCAAGGTAGTTGTTGTTCATCAGAATCATCTTGACCGGAGCCTTCTGTTCCATGATAGTACCGAGTTCCTGCATAGTCATCTGAAGACCTCCGTCGCCCATTATCGCACAAACCGTACGGTCAGGACGGCCGAATGTAGCTCCTATAGCTGCCGGGATACAGAATCCCATTGTTCCCATACCGCCTGAAGTAACCACACTTCTGTTCTTCGTAAACTTGAAGTATCGGCATGCCATCATCTGATTCTGGCCTACGTCAGTCACCAGCACAGCTTCATGGTTTGTAGCCTCGCTCACTGCATTTACCACCTCGCCCATGTTTATCGGACCTTCTGCCGGATAAACCTCTGGTTTGATAACCTTGTCGAATTCCTGCTGCTCATACTGACGGAAACTGTCAATCCATGCAGTATGCTTGTTAGGCTGGATAAGTTCGGTAAGCAGACTCAAAGTACGCTTGCAGTTACCAAGCACCGGAACATGTACAGGTACATTCTTGCCTATTTCCGATGGGTCTACATCCAGATGTATCACCTTTGCCTGTTTGGCATATGTTTCAAGTTTACCGGTTACACGGTCGTCGAAACGCATACCTACAGCTATCAATACGTCACATTCGTTGGTCTTTACATTAGGACCGAGATTTCCGTGCATTCCCAACATACCCTTGTTCAGAGGATGTTCCGAAGGCATAGCCGAGAGTCCCAGCAATGTACATCCGCAAGGGATATCAGCTTTCTCTACAAACTTAAGCAGTTCTTCCTGAGCATTTCCCAGTTCAACACCCTGACCTACAAGCACCAACGGCTTTTCAGATTCATTGATAAGTCTTACTGCCTCAGCCAAAGCCTTAGGGTCTGTTTCCGGATCAGGGTCATAACTGCGGATGAAATCAACGTCAACAGGCTCATAGTCAGTCATCTCTACCTGAGCATTCTTGGCAAAGTCGAGTACCACAGGTCCCGGACGGCCTGAACGTGCTATATAGAAAGCTCTTGCCACAGCCCAAGCCACATCCTCGGCACGGCGTATCTGATAGCTCCATTTTGAAATAGGCTGAGTGATACCAACAAGGTCAACCTCCTGAAAAGCATCCGTACCAAGGAGTCCTGCTCCCACCTGTCCGGCTATCACTACGATAGGCGTACTGTCTATCATGGCATCCGCCACACCCGTTATGGTATTTGTCGCTCCCGGACCGCTTGTCACCAGACACACACCCACTTCGCCGGACACTCTGGCAAAACCCTGTGCGGCATGTGCGGCACCCTGTTCGTGACGTACCAATATATGGTTAAGTTTATCTCTATGATCATATAAAGCATCGAATACAGGCATTATCGCACCTCCGGGATAACCGAAGATAGTCTTTACTCCCTGATGCTCCAGCGAGCGCATCAATGCTTCACCACCTGTTATTTTCTCTTTCATATGTAAGTATTTTTTTAGTCAACAATTCTTACTCCACCCTTATCAGCCGAACTTACCATGCTTGCGTAAGCCTTGAGTGCCTTAGACACCTTGCGGTCGCGAGTGACAGGGGTCATCGGACGTGCGGCAAGTTCTTCATCTGAAAGTTTCACATTGATACTGCGGTTCGGTATATCTATTTCGATGATATCACCGTCAACAATCTTGCCGATGTTTCCTCCGGCAGCCGCTTCAGGAGATATATGTCCGATACTCAATCCCGATGTACCGCCGCTGAAACGTCCGTCGGTAATCAGCGCACATTCCTTACCGAGATGTTTTGATTTGATATACGATGTAGGATAAAGCATCTCCTGCATACCCGGACCACCCTTAGGCCCTTCGTGAGTGATGACCACCACATCGCCGCTTACAACCTTTCCGCCGAGGATACCCTCGCAAGCCGATTCCTGAGAGTCGAACACCTTTGCAGGTCCCGAGAACTTCCAGATGCTTTCGTCCACACCGGCAGTCTTCACCACACAGCCGTCCTGTGCGATATTACCTTTCAGCACTGCCAGTCCGCCGTCCTTGCTGTAGGCATGTTCCAAATCGCGGATACATCCTGTAGCACGGTCTGTATCAAGTTCCTTATAATAATTGCCCTGCGAGCCAAGTTTGATAGAGAACTTTCCGCCCGGAGCGCTTGTATAAATTCTTTTTACCTCAGCATCAACATTTTCAGCCGAAATATCATATTTTGCAATAGCCTCAGCCAGTGTCATTCCGTCCACACGCGAAACTGATGTATCAAGCAGACCGCCCTTGTTCAGCTGTGCGAGGATATTCATTATACCTCCCGCTCTGTTCACATCCTGAATGTGATATTTCTGAGTGTTAGGAGCCACCTTGCAAAGACAAGGCACACGGCGTGACAACATGTCGATATCGTCCATTGTGAAATCCACCTCTGCCTCGTGCGCTATTGCCAGCAGGTGAAGAACGGTATTTGTAGAACCGCCCATAGCGATATCAAGTGTCATTGCATTAAGGAAAGCCTGACGTGTAGCGATGCTTCTCGGCAATACGCTTTCGTCGCCGTCCTGATAATATTTATAAGCATTTTTTACGATGAGAGCCGCAGCATCCTTGAACAACTGCTTGCGGTTTTCGTGAGTAGCGACTATAGTTCCGTTGCCCGGAAGAGCCAGACCTATAGCCTCGTTCAGACAGTTCATTGAGTTTGCAGTAAACATACCCGAGCAACATCCGCATCCCGGACATGCATGTCTTTCTATCTGGTCCACATCCTCATCGCTCACTGTCGGGTCGGCCGACTTAATCATCGCATCTATCAAGTCGAGATGCTGTCCGCCCCACTCTCCTGCCTCCATCGGACCGCCTGACACGAATACCGTAGGAATATTCAGTCGCATGGAAGCCATAAGCATACCCGGAGTAATCTTGTCGCAGTTTGAGATGCAGACCATAGCATCAGCCTTATGAGCGTTCACCATATATTCCACACTGTCGGCAATGATATCTCTCGAAGGCAGCGAATAGAGCATTCCGTCATGTCCCATTGCTATACCGTCGTCTATCGCGATAGTGTTGAACTCAGCGGCAAAGCATCCGAGTTTCTCTATTTCCTCTTTCACCTGCTGACCTATCTCATGCAAATGTGTGTGTCCCGGAACGAACTGTGTAAACGAATTCACAATAGCTATGATAGGTTTGCCCATCATTTCCTTTTTCATTCCATTTGCCACCCATAATGCTCTTGCACCGGCCATGCGTCGGCCCTGTGTACTCATCGAACTGCGTAACTCATTTTTCATTTTTATCTCTCCTTATTTAATCAAAAAGCCTTTCCCATACACGTGTGAGAAAGGCTTTCATAAATATCATATATATGCAACTACATACATGAACCTTCCTCACCTCTTGGTTCCATGACCACGACGCGAATAATATGCAGGACTGTTAGGTTAATAATAATGTTAGTTGCTTTCATAATTACTGTTTTATTGTTATCACACTTGCAAAGGTAAAGGCTTTTTTAATATAAACAAATAAAATGATAGTTTTTTTTGAAGAAAAATATCATTTATCAGAGAAAAGGGCTTTTTTGCTACATATTATTACATAACATTTGACTTCGGGAAACATGACAAGCGCCTGAAAAAGGTAATAAAAGCATAATAATTTGTCAAAACAGGCTGTCTCAGAAAGCGTTGCACGTACGTGTAACGCGTGGAACACGAACGTGTAACAAGCGTAACACGAACGTGACGCGCGCGGAACACGAACGTGTTACGGTTTCTTTGATTAAGAAAAATAAAAAATCTTCTTTTTATTATTACACCAGCACATAAAAATGAAGTTTTTTATATACCTTTGTCACACTGATACTTAATTCTTAAATTATTATCTGGTACATTTTTGATTATTACTTACAACAGGCAAAGTAAATGTTAATATAGTAGAGTTTCAATATGCGTAATTTCATTGATAAAAAAGCTGGTGCAACCTTTTTGAAAGGGTATTCTTATACTTATGCAGTTCGTCAGAATCATATAGAATTGATTCTAAAGGTAAACAAGGGATTATATGGTGTTGTATGCCTGGTTCCAATCGGAATCAACCAACTTAGTCTTACATGTTGCTGGGGAACTTTCTTTAATCGTCTGAATAATCATGAAAATCCAGGACGCCTGCTTCAGATGTTAGAAAAACATTGCCCGACCGTATGTAATCTTTTTACCGGAGAAACTCCTTATACCTTTATTTCGTTCCCGGATGAAGACAATATTGGTGCTATATCATTCACGATAGATACAGAACCGGACTTTAATCTTTTAGATTTTATTGGTGATAAAAAAGTCTTGGATGAAGCTGATAAGTTATTCTCTTTTAATTGCAAGTTGTATAACGAAATAAAAGATAAGTGTCCTTTTGAGGGATGGAAGAAGGGACTTTATGATTTTAACGGTTAATTTAATATGTACATTTTTCAATGTATCCTTCCTGTTCATACACCCTACCATAATGATGAATCATTTCAACCAACCCGTTCAAACGTGAATCTATAATCTTCAGATTTTTATATCTAAGATATTGAGCGTCATACAGTCCCTTATTCCCGGATTTCAACCTTTCTTCTATATCTTCGGGAATAAGGAAACTCGCTCTGTCGCCCAAAAATTTATAAAACTCTGACTGATATATACATATACCTGCCAGATCAAAATCTCCAAAATGTATATATCTATTAGGAATTTTAATAAGCCATTCCCTTAAATCTGCCGACTGGGGGTATCTGGAAACAAACAAAATTTTATTATCTCCAAACAGATTTTTCTGACTCCGTATATGACGGAAGTTCTCACCATTTTCCATTCCCACCACTGTAACGTCTGACGGTATATAAAACTCATTCGGCTTTTGTATGAAAACAGCACTTCCTTCCGTAGGGGATATAACAAAATCACTATTCCCTATTCTTGCATGAACAGGTTCGTAACAGTTCACAAGAAAACCTCTGAAAGTTCGAAGCTTAAAAGTCTTGGAATCGCCTGTTTCCTGTACAAGCATACTGCGCTGCAAGTCTTTGTTCTCGCCGGAAAAGATTTCAATCCATCTTTCAAGAGAAGTGCCGGATGTATAATTATCTGAAACATATCTACCGAATGCCACAGGATCTGTAAGGCGATAGGAAACTCTGCTGCCACTGGCTATTCCGGTAATAAGCCCCTCTATCCTTAATTCATCAACTATCCATCGAGGAAGCGAGCTTGAAGGAAGAGTTTTTCCTTCAAGCATATAAAGTAATTTTTTCGCGACAGATATTGTAAATCTCTTTTTATTTATTTCCATATTATTACAAGGTATTCTTATTTTCGTGTAAGCAATGGCACTACCCTTGTATTGCTTTTCGCGTCTTTACTTAACAGATAAGTATATTTATAATCCTCAACATTATAGGTGGTAGGCGAACTGTTGATAAGTAATATGTTGCGGCAATTGGCAAATTCAAGTATGCCTTTCACATTATTGGGATGCAGCTTACCGATTTCATCCATCATACAATGCACCTTGAAATCTCCGAATTTCCTTGAGACTTTTTCCTTGAAGACATTGATAAGCATGATGTTTACCATTGCTTTAACCAGTATGTCTGTGCCGTCGGAACCAACATTCGCTATTTTCTCAACCCAGCCTGTGTCATTATCATTTTCGATAATACGGAACTCCAGATTAAAGGTATCAGAAACGACAAGACTCTTCCTGGAAGGCTCATCCTTGAGCAGTTTACTGAATGAATTAAGATATTTTACAGCCTTGAGATTCACGTTCTCGCGCGAATCCTGTGAGAATAGGTCCATTTCACCCATGTTGAAGGTGTTCTCATCATTGAAATTCTTTATTTCTATAAGAAGCTGCATAAGTTTGTCGTTACTCTGCAATGGTCTGAGTTCGATACTGCGGATAACTCCTGCAAAATTACGCTTGATGAAATCGTCATTAATATCTTTAATAGTCTTATTAATAAGACTTTCGCTTTGGGTAAGTTCTCCTGTTTCCTTTGATATGCGTCTTATTATGTTTACGTACCTTTCACTTATGCGGTTCTGATATTCTGTGATTTTATTGTTTTCCACAAACTCGCATAAATTGGATGCGAAATCCATGTAATCGGAATCACACGACAATGACTGAGGAAAACTGAAAGTATTTCTTGCAGTAAAGTTACTGTTAAACAGATTTACCGATTTTTTGAAATTCTCAGTATCCTTGCCAAAAGAAACAATCTGACTTTTCAACTCTTCCACTATCTTACCACAAGGTTTATTGGTAGGTAGTTCTTCATGAGTGTACGACTCCGGAGGACAGAAGCCTTCATCTTTGCGGAAATTCTCAAGAGCGCAAAGATCGTTCTTAATGGCATCACGTTCGGCCGACTTTTCGTTTATACTATTTTTAACAGTTTCATACTGAGCGGTGAGTTTGTTTTTCCGCAACGCGTATTTTTCTTCAAGCTCGTCCAGATGCATTTCATTGTTCTTCTTGTTGTCGCGCAATTCCGGCTCACGGTCAAACAGTTCTCTCTTGTCTTTCTCATAATTCCACACCAACGACTGTTTTTGCGATATATAATCCAACTCAGACTTTATAGCATCAATTTTTGCTTTATAGGAATTTATAGCCGATGTATCAGCTCCCTTACCGTTCAACTCCTCGTTCTGCAACTTGTGAAGTTCTTTTTTTCTGTTATCCGCATCTGTACACCGGTCGGACAGTTCATTTTGTACTGTCTGTATCTCTGCTTCAACAGCACTGCGTTCTTTCTTTTCCGCCTTTCTCAGCTCTTCATTAATCTGAAGAATCCGCTTTTCTCTCTCCTGTTTCAAAAGATCTTCATTATTGCAACATTTTTGCCTTTCCTTCTCCTTGCCTCCAATAAGTGTTTCTATCTCCTCAAGCCTGTTTCTTTTCCACTCCGATTCTTTACGTTCCCACGAAGCCTGTTCCGCCTTAATATTCTTAATCTGAAGCGGATATTGCTGTAACTGAATTTCAAGAACCTGCCTTTCGCCCGATATGCCTGAAATCTGTTTTCTGTACTTATTCTTTATCTCTTCAGTACGCTTCGTTTTTTCTTCATTCAGAAGGCTTATTTTTCTCGTATATTCATCTCTTTCGGAAGATTTGGCCTTAAATTCAGCTTTAAGCTGTTCCGGTGAGCGTAACTCACGCTGTACTTCAGCTAAATTAATTTTTACGCCATAGAAAGAGTTTCCCTCATCGGTTGAGAGTTCGGGAGAAAGATTCTGATTGTAGAGTATAAGTTGTTCATCGGCAATCTTACCTATATTTTCCTGCCATCCTGGCCTGTTCTTGTCGAGCCATTCGCAAAAAGAGCCTTTGCTGCTGTTTATCAGGACATTCAATGATTCTATTTCTGCGTCCAACTGTTTCCTGCAGCGTAGAGCCTCATCTATTTTCGTATCATACTCTTTTTCAACTATCATAGTTTCCGCTTCTGACTTCTGTCTTAGGCGGTCGCACTCCAGTTTCAGACGGTCAGCTTTCACGGCGGTATCCTTTTCTTCGGAAGATATGTTTCTCAACCGTTCCTCACAGTCACTTATCTCATCCTTGAAATGAACAGTACACTCAACCCTTGTTTTCTGTTGTTTCAGGTTGGATATTTCTTCCAGCAGCTGTTCCTTGCTGTCGGCAAGTGTTTTAAGTTTCTCTTCATAAACAGAGCGTATTTCTTCAGCCTGAGTATTGCTTTTCTTTGTCAATTCCGCAATCCTTTTACCAAGTTCGTTTTCAAGGCTTAATACCCTTTTGTTGATTTCATTCTCAAATCTTTCAAAATCGGCATCAATGCTCTTTTCCATCAAAGAGTATTTGCTTATTATATCCCAGTACGTACTCGTGAGTTCATTATTATTGCTGTCCGATAAAAATTTATCTAAGTCATAAAAATAAGGCTGACTTCAT
>UQTJ01000058.1 GCA_900544075.1 uncultured Bacteroides sp.
CAGCGCTCAGAGCATACGCTCAAACGGCATGAAATCTAAATCCGAAACTTGAGTTTTTATTTCTCCAAGTCTATGGGCTACGAATATTTCTTTATTTTCTTCCATATAAATGTCCTCCAATTACTAACAAGAACTGTAAAAATGGTAATTATATCCGCATTTTTTATTAAAGTCCTATATTACCATGTATCTATCTTTGCACAAAGAACAAAATTATCAAAATAAATTAAAACTGAAAATATGAAAACAGTAAGATTAAACAATGGCGTCGAAATGCCACAGATTGGTTATGGAGTATATCAAGTTTCTCCTTCAGAATGTGAACGTTGTGTGAGCAACGCTTTGGAATGTGGTTACCGTATGATTGATACAGCACAAGCATACCATAACGAAGAAGGTGTAGGAAAAGCTGTTAAAAACAGCGGAATAAAACGAAATGAAATCTTTATTGTAAGCAAAGTTTGGATATCAAATTACGGCTACGAGAATGCACGCAAATCAATAGACGAAAGTTTGAATAAACTACAAACAGATTATATTGATCTGATGCTACTGCATCAGCCGTATTGTGACCGCTACGGAGCATACCGCGCACTTGAAGAAGCGTACAAAGAAGGCAAACTCAGAGCTATCGGTGTAAGTAATTTCTATCCTGACCACTTTATAGATATAGCCAGTAACATGGAAATAATACCGGCTGTGAATCAGGTGGAGACGCATGTCTTCGACCAACAGATTGAAGCACAGAAAATCATGGAGGAATTCGGTACCAGAATCATGTCTTGGGGACCGCTTGCTGAAGGACGCAACAATTTCTTCAATAATACGATATTAGCCAATATTGGAGCAAAGTATGAAAAAAGCGTTGCACAGGTAGCATTAAGATGGCTAATACAACGTGGAGTTATCATCATACCGAAATCTACCCATATCGAACGTATGAAAGAAAATATTGACATTTTCGATTTTTCACTGTCACAGGAAGATATGGAAAATATAACCGGACTGGACACAGGAAAAAGTCTTTTCTTCGACCATCATGACGCCGATACCGTACGCATGTTCATGGGATGGAGATAAAAGGAAAATACAAATATCTGTAATTTGGGTAAATAATGCAGTAATAGATATACGTATTTATACTATATGTGTGATAACTTTGTAGCATCAAAACAAATTTAAAAAATATAGAGACATAATTTATAGAAACTGAACAGAATATTTTATGAAAACAATAACCCCAAATATAAAAAGATATATTTTTTACATTGCATTATTTACCACACTCAGTCTGTCGGCACAAAGTATAATAGACTCCACACGGGTTTATAACATCAATGAAGTGGTAGTGACAGGAAGCCGTAGCGAAACGGATGTACGCCATCTGTCGCAGACGGTATCTGTAGTAGGTCGTGACCGTATAGAAAGCGCCATGCAGCCTTCACTACTGCCTGTACTTACAGAACAGGTTCCTGGACTATTTGTCACATCACGTGGCATTTTGGGATACGGGGTTTCAAACGGCGCTGCAGGAGGTATATCATTGCGTGGTTTGAGTGGTGGCTCAGGACGACTGATGGTGATGATTGATGGCCATCCCCAGTACGCAGGTATCTTCGGTCATCCGATAGCCGATGCCTATCAGTCATTTCTTGCTGAACGTGTAGAGGTACTTAGAGGTCCGGCTTCTGTTCTTTACGGTTCTAATGCAATGGGTGGCGTAGTGAATATCGTTACACGCAAAATGCAGGAAGACGGGGTAAACACTAATCTGCATGCAGGTTATGGCTCATACAACACGCTGGAAACAGAACTCACCAACCGCATCCGCAAAGGACGTTTCTCAAGCGTAATATCAGGTTCTTACAACCGTACTGACGGACACCGCACAGATATGAATTTCGAACAATATGGAGGATATGCGAAATTAGGCTATGAAATCACTGACAACTGGAATCTTAGAGGAGATGTCAACGTAACTCATTTCAACGCTTCATATCCCGGACCGGTAAGTGCTCCACTTCTGGACGGAGACCAGAGAATTACACGAGGAATGACTTCATTTGCCATTGAAAACAAATACGAAAAGACTTCAGGAGCAGTAAGTTTCTTTTACAACTGGGGGGATCACTGGATCAATGACGGTTATACTCCATCCAAGGGGGAAGGGCCACAGGACGACCGCTTCCTGTCATTCGACAAAATGATGGGTATATCTCTTTATCAAAGTATGCAGTTCTTCAAAGGCAACCGCATCACTGCCGGATTCGACTGGTTCAATTACGGAGGCCATGCATGGAATGAGTATGTAAGTGGTGAAAAGGTCGGTACCACATCTGATCTGGTTGACAAGCAGGAAAATGAATTTGCTGGATACATTGATATTCGTCAGGATATAAATTCCTTTATCACACTGAATGCCGGAATCCGTGCCGACCACCACTCACGCATAGGAACAGAGTGGGTTCCACAGGCCGGATTGGCTTTCCATCTGCCTCATGCCATGGAACTGAAAGCATCCGCGTCAAAAGGATTCCGCTATCCTATCCTCAGAGAGATGTATATGTTTCCACCACAAAATCCAGACTTGAAACCTGAGTCTATGTGGACTTACGAACTTGCATTTTCACAGCGACTTATGAACGGACGACTAAGTTATGGTGTAAACATCTTTTACATAGACGGCAAAAATCTGATTATGACGCTTCCTAATCCTAACGGCAGCGGAATGCTGAACCAGAACTCAGGCGAGATAGACAATACAGGTATCGAAGTACAGGCAGCCTACCGCATAAACAGACAATGGTCTGTTGACGGAAACTACAGCTATCTGCACATGAAAGAACCTGTGATTGCCGCACCGGAACATAAGATTTATGGAGGGGCAAACTTTTCACACGGTCGCTGGAATGTATCAACAGGCATACAGTACATAGCCGGACTATATACACAGACCGATCCAGTAAAAACAGAAGATTTCGTATCGTGGAATTTAAGAGCTTCGTTCCGCACTACAAAATGGCTGGACATATGGGTACGTGGAGAAAACCTGCTGGCACAAAAATATGAAATCAATGCCGGCTACCCTATGCCTAAAGCAACAGTTATGGGTGGTGTGAATATCAATTTCTAAAACAAATATTCATATTATGAAAACAAAATTTTTATTACTGATTAGTTTATCAATTTTAATTTTTCCGAATATGGCTAAATCACAGGTAAAAGTCCAGCAAACTGCAGGACATGATGTATTAGGAGAATTTGCTCCGGAATTCGCACATTTGAACGACAATATCCTTTTTGGTGAAGTATGGAGCCGCAATGACTTGCTTTCCATGCGCGACCGCTCAATCGTTACCGTTGTTGCACTTATGTCGCAAGGTCTTACAGACTCATCATTCAGACACCATCTTGAATTCGCAAAAAAGAACGGAGTGACAAAAACTGAAATAGCAGAAATACTTACTCACGCAGCATTCTATGCTGGATGGCCTAAAGCATGGGCTGCATTCCGTATGGCAAAAGAAGTTTGGGCTGAGAATGCGGACAGCACAACAGATACATCGCTCGACGCATACGCTCAGACAATTATCTTCCCTGTAGGCAAACCTAACGATGCATACGCTAAATATTTCGTAGGACAAAGCTATCTTGCTCCTATAGTTACAGAAGGTGTTCCCGTTGCAAATGTAACATTTGAGCCTGGATGCCGTAATAACTGGCACATCCATAAAGCCAATAAAGGTGGAGGACAGACTCTTATCTGCGTAGGCGGTCGTGGCTACTATCAGGAATGGGGTAAAGAGCCTATAGAAATGAATCCGGGCGACGTTATATATATCCCGACCGGAGTCAAGCACTGGCATGGAGCCGCTCCTGACAGCTGGTTCTCACATCTTGCTATGGAAATTCCGGGTGAAGGATGCAGTAACGAATGGCTGGAACCGGTTAATGACGAAGATTATTCAAAACTGAAATAACATGAGAACTTTAATACTGATAATTATGAGTCTTTTTTGCTTGAACAGCCAGTCAAACGCACAGCAAAAGAAGGATAATGCGGAAACTAAAATCCTCGTGGCTTATTTTTCATGTACGGGAAACACCGAAAGCGTTGCCAAATCAATTTCAAAAGCTACCGGTGGAACACTGTACAGAATTACTCCAAAGAAAGCATATTCTTCTGCCGACCTTGACTGGAGAGACAAAAACAGCAGAAGTTCAATAGAAATGAATGACGACAATTCACGTCCTGAACTTGGTGGTGAAGCTATTGATATGAATAACTACGACACTGTATTTATAGGATACCCTATCTGGTGGGATTTATTTCCGCGTCCGGTAAATACATTCATTGAGAAGTATAACCTTTCCGGCAAGAAAGTTATTCCTTTTGCTACGTCAGGCGGAAGCTCCATCAACAACAGTGTGAAACAACTGAAGAAGCTGTATCCAGAAGTGGATTGGAAAGAAGGCCGCTTGTTCAACAAAGGAAGCAAACAGGCTGAAGAATGGGCTAAACAGATTATCACAAAATGATATATCCATGATATAGATTTAGGACTGACTTTCTTTTAGGGAAGCCAGCCCTTTTTCATTAATATCCAAACCTTGAAGTGTCAACCTTCTTGCGTTCCTTAGATTTAAATCCGCCAAACCTGTATGTAAACGACAGCGAAACGTAACGGCTGTCTGCATGCTGTATTATTTCAAAGCGTTGGCCTCTGTCATTTACGGTTGCATTCGGCGTAGATGTATTAAACAGGTCATTACCTGTCAGACGAAATTCGGCATTCCTGTTTGCAAATATCCATTTCAAGCCGGCATCCACTTTCCATATTGAAGACAGATCGTAATTGCCTTGAATTGACGGACTGACATACATAGCATTCAATTCCAGACTGATGGATGGTTTGGAGGACAAAGTAAATGTATTGTTCATCATAGCGACTCCTCGCCATACGGAGTTGTCGAAGCCTATACCATGATAATCACGACACACATGCCTGAAGTAGGAACCATCAAGTGTGATACGCGAATTCCAGAAACTTCCTATTGTAAATGGTATTATTGCAGATATTCCGTAGTTCCTCTGATAGTCATAGTTTACAGACTGATATATCATGACCAGTTCGTCAGGACTCTGATATGCCAACTGTCCGAAAAGATTTTTTATATGGATATAATACAGGCTGAACATATATTTGCTTTTAAGCACATAAGTCAGGTCTGCAGTATAATCAGTAGAAGGACGCAATTGCGGATTTCCCAACACTTTTGAATATCCGTTCAGATAGCTTACAGAATTCTGTATATCCCAGTAATCAGGATATGTCTTGTCGGAAGAGAAAGACAATTGAAAAATGTGTGCAGCAGAAGGAACATAACTTAACTGCATTGTGGGATATACAGACCAGTCTGTATAATCGGCAAGTCTATAGTATTCTCCGGCAAGCGACATGGATAAGGAAAGTTTTTCATTAAATGACTTTTCAAAACCTCCATAAAAATTATAAGTCTTTTCCTCAAGATTTGATGATGAATTCATATCCGACATATCAGTTCCGTCTGTAGGAGTATATTTCTGTAAGCTTTTTTCATTGGCAAATGAGAAGTTGATACCATAATTTACGCTCCATTCCTTTGGTAATGCGTGAGTCTGCCCTGCATATATATTCCAACGGTTTACATACTGACTGCTATTGAGAATAAATTTCTGCTCTTTCCTAGATGATTTATCAGTAAAGTTCTGCACACTAGGATAAGCATAGTAAGTATAATCCATACCTACATTCGTACCCCACCCTGAAGTATAATCAGCGCTGAAGTTATGCATCTGTTCATCTCCCGTCCTTATATTTGAAGATTCGGAGAGAGTACCATTAGAATTTTCTGTAGATTTACTATTTGGACTTATAGCCGATGTATATGCCACACTCAGATTATCATCATCAGTTATTCTATAATCAATGGAAGCGCGCATATTATGAGTAAGCCTCTGTCGATTACCGGTATTATACTGTGATATATCATACACTTTATCGCCTAATGTATGATGTGAGATAAAATCGTTTGAAGATCTGATTTTTGAATAATCTGCTGAATAAAGTACATCTGCCGACAGTTTCTCACCTGAAAAGGACAGACTCATATTACCTCCACCTCGTGAATATATACCCTGAGTGAAGTTACTCCCTACTTCACCACGCAACAAAGACTCTTCAGACTTGTTCTTTTTCAATACGATATTTATAACTGCTCCCCTTACACGATATTTTGCAGGAGCACTGTACATTACTTCCGCTTTCTCTACATTTGAAACAGGAGTATTCTTCAGAAGATTGGCTAACTGTTCGGCAGTCATAGACGATGGGCGTCCGTTCAATATTATGGTTGGTGCACCTGCTCCAACAAGCTGCAGTCCGCCATCCTGTTCCATCACTCCGGGCAAGCGTGTTACAGCCTCATAGGCATTGCTTACCGATGATTTTTCTGCTATTACAGAAACATCGTATGACAGTAATCCGTTTTCTGCCTTAACCAAAGGACGTTCTCCTTTTATCACTACTTCATCAAGACTGTAATTCTGTTCCTTCATTGTTACTACACCGACATTCGGTTCGTTGAAATCTCTGGAAACCGTTTCGTAAAGAATATGCTGGAATATCAGACGAAACGACTTAAGACAAGTATCGAACACAAACCTTCCCTGAGCATCTGTTATCACAGCATCCACAAACACCGAGTCTTCAGACTGCATCACTACAGTTACAGCCTCAACCGGTTGCTGGTTTCTATTGACCACTTTTCCATTCACGTTCTGCGACATGACATCGTTTATGCATATAATCATGCAAAAGATAATAATCACTAAAGTTTTCATAAAGCATAGTTATTTGTTTTCGTGATGCAAAGTAAGCCCAAACGCTCGTCACAATACGTTATAAGGTTGTTATGCTTTTGTTATATTATTGTTATTATATCAGTAATGTTAATTTATTGTTATATCTTTGTGCGACAAAATATCAAAATATGAGCGGAAAGTATATCAAAATAATAACATTTCTTGGATTGCTTGTAATTGTGATTATCCAGAGTGTATGGCTGGTAAAAACATATCAGCTGATAGAGCTGCAATTGACTCAATCCGGAAACCGTATATTTCCCAAATCCGTATTGAACGAAGTGTTGGAAAGGCTCAGTATCATAACCGAATCATACGGTGAAGATAAGACTTTAAACCTGTCAACCAACATGGACTATGACGAAAACATAAGCGACAAGACTCTGAAAGAACACCTGATATCCTTTCTGAACAATTATGCCGATTCATTATACCAGTCGCACGTATCCATACAACTATTGGACTCCATCTTCAAGGCTGACATGAAAGAAGAAGGATATAATGCCGAGCTATACTGTATGAAGGTAGATTCTACAGGCATTCCTATTGACGGTGAAAAAAAGATTTCCGGAATAAATGCAATGAGGACTATAAAGACTTCAGTCGTAGCACTTAACAAGGACAAGACAGAATGCGTACAGGCTGTTATCGTAAATCCGTACTGGATAGCAATCCGCGAAATGAGCGTACTGCTCATTGCTACAGCTTTGCTTATCTGTTTTGTAGCCGGATGCATAATCTATCAGATAAAAATCATCATAAAACAGAACAAGATAGCCATGCTGAGACAGGACTTCACATATGCCATGATTCACGATATGAAAACGCCGATAAACACTATCACGATGGCCGGCCATGTACTTGAAAGTGGTATGATGGACAGTAATCCGGCACTGAAAAAGCAATATTTCTCCATACTGAAAGAAGAGAGTATGCATCTTCTGAATCTTGCAGAAAAGATACTTACAATAGCCAAGATAGAGCAGTCAAGACTCAAACTCAATAACGAGGAAATAGATTTGAACTCAATGTTTGATGAACTGATACAGAAATTCAGTCTGAAATCGGACAAGAATGTTTCTTTCATAAAAGATGTCAGTATCAAATCACACCTGATGGCAGACAAGGAATATCTGAAAGAAGCTATAAGCAATCTGATAGACAATTCCCTGAAATACTCTGACGAAAAAGTGACTGTGAAACTGACAGCAGAAGAAAATGGAAGTTCAATCCTTATAAAAGTCCGGGATAACGGATGGGGTATTCCACTAAAAGAACAGAAACGAATATTTGAGAAGTTCCAACGTGGCGGACTGGAATATAGAAAAGACAATAAAGTATCAGGTTTCGGACTTGGCCTGAACTACGTCTATAAAGTCATAACAGCTATGAACGGCGGCGTTTCACTAAACAGCATAGAAGGAGAATACAGTGAATTCATATTAACCTTACCTATAAAAAACTGATGAATGATGACAAGAGTATTACTGGTAGAAGATGACAAAAATCTGAGTTTCATACTAAAAAGCAGTCTGGAACAGATGATTGGAGGTTATGAGGTATTATCCGTCGCCAACGGTAAAGACGGATTGGATATGCTTACAAAGGAAAACTTCGATGTAATAGTTTCGGACGTGGAAATGCCTGTAATGGACGGAGTGACTATGGTACAGCATATCAGAAAGAATCATCCGTCGTTGGCAATAATCTTTATTACAGGTCTTACTACGGCCCGCGATGTAATAAACGGATATCAGGCCGGAGCCGATTTCTATATAAAGAAGCCTTTCCTTCCAGAGGAACTTGACGCACACATTCAGGCAGTATTAAGAATGAGGCATAACACTCAGGCAGAAAGTCCTGCTGGCAATGATGAAGATACTATATTTACAATAGGCAAATACAGTTTCGACCCGACACAGAACCTGCTAATATTCGAAAATGAACAACACAACCTGACAGCCAAGGAAAGCAAAATACTTGAAATGCTTTGTCGCGAAAAAGGGAAAGTTGTTAGCAGGGAAAACATCCTTAATGAAATCTGGGGTAATTCTGATTTCTATTCATCCAGAAGCCTTGATGTTTTCATAACGAAACTCAGAAAATATCTATCTAAAGATACAAATGTATCACTGAATGTACTGAGGGGTGTGGGGATATGCCTTAAAGTTCAACAATAACCAAACAGCCGACCGGTTCAGAACGAACCAGCCGGCTGTTTTCACCAATCAATTATTTCATTATTAACTATTATCTTTCTGATATAGGTTTGTAAGGAACTTCATTAAGTACGTTCTTGTATGCAGGACGGATGATACGACGACCATCAAAATGCAATTCCTCGATGCGGTGAGCCGTCCATCCGACAATTCTCGCCATAGCAAACAGAGGAGTATATATCTCGTGAGGCAATCCCATCATCTCGTATATAAATCCTGAATAGAAATCCACATTAGAACATACTTTCTTCTTCTCTCCCTTAACTTTCTTGAAACAAGCGATTGCACGCTTTTCTATCAACTCCAGGAAGGCAAATTCTTTTTCACAGCCTTTTTCAGCCACAAGTTCACTTGCCAACTCTTTCAGAAGGACAGCACGCGGGTCTGAAATAGTATATACGGCATGGCCTATACCATAGATAAGACCACTCTTGTCGTAAGCCTCTTTATTCAGCATACGGGTAAGATAAGTATCTATCTCGTCAACATTAGTCCAGTCTGAAATGGCTTCTTTCAGGTGATGGAACATTTTTACTACCTGAATGTTTGCGCCACCATGTAACGGGCCTTTGAGCGAACCTATTCCTGCCGCGATACTTGAATATGTATCGGTACGTGTAGAACTTGTAACCCTGACTGTAAATGTAGAGTTGTTACCACCACCATGCTCAGCCTGGAGAACCAGCAGAAGGTCAAGCATACGTGCTTCAAGAGGAGTATAATCTTTCTTTATCATGTAAAGAAAATTCTCAGCCAAAGAGAGTTTCTCATCCGGGTAGCGGATATGCAATGAACGTCCGTGTGTACTGTGGCGGTAGATGCTATATGCGTATGCTATGACTGTAGGGAACTTTGAGATAAGTTCGATAGACTGACGCATAAGATTGTCGCGCGAGATGTCATCCGGATTAGGGTCGAATGTGTACATTTCCAAAACGCTACGGGCCAGGATATTCATTATGTTATGACCTTCCAGGTCGATGATATTCATCGTAGTCTTCTTGTCAAGCGGCATATTGTCGTTTATCAGTTCCTTGAAAGAAGCCAGCTGCTCCTTGTCAGGAAGCTCGCCCGACAAAAGCAGATATGCAACCTCTTCGAAACCGAAACGTTTCTCTTTTAAAAGAGCATGAACAATATCATCCAAATCATATCCTCTATAGAAAAGCTTACCGGGAATAGGTTTCAGACCTTCTTCCGTTTTCTCATATCCTACTACATTTCCTATTTTAGTAAGTCCTACAAGCACACCTGTTCCATCCTCATTACGAAGACCACGTTTTACATTATAACTTGTAAATAAGCTATTGTCAATTCTACATGCCTGTTTCGCACATTCGGAAAGCTTGTAAACTATATATTCTTTTTTCATATCCAGTTCGTTATAGTTGAATTAAAGACTTTGTATTATTCTTTCAGTAAACTCTTCTGTACTCAATACTTTACCGTCCGGCATAAATCTTGCCAAATCGATGGTAGCCTCAGAATTTTCAAAAACCTGTTCAAGGGCAGATGTAATAAGGTCGGCCGCTTCCTGCCATCCCAGATACTCAAGCATCATTACTGATGACATAAGAAGAGAACATGGATTGACCATATTCTTACCCGCAATATCAGGAGCAGTTCCGTGGGTAGCTTCAAAAATGGCATGACCGCTACTGTAGTTTATGTTTGCTCCCGGAGCGATACCTATACCGCCTACCATGGCAGCCAGCTGGTCTGATACATAGTCGCCGTTAAGATTCAGAGTTGCGATAACAGAATAGTCTTCCGGTTTCAGCAATGTATTCTGAAGGAAAGCATCTGCAATACAGTCTTTTATTATTACTTTTCCCTTGTTGATAGCCTCAGCCATGGCGGCTTTTGCAGATTCTTCGCCCAAATCTTTCTTCAACTGCTGATAATAGTTCATGGTGAATGTCTGTTCTGCAAACTCTGTTTCAGCCACTTCATATCCCCATTTCTTAAAACCGCCCTCAGTAAACTTCATGATGTTTCCCTTATGAACAAGTGTTACCGACGGAAGTTTATGATCCAAGGCATATTGTATTGCAGAACGAACAAGACGTTTTGTACCTTCTACTGAAACAGGCTTTACTCCAAAAGAAGAAGTTTCAGGGAATCTCACCTTTGTCACTTTCATCTCATTATAAAGGAAATCATAGAATTTCTTTGCTTCAGGAGTACCCTGTTCCCATTCTATTCCGGCATATATATCTTCTGTATTCTCTCTGAAAATACACATGTCAACTTTCTGAGGCTCTTTCAAAGGAGATACTACACCCTTGAACCATCTTACAGGACGCAGACAAACATACAAGTCCAATGTCTGGCGCAATGCCACGTTGAGTGAACGTATTCCGCCTCCTACAGGTGTTGTAAGCGGACCTTTGATTCCTATAAGATATTCTCTGAATACATCCATAGTAGATTGCGGAAGCCACTCTCCCACCTGTTTATAAGCCTTTTCACCGGCAAGGACTTCCATCCATTCTATAGAGCGTTCATCTTTATAAGCTAACTTTACTGCTTCATTTACAATTTTCTGGCAAGCCGGAGTTATCTCAGCTCCTACACCATCTCCCTCAATAAAAGGTATAGTAACATTTGAAGGTACTACAAGTTTACCTTCTTCCATACGAACTTTACTCATTGTCTAGTTTCTCCTATATTAGTTGTATATTGATTGTTATTTTCTAAATGTATTAAGCGCAGAACCGGCCTTGAACCATTCAATCTGCATTTCATTATATGTATGTACAGCCCCGAAAGAATCCTGAGTACCGTCTTCATGAGTTAATACCACTTTCAGATTACGTCCAGGCGCGAATGATTCAAGTCCAACGATTGAAATCCTGTCATGTTCCTGTACTTTGTCATAGTCATCCTTATCGGCAAAAGTCAGCGCAAGCATACCTTGTTTCTTCAGATTTGTTTCATGGATACGTGCGAAACTCTTTGCAAGGATAACCTTTACGTTAAGGAATCGAGGTTCCATGGCAGCATGTTCACGGCTTGAACCTTCACCATAGTTTTCTTCTGCCACTACGATTGATGAAATACCCTTAGCCTTATATCCGCCGGCTACAGCTGATACTTCGCCATAACTGCCGTCCGCTGAGTTCCAAACCTTATTCGTCTCTCCGTTGAATGCATTCACAGCTCCCATCAGCATATTCTTAGAGATATTTTCCAGATGTCCGCGGAATCGAAGCCATGGGCCTGCCATTGAGATATGGTCTGTGGTACACTTGCCTTTGGTCTTGATAAGAAGAGGCATATCCAATAAATCCTTACCATCCCATGGAGCAAACGGCTGAAGCTTCTGCAGACGTTCTGATTTCGGATCAATGATAACTTCAATATTGCATCCGTCTGCCGAAGGAGCTACATAACCATTATCATCAACTGTAAATCCTTTCACAGGAAGTTTGTCACCAGTAGGAGCATCCAGTTTCACCTGCTCGCCTTTATCGTTTACAAGAGTATCTGTCATAGGATTAAAGCACAAATCTCCGGCAATGGCAAATGCTGTAGCAATCTCCGGTGATGCCACAAAAGCATGTGTATTAGGATTGCCGTCCGCACGTTTCGCGAAATTTCTGTTGAACGAAGTCACAATGGAATTCGGTCTTGTAGGATCATCTGTCTCACGTTTCCACTGACCGATGCAAGGACCGCAGGCATTTGTCATTATCACGGCACCTGCTTCCTCAAAATCAGCAATCATACCGTCACGCTTTGATGTACAGTACACTAGTTCCGAACCAGGATTGACCAACAATGGTGATGCCATCTTCAGACCTTTGTCTTTCAACTGTCTTACCAACGAAGCAGCCCTTCCCAAATCCTGATATGAAGAGTTGGTACATGAACCGATAAGTCCTACTTCCATACGTTGAGGATAACCGTTTGCTATGACCTTATCTTTAAACTCAGACAAAGGGCATGCCGCATCCGGTGTAAACGGACCGTTTAGATACGGTTCCAAAGCAGATAAGTCAATCTCTATCACTTTATCATAATACTTTTCAGGTGACGAAAGAACCTCATTATCTGCTTTAAGGTTGTCAGCAACCTCCAGAGCCATATTGGCTACTTCCTCGCGTCCTGTAGCTCTCAGATATTCTCCTATTTCATCATCGAAAGGAAATACGGATGTAGTCGCTCCTACCTCGGCTCCCATATTACAGATGGTAGCCTTTCCTGTAGCCGAGATTGAAGAAGTTCCTTCTCCGAAGTATTCTATTATGGCATTTGTACCACCCTTGACAGTCAATATACCTGCCAGTTTCAGGATAACATCTTTTGGAGCAGCCCATCCGTTCAGTTTTCCCTTGAGGTGTACACCTATTATTCTCGGCATCTTCAGCTCCCATTCCATTCCTGTCATCACGTCTACAGCATCGGCACCCCCGACACCAATGGCAATCATTCCAAGACCGCCGGCATTCGGTGTATGCGAATCTGTACCAACCATCATTCCTCCTGGGAAAGCATAGTTTTCCAGTACAACCTGATGTATGATTCCAGCTCCCGGTTTCCAGAAACCGATTCCGTATTTCGATGCTACACTCTTCAGAAAATCATATACTTCCTTATTGGTTGTCTGTGCTACAGGCAAATCTATAGAAGCACCTTTATATGCCTGTATCAGATGGTCGCAATGTACAGTTGCTGGTACAGCAGAAACATTCTTACCGGCATTCATAAACTGAAGCAATGCCATCTGTGCTGTAGCATCCTGCATGGCTACCCTGTCCGGACGGAAATTTACATAGTCCACACCTCTCTCAAAACACTTGATGGAATCAGCATCGTAGAGATGGCTATACAAAATCTTTTCAGCCAAGGTCAATGCCCTGCCTAATTTTTTACGTGTATCCTGTACTTTACCGTTATATGAAACATAGAATTGTTTCATCATTTCCAAATCATACATCATAGTAACTAAATCCTATTTATTATGTAAATACCTTTTTATTATCAATCGACTATTCTTTTTTTCTTTAAATTCAGCTATCAAATGTCCACAAAAGACTATCCTTTGATAAAAGTCACGCAATATTCGGTATTTTAATTGATATATGCAAGCAATATGCAATATTTAATTGATAAAAGATATAATTTTCTATGGTTAAAGTACAAAAAGTTACATAAATATGCAAAATTATAGACGTATTACAATGCAGGTTATTTATAATATCTTCTCTTACGCAATGCAGCCCGCTTACCTTGTGGTAGCGGGCTGCGATGTCTGTATGATGTTACCGGGCACTAATGCGTTTTTATCGCATCAGACTGTTTTCCACTCTCCTATCGTTCCCGTTTCAGAAGAGAAACTTGCGCCTATCTTATAAAGAGTACGTGCATCAGAAACGTATTCAAGCGCATAACCTTTCTCTTCTATCTGACGCAATGCCTCGTCTGCCGTTCCGTCGAGCTTGAACTCGAAGATGTAAACGTATTGAGGCGTTTCAAACACACAGTCCACACGGCCATGGCTCTGCTGTTTCTCCACATAAACGGTATAGACGCTTATCAGGCGGAGAATCAGGTAGAATGTATATTGGAAATAGCGTTCACGCTCTCTCTCGTCGTCCTTGCGGCGCATCGTATAGGGGATGCTCGAAAGAAAGGAAGTAAACAGTGTACGCAAAGTGTCCGGTTCGCCGGCTTCCAAAGCATCCAGCATATCAAATATCCAACCCTCAACACGCTTTTTGGGCTGAAGATAAGAAGTAGCGATGGCAGTAAGGAAACCGTTCTTGACCTCATTGTTCGGAAAATCAAGCAGAAAAGTGTTACGGCGCATGTCATAATCCTTGATGGTAAGGTAGCCGCTCTGGTAAATCATCGGCAATGGCTGTTCCACATCAGCCTTGTAGTCTATGAATTCTTCCGTACGATAATACTTGCCTGTCAGTTCGTTCATGTTCTCCCTGAAATGGGCAAGCA
>UQTJ01000059.1 GCA_900544075.1 uncultured Bacteroides sp.
CAACCGGTATATTCGGCTGTATCCTTTGGACAAAACTGATGGCAGTTCTTCTGCTAGCCATATCCTGTATGGGTACTATCGGAGTCAAGGGTGAAAAGATAACATGGCAGCGTATATGGGCGGTACTCACTGCCGGAGCGGTTCTCTTTTTCATGAACTGGTGGTTGCTTGACCTGCCTTTTCCGCACGAAGCGATTACTGCCCTATATATGATGACACTCGCAGCCGGTTATTTATGCCTGCTCATGGCGGGACTGTGGATCAGCAGGCTTTACAGACATAACCTGATGGAGGATGTGTTCAATATGGAAAACGAATCCTTCATGCAGGAAACAAGGCTGATGGAGAATGAATATTCGGTTAATCTGCCCACCAGATTCCAATACGGCGGCAAACTCAATGACGGCTGGATTAACGTGGTCAATCCTTTCCGTGCGACCATCGTATTGGGGACACCGGGCTCCGGTAAATCATACGCAGTGGTGAACAACTATATCAAACAGATGATTTCCAAAGGTTTCAGTGTCTATATCTATGATTATAAATTCGATGACCTTTCTACCATTGCCTACAATACCTTGTTGCACAATATGGACAAATACAAGGTAAAGCCACATTTTTACGTCATCAATTTTGATGATCCGCACCGTTCACACCGCTGCAACCCCATCAATCCGGAGTTCATGACGGACATCTCTGACGCATACGAAGCAAGCTATACCATCATGTTAAATTTGAATAAGACCTGGATCGAAAAACAGGGTGACTTCTTTGTAGAGTCTCCGATTATCCTGCTGGCAGCTATAATCTGGTATCTGAAGTGCGCCCATAAGGCGGTGTAATAAATATCTATTTAGCAATAGATTAGGTTAGAGTTCTATGAAAATAAGACCTACTGTCATCCGACTTATCCCAGAGGGAAACCCGAGGGGGAGTGTAGCATGTCGGAGAAGCCATAAGTCAGCCAACTGCCACGCTGCGACTGAATGGCAAGACAGAAAGACGGACATGAGGATGAAGCCTGAACTGGTTGAACAACAATCCAGTGGCACATACCAGGGCTGTGGCGGAAGGCAGTTACCAACGCCATATCGCATGTACCCCAGCAAGTGTTTAGGTTGTATGGGGCAAAGAACTGACTGCGACACGTCTGCAATAAGCAGATTAACGGACGAACGTTGCATCCGACAGTCTGTCATGCTTGTTATTACACCCGCTAAATGGGGATTGCCTAAACCGAAACGCCGAAAGGCTATAGAAGTCGTTCTTGAATATTCGGCATGGCAACGGAGCTTCCGTAGTAGTCCGAGCAGGGTAATGCCCTGCACATGGCGAAGGGAAGCAGTTATATAATCAATATAATCAAAGGAAAATGTGAGAGACATTATGAGAAATCCAAAGAATGTATTGAACAACTTAGTGAAACACAGCAATGTATCGGGCTATAAGTTCGAACGGTTGTATCGTATTCTATTCAATGAACAGATGTTCTATACCGCCTACCAGCGAATCTATGCCAAACAGGGCAATATGACCGCTGGGACAGACGGCAAGACAGTTGACGAAATGAGTATTCAGAGAATAGAAAATCTAATCTCCAAGCTTAGAGACGAAAGTTACAAACCCAACCCAGCCAAAAGGGTCTATATCCCTAAGAAGAACGGAAAGAAACGCCCGTTGGGCATCCCGTCTTTTGAAGACAAGTTGGTGCAGGAAGTGGCACACATGATACTGGAAGCCATATACGAGGGAAGTTTTGAAAATACCTCACATGGATTCAGACCACGTAGGAGTTGCCAGACTGCATTAACCCAAATTCAAGATACGTTTCTCGGAACAAAATGGTTTATAGAGGGGGACATAAAAGGCTTCTTCGACAACATAGACCATAACGTTCTGATTGGCATACTCGAAGAACGCATAGCGGACGAGAGGTTCATAAGGCTCATCCGTAAATTTCTGAACGCTGGGTATATTGAAAATTGGAAATACAGACACACGTACAGTGGAACTCCGCAAGGCGGCATCATTAGTCCCATACTGGCTAATATTTACCTTGACAAGTTCGACAAGTACATGGAGGAATACGCCCAATCTTTCAATAAAGGCGCAAGCAGAAGATTGGATAAGGATTACCGTCGGATTAAAGACCGTAAGAACAAGCTGGAAAAGAAACTGAAATCCGAAACCGATACAAAGGTACGGAAAGACCTTATTGATAAAATCAAAGGGTATTACCGACAGATGCAACAAATGCCTTGTGTCATGGAAATGGATGAAGAGTACAGACGGTTGAAATATGTCAGATACGCAGACGATTTCTTGATTGGGGTTGTCGGCAGCCATGAAGAATGCGGGCAAATCAAAGCGAATATCACACAATTCATGAAAGATAAGCTAAAACTTGAACTGTCGGCAGAGAAAACGCTTATAACCCAAGCACAAGAAAAAGCTAAATTTCTGGGATATGAAATAACCGTACGCAACTCCAAAGCCACCAAGAGAGATAAGAATGGAGTGCTCAAAAGAATGTTCAACCGCAAGGTTGTACTTCTACTCCCGAGAGAGGTGGTCAAGAACAAGTTGATTGACTACAAAGCCATGAGGGTTATACAAACCAATGGCAAGGAGGATTGGAAGCCAAAGGCACGCAGTTATATGATGAACTGCAAGCCGGAGGATATTGTAGCCCAATTCAATAAGGAGATAAGAGGATTCTACAATTATTACTCGATAGCGAACAATGTATCTACTCTTTGCAAAAGGTTCGGTTATATTATGGAATACAGTATGTACAAAAGCATCGCCAAAAAGCAAAGCAGCAGTGTACGGAAGATTAAAAAGAAATACTCGAAAGACAAAGACTTTGTAATCAGTTACACGGATGCAAAAGGGCAATGCAAATGCCGTGTGTTCTATAATGAGGGTTTCAAGAGAAAAGACGCTCAATGTGATGCTAAATGCGACATAATGCCAAACACCAATTTTCTGCCAGCCTCAAGTCTTGTTGAGAGACTAAAGGCGGAACAGTGCGAGGTATGCGGAGCGCATGGCAAAACGGTGATGCACCATGTTCGTGTCTTGAAAGACTTGACAGGCAAGAACGAATGGGAACGCATCATGCTCAAAATGCACCGTAAAACATTGGCAGTCTGTCCAGAATGTAATGCTAAAATACATGGCAATGTATAACACTAAGTTGAATTATAACGGAGAGCCGTGTACATGGAGACATGTAAGCACGGTTCGGGGGCAGGCTCTCGGAAACCTACCGCAGAAATGCGGCAAGGCGCCGAGTGCCGAGCCTACAATATACAAAAACGGTATCTATTGCAGTTTTCCTCATGCCGTGGAACTGCTGAACAAACCTTACTCTGATTTGTTTACTATCCTGACATCCTATCCTGAGTTGGAGAATTACCTCTCCCCTTTCATGGATGCCTGGAAAGGCGGGGCACAAGATCAGTTGCAAGGCCAGATAGCTTCTGCAAAAATTCCGCTTACCAGAATGATTTCTCCACAGCTGTACTGGGTCATGACAGGTAATGATTTTTCTTTGGACATCAATAATCCGAAGGAGCCTAAAATCCTTTGTGTAGGCAATAATCCGGACCGACAGAACATCTATTCCGCTGCACTCGGACTGTATAATTCCAGAATCGTCAAGCTGATAAACAAGAAAGGACAGCTTAAAAGCACGGTCATTATAGATGAGCTTCCAACCATCTATTTCCGAGGACTGGACAACCTGATTGCAACGGCACGTTCCAACAAAGTGGCAGTCTGTCTGGGCTTTCAGGATTTCAGCCAGCTTAATCGTGACTACGGTGAAAAGGAAAGCAAGGTAATTCAAAATACAGTCGGCAACATATTCAGCGGTCAGGTGGTAGGTGAAACAGCTAAGACACTTTCTGAACGCTTCGGAAAGATTTTACAAAAACGTCAGTCAATATCCATCAACCGTCAGGATGTCTCCACATCGATCAACACCCAGCTGGATTCCCTGATTCCTGCATCAAAGATTTCCAATCTCTCACAAGGTACGTTTGTCGGTTCCGTATCAGACAATTTCGGTGAGAAAATTGACCAGAAGATTTTTCATGCGGAAATTATCGTGGACCATGCCAAAGTAAGTGCGGAAGAGAAGGCTTACAAAAAAATTCCGGTTATCAATTCTTTTAAGGATAATGACGGAAATGACATCATGCTCCTACAGATACAACGCAACTATGACCAAATAAAAGCGGATGCCCAGGCCATAATCAACGAGGAGATTGAACGTATCAAGAACGACCCTGAACTCTGTGAACGGTTGGGAATAGAGAGCGCGGAAGAGGAGAGAAGAAAAGCCAACGGAATACGGAACGAGAAATAAATCCTGAATTGGTTTGATTTACAGAAAACATTCCTTACCTTTGAGGTTGAAATAGAACATAACGGTGGATTACGGGAGGTTTTCCGCCGATTATATACATAAGTCGCAAGACGTCTCGAACAGGAATCTGACAAATTCAATAACACAGAGGCTATTGCGTGAGGCTTATGCTATACCTTATAGCATGAGCCCATGCGAATTTCTGTGTTGGGCTTTGTCAGAGCCTCTGTTCGAAATGAGCATGGGTTTCATGCTTTTTACTTTTAACAGATAGAGGTATGGCAAAAATACAGGTTATCATGCCCGTCACATTGGACGGATTCCTGCCGGACAAGGACGAGGAACTGATGGAATGGCTCAGAACTGACCGGAACGGCTTCCCTTATTGGGAAGAACGGGCGATATTCAATATGTACCCGCATTACGGGATGCTTGATTTGATGGATGCCAAAGAAAGGCACAAAAACAATTGCACTTTCTTTATGAAAGTAGAAGATGGAAAAAGTGCGGAATATGCGGGTGGAATTTTTCTTTACCGGCTCGTGGACGAACTGGTTATTTACTTGCTTCCAATATCATATAAAAGTGGGAAAAACATTACCGGAAGAATACAATTGGGACAATGGTCGCTGCGGGACGCCAAGACATTCCGCAACGATATATGCAGACTGGTGTACCATCTGAAAATATAATAACTACTTCAATCCAAGTTTTTTCATCTTCTTATACAGGGCCGTACGGCTGCAACCAAGTTCTATAGCCGTACGGCTGACATTGCCATGATTTTTATCCAGCAGATTGCATATTCTGTCCTTTTCTTGAATGATACAAATTTCCGGATTATTATGGCAAACAACATTGTCCAGTCCAAGATCAACCGCTCCCAACAAGGCTTCGTCGGCTATAAGTACCGCACGTTTGATCCTCGCACTCAATTCCCGCACATTACCCGGCCAACCATAATACAGCATACACTCTTTGGCCTCTTCCGCAAAGCCTTCATTCGTAACATGAAATCTTCCGGAATGTTCCTTTCTGAAGAACTCGGCGAGCGGAAGGATATCTTCCTTGCATTCGGCAAGCGAAGGCTGTACGATTTCCAGTTCGGCCAGACGATAATACAGATCCTCACGGAAACGTCCTTCACATACGGCCTTTTTCATATCTTCATTGGTAGCTGAAATAATACGTACATCTGTCCGTTTCACGACATCGCTTCCCACAGGGTTGAACTCCTTCTCTTGCAGGACACGCAGGAGAAGAACCTGCATGGAATACGGCATGTTGCCTACCTCATCCAGAAACAGGGTTCCCCCATTAGCCGTTTCAAAATGTCCTTTCCTGTTGGTGACAGCTCCTGTAAAAGCACCTTTGACTGCACCAAAAAATTCCGAAGCCTGCAAGTCATTGGGGATACTTCCGCAGTTGACGGCGACAAAAGGCTTGTTACGTCTGTCACTGTAACGATGGATCATTTGGGCTATCACTTCCTTACCACTTCCGCTCGGACCGAGTATCATGACCGAAAGATCTGAAGGAGACACACGACGGGCAAGCGAAGCGGTCTTCCGGGCGGCTTCACTTGTACGCTCTACGAATGAGCGTTCCTTGCGCACAATGACCGGCTGTTTCAGCAGGCTGTGCATCAGTTCAAGCAACTGTTCCTGATAAACAGGTTTGGGCAGATAATCTTTTGCGCCGAGTTTGACGGCACGGACTGCATCCGGGAAACAGGCATAATCCGTCATGACAATATAAGGAACCTCCATACCGTTTTTCACCATCCATTCCAGAAGGCTGATTCCATCACCTTCAGGCAGGCGCACATCACCCAATACCAGGCTGATTTCATTCTTTTTCAAAATACTGCGTGCCCCAGGTTCATCTATTGCTGTCAGCACTTCATAACCGGCTTTTTGCAACCATTTCTCTATCATGCCACAAAGTATTATATTATCTTCAACAATTAATATCTTCATGTTTTTTCAATTCATTTCTTGTTTCTTCCATCAAATTTCTGAGCATCTCTGTAATCCGTGTAGCATTTTCATGGATAATTTCATCTTTACTGTCTTTACCATGTAGTATTGTTTGGAATTTACGCAGTATATAGCCTTTGCCAAGCATTTCCCATACCGGCATCATCCGATGTATGGTTTTCCTCATGTCTTCATGGTCATTTGCCTTGATGGCTGCCTCCAGTTCTTCCAACTCTTTTTCCGACTCCTTGATGACAAGAGAAAGCATATGTCCGCTGTCATCCGTATTTTCAAGGATATATGAAAAATCAAAACACCCGACATTTGTCGTTCTTGTTTGAGATATAACGGATGATAAGAAACTAAGAAGCCCATGAATATTGAATGGCTTATGAAGACATCCGGAAAAACCTTCCTTTTCATAAATCCCGCTGTTCCCGTCACCACGGGCCGTCATGACAGCGACAGGAACAGTCCTCGAATTGCCAATATTTGAGTTCCGGAGCAACTTTAATAAGGCAAACCCGTCATTTTCGGGCATTTGCACATCGGTAAGCACTATATCATAGTCCGATTGCTCGAGAGCGAGTACAACTTCCTTGACATTCATACAGGTCGTACAGGCAATTCCCTTGCGTCCAAGCATGTCCTCTGCGATTTTTAATTGTATCGGGTCATCGTCCACGACAAGTACTTTTTTCGGCAATACGGTTATCGGATTACTATCCGGTTGTTCTTCATCCAATAGTTCATTCGTTTCGGGTAAAGGAAATTCAAGTCTGAACACGCTTCCTTTACCTGGTTTGCTTTCCACATTCATTGTTCCATCCAGGACTTTGACCAGTCCCTTGGTTAGAAAGAGTCCCAGACCGAAACCTTCCGAGTTGACATTCTGTGCGGCACGTTCAAAAGGGGCAAACACTTTTTTCAGTGTTTCCTTGTCCATTCCGATGCCGGTATCCCTGATTTCAATTTGTAATTTTCCACTGAAATATTTTGAATGAAAACTGATGGAACCGGATGATGTGAATTTAATGGCATTGGTCAGCAGGTTGGCCAATACCTGTTCCAACTTGTCCGCATCTCCCTTTACGGTCAATGCTGTATTTTCAAGCACCGGATAAAAAATAAGAGCTTTGGTATTTGCCTTTCGGGAAAATTCTTCCGAAATCCTCTGTAGAAAACGCTCAAGATGAAAAGGTGTGTCGTTACGCAAATCACCGGCCTCATTGAGCCTGTAAGCATCCATCAGGTCATTGGTCAGATGAAGAATATGATGACAGGAATACCGGATATCTTCCAAATAGGTTTCACGTTTCTTCTTGTCCCGTGTATCTGAAGCCAAATCGGCACAATTATGAATATTGCCGAGTGGACCACGGATGTCATGCGAAACGGTCAGGATGATTCTTTTTCGCATTTCAAGCAGTTCTTCATTTTCACAAATTACCTGCTCCAGTTTCGATTTTATCTTGTCTTCTTTACGTAAATCGGAACGGATGACAAGAAATGAAATCAGGAGCAAGACAACGGTAGACACTGTAACAACGGAAAACATACGTATGGAAAGGCTCTGCGCTTCTACAATCTTCCGTTCCTTTTCGGCAAATGCAGCCTGCGACTGAATATCTAGATCGTTTATCAACCGATTGAGCTGTATATTCAATATACGGTTGCGGGTGCTTAGGCTGTCGGCATAGGCATCCATTTCCGCCGTCTGTTGCTGTTGCAAGTCTATCAGGCTGTCGCTGAACTGGTGCAGTTCTTTGGCGGACGGAAGTATCTGAACAGTCTTCTTGCCTCCGAACACCCCTGCCAATCCGCTTTTCTTCTGCTTCACCGTACGGATATGTGTGGCCCGCCTTGCCACTTCAGGCAGATGGTTTATCAAGAGGCTATCCGCCGTGCCTTGTTGCTCCATTGTTTCCATAAGGCGTAGCAGGTGGTTTTCTTTGTCCGCCAGTAGGGAACGAAGAGTGTCTATCTGCATCGGATGTACATACGTCGTACAATGGGGCTTCAGAGTTTGCAGTAGGCTGTCGGTATGTAGGCGCTGTTCTTGGTAATGACGGTAATCCGTCACATTCCAACTGATGACACCTTCCCCCAACAGGGCAAGCTGGGTAATGTGCCGGTGGATGGCACTGATGTTACGGCGCACATGGCGGATGTCCTCTGCCTCGGTTCTTATTTCCATTACCCGTATACGTTCATGCACCAAAATAACGACCATACTTGTGATGACCGTCAAAAGAATAATATATCCGAATAGTATCTTACGTTGAATAGTCATATATATTGCAAACAGAATATCTCATGCTTTCTTCATTTAGTGTCTTATATTTCACCGCCTCAAAGTTACGAAAAGAATCCGAAAAACAAACCAAATGGTTGGTATAAGTGGTAAAAGAACTGCCTGGATGAGAAAAAAGACTGTTGCAAGGTATAACTTATCCTGATTGACGGGGATTATGACCTAGCGACAAGTTCAGCAATGTATGCCTGGCATCTGAACATGCACCTTAATAATTGCAAGACGTAAGTAATGCAGCCGAATGATAGCTGCCCAGTTGGCATCCTGCCACCGGAGCCACCAGCCTTGAAACTGGCGAAAAAGGAAATGCCGCTTTCTCTTTTTCGCCGGGCACATACTTCGCTGCCGATGGAAACAGGTTTAAGCCAGTTTGGATGTATATACAAAAGGACGGACTAAACTTACGGGAGTGGGCAGCAATAATGATGTAATCCGGTGTTCCATATCCAATATATTTTTCAAATTATCTTCGACTCCAATATCCCAAAAGCTTACTGAACAGTATCATCGTAACCAGATACAATACTATTATGCCGTTTATCTCAGCAAAAAACACTAAGGCATCTGCCGTAGGAACACTTTCGTATGTATTTTCGGTTAGATACCTGCCTTCATATCCTGAATAGATGAAATAATACTCGCATGTTTTATATATACCATTGAATAGCAATAGCATAATGGCAGACAATCTGAATTTATTATGACGCAGAAACAAGTGGAAGGAAAGGTCAAGGAATACGAACAATACACAGATTACTACAAAACCAATCAATGCCATCAATCCGTCCGCCGCAGCTCCCGGACCATCATTAACTTCAGTTATGCTCATTAATTGGTTTGGCTCTATCAAGACAATGGCAAACATAAGTAAGTATATTACCCATGCAATCAGTTGTCCAACTTTTATTTCAGCTATCTTCATAATGTTTTATCGTATATACTGATTAATGGCTTGGAAAGGAATATCGTTCAAAGTTTATCTTTCCTTGTTAGTACCTAAGTTCATAATCTCTTGAATGGTCAGCAAAGGGCGGTATTTTGTTGTTGAATCGCCCTTTAAAAATCTGCATATTGTGTTTTTATACCCTTACATGAACAATGGAATTAAAAGAATAATGCAAGTCCTAATAATACAATAAAAGGAGTAAATATGAAAAGATATGCCCATACATTGGAACTGTGTTCATACACCTTTCTTTCCATAATCTTCTCATTCCTATGTTTATACCGATAATAAAAATAAAGGCTGCTCCATAAGGATAACATAATGGCAAGGACTATCAAAAACACATTAGCTGCATTCTTTTGCGGTGAATATTCCATTATGATATAATAGTATATAACTGCGACGTCCACTAAATAGAATAGCAGGATTGTGGACATGATAAATGGCACATGTGTATTCAGATACATACTGGTATCCATATATCGGGTCAATACTTGAATCTTGTAAAACAAGTATTCTAATATTCTGTGAACTATATTCATATTATTGTTGTCTTATAAGCTTTTGAGTAATATATAGAACGTTGCAAACTGTATAATTATGGAAATCACATAGATACCATAATATTGCACATATTTTCTCTCTTTGTCGAATTGCTTGAAATACTTTCTGTATTTGTCCTTCTTGAACAAGAGATGATTATTGATACGATATACTAATACCCCGAGAACTACCCATAGTAGTAAAAAAAGAAAATCCGATTCTAATACAGTTATCAATAAAGTTTTTATTCTTGAAAACTGAATGCCGATAATACATATAACGGCAATTATCCAAAGGCTGATACGATATACAGAAATAATAGCCAAGACTGAAATCCATGTATTAATACCTTTATCTGCCGCATCAGCCTCTATCTTTTTACTAATTGATATAATACGATTTATATAATTATTATTCCATTTCTTTAATCCAAGCCAATAAAAGGGATTAATAAGTCTGTACAAAAAATAGAATAGTATTTTATATGCACAATAATAAATCATATTATAGTATTTCTCCATCAAATCTTTCATTCCGCTGTTTTTTTGTGTATGTGAGAACAATGTATTTAGTTGCCATCTCGATTTTGTTATAAACTTAATTTATCTATGGATATAATAATCTTTAAGCAGAAACGGAAGGATAAACCAGCTTATTGTACCTATTACAGAAATAGCAACAAAAAACCAACTTTTCTTGTTGTTGCTGTTATTCCTGTAGTGATTGTCCCACCTTCGGTATCTTTTTGTGTCTTCCCAAAATACAATTTCATTTATAAACATAAATAAAAGAGAAACACATATATAAACAACGATTTTGTTCTCATTAATAAAATGAAATGGTGCTATCAGCAGCATTATCAATGCGATAAATGGAAAATAGAAAAACAATCCGCCGATGTAATTTCCGGCTCGCCCATATCCAAGTAATCCCCAGAAAAAATACTTGATTGTAAAATACCAATAGATATACCAGTTCATAATGTTAATCTCAAATTGTTTATAATGGGTTGCAGCTTGCCGCCGTTAGGCGGTACAGGTGCTTGTTACCGATTTTTTACGAACATTGCCAAAATCCTGCGATTATTTCATTGGTTATATGATGCTTATACAGGTATAATGCTCCATATCCGAAAGGATAACTGCCAATGAGAACATCATCATTATAACCATCCTCGTCTATTGACAAGAAAAAAGAAAAGCCCTGTTGCTCTAATTCTTTATAATAGAATTCTTCATCTTGAATCAAAGAAGGGGTACCACCTATTTTTACAAGTATATTTTCACTATCCTTATCTTCTGAATATTCACTAATAGAACACATTCTTAAATTAGCGTTTCGTCTTTCTACACAATTACCAATTTCAGAAAATTCATGCTCTACTATTTTTACTGCTATTGAAGGATATATATTATTGTCTATAAGAGTGTTATAGTCTTGATGAATCAAGATGGAAAGCATAGTATTCTCCTTTTCAGGATGTACTAATGTTGCATAGAATTTATAATCGCAGGAGATTTGTTCTTCTATACATTTAGGAGGATTACCACCAATCCTGCCTTTTACATTCTTATCGAATGGAATACATTTGGCATATCGTTCGTTCATACTTTCTTTGTTTTTATTATTATCGATAATGGCTAAGCGGGGAACGCTGTTAAGCGTTATCACGCTTTGTTACCAACTTTATTATTCACTTTCAGCAGCTTCTTGAAGATATTCTTCAATATCTTCAGAGTTGTTTAGCTCCAAAGCTCTCTGCACATTTGAAGCATCAGGCGGCATTAATTCTACATTTATCAAAATACTCTTGCGTGATTGATTTTGTGCAAAAAGTCCTTCTTTGTCCAAGATTGACATTGCTTTCACCATAGCAGTTAGCCTGACATCAAGCTCCTTTCCCCAATCTTCATCATTCAAACTATCAATATTCGCCCGATGTTCAAAGAGATGTTTTACATCACTAAAATATTCGTCGTAGCCAAAAGCATAATATGGCGAATCTGCATAAGACCATTTTATACTTTGTGCATATGTTTCAGAGTTCGATTGTATTACTCTGCCCAATGCTTCCCACGACCATGCAGAAATGACAGGAGCAAAACCTTCACCTGTCGTCAGAAGCGCACAATAATAAAAATGTTCGCCATTGCTAAACAACTTTTGGAAAGCCATTCTTGCGGCTTTTGTTATGGCTGCTATAAGTATTTCTGTTTCTTTATTCATAAAACAATTGTTGGTAATGGCTTGGAAAGGAACACCGTTTAGGAGTTACCTTTCCTTGTTAATAATTATTCTCACACAGAAGTTGCATTGATTTCTATTATATCACAATGGCTTATACTGTGTTTTTTAATGATAGACAGAGCTTTTTCACTAACGATCAATTCTCTAAGCTTATAAGTATAGAAGTCCTGCAAACTATTATCTAATTCATCAAATGAATTAATATTGTTTACAGGAACTAATCTCTTAAAATTAGGTAATTCTTCCTTATGATGAAATTCTAAGAAGTCATCTGATACAGATACTTTCATATCCTGAAAGATACATCCAGTCAATTTACGTTCAATAATGTCATTCGTCAACTGTTCAGACACTATAAATGTAGGGGTTGTAGTTAGAAGTTCATCTCCCAACCATCCATCAAATTCATAATCTAAGAAAGTAATCTCTTTAATTCGTCCTTCTTCAGTATAAATGATTTGACTTTCTTTACCTATACCTCCAGCAACTTCTGGTTCTAACTTATAATATTTCATCTTATAATTATTAATGTATTGATAACAACACCTGTCAGGAATCGGACATTCCACTAATCCGAGCCATGCGGGACATATATCCTGACCTCCATGCCCCCAAAGGTACGAAAAGAATCGGAGAAACAAACCGAATGGTTTGGAAAAGTCGCAAAAGAGTTGGCGGAAGGGGAAGAAAGGCTGTAGGCATCCTGCCATTTCCCCCGCCAACCACCGGAGCCACCAGCCTTGAAACTGGCGAAAAAGGAAATGCCGCTTTCTCTTTTTCGCCGGGCACATACTTCGCTGCCGATGGAAACAGGTTTAAGCCAGTTTGGATGTATATACAAAAGGATGGACTAAACTTACGGGAGTGGATAGCAATCGGGATGCAATCCGGTGTGCTGGATTTGATAATAATTCAACAGGGAACGCTGTAAGCGTTATCACGCTTTATTATAAACTCAATTTATTTTACATGATTGGCTTTTATTTACCCACCATTCCTGTTCTTCCACTTCACGAGCCTTTTGTATCTCGTCCGTTGTCAGATGCTCATTGTGATAGGCATTATATAGATTTTCCCAACCATTCTTACGATATTTCGGTGATACAACCCATTCGCCTGCATCATTAAACAGGCAAAAGTTTGCAGGAGTATCTGGTATAATCTCATCTGCCCAAGAACAGACTTTTGTCAGTCCCCTTGCGGATTTCCACTTGCCCCGATATTCAGATAAGTTCAATTTCAGTTCTGCTATTTCATTCCGTCCTTTCTCTATTTGTTGTCCGCTCATCCGATACCCTTGCTTGAATGAACCGGAGAATGTACCGCTATATCGTTTATCTCCGTATTCCGCAAACGAATAATGCCCGTATATGAAACCGTCCACTTCCGTATATTCACTTTTTATCATTTGAGAACAGGAAGAAATGCTATCTATACAAACCTTTCCTCTAAACGGACAGATTACGGATAGTCGGGTACGACTGACACCCTTTATCTCATATTCTCTACTATTCATTTTCCGGACTTCGGTAATATGAATGTCAATTCGGCTACAATCTTCTCCTAATATGCCAATCATGTTTGAATTGTCAAACAAGCTCGAAAGGTCTTGCTGCAAAATATCCACTTTGTGATTTTGGGGATAAGCCGCTCCACAAAACCAAAAGAGTAAAAAGATACTGATATAGTATATTTTCTGTTTCATATTTTACATTACTGTTTATAATGGTCGTTTGACAAGGAACGGCGTAAGACGTTATCTTTTCTCGTTAATAATACATTTATAGCTCCTTAAAAGTTATATCATCCGACACTCCCAGTTCTTTCCGTTTGACTTCAAAATCCGTTTTACTGAAAGCCCCGAATTTGTTTTCTTGCGCTTCCCATGCTTCTTGCGTGTTATTTACGGGAATGATGTAATATTCTGTCGTATTCTTGTCATAACGCTGCATGGATATGCCCATGCTGTCCTTCAAAGCACGATATGCCTTGACCAGAATAAAATCATCGTCATATCCCACTGCGTAAACACTCGCTCCGGTTATTCCCATATAAGGCGCATCATTATCGTTTTGTCGGTGATAACACACATCCATATCTTCTTTGGTATCTACCGCTATCAAATAATAGTTCCCTGTAAGATGCCGTTCATATACAAACTCGCAACTTTGCATTAGGGACAACAATAAAAGGAGTAATGATATAACTGTTTTCATGTGCTCAATTATTATTAATGGACAGAAAGGAGCATCGTCAGATGCTATCTTTCGTCGTTACCGGTATTTT
>UQTJ01000060.1 GCA_900544075.1 uncultured Bacteroides sp.
GAGTCACATTGCCGGTAAGCCACATGAAGCGTATGTCATTGCGACAGAACTCTTCGATGCGACGGCTGGAATAGATATTACGCAAATAAGCATAGACAAGAATCTGAAGCATCATACGTGGATGGTATGCAGAACAGCCTTTAGGAGAATACCTGCGGTAAAGTTCTTCAAGGTTTATCTGTTCAATGATACGGTGAACTGAGCGAAGTTAGGACTTGTCCGATTTTTTTTGAAGACACAAAAAAGGCCATCTCAAAGTATTTTGAGACAGCCTCTTTTGCTTTCCTTCAAAGTGGTGCCACCAGGAATCGAACATATAAATTCAAAATCCTAAATTACAGCACTTTAATATCTTTGGAAAAATCCCCGAACCACTGAATCAGCCATATGCCAAATTCACCAATTTTCGATAGATTCTCGTTAATCATCCTTTGACTTTACAAAGGTAAGTGTTCGGTTCTATTCCTCCAAATATTTATATAGTTATTTAAAGTGGTTACAAGTTATTTGTATAAAGTTTAGCTTTTGATTACTAATGTTTTAAGAAATATCATTCAAATTCCAAAACTTTGTTTCTTTCCAATATATCTATAATGTCTTGTTCTTTATACAGGATCTTTCCTCCTATTTTGTAATATGGCAATTTGCCATTCATTCTATATTCAATGAGTGTTCTTTTGGTTATTTTGAGAGCCTTTGATAATTCTTGTTCTGTAATATAGCGGTTCCCGTCTAATATAGGTCTGTAGATTAAAGAATTTGCATTCAACATTTTGGATATACCTTCCATGACTTCAATAAATCTCTTGACCTCATTACTATCTTTATTCAATACCTGCTGTCCCATTTCCATTATTTGTATATGTTTTAAGGTTATTCCTAATATAGCTTAGAATATCTTCTTTTTTATAATAAATCTTTCTGTCTATACGACTGAAGGGGATTAGCCCTTTCTGTCTTAAAGACAACAGTTTTCTGTCTGATATATTCATAAGAATACATACATCCTGATTATCCAACCATTCATTCAGTTCAGATTTGGAAGAGCTCAGTCCTTTCAGTTGTTTTTCTATCTTGAACAATATGTCGTTCATTTCCATAAATGCACCAGCTTCTATGTTCACTATCTCCATAATCATTTGTTTAAGTGGTTGGTACAAAAATAGAATAGAAGGCTGTGGAACACAAGAGACTATCATCAAAGTGCATTATATTACATCAGACGTCATAGCGAAGCCACCGGACTATGCAGATCGGAGGGAGCTGAAATCCCTGTCTTATTTCGGGATTGGATAAGCAGGTTATGTTTTGTTATTGGGGAAGGTGCATTTTCACAGTATTCGTGAGGTCAGATATGAGATATAAGGATAGCCGCCTTTAGTTTACGGCTATGCGTCACGTCGGTCGCAGTTAATCCCTGTAATCTTTCCTTTAATTCCAATCCGTTTGCCGCCGCATTCTTTTTCAGGTGAATTTTCATGGCGTAAGCCATAAGGAAAATTCTCCTGAAAAAAGAAATAAATGCGGCTGGCAAATCAGGATTGGGATTTATCTTTGATGGAAGGGATAACTGTTTAAACATTCAAACACAATCTTTTTTCCCTCCATTAGAATGTTCCTGATGGAATAGGCAGAGGTTTTCCTTCTTCATCATACAGTTCTGTAACTGTAAGAATATCATATCCGTATATTCTTTGTATCTTTTTCACGCATTTCAGCTGCCTGTTCTTGTAATACTCTTTTGAAAACACCACTTCACCTCCTTTCATGTGTCCCTCTTCCTGTATCATACCATCCTCATAAAACTGGCGGTAATCACGCTTGAAGTTCCTGAAGTCGATGTTGTATTCATCTTTCATTACCTTGTCCGTTCCGGGATAGAAATACTGTACGCTGTTTGTAGACAGGTCTTCCTTATAGTAATAACGCTTTATCGGATAGCCGTTACTGTCAAACATCACTGTATAGTATGGCATTTCCGCATAGTTTTCTTCCCTAATGAGTTTCCCGTTATAGTCCCATTCCTGCCACAGACCAGCCTTCTCCCCATTCTCCGTATAGTGCTCTATACATTTCGGCTTTCCGCTCTGTGCCCATGTTTCCTTGTATTTCCCTTTCTTTCCGTTCCAGCCCCAGGTATATCCTTCTCTAATGAATGGCGGCATATCATCGCCTCCCTCCTCATAGATGCGGAAAGGACCATGCCGCATATCGTTACTGTACGAGACATAGGTAATCAGATTTCCGTTACTGTCGAATATCCGTTCCTGCCCGTCAATCTTCCCGTTCTTGTAATCTCGTTCCGTTCTTCTTGCATGACCGTACTCTACCATTATACCGTCCAGCTTGCCTTGCTCGTTATAGGAATACTCTTTCAACAGACTTCCATCATAATAGTACTCGTATCCTTTTCCTTTCGCCCTACCTTTTACATAGGTCAACTTCTTGAACAGACGGTTGTCCTTATATTCCTCGTATGCTCCGTCAAGGATACCGTCCTTGTTGAAGTTGGCTATGAGATATGAGCTGAAGCTTAATATAATCCGACATTTGCCGTGTAGAGGGGTACGGTCATATATGTTTCGCCATTGGTATGTAAGATTCCCCAATGGCACACGTTCCACATTATTAATCTCCAATGGCTCCTGTGCGAAGATCATACTTCCACAGAGAGAAAACAGCAGTAATGACAACAATATCTTTCTCATAAACATCTTATTTCTCATTTGTCTTATTAAGGGATTGCTATACCCATCTTTTTCATATAGGCGGTATCAAGTTCCGCACCCTTCCAGTTTATGTCGGGAGGAAACTGTTTCCATCCGTCTTTGGGTGGGGATAATACCCATTTAGGTATAGTACAAGTTAATACATTCGCATTACCTGGAAATACATATGAAAACATTATCAACGTACGTGTAAGGGGAAAATTTGTATTATTATATTTGCTTGTTGTTGCGATATGTTTAACATTATCAACATAATAAATAAATCCTTTTTCTCTACTCGTACTCGAATTGATTATAAATCCATCTTTATAATATACACCAATAGTATAGCGTTTGTTACTTTCGCTAAAAAAGTACAATTCATCCATAAGGTATATTATTGGCAATGATAATAATATTATTATTGATATTATGCGGATAAAAATTCCTTTTTTATTTTTCATCAGTCTTTATATTAGTTTTATATGAATTGAATCTTAATATAGAATCTATTTGTTCCTCGTACCATACTTGATAGATTGAAATCATTCCTTTGCCCATTTGATTTATGGTACCATCTCCCCACTTATGTAAATTCCTATTGATTTGTTGTATTTCTTTTTCTGTTATATATGGGATATGGATTTTTTTATTTTGCAACATATTTTGAAAAAACTTCGATGATACATTATCCATAGTTTTTCCAAATGCAAAATTACCTGTATAATTTATTAAAAAATCCACAGTAGAGATAGAATCAAATATAGTTCTCTGTTCACTTATTTTCAAATCAAAAGCAGCAGACATAGCAGCATTTATACTTAAAGGTAAACCTAAAGAAGATGAAAGAACACTTGTAATATTCACTTTTTGTATTGCATCTATTCCAGATTCTTTCCAGTTTTTCCCCCAATAAAAATGATTATAAGCAAACCTGCTACCGAATTGAAAACTCAGATCACTTGCTCCCATTAATAACATCGTATCATAACTCAAGCCATTTGGATAAAGCATTCTACCAGTTATATTACTAAGTGTTCTTAAATGTGTGGCAGAACGTATTATTGTATTTTGAACAGCCATTCCACCTCTCAACGAAGCTGCCTCTATGTAAGAAGCAATTCTACCTGCATATGTACTTCCTTTCAATAAAGCTCCACGTCCAAGCAATGCTGCCTTACGTCCAAATGAAGTTGCAGCGGCAAGTGATGCACCAACGGTAGATATGGCAGAAATAATCCCGGCTACTGTCAAGGATGCCTGAACAAACTGTTGTCCTGCTTCTTCTCTTGCCGCATTGAAAGCCAGATTGAAATAAAACTGTTCTCCCTCTACTGAAGTGGCATTTTTCATGCATTTTCTAAATAATGCAGGATTCCGGTGAAGTGCTATTCCCAATTGCCTGCGCATCCATCCCGGCATTTTGCCTTTCACTACCACTTCCGGCAGCTGGAAATGGTATTCATTCTTGTCATTTGTATTCTTATGTTCCATATCAGTCTTCAGCCCATTTACCATTGTTAAAATCTATATTCCCAAACTTCAGGAACTCCGGTGTGATAATCATTTCCAAAAGGATTCCATCGGTTGCGGCTGATACGGACTTTTTGTAGCTTATGCAATATGCGTTCTCAAAACGGATGGAAAGGACAGCACTGGACATCCCGTCAGGATTCCTGAATACTATATAGCCGGAATGTTTCTGCTTGTGCTTATACATTGCCCAATGATTAAGCAGATAATTTGACGGATGATTCAGCGATATTGAAAACAAGCCTCCTTTTTCTTCCCAGGCGGGTTCTCCTTTATGATCCACACGTTGCATAAATTCTATGGAGAAATAATCTAGACTATACGGCTTCTGTGCACAGTCCTCGTCAATCTCCATAAATGCCTTGATACATGGATCGACGACAATAGGAATTGCTTTGCTTGCATTAAATGTTGAGACGAATATCGATGCTGGCCGTTGTGGTTTGTCCCGGCTTTCCTGCCATTCATAATACAGCGTGTCTGAACCTAATGTGACATCTTCACCCTGCAATGTGAGTATGGTTGTGACAAGACCTTGTTCACCGAGCCCTTCATAAGAAAACTTCATTGAAATACATGCCGCATTGAGCAATTGTAATGTCTCTTCTGGTATACTTTCTTCCGACAAGTTCAATACTTCGAGTTGTACATTTAACCTTTCTTCACTCTTAAGAATCCATTTATGAAGATATTGGGGAGGAAATCCTCTGAATGCAACGGTAGCCATGCCACCAACGATAGGAGTGGAAGGTTTGCCGTTATCGCTGATGCCTCTGTCAAAAGAGTACTCCATGCTTTCTACTTCAAAGACATCCGTGAAGATAGCAGTACCGTCAGAATTTGTATTAAAAATGCTGCCAGTTCTCATTATTGTTTTGTATGCCGCCATAATAATATATTTAAAGTTCCAAAATGCAAGTACGGAAAAAATAGGGATATTCCAAAATTTATTGTCATAAAGATGAATATTTAACAGATAATTAAATAGGTAAGTTGTGTTTCTAAACATATCATAGATAAAAAATTAAGCGAACAATAGTTGTCTTTTTTTTCATTTTCATATCTTTGGTAAAAAGAAGACCATATTTGGATTCTTCCTGTGCTTATATGATAGAAAAAATGTTGCCAGAACACTATATTGAAGTAAAAAATACAGATGCATTAAATCATGCTTATACAAAAGGAGGAACAGTATGGAATTTGGTGCCGTTCTTAAAGAATTAACATACAAAAGCGTATGTCTTTTTTTTTATTTTCTCATATTCATTCTTCGCTGTTGCTTGCGTGGCACAACATGAAGAGGATAAAGCTATTGCTGTCAGTGAGATGTGTATTTTTAAGAAGGTGTTGTATAATATACCTATAGATTCAATAGATAGGCAGATTTATAAAGCAAGTTTTTTTAATAGACACAGGGGAAAATACTCGTATTGTCTTACAATATACGCATCAAATGGTACTATTAGCAAGGAAGGTTTAAAAAACAAACTAGATAGTATTGTGAAAACTATAACATTATTGATGAAAAGAGAGGATATTATACTATATGATTTTCAGATATACTATTATTCTGAAAATATGAATACAAGCTTTCATTATGAAATAGGTGAAAACTGAAAAAATCAATTAGTTCAATAAGCAAACTATATCAATAACCGATACAGTAAAAAATAAAATCGGCATATGGAAATTATACCTATGGATACTTGAATCTCATTGAAAATAAACTAAAATTCCCTTTTATAGATTTCCGACTTCGGAGGAAAATTCCCCGACCGTGAGAGAGGGCAAGTTGGTTTTTGTCTGGCAGAATACTTTCTGTCGGACAAAAACACAACTTGCTCTGTTCGTTTGAACAGAGAATCCACTTAAAGTGGATTGTGGCTCCATGCCCATTTATAGCTATAAAATAGAGTCATATTTGCCTGATGAAAAATGTAAATATCAGTTTGTTTGTGACAAACATGTATGCAGAGTTGAATATCGTGTGAATGGAGTGCCTGATATTTAGTCATTTGCCGAAATTTAAATATTCAATATTGAAAGTTTTATGCTGTATTGAACTATGGCATCCTGATTTACAGATATTACATATCAATCTGTATCATATAATAGTATGCAGATTGTTATAGTAAAGTTGTATGCACTTCTTAATGAAGATTGTAATATATTGATAATCAGTGCGTATGTAGAATAAGCTCTGTTGTGATATTGCAATAGTGTAATACCCTGATAACATAATAACACAACAACATGATGCCCTAATAACATAACATTACAATAACATAGTAACACAACAACATAATACCCTAATAACATAACATTGTAATAACATAGTAATATAACAACATAATATCCTAATAACATAACATTGCAATAACATAGTAACATAACAACATAATACCCTAAAAACATAATATTGCAATAACATAGTAACATAGCAACATAATACCCTAATAACATAATATTGCAATAACATAGTACCCCCATATTATAATATTGTCAGGACATAGTATTATGCCAATATAATGCCCTGACAAAACAATATCCTAATGCTCCAAATAGTATGGTGTAAAAATCCAAACAACATAGCCCGGAAAAATCCATCACCATTATCTGATAATGGATCTTTCTGAGCCATCTTCTTGCTATTTGAAAATCGGATTGGAAAGTAGAATCTTGTAATATACTGTACCTCCCACCTCTATGGGAGCCTTGGCAATCATAAACTGTACGGTCTTCCTTTCCACTTTTGCCTGAAGCATGATTCTTCTGACGATGAATCCGGCAGAGAATCTGGCACACCTTTTATCTTTCCATACAGTGAACCCGTCCTTGTCTGTCGTATGGCAGATATACCATTCTCCCGTATCCTCATCGTGTGCGAAATTAACTCGTCCTCCACCGAGAATCCCCAGTTCTATAGACATTGTCTTTGACAGGTAAACCGTTCCCTTGCTGTCCATATTAATTGTCCGCTTCCCCTGATAAACCACCTGCTGCGGACGTGAGTTCTCCTTGTTATATACTATCAGTGCCATAAGTTTCTGTTTTAATGGTGATACAATAAACTAACGGATTAGGATATGAATCCTTCTACTGCCAGCATCTGGCTTCTCCATGAGAATCCCCGGTTTGACCGTACTGCATCCATGATCGTGTTTACTTTTCCTGAAATGGCACTTGCCGATATACCCATACATTCACCCAACGCCTTGAATGAAAAGTCTGATTCATAAAAACGCAACGTAAACATCCTGTATTCCTGATAGGAGAACTTTCTTCTGATAAAGTTAAGAATGTCCTTCACCAGTTTTTCACAGCTGTTCAGGTCATCCGGAGAAAGGAAATCCGCATCTTCCCCACATCGAAGAAAGAAATATTCATCCGGATGGGCATATTTGCTTTCCAGCCTGAACTTGGCCATGAACGCTTTCCTGTAACATCCGATAAAGTATGCTTCATAATCCGTTATTTCCCTTTCCGGATTCAGCACCTGCTTTCTTACAAACAGATAAGTGTCATGAAAATTGTCCTCATCCAGTGCCCCGTATCTGCCAACGAGATTTCTTAACCTGTCATAAGACACCGTAAACCAGTCATTGAACCTTTTTTCCACATTGTTCGCTTCCATAATCTTCCATTTATTGAGTTATACATGGCCTGCCCGTGGGTAGGCATTCTTATTTCTTGTGCGTTCCCCAGTTCGTTTTCCGATGATTGCTGCAAGGCTTGCCGTGAAAAAATACGCTCTTGCGCCAGCAAGAGGAAGATTTTTTCACAGGCAACCAAGCCCCTTCAGGGGCCGCCTTGCGCGATCATTCGGAAAAACAACTATCTTTGCTGCAAGAAATGAGGATGGCTTCATCTTGAAAGCGCCTGGTCTCTGTATGTTATTACAGACGGTTATGCGAGGTATAAGATAGGTTTATCTCTATAACCCCATCTTGCTCCTTACTATATTCATGTTGTCCTTCAGGTTCCTGTCCATGACTCTTGCATAATGTTGTGTCATTCTTGTGGATGCATGTCCGAGCATGGCAGACACCTCCTGCAATGGAACATTGTTGGCCAATGTGACGGTCGTAGCAAACGTATGTCTAGCTGCATGTGTGGTCAGATTCTTTTTGATGCCGCAGAAGTCCGCAATTTCCTTCAGGTAGCTGTTTGCCTTCTGATTGCAGACAACAGGAAGGCAAGTCCCTTGTTTAAGACATATCGGATGTGATTCGTATTTCTTCAGGATTGCCAATGGAACAGGAAGAAGCGGAACATTTGCTATGGAACTTGACTTTCTTCTTCTCTCCAGCTTTACACGTCCTTTTCTTATCCACCAGTCACCGTTATTGTCCTGCTCCAGATGTTCCGGTCTTAATGTGGATACATCAGCGAACGCCAGACCGGTGAAGCACGCAAACAAAAAGATGTCCTTGACAAGCTCCAGTCTCGGAATATCGAAATTCCTATTCATTATAGCCTGAAGCTCGTTATTTGTCAGGAATACCGGATCAGTCTCGTCCTGTTCCATCTTATATCCGTAAAACGGGTCTTTCCGCATCCATTCTTTGGCTATTGCCATATTGGTGATTTTCTTCAGGCATTTCATGTAGCGGACTATTGTGTTGCGGCACAGTCCGGCTTCTGTCTTCAGGAAAACATCAAAAGCCTTGATGAAATCAGGGGAAAGTTCATGGAATGTAATATCCTCCTTCTCATAAAACCGCGGTACAAATGTTTCAAGTTTTCTGAGCACATTCTTATAACGGTTGATGGTGACGGGAGAATAGTCTATGTCAACAACCTTTTCCATTGAGGAAATTTCTTCTTTGACTGTTCCAAGCAACGTCCGGACAGTCTCATCCTTTCCGAACACACGCTTTAATATTGTCTTTGGAGTTATCAGTGCCGATTCAAAGGTCAGTTCCTTGTGCTTTTCGTATGCGCGTGTAGTGAGGGCGGAAATATAGTTGTTCAATTCGATGGAAGCCCTGTCTTTTCCTTTACTGCATCCCTTGGCCGGATTCCAGTTCTTTAATGGAACGCTTCTCTGTATTCTTATTTCTTCATATTGCCCGTTGATGGTAATCCTCATTAGGATTGGAGCCTCGCCATTTTTCAGCAGTTTTGTTTTCAGAACGAAAAATAGAATGTTCATTGTTCCTTGTTTCATGATCATTTTCTTTTTGAAGTTGCACATTCGGTTATTTCGTCAATCCTGAATGGAGCGGATGGCTGGAGAGAAATGTTAAATTCGGTGGCTTTTATTATTGCCGGCTCTAAAAAACCACCGTTTTTTGTTTCTCTTACTATTATCCGCCTGTAGGTACAATCATATCATCGGATAAGAAAGCCTGTAGCAGACGTTGTGTTTCATCCGTCATTCAGTAGGGTATGCAAATGTAGAATTTCATCCCTGAAAATGATTCACGCAAATCGTTGAGAATAAGTGAAGTATGGTACATATCGGTGGTTTTTTCATAGGACTCAAAAAAAGCCACCGAATCAGCAATTTTTTATTGCACCAGATTGCATATTTTTGCGGATAGTACATAAAGAAAAAACCGCTGAAATAACTGTATTTCAGCGGTTTTCATGATTTTTCGTTTTGTAAAAGTGGTGCCACCAGGAATCGAACCGGGGACACAAGGATTTTCAGTCCTTTGCTCTACCAACTGAGCTATGGCACCGTTGTTTCTCGTTTGCGGTTGCAAAGGTATCAATAAAATTTATAAAACCAAAATTTTCGAACGTTTTTTATAAAAAAGTTACGAAAATGTTTGGGGAGGTCAATTAGGCTGAGACAAGTGACGAAAGGTTTCTTTCTGAATAAAAATGTTAGAAATTGATGTGATAGACTAACTCTTTACTCTTGCCACGTATGTGGACTACCCTTATTGACAAGCCGAAGCATTCTATTACCTTACTTTCGTTATTATATCGTCGAGTCTGAACAAAATTAATATACAAAAGTCGAGATACGGAAATGGCGTGAGAAACAGTTTAAGTTTCATTTTATCGGCCATTTTCGTATTATAAAGAACTATTTATATCAAATTGTAATAATCTAATTTTGAGTAAAAACTCGGTAGGTTTATATGCTGTGATCTGCAATTAAATTTGAATTATTCAGAACACACCTCAATAAGAATTCCGTCAAACACCCGTATACAGCACTCGTAATACCCGTCACCTGTTTTTCTAGGTCCGTCTATGATTTCATACCCTTCAGATGCAAGTCTCTCAGCAAAGCTGTCAACTGCGCTATCTGATCCTACTGTAAAACTCATATGATGAAGTCCTGTAAAAAAATTTAGGTCAGATTTCTCTTTGATATCTTCTCTGTGCATAATTTCAATGTGTGACTTTCCTGTGTCTGAGGTCAGCAGATAAGATGAAAACTTCTTCAACGAATTAGTATATTTCTCTCCGGAAGTGAATCCAAAAAATTTTTCAAAAAAGTTCCTGGCACTATTCAAATCTGAGACGAATATGCCTAAATGATTAATGTCCATATTATTTCCTTCTAAAATATTTATCAGTCAACCATTTGCGTACCGGAATGTCATAAAGTTTTAAGCAACTATATGCAATAGCTATAGAAAGGATAAAACAGCCGGATGCAACCATTACATGAGCATAGACAGGAGAGTCAGGATGTGCCCAAGCCCAATTCATCTGCATATACATCAGAGGATAGTGAGTTATGTAAAGTGGATATGACAGTTCTCCAAGGAATGTGCATAATTTAGCACTTTTTTCATCATTAATCCGGCTACCGGCACCCATCATGACTACAAGTGGGAAAAGAACAAGAATGCAGAGTCCATTGTACATTCCATTAAGAATGTTTCCTTCTCCTCCAATACATGGTAGCGAGAAAACAACAACAAGAATGAACGAGCACCACCAAAATCCTCCATTCACTTTTATAAACTTTCCTATGCGTGAAATCAAAAGTCCAATCAGGAATGGATAGAACAAACGGGTAAGTCCTATATATACCTGTTCCGAAGTTAAACTCCATCCTCCTATAACGGTGTACATTTGCGCATTGCGTCCTTCTGTCAGCAGTCCGAAAATATTCCAGTTCAGACAGAGGTCAAGCGTGCAAAACGCCGCTATCACTGCCAAGATTGCCAGAATTACTTTGCCTATTCTTCTTAAGACTAGGGCATAAAGAATATTTGCTATGTACTCCCAAGTCAATGACCAGTTTGGGCCATTAAAGGAGTTCATTTCTCCCCATCCCCTAATATCCATTTTAGGGCTACAAGGAATCATGAGACAGCCCATAATAAATGCAAGTAGAACCTTCCATCCGGAGATATTTCCAATGAGTCCGAATCCATCACCTTGTCCGAAAAAATACAGGCAGCCTCCGATTACCGTTCCCATTATTACCATAGGATGAAGTCTTATCAGACGTCTTTTAAAAAATCCACAAACGGTCATCTTGTCCCATCTATCGTCATATGCGTATCCAATGACAAATCCTGAAAGGACAAAAAAGAAATCCACGGCAAGGTAACCGTGGTTTATCAGTTGATGTGAGGGACCCTCGGAATAAGTTTCAAGAAGATGGAAAAGCACTACCATCACTGACGCTACTCCACGAAGCCCATCCAAAATCTCATACCTTGGTTTAGAAGCTAAATACAAATTCTTATTCATTTTATTACATGTTTGTTTATTCGTCTATTGATAAGAATATTGAAAATCTTTTGCATAAATTCGATTTTTCGCAAAAATACACCTTGTCTTTATAAGGCAATTGGACATAAATATATTTTTATTGTACTATATTTGCATGTATCATATAAATCTTTTAATCATTTTATAAAATGGCAGAATCCTTAAAATATGAATACGTTAGTTTGCCATACGACAAGCAAATTCCAATGCATGCGCAACATAGTTGGGAACTCTCTTGTGTAATAACAGGCGAAGGAGAGCGTTTAATCGGGGATGTTTCAGAGCACTTTGCATCGGAAGATACTGTTTTGATTCCGCCCGAAATGCCACATCGCTGGCAGTTTCAAAACGACAAAGCCAATGAGTATGGTTGCATTGAAAATATTACAATCACATTTAAAACAGGACTTTTGAAGAATATTCAAAGATGTTTTCCTGAATTGTATGATATGATGACACATCTGTTAACGCTTAAAGATGCTATTGTTTTTTCCGGGGAAACCAAAAGGAAAATAGTTAATTTGATGCTTCGTATGCGTTCCGAGACTTGTGAACGTAGAGTCTTTTCTTTTGCGGAAATTTTGATGATAATTGCAGAGGACAAGATAGGAAGGACAATAGTGGGCAAAAAACATATTAACAAAAATGAAATAAAATATTTGCGTATCAAGACCTACATAAACTGCAATTATCATAGAGAAATAACCTTAGATGAAATATCTAAATATGTAGGTATGAATAAAACAGCTTTTTGCTTCTATTTTAAACAACAAACCGGGCATTCTTTCATAGAATACTTGAATATTACACGTCTATCCATAGCATCGGACATGTTGCTGAATACTGATTTCCCTATTAAAGACGTGTGTGCAAAAGTTGGAATACCTGATATTGCGTACTTTTGCCGCATCTTTAAGAAAAGACATGGCATGACACCCACAAAATTCAGAATTCAGTCGAATAACTTATAACTTTAAATACGTGAGCCGGAATAATAGTCAGGCACTGTGTGTCGAATCGGGGGGGAGCCATGTCGCACGTGTTCCCTCTACCGATATATGTCTTGTGGCAATCACTTTAATTTTTTGTGGAGCGATAAATTTGTTTTCGTCTTTACATTTTCTATAAATACAAGTTGCGTTTTTATAAATATAGAGTTATGTAGGTCGGCGGCATTACTGCCGCTTTCCCCATTAAGAACTGTACATGCG
>UQTJ01000061.1 GCA_900544075.1 uncultured Bacteroides sp.
TTTCTTTATTTGTGAAACTGCGTAAAGATACGATATTTTTCATGAAATTCAAAAACAGTGATTAAGTATGCGAGTTTTGCAAAGGCTTTGAAAAAAGAAAACAGCCGATAAACTTAACCGAACGAAACGTCAATCGTTCACGGTTATGTTCATCGGCTGTTAAATCAATTATAGAATAAATAAGGAATTATCGAGAAAAAATTTCTTCTATATCTTTATATTCCTTTTTATTCTTAGTATCGACGAATTTCATTTTTAGTGTTATAGAATTATCATCCCAAGTACCTTCACCAGAAACTGTAAGTTCCTTGGCAACTTGTGTTTCAGCAACTTTCGCAGCCTTTACACCATCTTTTTCAGGAGAAAGGGTTATAACCATAAGGTAATCTTTTTCATCCTCAGAATCTGTCTTATATACATTCTTGGTTCTATATATCATTGTATTCTGAGTGCCTTGCTGCATCTGTATAGTTTTAGTTTTTGCTGTTCCATCATGAGTATCATTTGAGAACCACTTGGATTTTAACGTCTTTTCTTGAAACTCACCATAAGTATAAGCTCTTGAAAAAATAAGCAGTTTGCTCATATATGCGTCAACCGGTTCTTCTTCAGTATCAAGAACGACATTTACATAATGTTCCATACCTTGTTCGATATCATTACCCAATGAAACCTTAAATGAAGTCATAGTCTCGCCATCCTTGAAGGTTACTGTAGAAGGAACTGTAATATTATCATTCCATGTGGTTTCTTCAAGCTTTCCACTCTCATTCTCTTTCATGCATGTAGAGATAAGATTCACTGTAGTTTCTCCTTTAGCATTCTGACGTACTACATCCACATTGAACGATAGATCTGTTGCCGTTTCCGAAAAACTTTCTTCCTGCTCTTCAGCCAGGAAAGTTATACCTGCTGTTGCATTCTCATAAATGGAACGTACATTGTCAGTGTCGCAGGCCGATAGACCGACCATTGACAATGCACTTAGTCCTAATATATATGATTTAATATTCATAATAATTCTTCTTTTATTAAAATGTTATTATTTTTCATCTCCGATAGGATTCTGGTCTTTACTTTGATCCAAAGAAGGATTTCCGTCAAACTCAGACTGTGGCAATGTAAGAACCCAAGCATATGATTCAGGGTCATCTGTCTTACCTATGCTTGTAGCACTTTGCGGCCATCCCATAGCAGTTGTACGCTTGAATCCCTGATGCAAACGGCGTATATCATAAATACGTCCAAATTCTCCCCAAAGTTCTATACGTCGCTGGTCGATGATAGCCTCAAGTAATGAATTTTTTCTATCAGTAGTAAGTTTACCAAGTTCAGTACCAGTAAGCCCTTCCAAGTAATCAACTATTCCATTTTCATCAGTATCTTTATAACCACGTTCTAACAATAAAGTACTCAACCATTTTTTAGCAGTCTCTTCGTTTCCAGAAATACGACAGTTCGCTTCTGCAGCAGTAAGATACATTTCTTCAATTCTCATCCAAATGTAATCACCAGTCCACAAGGCACCATCTTTAAACTTGAATTTCTCCTGCTGGTAACCGCCTGATTTATTATTGATATCGTCCGGATTCCACCAACCTTTCTTGGTTTCTGAATTCCATTTTCTGATATCATCATAATTATTCATAAGAGCATATAGATCTTTGTTTATCTGCTTACGTGCAGATTCACCATAAGCTTTCTGATCGGCATCCATGTGAGTAAAGAAACCCGCATAAGATCCAGACTGGTCTGCAGATATAGCTGCCCCCCACATTACATTATTCAATGAAACATCATTCATACCGTTAAGAATTTCAGCTTCACCACCAATTTTATATCCGCCATCATTAATAACCTCTTCAGCTGCAGCCTTTGCTGTTGGCCAATCTTCCATGACTAGAGCTACTCTTGCCTGAATACCCAAAACAGTGTATAAATCAAGATGAGATTTTACTGTACGCTCGCTTGCATTTCTCAACATCGAAATAGCCTTAGTCAAATCTTTTGTAATCTGGTCATAAACGTCCTGAACTGTGCCGCGTGGTTTTCCGTCCGTGTTAATGTTTGTAGGTTCTGTGTAAACAGGAACTCCTGGATCGGTCTCATGTCCTTTATATGTACGTGCATAAGTCTGTATCAACATAAAATAACTATATGCGCGAATCGCGTAGGCTTGTCCCAAAACATAATTTTTATCCTCATCAGTTCCGGTCATTGTTTCTTCTGCCGCAATAATATAATTAACGTTTGATATCCATTGGTAATAACCGTTCCATGCCTCATACGGTCTCCATCCTACGGATGTATACTTATCTTTTACTTTATATATACAGTCATACCAGAACCATCCGCTACCTGCAGCAGACATAATACAATCCTCACCCATGACATCTGCCATAAGATTATATGCTGAAATACCAAAGCATTGGTGAGTATTGGATGTATTTGACACACCGGCTGTATAAAAAGCCCTTATCGTACCATTAAGCGGAATCAGCGCATTCTGCGCACTGGTCAAAAGTTGGTCACCTGATACAGACGAAGAAGGATATGTATCAAGTTGGTCACTACATCCCACTGCAGATACAGCAGCCATACCAACAAATATATATTTGAAAATATTCTTCATAAGAAAACTTTATTTAATAATTAGAAATTAACTTCCACACCCAAAGAGAAAGTTTTATTTGGAGCGTATGAATAGTCTGTATTACCATCGAAACTATACTGTGGATCCATACCATCAAGGTGAGAGAACAAAGCTATATTATCGAACGATGCAAATACTCTTACGTTGTTCATTCCTGCTTTTCTCATCCAGCTCTGTGGCAAATTATATCCAAGAGTAATGTTCTTTATTGCAAAATAAGAAGCATCAATAAGGAAGCGGTCAGAGCGGGCTGTTCCACCAATTGTTATACGAGGAACATCTGTAATATCACCAGGTTGCTGCCAACGACGCAAAGCATGTGAATTCCATGTGTTTCCGACATACATTGTATTCATAGAACCTTCATACAGATAATCGAATATTTTACCACCGATAGAATATGTAGTAAGGATATTCAGGTCAAGTCCTTTCCATGAAAGGTTTGTACCAATACTACCATACAGATCTGGAATACGGCTGCCCAAATAATACTTGCAGTTATTTGCTGTATTATAGTCGCTTGTTATATATTCTTCTGTGATATTGCCATTTTCATCCTTTTTATAAGCATAGAATAGTTCCGCTCCTGTTGCAGGATCAACCCCTGCAGATTTTGCCATATAGAAAGTATTGATAGGCATACCTTCTTTGATTGAATATATACCATTTATGATTTCCGGAGACTCCTTTGTAAGAGACAACACTTTGTTATTTACAGTTGATCCCATAAAAGTAAGATCCCATTTCAAATCATTTTTTTGGATAATTGTTCCACCAATTTCAAATTCGAAGCCACTGTTTCGCATGCTTCCTACATTGGCGTTATATCCACTGAAGCCGCTTGATGTTGCCATAGGATAACTCAACAGCATATCGGTAGTTTTCTTATTATAGTATTCCGCATTAATACGCAGTCTACTATCAAACAGTGCAGCTTCTATACCAACGTTAAGGTTACCGCTTTTTTCCCAAGTAATATCTTTGTTTTGCAAAGACGAAATCATAGCACCTACATTGTTTCCGTTAGCATAATCAAATGGATAAAGGCTTTGCCAAGCATAATAGTTAGGAACATAATCACCTACACTTGCATCATAGATTAATATATTATCATTACCCTGTTGTCCATAGCTTGCCTTTACAGACAAATTATCAACCCATTCAACATCCTTCATAAACTCTTCCTTAGAAACACGCCAGTTTGCCCCAACAGACCAGAAAGTACCCCAACGATTATCTTTGTAGAAACGTGAAGAACCATCAGAACGCAACGAAGCAGAAAAATAATATTTTTCATCAAAGTTGTAGTTAATACGTCCCAACCATGATTCTACACGGTAAGTATTTGTATATGAGTCAGCACTCTGCAACGAAGTACCAGGACGGAGTTCATAAATACCGTCAACTAAGTTTGACTTGGCAGCTTCAAGATATGAATACTCGTAAGAATAAAATTCATGTCCGGCCATAATATCAATATCGTGAAGGCCGAAGCTTCTGTTCCAGCTTAATAGCTGATTGAAAGTATAAGACAATGTACGTGTGTTGTATTTATATATCAAGCCACCAGCTGCAGCCTGATTACCATGATACATGTTCATATACATCATACGTGATTGATTTCTATAATCAGCACCGAAATTCACTGACAGTTTTATTCCCTTAGCCCATCCGGCATTATCTTTATCGGAACCGAATGTCATGAATGTACGAACACTGGCAACATCATTCTTGATATCAGCCTTATCATCTGTAAGACCGCCAAGTGGATTAAAATCAGAATATTGTGGTCTTCCGTCTTCACCATAATCAAGTTGACGATTACCATTAGAATCAAGCAAATCATTTCCATCAGCATCTTTCAGATACATAGGATATATTGGAGCCATAAACTGTGCTGAATACCATACGTTAGAGTTTGAAGAGCCATCGTAATCGCTAAAATTCTGTTTTGAAGTAGAAAGCGAAGTATTCAATCCGGTCTTGAACCAATCATTGATTTCAGAGTTAACATTTACACGCGCATTGTAACGCTGAAAACCTGTATTAACCAATATACCATCTTCATCAAGATAGCCAAGAGAGAACATATATTTTGTTTTCTCTGTACCACCGTTAACCGACAGTTGATGTTCATGTCTAAACGCATTTTTCTTTTGTATTGCATCCATCCAAGACTCGTTCCATGCTGAAACAGCATCAGCACGAACTTGTCCAGTAGCAGGATCTATAATGGTTTCCCAGGTATAATTCTTAAATGGATTATAGATTTCCGGATTCTTGTTTCCTCCAAGATAACTTCCCAAATCCCCCATAGCAGCAGAAGAAGCTGAATTCCAGTCATAACCACTGCCAAATACATAATCATTTCTTATTCCTTCATATGTAAGCTGAACAAAATCCTTCTGACCTACCATATCATATTCTTTCAAAGCACGCGAAGACCATCCGACAGTAGAACGCCAAGTCACTTTAGCCTTACCTTCCTTACCTTGTTTAGTTGTAATCATTACAACACCATTGGCGCCACGAGCTCCATAAAGAGCACCTGCAGAAGCATCTTTAAGTATTGTCATGGATTCAATATCAGAAGGATTTATTGAAGACATATCACCATCGTAAGGAATACCATCTACAACATATAGTGGGTCCTGAGATGCATTAATAGAGCCATAACCACGGATAATAATCTTTGCCGATTCACCAGGCTGTCCAGAGCCGGAAGTTGTCAGCAAACCAGTAGTCTGACCTTCAAGACCTTTTGAAATATTTGTAATAGGTCTTAATTCCAACTTCTTGCTATCCACATTAGACGCAGAACCTGTAAACGAAGATTTCTTTGCTGTTCCATAGGCTACAACCATAACCTCATCCAGAACTTCAGTATCAGAATGTAACACCACGTTTACAACCGGCTTAACTGCCACTTCCTGTGTCTTCATACCAATAAATGAAACAACTAAAGTTCCGGCCGAACTTGGAACATTAGTAATAGTGAAATTACCATCGATATCAGTTACAGTACCTACAGTAGTACCTTTAACCAATACAGATGCACCCACTACCGGCAAACCGTCCTCATGAGATGTGACAGTACCTGTCACTTTAGAGACCTGAGCGTTTACCAGACCTATACCGATAAACAGGCAGGTCATTAACAGCATCAATTTTCTTTTCATAAAAATCTCTCTTAAAGTTTAACTTTACATTAATAAATTTTTGTTCTCTCTAACGGGATGCAAAAATACAAAATATTTTCAAAACACCATTCTTTTTTTTAGCAAAAAGCTTACTTTGTTTACCTTTTAACACTTTAATTGACTATTTGCTTCAAAAAGTCCATTTTATGCTATATTTTATTACGCTAAATATACAAAATGTCATACATGTAGCATTTTGTTACAATTCGACATTTATGATATGCAATAATTTATGCCTTGACAATTTAAACATAGCTATACTCACAATTTATAAATCAAAAAGTATTATGGAGAAGATTTGTTTTAAGTTAGTGCTAAATCGTGAAAATAATCTAAATGCAAACAAAATGAGCATGGTTGAAGTAGAAGCAAGACAGGTTTCAAAAACAGTCTACTTACCTACAAATGTGTATCTTAAACCTATTCAATGGAATAAGGACGAACAGGAAGTATTGCCTTCTCATCCAAACCATGAACTATTGAACAGGTTTCTGCAGGAATGCATGCTTAAACTCGAATGGAAAGAATTGCAGATGTGGAAAAATGACACGCCTCTTACTTTGGAACAACTTATTTCTTATGAAAACAATAATACAAATGAGAATTCTCAACTTTTTACTGATTTCTGTAGAAAATATATTTCTTCAAGCAGAAAACGCGAAAGCACAAAGAAGAATCTTATGACCACAGTAAAGCTTATAGATGCGTATGATGCAGATACGTCTTTCAAATCGTTTACATACGAATACATTATGGGATTTGAGCATTTTCTTTCATCGAAAAATTTTAAGGTTAATACGATAATAAAACATATTAAACATCTTAGAAGTTTTTATAACGAAGCAATGAACCGGGAGCTGATAAAGCAAGGTGAAGATGCATTCAGAAAATACAAGATGCTTAAAGGTGAGGCAAAATATACATTCCTTCTGCCTGATGAATTGCAGAAATTGGAAAATCTCTCTTTGGAAGGGAAAAACAGACGTATGCTTCATACACTTGATGCGTTTCTTTTCTGCTGTTATACCGGATTGAGATATTCAGATTTCTGTTCATTGAGAAAGGAAAACCTTGTATATATTAATAATAATGTATGGCTTATATATAAATCTGTAAAAACCGAAGTAGAGGCAAAGCTTCCTTTGTATCTCCTATTTAATGGAAATGCGATGTCTATCCTTGAAAGATATAAATATAATATTGACACATTTTTCAGAATTCGTTCTAATTCCAGCATTGATAAGGATTTAATCAAGATAAAGAATCTGGCAGGAATAAATACCCATATTTCATTCCATACAGCAAGACATACCAACGCTACATTACTGGTATATAAAGGTGTAAATATAACGACTGTTCAGAAGTTGCTTGGGCACAAGAATATAAAGACTACACAGCATTATGCAGACATCCTTCCGCAAGGGATAGTTAATGATTTGGAGAAAAATGCTTGAAAAATCCAAAACATCTTCCTCTGCTGACATTGTCAGCAGAGAAAAATGATTAAATATTTTGATTAACCAGACAAAACTCTAAAGTTCGGCCGGAACTTTAGTTGTTTCATTTATTGGTATGAAGACACAGGAAGTGGCAGTTAAGCCGGTTGTAAACGTGGTGTTACATTCTGATACTGAAGTTCTGGATGAGGTTATGGTTGTAGCCTATGGAACAGCAAAGAAATCTTCGTTTACAGGTTCTGCTGCGACAATGAAAGCAGGAGAAATTAGTACACAAAAACAATCACTCGTTAAATCATTAGACGGTAAAGTTGCAGGTGTACGTGTCGGAGGTTCTACAGGTGACCCAGGAGCGGATCAGAAAATATTGATACGTGGTATAGGTTCAATCAACGGTTCGACTCAACCATTATATGTAATTGACGGTGTTCCAGTTGTCAATGACGATATGAGTTCAGGACTTAAGTCTCAATCTATATTATCTTCTATTAACCCTGATGATATAGAAAGTATGACTATTCTTAAAGATGCTGCCGCAGCATCATTATACGGTTCAAGAGCCGCTAATGGCGTTGTCATAATTACCACCAAGAAAGGAAAAGAGGGTAAAACTAAAGTTACCTATAACATGGAAACCGGATGGACTAAAATGGCAGTAGAGAGTCAATATAACACCATGAATGCGAGTCAAATTCAGCAATACTATAATGATGCATTTAAGAATTTCGCAGAAATTATGCCTGCTGCAGCGAATGAGTATTCAGAGTATTATCTCAATAAACCTTTGACTGATGCTACATCTTTTGCAAATGAATTTACCCCTATGTTCTTTTGGAATCCAGGCTCAGATATTGACACTAATTGGAAAGATCAAGTTTATCGTACAGGTATGATTACAGACCACCAGGTCGGTATAAGCGGAGGTACTGACAAAACCAAATTTTACGCAGGATTTGGATATAATAAAACCAATGGTATAGTATCTGGAAGTGATTTTGAAAGATATAGTGGACGTATCAATGTTGACCACCAGGCATACAAGTGGTTAAACTTAAGTTTCAGACAAATGTTGTCATTTACAGGAACAAACGGATTCCGCGACCAAAACGACCAGGCGCAAGGATTTGGAACTTCCAGTCCGTTGTCTATACTTTATTCAATGGACCCTACAGCTGAAAACATTTTAGAAGATGGTTCATACAATGAAAATGCATCTTTTAGTTCAAAAATATCAAATCCAAATTTAATGTTAGGACAAACTACAGGTCCAAATGCTGAAACTGTTTCATCTGATATGCTAAGAAGTTTAACTAATTTCGAAGCAACTATAAATTTACCTTTAGGTTTCACTGCAAGAACTCTTTTCGGATATGATTATATGGATAATAAAGAGCGCGAGTTCTGGGCTCCTGAGAGTGTAAATGGTGAATCATATGGTGGTCTGGGTGCAAGATATGTTTACACTAATAAAACATTGACATCATCTACAACTTTAGGATATAATAATACATTTGGTTCGCATAACCTTAATGCCTTAATTGGTTACGAAATAGAAGATAGGTACTTATTGATGCAGTATTTAAGTGCAAAAACTTACCCAACTAACAAGTTACCTGAATTGTCAAATGGACAGCCGCATCAAATGGCGAGTGAATATTACGAATCTTCTATTATGTCATATTTAGGCAATGTTAGTTATAACTATGATAACAGGTATTATTTGTCAGCTAGTTTCCGTAGAGACGGTTCTTCAAGACTTGGTCCAAACAACAGATGGGCTAATTTCTGGTCTGTTTCCGGTGCTTGGAGAATTACAGGTGAAGAATTCCTAAGAGATAATAATATTATTAATGATTTGAAAGTCAGATTATCATATGGTACAAACGGTAATCTTCCTGGAGATTATTATGCTCATATGTCAACTTACTCGTTAGGAGGAGGTTACGGAGACCAAAGTGCAATATATTGGGGTACACCAGGTAGTGCAACTTTAGGATGGGAAAAGTCTAAAAACCTAAATGTCGGAATTGACTTAAGCTTATTCAATAGACTCAGTCTTACATTAGAATATTATAACAAGAAGACAACAGACCTTTTGTTCCAAGTTCCTAAAAGTATTGTAACAGGTTTTTCATCTAACTGGGATAATATTGGTGGAATGCTTAATCAAGGCGTAGAATTGACTATTAATTCAACCAACATATCTACTAAAGATTTTACATGGACAACTAGTTTTAATGTAACAAGACAAGATGTCAAGATTACTGATTTGCCCGACGGTAATGACGTATTATACGGAGATGGTAATATGTATATTTTACGTGAAGGAGAGTCTATGCATTCATTCTATTTGCCAGAATGGGTTGGAGTTAATCCAGAAACAGGTCTCGGAGAATTTTGGATTGATCCGGAAGATCATTCTAAAGGCGTGACAAATTACTACTCAGAAGCAGGAAAGACTATAGTCGGTAAAGCTGTACCAGACTGGATGGGAGGTATGACAAATACATTTACTTATAAAAATTTTGACTTATCATTCATGTTGTCATTCCAAACGGGTGCTAGCTTATTTGACTATCCAGGATATTTCTTGACTCACTCAGATGGTTTCCGTGTAGGTAGTTTTAATGTTTCACAAGAAGTAGCAGGTAATTATTGGAGGGAACCAGGAGATATTGTCGATAATCCTAAACCTATTTATAACAACCCTTACAGAAGCGATAGTTTCTCTTCAAGAATAGTTAAATCTACAAATAACGTTCGTATGAGAGACATAACTTTCGGATATAGAATACCTATATCTAAAAAATATATCAGTAATTTAAGGGTATTCTTTAAAACAATTAATCCTTTCATGATTTATTGTGCTACTGATAATATTGACCCTGATGTTGATATTAACGGTTACAGACAGGTGGATACCCCTCCTACAAAATCGTTTATGTTTGGTATAAACTTTGAACTATAAAAAGAATTGAATATGAAAAAAATATATATATTAGGAATAGTAGGATGTCTTTTTATGTCATCCTGCCAGGATTTCTTAGAAAAAGAACCTTCTACTGCACTTCCTGTTGAAGAAGCTATTACTTCTATGACAGATTTGAAATATGCAGTAAATGGTATACCATATTTATTGTCGCAAGATAGAATGACTTATAGCGCAGATTTTGCAATATATGCAGATGTAAGAGGTGAAGACTTTTATGCTATAAGTAACAATAACCAAGCTGGTATATTAGCCAGATATAATATCAACAAGTATAGCGCAGAAGCATATTATGCATATTATTACTTTTATAAAGCTATCGCTAATGTAAATAAAATCCTAAGTGTTATAGACGAAGTCCCTTATACAGAAAAAGAAGAAGCTACTTTTAATGATTATAAAGGTCAGTTGTATGCATGGAGAGCTTTACTACATTTTGATTTGGCAAGATATTTCTGTAGAATACCAACTACAGGAGTAGACGTAAACGCTGAAAATTCAGGTTTGGTATTATCACTTGAAGCATATGACAATAACTATATAGGCGAAAGAAGCACTCTTAAGCAAACTTACAATCAAATTTTGGAAGATTTTAAGACTGCATTACCTCTTCTTTCAAAAGACAAGCATGATGGATACATAAATTACTGGGCTGCTTTAGCTCTTCGTTCAAGAGTATATTTATATAATGGACAATATAACGAAGCTTTAAAAGATGCTGATGAAGTTATAGCTTGCGATAAATATAAATTATACACTATAGATAACTACCAGGAAGCTTGGAGCAAAGAATTTACAGACGAATCGTTGTTTGAAATGAAAATAACAAGTGTTTACAATGCGCAAAGAAATGCTGTAGGATATTATTGCGATGCTAACGGATATGGCGAATGTGCATTTGTAAAAACAGCTTGGCTATACCAATACCTGACTGCAAATACTGATGATGTAAGGTCCAAAATGATTAAAGTTCAGGAAGATGCTGAAGAATATGGTGAGCCTGGTACTTATCCGGCAAAATATCCGGGAAGAGAAAATAGTTTGTACATTAATAACCCTAAAATTATTCGTCTCTCGGAAGTTTACTTAATTGCGGCAGAAGCAGCTCTTTACGCAGATAATCCAGATAATGACACTGATCATTATATGAATATGCTTAGAAAAAATCGTATAAATAGTTATAGTGACGGAAGCAATTTTACACTTGATGATGTTCTGAAGGAACGTAGAGTAGAATTATTTGCAGAAAACAGTATGTCGTTCGATTATTGGAGAAACAAAAAATCCGTAAAAAATTTCCATGTAGGCTCCGACATCAGTTATGACGATTACAGAACTATTTTACCAATCCCACAAGATGAAATCGATTTGTCTGGTGGCCTTTTAGTACAAAATCCTAATTACTAATAAATTAGAATAGTTGTATAATCATAGTTAATTTGTAAAAGGCATAAAGTGAATTAGTTTTTATCGTTCGCTTTATGCCTTTTTATTCTTAATATAATTCTAACATATATTTTATTTGTACTAAAAATAGAGATTCTTATTTGTTTTTGGTATAAGCAGACAAAGAATCTGTAAATACAACTCCTTGTCTTAATTGTAGAATACAAAGAATTATGTTTAGAACAACTTATTGTATGAATAAAACTATTATTGGTATTGAAAATGAAGTAGGGAAAAATCATTGTTTTACTCTCTTAGGAGAATAATTAAAGCGTAGCCGTAATGGCTAAACGTATAGACATTCCCCCCCAAAAAAACTGTAGAAAAACAAACGGCAAGGCTGAAGTCTGATGGTATTATAAAACTTATGAGGTCTGACAAAGGTGGCATTGATTCAATACAATAAGATTGTTAGAGTTTGTATCGTAACTTCTTTTCAAAACCCTTGCAAAGCCCTTTAATGTTTAAACGCCTTAAATACCATTAAAAAAATATCTAATGAATGCCCAGTGAACGCGAAATGAACGCCGTACGAACATAGAATAGTCGCAAGTTTAACTGTCTTTTTTGAATTTCATGAAAAATATCGTATCTTTACGCAGTTTCACAAATAAAGAAA
>UQTJ01000062.1 GCA_900544075.1 uncultured Bacteroides sp.
AGCTACAACCAAACCTCAAAGTGTAAAAGGTGCATTTCTTCGAATGCTTACTCTTTTAGTCGTTTTGATAATTCTTGAAAACGATAAAAACTTTCTTCTTCCATTAGTTGTTGCGTCGCTTCAAAAAATTTGGTATCAGCTGCATTTTTTATTTCATTTTCTTTGATTTGATTTATGGCCTTGTGATAAACGCTTTTAAGAAGGTATCCGCCTAATGAATTTTGAATATTAAGAGCTTGTCGATGTTCCCATAGCCACAATAAAGTATCACCAGCGATTTCTTCTGCATCTTCAATTGGTACAAAACGCGCACCGTATGCACATAATACCGGGTAGTATTTTCTGAAAATGCATTCAAAAGCTGTTAGGTCATTTTGCTGCAAACAACTTAGCAAGTAGATATCCTGGTTTAAGATTCTCATATTTACAAAGGTATATGAAAATATTAAGTTTGATATATTTTTTTTGTTTTTCTTTTTGTAATAATCTTGTTTTGGTTAATAGATATTAAAATTCGCGATAATGTTTAGGACTCCTTGGTTGAGGGCTGTCTTTTAAATAAAAAGAAAGTTTTAATGAAAGATAATAAATTTGATATAGAGGAACTGGTCATCCGTTATTGTGAAGGTAATGTTAGTGAAAGCGAAAAATGTGATGTGGAAAATTGGATGAGTGAATCAGAAGAAAATTCTGAGATGGTTCGTAAAATGTATACTTTGATTTTAGCAACAGATACTTCTCTTGTTTGTGATAAGATAGATGTAGATGCAGCTTGGATGCGTATGAAAGAATCTATTGATACTTGTGCTGCTGAAAGTAAGAAGAATAAGAAGAAGCGCAGCTGGATGTTATGGATGCAACGTGTTGCTGCGGTATTATTTCTTCCTTTATTGATAGGAACATATTTATTATATATAAATCAACAGAAAAGGGATACTTCTGTGGCTCAGGTATTGGAAATTCGTGCCACCTCGGGTATGACGGCTAAAACATACCTTCCAGATAGTACTTTGGTGTATTTAAATGCAGGTTCTGTTTTGCGGTATCCTTCAGAGTTTACGGGAAATAAACGTGAGGTTGAATTGATGGGAGAGGCTTATTTTGAAGTGGCAAAGGATCCTTCTCGTCGTTTTGTGATTGCTACTCCTCAACAAGCTAAAATAGAGGTACTTGGAACAAAGTTTAATTTGGAAACAATTGATAAGACGGAAGAAGTGATAACGACTTTGCTTGAGGGAAAGGTTCTTTTCTCTTATCAGAAAGGAAATCAGCCATGTTCTGTTGAAATGCTTCCTGGACAAAAGGTGGTTTATCACCGTGCATGTGGAAGTATCGAAATTCATAAAACAGACGGGATATCCGAGACAGCTTGGAAAGATGGTGAGATAATATTTAATAATACTCCTTTGAAAGAAGCATTGCATTTACTTGAAAAACATTATAATGTGGAGTTTATTGTAAAAAATCCGGCTTTTTACCAATATTCTTTTACAGGAACGTTTGCTAATCAGCGCCTGGAGCAGATAATGAAATATTTTCATATCTCATCGAGCATACATTGGAATTATATAGATACATATGGCACAAAGAATCAAATAGAACTTTATTGATAAAATTTCTACTTAAAACCTTAAATTATGGAGAATAACAAAATTTTTTGGAGGAAAGTTCCCTCTGTAACGAATCTATTATTGTGTGGGATGTTTATTCCTGTTGGAATATTGCATGCATCAGAAAGTTATGGTCAGCGTGTTATGATTGATTTAACAGCGGAGAATATGACTGTAAAAGAAGTCTTGGAGCAAATAGAGTCTCAATCAGACTTTGATTTCTTTTATAATAATGCTCATGTTGATTTAAATCGTCAGGTAACAGTTCCAGATGAGGGAGAGGAACTGTTTACTATTTTAGATAGTGTATTCGAAGGAACAGGGGTGAAGTATGTGGTGATGGATAAAAAAATAGTTCTTTCTACTGAAGCAGAAACGACACAATCTGTACAGCAGAAACAGAAAATCAGCGGTCGTGTGGTGGATGCTTCAGGAGAACCGATTATTGGAGCTACGATTAAGGAAAAAGGTACGTCTAATGGAACTATATCCGATTTTGATGGAAACTTTGTCTTGGAGGTTTCTCCTTCTTCTGTTCTTGAAATTTCATATATTGGATATCAGAGTCAGACTATAAAATCAGATGGAAGCCAACCTTTATCTATTACCTTAAAAGAAGATACACAAACTTTGGAAGAAGTTGTAGTAGTAGGGTATGGGGTACAGAAAAAAGCTAATTTAACTGGGGCTGTCAGTAGCGTAAAGATGGATGAGATATTAGGGGATCGTCCTGTTACTTCTGTCAGTGATGCTTTATTGGGGGCAATGCCGGGCCTCCAGGTAACAGGAACTTCTGGACAACCTGGATCGGAAATGAGTTTTAATATTCGTGGAACTAATAGTATCAATGGTGGAAATCCGCTAGTACTGGTTGATAATGTTGAAATGGATATTAATATGTTGAATCCAGAAGACATTGAATCGGTAACGGTTCTGAAGGATGCAGCAGCTTCTGCTATTTATGGAGCACGTGCTGCCTTTGGAGTTATTTTGGTTACAACTAAAAAAGGAAGTACAGATAGTAGTGTTTCGATAAATTATTCTAATAATTTCTCTTTTAGCCGTCCTGCTAATATGCCTCATAAAGCCAGTCCAATGCAAACAGTTCAGGCTTACAAGGATATGGGATGGGTGAACTATAGAACAGGAGAAAATGTAGATACTTGGCTTGGTTTATTAGAAGATTATGCCCAAAATCCGGGTAATTATCCTGAGGGTTATACTACGATAGATGGTTTGCGTTATCAGCTTCAAGAAACAGACTTATTTGATGATATGCTTGAAACAGGTTTCCAACAGACTCATAATGTTTCTGTAAATGGTGGAACGAAATCGTTGTCTTATCGTATGTCAGCAGGTATGGTAAAACAAGATGGTGTATTGGTAACGGACAAGGATGCATATAATCGTTATAACATATCTTCTTATATTCGTTCTGATATTTATTCGTGGATTACTCCTGAATTGGATATTAAATATACCAATCTTAATTCTTCACTTCCTACATCTTCAGCGCCTTATGGCATTTGGGGAGCTGCATCGGCTTTCCCTTCTTATTTCCCATTGGGTGAAGTAGAAATGGAAGATGGCTCAAGCCTTCCTATTAATACGCCACGTAATCAAATTATTTTAGGGGCTCCGACTGAGAAAAAGAGAGACAACTTACGACTTTTAGGTAAAGTTACAATAACACCTTTCAAGGACTTGAAAGTTATAGCTGAATATACATTTAATCGGAAGAGTGCTGAAACAACCAAGTATGATAACAAATTTGAATATGCGAATGGAATCAGTAACTTTAATAAAGAATCATCTATCGCAAATTCTAAATATGAAATAACTTCAGGAGCTACAGACTATACAGCATTGAATATTTATGGGAATTATACTAAGACGGTTGGAAAACATGATTTTAGTGCTATGGCTGGTTTCAATCAGGAAAGTTATACTTATCATGAAGTAAAGAGTGCCCGTTGGGATATGATTAATGACAATTTGCCATCTTTGTCTCAAGGAACTGGAGCTTATGAAAATAAAGAAGCTTTTTCTGAATATAGAGTACGTGGATTGTTTTATCGTTTGAATTATTCATTTGCTGGTAAATATTTGTTTGAAACTAACGGGCGTTACGATGGTTCCTCTAAATTCCCAAGTGAAAGCCGGTTTGGCTTTTTCCCTTCAGTTTCTGCAGGATGGCGTGTGAGTGAAGAGCGTTTTATGGATTGGAGTGACTCGTTTTTGTCAAATTTAAAACTCAGAGTTTCATGGGGTAATATCGGTAATCAGAATGTAGATCCTTACCAGTTTGTTCCAGCTATGGAAGCTTTTAGACCTAACTGGGTTGTGGATGGAAGTAAACCGACTGCTTTGGAACCGCCTGCATTAGTTAGTAATAGTTTTACTTGGGAGAAGGTAAGTACGTTGGATTTTGGATTTGACCTTGGCTTATTTAATAATCGATTAAATATGGTTTTTGATTGGTATCGTCGTGATACCAAGGGAATGCTTGCACCTGGCATGGAATTGCCAGGAGTTTTAGGTGCAAAGGCTCCTATGCAGAATGCTGCTGATTTACGTTCTAAAGGATGGGAAATTTCTATTGATTGGAATGACAGGATTGGTAATGTAAGTTATTATTTGGGCTTTAATCTGTATGACTCACGTACTAAGATTATGAAATATGATAATGAATCTCAACTCTTAGGAAAGGATGCGGATGGTAAGTTGTATTACCGTGAAGGCATGGAATTAGGAGAAATCTGGGGCTATCATACAGACCGTTTATATACGGAAGACGACTTTGATGTAAATGGAAATTTAAAACCGGGAATTCCTAAAGTAGAAGGTTATAATCCTAATCCAGGTGATGTGCTTTATGTTGATTATAATAATGATGGACTGATTAATAATGGGACCAACACAGGATTGGATCCTGGTGACATGCGTATCATCGGAAATAATACTCGACGTTATCAGTATGGTATTCGTGGAGGAGCAGCTTGGAAAGGACTTTCTTTATCTTTTATTCTGCAGGGGGTAGGTAAACGTGATATGTGGATAATGAATGAATTATTTTATCCGCATTATGACGAGTTTAGTACTTTTTATGATACACAGTTAGATTATTGGACTCCGGAACATACTGGTAGTTATTTCCCGCGTTTGTATCAAATGTCAAAAGGAAATACAGCGGCAAATACGATGACTCAGACTCGTTATTTGCAGAATGGTGCTTATCTTAGCATTCGCAATATAACATTGTCGTATTCATTACCTAAGAAGTGGCTGACTCCATGGGGAGCTAAAAATTTGCAGATATTCTTTAGTGGTGAGAACTTATTCACTTTTGATCATTTGCCGAAGGGGCTTGATCCAGAACGTACAGTCACTGATGATTTAGGATCAAGAGGATTTACATATCCTTATATGCGTCAATATTCATTTGGTATTAATTTAACTTTATAATAGCTTATTATGAAAACATATATATTAGGATTGGGACTATGTCTATGTATGACAAGTTGCTTAAATGATGGATTTTTGGATATAGACCCGAAAGATCGTCAAACAGAACAAACAGCTTTTACTTCATACGATAATTTTAAGATGTATTCATGGGGATTATATGAAATCTTTTATGGATATGGAAATAATCAAGATATGAACTTCTTTAAAGGAGAGTATGAAGCCGATAATATGATTCGTGCCGTTAAAGGAAATGAAGGGCAATATGCTTATCAGAAGGCAAAGGTGAATGCTACTGATAGTGATTGGGATTATGATTATATCCGTAAAGTGAATTTAATGCTAGATAATGTGGATGATTCAGAAATGTCTGACACAGAAAAGGAGCATTGGAGAAGTGTTGGATATTTTTTCCGTGCTTATAAATATTTTCAGATGATGTCTTTGTTTGGGGATATTCCATGGATAGAGCATGTTCTAACAGAAAGTAGTGAAGAATTGTATGCATCAAGAGATCCTAGAGATTTGGTGGCAAAAAATATCTTGTCAAATTTGAAGTATGCAGAAGAGCATATTAAAGAATCAGGTGATGGAGATAATACAATCAATACATCAGTTGTCCAGGCTTTGATATCTCGTTTTGGATTGTTTGAAGGAACGTGGAGAAAGTATCATGGTTTGGAGGACGCAGAAACCTATTTAAGGGCTAGTGCTGAGGCTTCAGAGAAAATTATGGCTAAATTCAAGGATTTGCATCCGAGATATGATGAGATTTTTAATTCAGAGGATTTAAGTGGAGTGCCAGGTATAATTTTATATAAGGCTTATGAAACAGCTCAATTGGGGCATGGGTTGACTCGTATGGTGAGAACTGGTGAGTCAAAGATAGAAATGACTAAGGATGCGGTAGATAGCTATTTATGTAAAAATGGTTATCCGATAGAAAATGGGGCAAGTTTATATGGAGGTGATCATGATGTCTATAAACAATTTACGAATCGTGATGAACGCCTTTATTATACTGTTTGTCCTCCTCATAAAGTTAAATTAACAGGAGCTGCAGCGACATCTACTGGTTGGGCATTTACAGAAAACCCTGATGATAGAATATTTATCGATTTAATGAAGACGTTGTCTGGAGAAACATATCATCGTTTGCCTACATCTAATTTTAAAGGTTTTTATAATCAGGGACAGCCCCATTTTGTGGATTATAACTGGAGTGTTGCATGGAATGCAAGCCAGATGGGTTTTTGGATGTGGAAATATTATAATACTCATACAAATTGTGCAAATGCTACTGGTGTGAATACAACGGATGCACCATTATTTCGTTTGGGTGAGATTTTATTAAATTATGCAGAAGCTAAGTGGGAATTGACTGAATTTAACCAGGATATAGCTGATTTGACTATTAATAAGTTGAGAGACCGCGTGCATGTCGCTCACATGGAAGTTGCGCAGATTAATGAGGCTTTTGACCCGGCTCGTGATGCAGATATAGATCCTGTATTATGGGAAATCCGACGTGAAAGACGAGTAGAACTAATGGGAGAAGGTTTTCGTTTTGATGATTTGCGGCGTTGGAAAAAAGGACATTATGTTGACAAACAACCATTAGGAGTATATGTTTCTAATCCTGCTGAATATGGGAATAAACTTCTGATAAACGCAGAGGGATATGTGTACTTCTTTGAAAAGCCTTTGGGATGGCTCGATAAGTATTATTTGCGTCCTATCCCTTTGAACCAGAAAGCATTGAATCCTAATCTTGGCCAAAATCCGGGATGGGAAGAATAAAAAAAATTGGATATGAAAGTTTTTTCATTATTAATATCGACTGTTCCTTTTTTCTCTTCATTTTCTCTGTCTGCGGCAAAGCAGGCAGAGAAAATGAATGTATTGTTCTTAATGGCAGATGATATGCGCCCTGAATTGGGATGTTATGGAGTAGAGGCTGTTAAGACACCTAATATTGATCGGCTTGCATCAACTGGAGTTTTATTCCAAAATGCATATTGTAACGTACCGGTTAGCGGTGCTTCTCGTGCTAGCTTATTAACAGGAGTTTATCCTCATTATCCAGATCGCTTTGTTGGATTTTCGGCTTTAGCTAGTAAAGACTGTCCGGCAGCTATTCCTTTATCTGGTTGGTTCACTTCTCATGGCTATTACACTGTTTCTGACGGGAAAGTATTTCATCATATTGAAGATCATGCAGACTCTTGGAGTGAACCTCCGTATCGAACCCATCCTGATGGATATGATGTATACTGGGCAGAATATAATAAATGGGAATTATGGATGAATAGTGCTTCTGCTCGTACTATTAATCCTAAGACAATGCGTGGCCCTTTTTGTGAATGGGCTGAAGTTCCGGATACAGCTTATGATGATGGAAAGTTGGCAGAAAAAGCAATTGCCGATTTAAAGCGATTAAAAGAAAAAGGAAAGCCATTTTTTCTTGCATGTGGATTTTGGAAACCCCATCTTCCTTTTAATGCTCCTAAAAAATATTGGGATTTATATGATAGGGAGAAAATACCTGTGGCGGCAAATCGCTTTCGTCCGGAAGGGCTTCCTGAGGAAGTGAGAAACTCTCAAGAAATATATGCTTATGCTCGTACCACATCACCGGATGATATTTATTTTCTTAAAGAGGCAAAGCATGGTTATTATGCATGTCTGAGTTATGTTGATGCACAAATTGGAAAAGTTCTTGATGCATTAGACGAACTTGGCTTATCAGAAAATACGATTGTTGTGTTGTTGGGAGATCATGGTTGGCATTTAGGTGAACATGGATTTTTAGGGAAGCATAATCTGATGAATTGGTCTACACATGTGCCTTTAATTGTTCGTGTGCCAGGATTGCAAAAAGGAAAAACAGAATCTTTGGTGGAATTTGTTGATATTTATCCTACTTTATGCGAACTTTGTAACCTGCCTTTTCCAAAACAATTAGATGGGATTAGCTTTGTTCCTATTTTAAAGAATTTGGAGAGAAAAACGAAAGATAAAGTGTATATTCAGTGGGAAGGAGGAGATAATGCAGTCAACTGGAGGTATAATTATGCAGAATGGGAGAAAGGTAATCGTATGCTGTTTGACCATCAGATTGATGTAGAAGAAAATAAAAATAGAGCAAATGATCCTTCATATAAAAATATAATAAAGGATATGTCATCTTTTTTGCATAAGAAAAAACGTACTTTAAATAAATAATAATATGAATTTAAGACACATTATATTAGTAATACTTTCTTATTGGGCTTTATGTGGATATTCTCAGCGTATTTGTAAATCCTTAGATGATAATTGGATGTTCCGGTTTTCTCATCAGGTAGAAAAAGGAACAGGAGTTAGGATTACACTTCCTCATACGTGGAATGCTCAGGATGCCTTGTCGGGCAAATTAGACTATAAGCGGGGGATAGGAAATTATGAACGTACATTATATATTGATTCTCAATGGAAAGGTAAACGACTTTTTTTGCGTTTCGAGGGAGTAAACAGTATAGCTAATGTCTTTATTAATGGGAAGTGTCTGGGAGAACATAAAGGAGGATACAGTGCTTTTGTTTTTGAGATTACAGATAAGGTTGATTATGGGAAAAACAATAAGCTATTGGTAAGGGTAAGTAATGCAGAGCGATTAGATGTAATGCCTTTAGTGGGTGACTTTAATATGTATGGAGGAATTTATCGTGGGGTGAAGTTGATTGTAACAGAATCGGCTTGTATTTCTTTACAGGATTATGCTTCTCCAGGAGTATATTTGACTCAACAGCAAGTTAGCCCTGATGAGGCTGAAATTTCAGCTACGGTTTTGTTGTCAAATCGTTTGGCAAAACGTGATGTAGTGGTGCGAGTTGAAGTAAAAGATGGTCAGCGTGTCATATCTCGACATGAGCAACAGATGACTCTAGAGAAGGAAAAAGATGAAAAAGTTGTTTTCCCCATAAAAATAGAGAGTCCTCATTTATGGAACGGGAAACGAGATCCTTTTATGTATCAAACGGAAACAACTTTATGGTCAGATGGACGGTTATTGGATAAAGTAGTTCAACCACTGGGGATACGTTTTTTCCGGATAGAACCTGATAAGGGCTTTTTCTTAAATGGTGAATATTTAAAACTGCATGGAGTGTGCAGACATCAGGATCGACCTGAATTGGGGAATGCTTTACGTAAAGAACACCATGAGGAGGATACGCATATTATGTTGGAGATGGGGGTGAATGCTGTTCGTCTGGCACATTATCAGCAATCTGAGGATATGTATGATTTAATGGATAAAACTGGTATTATTACCTGGGCTGAAATTCCATTTGTAGGACCTGGAGGATATGATGACAAAGGGTTTGTTGATTTTCCAGACTTTCGGGAAAATGGTAAAAATCAGTTGCGGGAGTTAATCCGTCAAAATTACAATCATCCTTCTATTTGTTTCTGGGGACTATTTAATGAGTTGACAGAGCATGGAGATAACCCTGTTGAATATATCAAAGAGTTAAATATTCTTGCTCATGCTGAAGATTCCTCACGTCCTACTACAGCGGCTAGTTATCAGAATGGCAGCTTGAATTTTTTAACGGATTGTATAGCCTGGAATCGTTATGATGGCTGGTATAGTAATAATCCTGAGAATTTAGCTGAATTTTTGGATAATACGCATGCTGCATACCCTGACTTACGTATTGGTATTAGTGAATATGGGGCTGGAGCAAGTATTTATCATCAACAAGATTCATTGAGTCGACCTGCTCCTGTTAGTTTCTGGCATCCAGAGAATTGGCAGACTTATTATCACATGGAAAATTGGAAGATAATTAATGAACGTCCTTTTGTCTGGGGAAGTTTTGTTTGGAATATGTTTGATTTTGGGGCAGCTCATCGTCATGAAGGGGATCGTATAGGTATTAATGATAAAGGATTGGTGACATTTGACCGTAAAGTAAAAAAAGATGCTTTTTATTTCTATAAAGCAAATTGGAACCCGGAACCAATGCTTTATATAGCAGGGAAACGCAACCAGAATCGTGTAAGTTTGGTACAAGATATAATGGCCTTTACTAATGCGAATGAGGTAGAATTGTTGATTAATGGTAAGGTTATAGGAAAGGCCTTTCCTGATCAATATGCTACCGTAATGTGGAAAGGAGTAAAATTAGACGCTGGAGAAAATAAAATTCAAGTGAGAGCAACCGCAAAGAAAGGATACCTATTGGATGAATGCGTAGTGTGGGTTAATTCTACAAAATAAAATATTATACTAATTTGAGTAATGACATTTATGTCTGCTTACTTTAGATAAGAAAATAAAATTCATAAAGGAATTAGGAAGAAATATGAAAATTTCTTCCTAACTTGCGCACCGGAAATAATTAACCTTAAAAAGGACAGATGGAAAAGACTCTTACTAAAGCAATCAAAACTATTTGCTGCTCATTGACGGGAGTGCTGACGATTAGTGGGACTCCTCAGCAGGTGTATGCGGAAAATGCATCCTTGCCTTATTGGAAGGATATTCAGACTGTATCAGTAAACCGGGAAGCACCGAGGTCGGCTTTTATGACTTATGCTGACAAGACTCAGGCTTTGACTGGAAAATATGAAAACAGCCCTTATTATGAGTTGTTGAATGGTACGTGGAAATTTTATTATACAGATTCGTACCTGAATCTTCCTGCAGACATTACCTCTCCGGAAGTGAGTACAGAGGGGTGGCACGATATTAAGGTGCCGGGAAACTGGGAAGTGCAAGGATTCGGTACGGCTATTTATACGAATCACGGATATGAATTTCAGCCTCGTAACCCTCAGCCTCCCTTGTTGCCGGAGAAGAATCCAGTGGGAGTGTACCGGCGTGATATTACCGTGCCTTCAGAATGGAAAGGCCGTGATATTTACCTCCATATTGCCGGAGCAAAATCAGGATGCTATGTGTATTTGAACGGAAAAGAAGTTGGTTATAATGAAGACTCCAAGAATCCGGCTGAATATCTGATAAATGATTATTTGAAGGAAGGTAATAATGTGCTGACTTTAAAAATCTTCCGTTGGAGTACGGGTTCTTATCTGGAATGTCAGGATTTCTGGCGTATCAGCGGTATAGAACGTGACGTATTCCTTTATTCACAACCGAAAGCTTCAGTACAGGATTTCCGGATTGTGTCTACTTTGGATGATTCGTACCGTAACGGTATTTTCCGTTTGGATATGGAACTGAAGAATCATCGTACCAATACGGCTGGGTTGAGTATTGGATATGAGTTGCTCGATAATAACGGAAAGGTAGTAGCTAATGGTGAGGAAACTGTAGATGTACTTGCTGGTAAAGAAGGTACCGTATCGTTCAGCAAGGAACTGCCAGAAGTAAAAACCTGGACTTCGGAAGCACCTAACTTGTATAAACTATTGATGACTGTAAAGGAAAATGGAAAGGTGACCGAAGTGATTCCTTACCATGTAGGATTCCGTCGCATTGAAATCAAAGAAATTGATCAGAAAGGTACTAATGGAAAGAATTACCATGTGTTGTTTATCAATGGGCAGCCTTTAAAACTGAAGGGTGTAAATATTCACGAACATAATCCGTTAACAGGGCATTATGTAGATGAGGCCCTGATGCGTAAGGACTTGGAGCTGATGAAACGGAACAATATCAATACGGTACGTTTGTGTCATTATCCGCAAGACCGTCGTTTTTATGAACTCTGTGATGAATATGGTATTTACGTGTACGATGAGGCGAACATTGAAAGTCATGGAATGTATTATGATTTGCGTAAGGGTGGAACCTTGGGAAATA
>UQTJ01000063.1 GCA_900544075.1 uncultured Bacteroides sp.
GGTATAATTTTCTTTCGTTCGCTTTGAGTTTAGAAAAATTAAGGCTGTAAAGATACACTTTTTCTACGAAGACTCCTGAAATTTTACTGAAAATCATCTTTGTTTTACATTCGCTATACATAAAAGAACATTGAATGACAACCATATAGGTTTTCAACGCCCCACTCAAAAGGTAATTATAAATAAAAACGAGACACCTTCCAGAAGGAAAGTGTCTCGCCCAATAAACAAATATATTTGTTATAAACTACAATCTATCATTCTTTATCCTTGGTGATATGAATAGATACCTTGATGTACGGAGTATCAGCATGTCCAGACAAGCCTTTATATACATTCTTGCGTAAAGTATACCCCTTAGGACCTACAATCGTACAAGCTTCAGTAATATCTGTACCAGCACCATCACCGCTTACCCAAGCAGCTCTATCAGCATCCGTGAAAGTTTCCAACCAGGTATTTTCATCAATCCAAAGCCATACCTCGTAAGTGTAGTCCTTGTCAGCTTCCAAATTGGCCACACCTTTCACAGCAACTTTCAAATCTTCTTCAGTCAACCGGATGTCTTCCAAAGCTGTTACACCATCTTTCACCTGAATCACATCCTGATATTGGCCGTCTACGCGGATAGCGAAATCATCTGCTTTCAAGAACCATTCTTCCGCAGCAATTTCTGTAGGAATAGTCAAGACTACATCTGCATCTGTATATGACGGAGTTTCAGCCGGAACTTTAAAGTTTAAGTGACAATCCTTAACTCCACCTATATATACCACGCCTTCTGCATTAATATATTCACCGCTCAAGTCAATTGGCTCATAATTATAGGCCAAACAAGCCGTGTTGTAATTCAAATAAACATCTTCACCAAGAGTGAATTCTTCCACAGCCTCTGTCTTGTAAAAACGGAACTCATCACATACTACCAATGCCACCTGCGTGCCACTTGTCACATTATTACCTGTTACATTTTCAAATTTCAGATAATTATTGGTAGTAGTTTCATAATTTACAAAGTCCAATGTGGTAAATTTAGCACATCCCGCAGCCGGAAGGGCAACGGTAGCCTGACAAAGTTTAGCATTCTTATTCAAGATAGAAAGTGCTGTCACCTTGGAGGCTGTAACTTTCATTTCAGAATTAACTTTCAGCAAACAGTTCACGTATAATTCAGAACCATCAGTCAGATTCAAATGATCAAGAGTCAGTGCATCGTCTACATAAATGCCAGTCTTCTTAAACTCACTCAAAGAGTCTGAATATGACAATTGACCGTCTACACGCAACACAGCATTATTAGTAGTAAGTTTCTTACAAGCAAAATCACCACCAGAATAAACAGAAGCGTCCTCAAGAGCTACATCTACATTCTTACCAGAAATGCCAAATGCAGCAAAGACTTTAGACTTATACAACTTTACGTCTTTACTCAGATTCAAAACACCCCAGCCCTGGATTTCAACATTAGAAAGTCTTTCTGCATTCACATTCAATGCTCCATCCACAAACAAGATTAGAGATGATTCCAAATTCTGATTAATAGTCAATGTATAACCAGCCGGTACATAAACATACTTCTTATTGTCCAAATTAGGAGCAACAACTTCTGAGTAATTTCCACTGGCTGAAAGAATAAAGCAATCAGCACGTGTAATTCCCTTCTCAGCCAAAGCTTCATCAAAAGAAGCACACATACCAAGCCCGTATGCGGGATTTTCTGTAGCCGGGTTAGCTGCACGTGATACTGCTGCCTTTACATCCGTCTGACCTTCACCAATTACAAGTGAAGTGTTGTTAGTAAACGAAACCGTATTCACCCCTGGCAAAGATTCTGCTGGAGGAACCCCTACCATCTCATCACTTGTGTTACATCCGACCAAAGCCATCGCCAGGAACGGAACAAAAAATAGATTTTTCTTCTTCATAATAAATATTAAATTAATCTTTCAAAAGATGAAGTCACATTGTGACCTAAAAAAACAATAATGATTCCAGCACACCTGATAGTAACCCAAGCAGCCGGTCCCCACATAATACTCAGCCCGAGAGCTGTTTCTCCACATCACTGTTAGCTAGAAACTGAATAAATGAACACTTTCCTAGCTATATTTTATAGATATAAATTCCGTTACAAAGGAACAGATTTTTCACTAAATACACAACTATTTTTCAAAGCATTTTATACGTTTTTTACTATTAAACAAGCACTTAGAATTTATTCTATAGTAAGATAAAAAGTAAAAAACATTTAATTTTACCCTACATCGTTATACTAAAAATAGTACTTATTCCTCTTCACGCCATGGATAAGGATTCTGCTCCCGACTATCATGCGACGGAGAATCTACATAATACCCTTTTTCTGTTTCATCACCATCCACAAGTCCACGTATCATAGCATTACGTTCTACTGCCTCTTTATACAACTCCTCATAGTCACGTGTATAATCAGCATGAGGAACCACATTGGTATCAAATACGAGCTTGATAATTCCTGTTGGCTTCACATTGCAATGAATACGTATAACATGTTCCACAAATCCTATGTTCTTAGCGCTTTCGTACTTAAACAAAAGCCTCTTAGACTTACCCGGCATCACCATCCGAGAAGTTAGCTTGGGAACTATACAACCACAAGAAGGCTGAATTTCACGAATAATCAGCGGTTCCTCCCCAGTATTCTCAATCTCATAAGATAAATTGAGAATATCCCCTGCAATAATCGGGTAATAGTGACGCACAGAATCTGCCACAGACACTGTTGTCCAACCAATTTTTTGCTTACAACTAGAGAACAGCGCAAAAACTGATACAAGCCCCCAAAAGATAACACTAAACCTTTTCATATCAATATAACTCTATTTCTTCACAAGCTATAGTCGGACGACGGCCTTTTCCTTGTAACACATGTAACTCCAAAGCTTGTGACGCATCAATATCCTTTAAACCGAACTGTATACGATGCTTGGTAAACGGTTCTTTAGCAGCACCAGCTTTCAAGGGCACTTTATACAAGCACTTTCCTGACTGCCAGACTTCTATAGATTCTGGCAGATAAATCCGCCAAGAAGGAGCATATAGAAATGAAAGCCCCATCTGCAACCCATTCCGAATTTTTCCAGGTGGCACTTCTATGTTTACCATCTCTGCAGAAGCAATGAGCCATCCCGTATGGTAATCGGACGGCAACGCATAGAGCCCATCAGTCAATATCGATAAGTCCGTATAACCAGCATCCATCTTATATTTCGATTTCAGTCCGACTCCTTTCAATAGACTATGGGAATCTTCATTCTCTGATTTCAATGTTTTCCATTCCTCAATATATCTGGAAAGACTTCCGTTTGCTTCACGATAATTGTGCATACAATCAAAAGCTGTATGTCCTTTTAAAGACTCCAGACAAGTCTCTACAATAGAAGGATTATAATTTCCATGAGGCATACGCTGTAACTCAAGTCGGGTAAACTGTAAAGCAGTAAGCAGTTTATTGAGTCTCACTCGTTCTTCATCGGTTATATCCTTTGATTTCTTATCAAGAGTATCACAAAATGCTTCAAAGTCTTCAGGATTCAGCCAAATGTTCACAGCATCTTCAATCCCTCCATAAAAAGGTAATATCTTTTCTCTTTCACAAGCTTTTGTTTCCCAATCACGATAAGCTCTCTCTAAAATATCTCCCGAAACCGGATAATAACGATGAATGCAACTGGCAGCATAACTCTTCACATGTAAATCTGGATTAATAAGCATAGCAGCAATAGCTGCAGTCTGTATATCATCGAACGAAGCATAGTCTGTACCACTTCCATTATAGATTATACCAGAAACACCTAAAGAACGAAAATAACGCAGACGTTCACCAATCATTGAGAGACAGGGATACGGAGTAAGATAATCATCAAAATTACGCATGTAGTCCCATACATATACTTTATTCGTCACTTTCTTCCATTGTTCCACCATCCGTGAAAAGTTCTTGATTTTTGCTGATTTCACAGACAGTCCAGCCTGCATCGGAAGCTCCATCGCACTGATTATTACACCTACATTGGAAGGCAAAGAACCTGTTGGAGGCGTATAAGTGGAAAGATAGGCCGATGTAAAGAACTGATGATTCGGAAATCTTGCTGCTAACCGTCGTAAAAGATTACTGACCGCTGGTGTCGCTGATTTAGACGTATTCCCAGCTTTCATACAAAGATCACAAGAGCAAATGGTTTCGTCATCTTCAGGCATAATCACAAAACGGGCAGCTCCTTTTTCATTCTCTCCTTCTCCGAAATTATCCACCACATACGATTCAATCGCCTTATAAAGGTTGTTTGATGAAAAACAAAACTGCCCCGGAGTACGCTTCCCATCCACCTGTGCCCAGACATCTTCAGGAATATCATCGTAAAAAACACGGCGCAGATTATGCCCCCACAGTCCCCAGTCATAATCAATATTGTGGGAAGCTGTGATAGGCATCAATTCCGGATTTGAATTGGCAGAAGAATATATACCACGATATTCGAAAGCAAAATCGCCTTCACATCCATTCAGATTAATTATAGCAGGAGGAAGATCTGAAACATTTACACGTTCGTCTCCAAGAGCAGAAATAAACTGATAAATCAGCCAGAGCATTTTCGCATCATTCCGCGCTATAAGACGCATCGTATCGCCATCACGAAATAAGGAATAATCATAGTCATGCAAACTATCTACATGCACCATCACCTGTAAGCAATCGTCAGTCAATGGATTATCAGACACAGCAATATTCTTATTCTCTGACCGACGGTTCAAATGATTCCTCAAATAATTTCCCCAACGTACATCATTAGGACTATCAGTACCAGATACCACCCAGTACACGCCATAGGCATCGGCAGACTGGGAACATGCCGTACATTGAAATAAAAGAGGCAAAAGATATAATAATACCTTAAACGTCTGCTTCTTAAAAATATACATGGAGCTGTAAATGTACATTATATAAATTTCTATATTTTGTTTCTATTTGTTCATAAGGACTATCTAAAGTTCCATACCGCTGGTTTAACTGGCTATAAAATGTATGCCATGTACCCATTACACTTAACGACAGGTTCTTGTTAAACATATACGTGCCCCCTAATCCAACCATCGTATTAAGTTTATCAAAAGTAGCCGGCATAGCATAATCTATCATATTTGCTTCCGGAGCAGTACCTAAGCCACCCGTAATCGTAACACTTGTACGTCCATCATCGAGCATAAAATATTTAAGTTGGGCAGAAGCATTGAAATATAGATTTGACGAAAGTAAAAAACCATCAACTTTTCCACCCATATAAAACTGTTCGTATGTTTTAGATAGCCCCGCACCGACACTAATAAGGTTACGGTCATACTTTTTCCAGCCATTAAAAGTCCAATCCTGTACTTCCCCTTCTTCCCAGCGGTACTCTTTAGAATAGGTACTGATACGTCTGTAATTGGCATGTACATCAAGCGTCCAATCGTTTTTAAATTCATGAGAAACCTTTAAATCGGCCATCAGTTTAGGGAAATACTTACTTGCCCAAGCAGCAGAAAGCGTGGTAGTCCAACTTGGCGAGAAGTTATGCTCCCATTCTGCCTGCAACTGTATCCCCTGTCCTCCAGGCACCTGATCTTCAAGGTCTTCTCCTGTACCACCATCACGTCCAGCATAATTAAGACGTCCTGTATAAGCATTTTTCTTTCTCCGATGCGTATAGGACAAAGTTCCTACAGCTGTTATTACATCTGCTTCTCCATAGCGTCCTTGCAAATATTCTGCCGCCAACTCATTGTTGAGTGATTGACTCCGTAACCCATTCAGATGCCGTTCAAAATCAGCAGCTTCAGTAACACCCGGAATATAAAAGCTCTGATAATAATGAGCTGAATCATATTGTTTTAACGCTTCGTAAGCTTTTCCCTTCGCCAACAATAACGATCGATTGTCTGAATCAAAAATTAATGCTGTATCTACAACTGCCAAAGCAGAGTCGGCCCTATGTGCCTTTATCAACTGATAAGCCTTTCTTTCACTATTTTCTGAGAAAGCACCTACCAGTCCCTGATTATTCGGATAATCGGTAAGCCAAGGACGTATCATATCTATCGAACGGTCGTATTCCTCCTCCCGAAGATAGGAAGCAGCCTGCTTTACTACATAAACTGTTTCTTCCGGATAAATTGAACGAGCCTGTGCTACATAATAATCATAAGCATCATAACGCTTGAGCATATCTGACGTAGTCAAAGCATATTGTAGCCCTTCAACCGATGAAGGATTAACCCGAAGCAATTTGACACTTTCATCAAATGCCAATCCACTTGCTCCTTCTTCAATCATATCCTTAATATAAGGAACCGCCATTTCTTCATAAGCAGAAGCATACATAGCTCGCATTTCCAGCTTAGTCGTATCCTGCATAGCTGAATCCAGCACAGCCAATGCTTCTCCGGTATTGCCCTTACGACAAATAATATCTGCTTTCTTAACAAAATATGTATCATCATCCGGATAAATCAAACGCAACGAATCAAGTATTTCCATCGCTGCATCATAGCGCTTCAATTCATAATTACATGCATAAGCTTTACTCATTGCCGAAGCCTTCAGCTCACTATCAGAACTATTCCGAACAGCCGAATTAACGTATGGCAATGCCTCCGAATAAAAGCCGTCTGTTATCAAATTCTCAGCCTGTTGCAAGCGATTTAATGCCAATTCATCGGCAAGGTCTTTATCTTTAGGGTTCATGGCAACAAGCGTAGACAGGAGTGAATAAGCTTTACTCGTATTTCCCATCCGCTTATAAACGACATATTCTTTATATAACAAAGAAGGCTGTTCGCCATAACGTTTCTTGGCTTCTGCCAAATAAAACAAAGCATCCTCATCATATCCCCGCAATATTGAGGTGGAAATCAGATAATCAAGTGCTTCCTTGCTCGCAGTCTTTTCATACAAACGTCCATAAAGAAGATAAGGATCATTCATTTTAGCCGCATTGGCTGCCTCTGCAAGTAATGCATTGCTGAAACTTGCTAAACGAGCACTCCTATTGTATCTCATCCTCGACTGCACAAAAGCAATAGCCTCCTGATAACGCCCTTCCTCAGCCAATATTCCCGCTTTTTTCATAATAAGATTGGAGCTATACGGCATTCGGGATACCCCCTTTCCTGAAACTTCAAGAGCTTCTTCTACATTTCCTTGTTGCAAAAGTAAGTTAACCAAATCCATATAATATGTTTCATTTTCTGGCATAACCTTCACAAGCTCATATAATGAACTAATCGCAGACTCTGGCTTACCTTCCTTTCGTTGTTTAATATAGCTCTCTTCCAGATTATAGGCATATTCATTGGTTACTACAGAGTCATTTGGATAAATCTGATGCAGACGCTTCAGCAAACGGTCAGCTTCCACATGATTATTCTGTTTTCTATACAATCCAATTTTTTTCCTCCACAACCCTTGCCAATACGGATTAATTTCAAGTAACTCATTCACATAACAAATTGCACTGGAGTAGTTTCCACTTTCTTCTTCCACATTCACAAGCATCTGTTTGGCCGTCACATTCTCTGGATTTTCTCGAACAGCTCTTACCAGATAATATCTCGCTTTATCATAATCACGCTTATATTGATAATAATAACGCCCCATAAGTTCATTCAAGCCGCTTGCATCAGAATAATACTGCATGCCCTCATCAAGCATCCGTTTACCTTCTTCCCATTGATTATTTTTGAACATAGAGCGGGTATTCACCTCATAATAATCAGGTGTACGTATTTCCTTGCGGTTAAATGCGCCCAAAGCAAACGCACCTACAATGAAGATAAAAAGTACAAAAATGGTAAGTAAATATCCCTTTTTCCTCATAATGTACCTCCCACTCCGCTGCTTTCTGCAGCTTTTACTTTATTCTTTTTACCCGAGAATCCTTTTCGAGTCATTTCACCCCAAACAGCTCGCTTATTAACAAGATAGTTAAAGTAGCCTCTTATCGAAAAGAACACAATAAAAGGATGATATAAAAATGGTTCAAGAAAAGCAGCCAGAACTATCCACATATAAGACCTTGCTTTACTGAATGTACCCCCAATCGTATAGTCATAAAGAATGACAACCATGCCCAAGATAACACAAAATGTATAAATGGCCAAGAATATAACTAACGCAGACCGCCAGTTCACAGCTCCAGTGAAAGCCTGGTATACAAACAATAATATTCCGAAAAACTCAATTACAGGAGCGATGAATTCAAAAATAAATACGTATGGAAGCGTTACCATTCCCAGTCGTCTATATTTATAATTAAATATGAAACGACGATGACGCATGAACGTCTGAATCAGGCCACGCCCCCAACGTATACGCTGACGGCTAAGGGTAGTCAATGTAGCAGGCACTTCGGTCCAACAGCAGTTAGCCGGAATCTGCACAATACGGTATTTACGCTTGAAATCACAACAATATCCTACCATACGGATAATCATATCCATATCCTCAGCAAACGAATCACTGCTATAACCGCCGGCCGCAATCACAATCTTCTTATCGAAAAGACCATAACCTCCCGACACATTCGGCATCGCATTAATAGTAGACCAACCCATCTTTCCTACAAGGAAAGAACGCATATACTCCAAGGTTTGAAACAAAGCCCACGGAGTATGAGGAGGTAACCTCTTTACAATTCGGCCATTCTTAACGGTACAACCGTTAGATGAAGTCATCATACCACTGACAGCAATGACATCCCTTGACTCCAATATTGGCTGTATACACTGTGCAATAGCATCTTTAGAAAGGATACAGTCCACGTCAGTATTGATGAAATAAGGATACGACGAGGCATTCAATCCAGCATTAACTGCATCAGCCTTCGTTCCTCCATTTTCCTTATCAACCACTATCAAACGTTTATATTCTGGATTTGTAGACTTGAACAAACGCTTATAAGGCTTGGTATGTATGTATTCCACATACGCAAACGGAACTTCCACGAGCGAAAAATTCTCAATCAAAAGCTCAAGTGTTTTATCACGGCTACCATCATTCACAATAATTACCTCAAACAAAGGATAATCTTGACTGAGCAAAGAGTTTACATTATCAACAATCGTACGCTCCTCATTATAAGCCGATGCAACGATGGATACCCCCGGAGTATAAGGACTAGTATCAATCATGTATTTTGAATATTCCGGTAAATGATGATACTTTTTACGCAAAATACCAATCTCTGCCAGCACCATGAGTATCACGTATGAAATGATAAGCCCCATGCTGTAAAAAAAGACAATATAACCGTAAAAATATAATATCAGCTCCTTCATAGATTATCATCATTAATTATAGGATTCTCCACATGCTCAAAAAGAATTAAATCTCTTTGTTTACAAGTCGATTTAAGAGATTCAAAAAGCTCACGTCCATTTGGTCCAGAGAGCCATAGGCAACGCAGTGCGGTACGCCGCGTATAATCTGAAGATTTCAGTTGATATGCCTTTACAAAAAAATCTACATTATGTTCTCCATTTATTTCCAGCAAAGCATTCAAAATAGTTCGGCGTAAGGATTCCGTTTGCTTGTAAAACAAATCCTTTATTGTTTCCTCTGCTTCAGCATAACGTCGGATTCCCATACATTCAAAAGCAGTTTGCCTATACATCAGGTCGGAAGACTCAAAAAAAGTCATCACATGACGTAATTCACGTTCAGTACCCCAATATGCAGTTTCATGCATAAAAAACATCATCATATCACGATTCTCAGAAGTCTGCAACAGAGGTACAAATCTAGGTAAAGCTCGTTCAGAATCATGTATTTTACTAAAAATCTCATGTATTTCGATTTTGTCCCACAAAGAAAAATTAGCCTCGCGAGTAGCATCAATAGTCAGGCTTTCATCTTCAAAGAAAATATAGGGATCATCCTTTGATGCCAACATATAATACACACGGGCAGCCTTTCGCAAAGTCGGATCCTTATCATTTACCAAATGCGTCACCAAACTATCAGACAAGCGCATATTGGTCAACCGTACTGCCTGCAGTAAACGTACTTTTCGCTTATGTGAACCAAACATAAGCCCTTTTTCCACAAAATCTGTAAACCCAATCATTCTCATGATAGTTTGTATGTTCCTCAGATTTGGATCTGCGGTATTGGTAAACTGACATACATCTACACAAATACGAGCCCACATTCTCATCTGCCAAGCACGCCATCTTTTCGGCTTATAATCCAGTCTACGAGCTATTTCCTCTTCAGACAAATTATCGACTGATGCGTAACAAACCTCCTTCATCTTCTCAAAATATTTCTTTCGAGTCTTCACATAGAAACGTTTTGTACGTTCTATGTAATACACATCGGCAATCATGACTACCGTAATAAAGAGGAAACCAATCACGCAACAAAAGACAACACCATAAGCTACACGTACTACCCATGGATAATCAGCGAAAAGATGAAGATACTGATAATAATAATAGCGGGGAACATTCCACCCGTAAAGCTCATAAGCAGTCCCTAACGGTGAATATTCCACATATTCATACTGAGAAGATGAATCAGAAGGCTCTTCTTCTGCACATAACGGAAGGACAGGCATGACTCCGCTACCTAAAAACAGAAAGTATAATATAAGCACAAATTGTTTCATCATTACAACCTCAGCAAAAAATAAAAAACAAAAAAATAAATAAAAAGCTCCAGTCACACACGTTACAAGAACTTTTGAATATATTTAAAACGATTGTATATAATCAAACAAATCAGTAATAGATACTTTATATCTTTCTATTTCCCATACAAATATAATATAAAAGCACAAATGAGATACGGGCGACAAGTGGCGAACACCTATAATTAACACTTATTCACTAGCATAACGTACTATACGACAAATACATAAATAGCCCAAACCACAATTCTCATTCGACCAAAAAAGAATCTATCCGCATCAGCATAAACAGGAGTGACATAAAATCTCCCATTCCATCGGCATAAATACAAGGGATACACATCGTCAAAACCACTATCTTCTTTCATTTCATCGTTCACTTGAGGTGGCTCGAATACGCTTTCTGATAAGATTTATTAACTAAAGTAGAAAATACGATGAAAAGGACAGTTTTTTGTATTTCACCTCCATTAAACGGTTACCCTCACCACACACTCCTCTGCATTTGGCATACAGCCCATCAAAAACAACCTTATTCCACACGCATTTCTGCAAAACGTCAAAGTATATTCTCTGTTTCACACTGTGGTTTATATATTCCACAGTGTGGTTTACATATTTCACACTGTGGTTTATGTATCCCACAGTATGAAACAGAGAATTGACAAAGAAGAAACAAAGAATATATACCGGAATCCTGAATTAAATTTACCGAAGACTATATGTTTTCAGACAAGGTGAAGGAAGTGACAAAGAAATTATATATTTTTGTAACACAGATTAATCATGAATTATACTTAGATAGAAATGGCTTTAAACTACATCTGGATTGCATTTTTCCTTCTGGCCTTCGTGGTGGCACTGGTTAAGCTCATATTTTTAGGCGACACGGCCGTATTTCCGGAGATTATCAATTCTACTTTTACTTCTTCCAAAACGGCATTCGAAATCTCATTGGGACTGACGGGGGTGTTGTCGCTCTGGCTGGGCATCATGAAGATTGGAGAAAAAGGGGGTGTTATCCAGCTTTTCGCCCGCCTGCTGAGTCCGCTGTTTTCGAAACTGTTTCCGGAGATTCCCAAAGGGCATCCGGTGACGGGAAGTATTTTCATGAACCTGGCGGCGAATATGC
>UQTJ01000064.1 GCA_900544075.1 uncultured Bacteroides sp.
ATAGCTGATGTATGTGGTATTCAGAAGAATCTTTCCACACATATTGCAAGACATATGATTTTTCTTACCCATTGAAAACAAGAAACTTACAAATTCTGTCAACTCAATAGGTAACGATTTAGTAACCAGCGAGTTTCTCCATTCTGCAATATTTTGCATTAATCAAAAGAACGCATTTCTCATGTGCAATAAAAAAATCCCCCAGACAGGGGATTCCTTCATTTAGATCTTACTACAATATAAAAACAGTATTCTCAAGCTATATCATAAAATCTGTTAGCTTTCAAATACATATCTTCTAAACATTGTATTCCTGATTGTGTTCTAAATATCTTATTTCTTACATTCTCAATCATTTCAGCAGAGAATCCATCCTCGAATATATTAACAAGAAAGTCTGCTTCAACAAGCAACTGATAATCTATTCCACTGATATTTGTATATGTGTGATGATGACCGACTAACCAACAAACCCGTTCTATCTGTTCACATGTATAATTACCTGTTTTTATCAAGAGTTTCTCCGCTTCTGCCGGACCTTCAAGTTCCTGATGTTTTCCATCACAAATTCCATACTTCTGTTCACATATACGTATGCCAATATCATGAACAATTGCTGCTGTTTCAAGAATAAAAAGAGTTTCTTCGTCCAATTGTTCTTGTCTTCCAAGCAATGAAGCAAAATTATATACTTTGATAAAATGTTGTATTCGTTTAGCATCGCCCCGATAGTATTCTATCATAGAGGAAATTAGCTGCAAATGTGTTGTATTCATAATTTCATTCTGTAAAAATAGGATTTACGTCATAATTAATCATCTTACCCATTCTCTCTCCAATTTCTCAAATTGAGGAAATAGAATATTATTTTCAATGAATATATGCTCAAATAAATCCTCTACAAACGTTTCCAGTTCAACCATCATCTGTTCATAATTTATACAAAGATTTTCATCCGGTACTCTAAAACCGTTTGTAATCTTTCTCAAATGCATATAGCGCATCCTTTCATTTTCATGCTCCATTGTCATTACTCTGATAGGATTTGAAATTGTTCCACAATGCATAGTCTCTATATATTCTTCATTATGTGAAGCATCGAACAATTCATACAAATATGGGAATAACACACTCTCTTCTTTCTGAAAATGCGATTCCAAGTCGTGCATTGACAACTTAACCTGATTAAACAATTCATTTAATTCAGGATATTCCATTCCATAATTGTCCTTCACATTCTCAATCATAGAAAGAAGATAAGCCCCTTTTTCCTTTGTATTCCTGTGATGATACTTTATAATATAATCTAAAAGCAAATCTAAAGGCCATAAATAAAATGGTGTCCCCTGATGTGATATATTTTCCAAATCGTGGAGGACTTCATCTATATTAGCACTATTTTCTCCAGATAAATCTTCCAAACTCATATTTCCATTGCAATAGTCTATCCCATATCTGAAGAAAACAGACGCACTTGCAGAGTTTTCTAAGACAATATCCTTTACTTTCTTACATCTAAGTTCCATAAAATCAATATCTATTTTAAAATATTATGCAATAATCATTTTATATATCAAGATTTCACACTCTAGATAATTAATAACATCAAACAATATATCACCTATTATTTCTGTCTTGAGAGATATTCATTCTATATCTGAGATTTTCTTTCTGTAATTTAGTATAATTCTTGTAGAATGGAAAAACCGGCCCAAAACCTGTCCCGAAAGAAAATTTTGCTCCATAACTTATGGCCTTATGAATAAAATCTTCAGATTTATCTATTGCATCAATAATATTCCATCCTCTTGCTAAATAAGTAGCAATAGATGATGCGAACATATCACCCGTTCCATTCACATTCTTTGTTTTAATTATAGGTTTAATATATTCCCTAAAATCACCATTTTGTGGACAATAAAAATAATCTGCAAGTTTATCTTTATATGGCACAGATTTTATTATCACAGAATTACCCCAAATAGAAAGTTCCTTCAAGTCGTCTAGAATCCCATGTATATTCAATTTTCGCCCGAGTAGAATCTCTGCCTCTCGCATATTAGGTGTAATGATAGTGGCTAGTGGCATCAGTTTCTTTTTATAACAAAAAATAGCTTCATCTTCAAGAAGTTGATCACCCGAGGAACTAACCATAACAGGATCTACCACCAACGGTATACCAGCATAGTTTTTTATCGTCTCAGAGACTTTCAATACCAAATCTTTCGAATACAGCATTCCAGTCTTAATACAGTCAGCCCCGACATCCTCCATAAAAGACTGTATTTGAGACACTACCATATCAACAGGTATTAAACAAACATCCTTTACATGCTCTGTATCTTCATCAACAACACATGTGATAGCCCCTGCAGCGTATCCTCCACATGCAGATATTGCCTTGACATCTGCCTGTATCCCTGCAGAGCCAAGAGGTTCACTACCTGCTATAACAAAAACCCTGTAAGGGACCTTTCCTTCCTTAATCATTCTTACATCCTAATTTATCCAAACAACATACTAACTTATCAATGAAATAATCAACTTCCGACTTTGTAATACATAATGGAGGCAATATTCTCAGAATATTCCTACCAGAATATCCGGTAAAGATATGGTGATTGAACAGAAGCATCTCTCGGATCTTTGACACAGATATGGCAAACTCAACTCCTATCATTAGCCCACGTCCTCTAACATCAGTGATTAATGGCGATTCAATAGAACGCAGTTTGTGTATGAAATAATCTCCCACATTATTTGCATTTTCTATCAGGTTTTCAGTTTTCATGACCTGTATCACCGACAATGCAGCAGCACACCCAAGATGATTACCGCCAAATGTAGTTCCAAGCATTCCCTTACGAGGTTTGAAAACGTCACTTATCAGAACACCTGAAAATGGAAAGCCGTTGGCTATACCTTTGGCTACAGTAATGATATCCGGTTTAATGCCACTCCATTGATGAGCAAAGAACTTTCCTGTACGCCCGTAGCCAGACTGTATTTCATCCATAATTAGAATTGCGCCATATTGTATAGTCACCTTACGCAATTCTTTAAGAAAATCATCCTCTGGAACTCTTATTCCACCAACCCCAGAAATACCTTCTATTATTACAGCACAAACATCTCCACTACGCAATACACTTTCCACCTCAGCTATATCCATTCCTGAAAAATATACATTATCATTGCAATTAAGAGGAGCTGTGATCAAAGGATTGTCTGTTACCTCTACTGCTGCTGATGTACGACCATGAAAAGAGTTTCTGAATGCTATCACCTTTTTCTTTCCGGTATGGAACGAGGCTAGTTTAAGGGCATTCTCATTTGCCTCAGCTCCAGAATTTACAAAAAATGCACTATAATCAGAATACCCGGAGATTTCCCCCAATTCATATGCAAGCTTCTCCTGAAGTTTATTAACTACTGAGTTAGAGTAAAACATCAGATTCTGCATCTGCTCATACATACATTTTACAAGGTACGGATGAGAATGCCCTATTGATATTACAGCATGTCCACCATAAAAATCCAAATATGAATTACCGTTGTCATCGTAAACATAACAACCAGAACCCCTAACAATATTTATAGGGAATATAGAATAAACATCAAACAAATTCATAATCTAATATTTTACTACTCCATTCTTCCATACTTCATTTCATCGCCATTCTTATCGTATTGTTTACGCTTGCCTGTTGGAGGAGCCGACAAGGCTACTTTGACTACAGCTGTACGATGAAGGCTTCTTTTAACTGCTTCCTCAAAAGCGTCCATGTGTTTTGGCAGAAAGCGTTGGCTAATTAATCTCAATGCCAAAATCTTTTCTTCATTATCAGTAACAACCTCAGCTTTTCCAAATGCAATAGCCGAACGGTACTGAAGAGTGAAAGTTCCATCTTTAGGACCAACCGTAGGTTGGCATTTTGTAACAGCAGAAAGACATACTTCTGGATTTACTGCTATAGCATCAAGTTTATCACCTTCTGGAGCACAATGAAAATACCAAATATCATCACCATTACTGGCCAAAGATAATGGTACTCCATATGCAGTACCGTCCGGTCTTGTAAAACTAACCGTTATATATGGAGCTTTGCGCATTATTTCCAATGCCCAGTTGCTGTCCATTTCCCTACTTACTTTTCTCATAAAGTTCTAAATATGCTTAAATATTTGCCTAATATTACAGGTAAGAACAACCTCTGTTCTATTACCTAGGTATAAAATATTCTATAACTATACGACAAAATTACCTTAGATGAAAAAAATACGATGTAATAAAAATGACACCATTGATATTTATTAGAGAAAATACCTGATGAAATAATCAATCCAATACATTTTCATTCTTAACCGTATGTTTTATTCAGCGAATATTTTAAATCTAAACTTTTGAAAAGCATATAATATACATACATGAAACTTCATCTATGAATAAAACACTATGTTCACATAATCCTCAGTAATCTGATAATCAGATTGGATATTAGTCCGGATAAAGTTTCATAATGTCGGCAGAAAATACTAACTTTGTACATTTTCAAAAAGAATAAGATTATGGAGACAATTGAATTTAATGACTATTATAAAGATATATTATTCTCAATACCACTATTCCGTGATTTAAATACTCATATAAAAAAGAGACTCATTCAGGAACTTGATTTTAATTTATTCAAGATTCAAAATAATGAAATAATTGCAGAACAAGGAGAAGCCTGTTCCAGGCTATATATCTTATTAAAAGGAGAATTAGAAGTCAATATTATTGATGCAAATGGCAATGAGGTTCTAATCGAAAATATTGTGGCCCCACGTGCATTTGCAACTCCTCATTTGTTTAAAGAAGACAACAGATTCCCCGCAACATTTAAAACGATTGAAGAGTCTATACTTCTGACAGCTACAAAGGATTCCACATTCCGTCTCATCAGTGAATGTCCTGATATTTTAAGAAGTTTTCTTTGTGTATCCGGAAAATGTAATATATGTACAACTGTACGTTTGGATGTTTTATCCAGAAAAACAATTAGAGAACGTATCCTAGTATATCTGTTTAAAAAGCAGGCTAAAGACTCTAATATCATTAAGATGCCTCATACTTTAACGCAGCTGGCTGAATATTTGAATGTTACAAGACCTGCATTATCAACTGAATTCAATAAAATGGAAAAGGAAGGATTAGTAAAAAGAATACCTAATGGTAACATAGAATTAAACTTGGCTAAAATTAAAAGGCCCATATAATATCAAGATTAATTTCAATTATAATAGAAGACCTGACAAATAGCTCATTTACTTTTATTTCATGACTATTTGCCAGGTCTTCTATTTTCTACTTACAGTAAATTATATGTAATTTACTCAATTGAGCGTTCTGTTTAATATACATTTTATTATCGAAACTTGAATTCAGAATAATTACCACCAAAACTCATACAGGAATCGTCACTTACAAAAGATTTGTGGGTTTATATTCAGTGATATCCATCCCCAGTCTTGCCAGCTGTTATGGTTACCTCCTTTTACAACATCCATTGTTGAAGTCCCGAACATTACAGAATAGCCTAAAGACAAACTTACATCCTTCATTATCTTCCAGTCCAGCTGATAATCAATTTCAGATCCTAATGAACGTTCCAGATTTTCAAGTTTCACAGCTGTAGCAAAATAATGATAATTCATTCCCATCGATACTGAAGAAGACACCTTATAACCAACTCCAATCTGAGTATCGGAAAGCCCTGGGTTATAACCTCCAATAAAATCAGAAGCATAGAAATAATCCATTGCCCATAAAACTTATGGTGTGTTCCATACAATGGGTTGAAAGCCTTATATGTTCCGTCAGACTTATCATTTCCACTCAAGTAATCAGTTCCAACATTTACAGACCAGCTTTTATTTATATTATATGAAGCACGTGCACTACCCATAAAAGCTGATACTGAACGTGATGATACATTCTTGCCGAACTGATAATAAAATGCACCGGATAAATCCCATTGGCCGGGAGCATATTTAATGTATGTTCCGAATGTCTGCATATATTGAGTGTCAGATTTTCTTGACTCAGCATCGCCTCCCTCCTGACCAAGATTCATTGCCATAATTGAAAACTGTAAAGGGGTTGAAGCAAAATCATAATGATACCATAAAGTCTGCATATTCTTATACAGCTTTGTCTTGCTGCTATCATAGAATGTTCCTCCTATAACATTCTCGTCATTCTGATTAAATGCAAATATACCATGAAGCTGATGTCCATTTTTTCTATATCCAATTTTCAGAGCATCGTGATAACGTCCGGCTACATTCCAGTCCAACCCTCCGAGAATACGCTCATCGTCATACGAAAGAGCCTGTCTTCCCAACTGCATAAACCAATAATCATTAAATTCAAATGCAGCCCATGCTTCATTCAATATGAAACGGCCGTTCTTATCCACCAAGGCATCCTGTCCCCATACACCTACATGCTGAGCAGAGAATTTCAGAGAAAGGCGTTGACGTTCATATCCCAATGAAAGTCTGGCACGTTCATTTATAAAACCGGACGGTAAATCACCTTCATTACGCGGATACAATGCTCCATTACGGTATTCACCTCTTGTACGAATCTGGGCCGAAACAAAAAATTTGTCTTTTTCGTTATTTTCTTCCTGGGCATAAGAGATTGATACATTTCCTATAAATAAGAATGCTATCAACATAGATAAGTTTCTTCTTCTCATAAATCATAAGGTTTAATCAGTTCATATTATAAGTATGTATACTGCTACCTTGTGCAGACGGCAAATAATTTATTCCCCACCAGCACATCTGCAGAAACACAAACGATAACAGTAAAACATACAAGGATGCTTTCCGTTTATTATGCATTCCTATCCTCATATGTATATATGTGAGATATGAAAACCATGTAACTGCAGCCCATGTTTCTTTTGGGTCCCATGACCAGTAATGTCCCCATGCTTCCTTTGCCCATAATGCTCCGGTCAACATACCTAGAGTCATGAATGACAATCCGACATATACCAGGTTATCACACAAGGCCATTTCTTTGACATCGCCTTGATTTTTCTTTATCCATAAAAGATAAATTCCCATTATGGCCGAAGCCCCAAGCATAGCATAAGCAAACATGTATATAATGACATGAGGAGCAAACCATGGGCTTTGCAACGCAGGCATCAAAGCCTTATTGTGAATTTCAGGTTTAAGAATGTTTACACAAATGAATACTACAGACAGTATAGTACTGAATCCAAGTATCCATTTATACCTCCATCTCATATAGGTAATCAACCCAGCAAATGGCAGGAAAAAAGAATACCACAGACGGGTCTCTCCCATTGTGCGCAAAGGAGGTCTCTCCAATGAATACCACAACAAGCCTATAAATGTTCCAAAGACAAGAAGTCCTATAAAAGTAAATGTACATGCTCGTATTTTGAATTCTTTAAAAGCATTCCATGAACCTATAATCCAGAACAATACAGACGCTATGGCAAAATATATAAACCAGTCCCAACTCATCATATTTCCCTATTTTCTAATTATTTTTCTTTTGGGCAGTGACAAACATACACACAGCACCAAACATCATCATTATAATTCCTACATAAACAGCCGGAAGCCAAGGATCTAAAACCAGTTCAAAAACACTTATATCACTCCAACGTCCTTTGCTTTCATCATAACTCAACTGATAAATCTTCCAGTTTTCTATATCTGCAGGTTTGTTTACTTCTATTGTTTTTTCCTGTTTTTTTCCGCTTTCTGTATATATAACTACATCTGAAGAGAAACGTCTGGGTTCTCTATCCGGCATTACCAGACTGCAAATACTATCAAGGCGAAGAGCCTGATATGGGAACAGAAAACTTCCACAGCTTACCCAACCACTTGCAGTTCGTTTCCCATCACAGGAAACAGCCTTCACGTTTACAGCATAAGTGGCTCCGGTACTTGGCCATTCAACATACCTTACAGTATCTTCTCCTGATACTGATGCAGCCATTTCTATTCTGTCCAATATTTCAAACTTCCACTCTGACAGCTTACCTGAATTTACCCCATCTTCCAGCAAAAGGTGTTCAGGTTTATCATATGGTAAAGCCTTTCCTGTAGAATTATCTATCAGCATCAGTTTCGGTGGGTATTCGTCTATACTGAAGTTCTTTAATTCTATGGCTAACGGCAATTCATGCAAATTCCCGTTAATGTCTGTTGCACGCCATTCAGTCTGACCGATACGGGTATTCATAGTCAGCCTCTTCATATCAGCACTTCCCAAAGTAGCTGAAACCAAAGCTATAAACAACCCTAAATGATTTAGCAGAAATGGTATTCTGGCAACACGAAATGAGAACAAATATTTTATAGAAACTAGTCCCACTATTGAAGTCATCCAAATATAAACCAGAATGAAAGGCCAAAAAGAAAGCATACTGTTAAATATGGAAAATCCGTCCGAAGAAACAGAAGACGGCATCTGTTTTATCATCCCCTTAAGGAATGTCAGAAATACAACTGCTATCAATGATGGTACAGCTGCATTATATGACATTGTCCAGCGAACAAAATATAGCTTTTTCCTTAAAATATAAAGCATTATCAAAACCACAACATACACTGTTAAAATACATATATTAAGTGGCCAAGCAAAACTGCTCCAGTCAACAGCCCCCGTAAATAGATGCAAAATAAGACCTATGGCTATCAATCCGCCACAGGTCATTATTCCTTCTTTTACTCCCCAAGTATTCTTCCACATAAATATCAGATAATACGTCCGTTAGACTTTGCCTCTTTCAACCAACCTGGTACAGTCTTATTCATAAAACGCTCCTTTGCAGCTTTCTCTGCAGGAATATCCAGTCCAATAAATTTCTGAGCCTTTTCCTTGGTTGAAATATCAGGCATAGGTACATTGTCTGTATATCCATGTTTTGCCAATATCCTGGAAATAGACAATCTCGCCTGTAAGGCTCTGTCAAGTCCATGCGACAGGATTCTCTGTATTTCCTGAGGTGCATGGAATGCTGCTCCGTGTGATGCTACTCCAAAATCCCATCTCCACTGTGCCTCGCGCAGAAGCTTTAGAACAGGTTTCATTTCATTATCCGTAGCTCCTTTGTCCCATGCAAATTTGGCTTCTATATGTGCAGAAGCCAGTTCTTCTTCCAAACGGTTTCTTATTTCATTAGCCTTACGCTGACGTTCATAAACATTATTACGCAAAGTTTCCTCACTTTCACGGTGGCAAACCTGACATGTACGGTCTATCATGGCGAGAGGACTCTGGATATGATGGTCACTGAACTTCATACCGCCTTCACTCTTATACGGCATGTGGCAGTCTGCACATGATACTCCTCGCTGTCCATGAATTCCCATCTGGGATATTTCATAATCAGGATGTTGTGCCTTGATAATAGGAGCACGGCTCAAGGCATGTGTATAGTCAGAGAAATTGTTATCATCATAATATTGTTCTATTGTTTCCACTGTCATACCCTTGTCCCAAGGAAATGTCAGATATTTTCCATCTCCTTTGAAGTAATATTCTACATGGCACTGTGCACATACCAAAGAACGCATTTCCTGCGGTGTTGCCTTTGTTATATCTTTTCCCTGACGTGCAAATGCCTCAATCAAAGCCGGACGGCTTATATGAAGATCCATAGTTTCAGAATCGTGACAGTCTGAACATCCTATAGGATTTACAATCTCCGAGCCAAAAGCAGCCCATTTGTTGTTATAGAATGAATCAACACCTATTTCCTGCATCATACGTGGGACGTCAGGACTCTTGCATGTCCAGCAGGTAGATGGCTGAGGGCCGTCACTTTCACTTTCCGGAGCCCCTGTACGTAATGTTGCTCGTATATCCTCTATTGCATGCATATGTCCACGCGGTGTTGAATAGTCCTTTGAAAAAGCATAACCAGCCCAAAGAATGACCATTTCAGGACGTTGTTCTAGGACGTCAACTATTACGTTTCCATTAAATTCACTCTGAAAATCAGTATTGGCTGTTTCTGTCCAAGTCTGATATTCTCTTGGGAAATCACTCTGGAACTTCTCATTCTGAGGTACAATACCCTTCATAGGATTCTTTCTGTTATTAAATATGCTTACCACTTCTGCCCTGCGTTCTGACAAAGCAGATACAGCAAGTCCCAAACAAAAAACAACGGTCATTGAAACACCAAACAACAACCATCCATGCCAAGATTTAAAATTATTGTTCATATACTATAGTTTTATTTTATTATTTCTTCATTTTCTTAAGCCATTCCGGTACGGGTGATTCAGGTAGTGGAACTATCGCATTGGGAGTGGAAGAGAGACTGTTTTTACCTCCATGAGGTACCTCCCTATGGCAATCCCAACATGCTTTCCCTTTTCCAACTTCAGACATCATATAGTCTATACGTCCTGTTTCCACAAATTCAGTATTAAGTTGCTGGTGGCATCGTATACAGTTATTCATTATTACTTGTGAGCTTGCAGAATGTGCCTGTATGACCTGTGGTTCAGAACTTGTCAGAAAAGCTGCAACATGCTTCATTCCATCCATTCCCTTAAAAGTCCATTTCTTTACAAAGTTCTCATGAGGAACGTGACAATCATTACAAGTAGCATTTATTGAATGAGAACTGTGCATCCATGTAGCGTAATAAGGGGACATAATATGACAATTCACACAAGCTGAAGGTTCATCAGTAAGATAAGTATGCGCCCTCAACATATAAAGGAAAAATAATCCACCTCCTACTATAGTTCCAGCCATGATGGCTGTTATTATTTTCTGCCTTTTAGATAATATCATATATATACATTTTTTTGCAAAAAAAACATTTTATCGAAATAATCAGTGTAAGAAATATGACACTTGTATTATTTTTTAAGTTATCTATTCCATTAAAGATAAATTCCAATACTGCTTTATAATCGTATTTGTTCCTTTCTTAAGGAGAATTTTCTTTATGACTATCGCCTTGAAAATTCATCTGAAAAAATGTGGTAGTAAACTGATTAAAATTAAAATGAAGATTATAGGAATTAACTACAAGTAACATGATGCTAGCCGTATAATCAAAAGGAGGCTATCGTTATATAACACTATAATTTTAACCAATACATTTTACCGACCGCTACCTGCTCAATCCGCGTCATCCGGTAACGGTATTCG
>UQTJ01000065.1 GCA_900544075.1 uncultured Bacteroides sp.
AAGACCCCAACATTAAAAGTGTTGTGCTCTACCTGCTGAGCTAGCGAATCAAACCTGTTTGCTATCGTTGTTTCCCGATTGCGTGTGCAAAGGTAGTACTTTATTTTAAACCTGCAAAACTTTTCGCATATTTTTTCCATTTTTTTCACCGTAAAAGACAAGGCATTCTCACCGGAATCAATATGTCACTCATTTTCAAGATGTTCGTTCTTACCATTAATAAACAACAAATCTTTGTTTTTTATGTACCTTTGGTAATATGAAAGCAATAATGTAGTACATGGTAGAGCTATAATCATTCCGAGCATACCCATCAATGCACCCCAAACAGATAATGAAAGAAGAATTATTGCCGGATTCAGACCTGTAATTTTTCCCATTATTTTAGGAACCAGGTACATATCCTGAATCAGCTGTACCACACAGAACACAACCAATGCCAGTCCAAGTATTATCCAAAAGCTCTCGCCTGTATCAGCGGCCTTCAATAGAGCTAAAATAATTGTCGGTATAAAACCGATAATCTGCAAATACGGTACCATATTGAGCAGTCCTATAAACAACCCCAGCCCTATCGCCAAAGGAAAGTCAATAATAAGGAAACCTATACTGAAAAGAATACCGACACAAAATGCTACCAAAGCCTGACCTCGGAAGTATTTGTTCATGCTATCCTTGACATCATCCACTATGCCAAGCACCATACCTTTATGTTTCTCAGGCAATAAGCCAACCCAGCCACTGGCTATCTCTTCATAGTCAAGCAATATAAAGAACAGATACAGTAAAGTGATAAACACAGTGAATATAGTCAGTATAATATTGTATGAAGTGGAAAGAAGGGACCACATTTTAGGCAATAATCCCTTGACAGCCTCAATAAGATTATCCGAATTCAGATTCTCCTGTATCCATACCCAATTTACATTGTTATGCAAAAACTCTGTTATATCCTTCGGAATGGATGTAAATCTTCCTCCCTCTGCAAAATAAGCTTCAATCAGCAACTTCAATTTTGCATATTCTTCAAGCATAGGAGGAACAATAAGGAAAGCGGCCCCTGCTATAACAACAATCACGGTCAACAACACAAGAAAAATGGCCAAAGCTCTGTTCTTTACTTTAAGCTTAGTCTGATAAAACTTTACCAGCGGATACATGAGATATGCTATTATCCAGGCAATAAAGAAGGGGAGCAACACACCGCTTAACTTATTAAGAAGATACAGAACACCTGCAAACACAGCCACGCCCAATGCTCCGCGGACAAAGCTGTCGAAAGTAATTTTTTGAGAAGTACTCATCTATCAGAAATTATAATTGATTAATCTATATTCTATTGCAAAAATACAACTCTTAGTTAGAAAAACTAATTTCAAGGTACTAAAATTGAAAATAATCCGCACTTTCAAGCTTTCAACATACAACTTCTGTTAAAATTACACTTGAAATCACCATTAAGAGCAAAAACTTTCTACCTTTGCTATTAATGACATCAAAAACTTAAATATGGGTAAACTATATGTAGTTCCTACACCGGTAGGAAACTTGGAAGACATGACACTTCGCGCCATTCGCGTACTGAAAGAAGCCGATTTGATATTGGCTGAAGACACACGTACTTCGGGAATACTCCTGAAGCATTTCGACATAAAGAATCCTATGCAATCTCATCATAAATTCAACGAACATCAGACAGTAGAGCATATCGTGACACGCATCAAGGCGGGAGAAACCGTTGCCCTGATTTCTGATGCGGGTACACCGGCAATATCCGATCCGGGCTTCTTGGTTGTACGAGAGTGTGTACGAAACGGAATAGAAGTACAGTGTCTGCCGGGAGCTACAGCCTTCGTTCCTGCCATAGTATCCTCCGGTCTGCCTAACGAACGGTTCTGTTTCGAGGGATTCCTTCCGCAGAAGAAAGGAAGAATGACAAGACTTAATTCACTGGCCGATGAGAAAAGAACAATGATTTTCTATGAATCGCCATACCGCCTGGTTAAAACCCTTACACAGTTTTCTGAGATTTTCGGGCCTGAACGTCAAGTAGCCGTATGCAGAGAAATATCGAAACTGCACGAAGAATGCATGCGCGGCTCGTTGACAGAAGTCATACAGCATTTCACTGAAACCGAGCCAAGAGGGGAAATAGTGATTGTATTAGGAGGAAAAGAAGATGATAAAAACAAACAATAAAACAGCAATAATCATGAAAAAAGTATTATTATTATCAGTATGCGTTGCAGCATTTATGTCGTCATGCAACAATTTAGGACAAAAGAAAGATGCACTTCAGGCACAAAATGATTCATTGATGTCTGAACTTTCAAACCGCAACGCGGAATTGGACGAAATCATGGGAGCATTCAACGAAATACAGGAAGGATTTCGTGAGATTAATGAAGCTGAAAATAGAGTAGATTTGAACGGAAGCGTTATCGAAAGCCAATCGGCTGCAAACAAAATAAAAGATGATATCAAATTCATCAGCCAGAAACTGAAAGATAACCGCGAAAAAATTGCCGAACTGGAAAAACAGCTGAAAAACAGCAATTACAAAAGCGCACAGCTGAAAAGAGCACTTGAAAATCTAACAGCTGAACTTGCGGCTAAACAGCAGCAAATAGAAACACTCCAGTCTGAACTGGCTTCTAAGAACATCAGAATAGCTGAACTGGATGAGGCTGTGACAGACCTTACTCAGAATGTAAGCCAGCTTTCTGCTGAAAATGAAGAAAAGAGCAAGACAGTAGCTGCACAGGACAAAGCACTGAACACTGCATGGTATGTATTCGGTACTAAAAGCGAGCTGAAAGACCAGAAAATACTAAAAGGAAGCGACGTATTGAAAGACAATGATTTCAACAAAGAATATTTTACTGAAATTGATATCAGAAAAGAGAAGGTAATCAAGCTATATTCAAAACGTGCCGAATTGCTGACTACACATCCGGAAGGTTCATACAAACTGGAAAAAGATGATAAAGGACAATATTATCTTGAAATAACCAACCCTAACAATTTCTGGAGCGTATCAAGATATCTTGTAATCCAAGTAAGATAAGATTTCTCCCATAAACAACAAATGACACATGAAGCAGATTATAAATGTTTCATGTGTCATTTTATTTTGTACAAATTAGTATTTTGCATAAAAAGCTACATAAACAAAAAAGACATCTAAGAAACACACTTTCTTAAATGCCTGATAATTAAATCTCTGTAGCGGGAACCGGGATTGAACCGGTGACCTCATGATTATGAAACGCGTATAACGCATTATCTTCCAGCTTCTTATAATGCTATTACATAGCACATTACACGTATTTTCAAGAGCGAATATAATATTTATTTTCATCCATAATCATATTGTTTCTTCTATTTTCCCCTCTATTTGTGCAATTCTTGTGCAAATGGGTTTTTTGGTGTTATTTTCTTCTATACTCCAAGCACGATATTTGCGTCAATATTGAGTTTTTTACTAATATCACGGGCAACCTTCAAAGTAGGCTCGCAACGACCGGTCAAATAGTCGCTGACACGTGATGGGCTAACCCCAAGAAGTTCTGAAAGTTTCGCCTGATTAAGTCCCATTTCATACATACGCAACTTTATAACATCTATCAATGAAGGAGACTTTATCGGATAATGTTCATCTTCATACTCCGATACAAGTTCAGACAATAAATCAAGCTCTATCAAGTTCTTGTCAGTAAGTGGTGTATTGTCGTCAGTCAAAGGCAGAAGCTCTTCAATTCTTTCCATTGCTGCCCTATAAGCTATTTCATTCTGAATCTTTGCCATACTATATATTTTTTGCATCTATCAAATCATATTCCGCATGAGTACCTATAAATCTAATCAGTACCGTTTTTATTGTAAACTTAACAACCACTATCAAACGATGATTGTTTCCTCTTATATTGAATACATAATGCTGGTTCCCTACACTGTCAACGCTGTTGAACATCTTCTTTATATCAGAAAAACATGTCCACTCTGCTTTTTTCACTTTCTGGAACCAGTCCTCAAGTGCAGTTTCTACATCAGGGTGTTCTGTATAGTATTCAACGATTTTACTTCTTGCTATGATTCTCATAATCAATTGAGTTTGTACAAATATATATATTATATTTTGAAATACAAAATATTCACCCGAAATTCAGTAGAAGTATATAAAATGATGGTATATAAACAAAAAAGACATCTAAGAAACACACTTTCTTAAATGCCTGATAATTAAATTTCTGTAGCGGGAACCGGGATTGAACCGGTGACCTCATGATTATGAATCATGCGCTCTAACCAGCTGAGCTATCCCGCCATTGTTTTTATAAAAAACCGCCAGGCGTGGAAGCCACCCAACGGCTAAATCGTTGAATTGTAGCGGGAACCGGGATTGAACCGGTGACCTCATGATTATGAATCATGCGCTCTAACCAGCTGAGCTATCCCGCCATTGTTTCTCGATTGCGGGTGCAAAGGTATGACTATTTTTTTTATCATGCAAATATTTTAGAACTTTTTTCTCTAAAAAAAAACGATTCGGCGTTTACTTTAAAACGACGAAGCGTTTTGTTTCAAATGACGAAGCGTTCTTAAAACGAGTATAATACACCTCTGAAAGCCCCCAATAACCGTCCGAACTATGTTGTATAATATAGAATTTATTATACCGATAGTCAAAAAAAATAGTTTAATTTGCCACCAAAACCTAAAAATCATAAAAATAAAACACAAACGAACAGAAAATGAAAAAGAAATTAAAAATAGAATATTCTTTAAATCCTACTTCAGGAATAATATTATGGAATGCAATAAGTACACCGGCCGGCCTTGAAAGATGGTTTGCCGACAAAGTGACAAGAAACGGAAAAGTATTCACATTCCATTGGGGGAAAACAGAAACACGAGATGCAGAAATAACAAACTTCCGCTCCGAATCTTTCATAAAATTTCACTGGAAAGACGATGATGACCCAAAATCTTTTTTTGAATTCAAGATTCTGTATAATGAATTGACTGCAGACAATATACTTGAAGTCACCGACTGTGTGGGACAGGAAGATGAAGATGATACCGTCAATCTCTGGAACTCACAAATAGACGTACTGAAGAGAGTTTTCGGTTTATGAAATGCATATATTTAAAAATATACAAAACATTACTCCCTATCCATTATTTTATGCTATTTTTGCAACATAAAACAAAAAGATGGGAATATTACGTTTGAAAAAATTAGATATATTCGTTCTGAAGAGTTTTATGTTACTCTTTGCCGGAACGTTCTTCATATGCTTGTTCATCTTCATGATGCAATTCTTGTGGAAATATGTCGATGAACTGGTCGGAAAGGGACTTGAGCTGGACATCCTGGCACAATTCTTTTTTCTGTCTGCACTTACCCTTATACCTCTGTCACTTCCATTGGCTATACTGCTTGCAGCCCTTATGACATTCGGTAATTTCGGAGAAAGATACGAATTACTGTCCATGAAGGCCGCAGGCATTCCACTTTTGAGAATAATGCGCCCTATAGCAGTAATGTGTCTTATATTGGGCCTGACTTCATTCTATTTCCAGAATGTAATAGGTCCGAAAGCCCAAAAGCAGCTGTGGACATTATTAGTGTCAATGAAGCAGAAATCACCGGAAGTAGACATTCCGGAAAAGGTATTTTACTCCGACATAGAAGGATATAATATCTATGTAAACAAGAAAGACCGTGAAACAGGTATTCTGAAAGATGTTCTGATTTACAACTTCTCGGACGGATTTGAAAACGCCCGCATAATATGGGCTGAAGAAGGAAAACTGGAACTGACTGCCGACAAGAAGCATCTGTATCTGCACCTTTACAACGGTGAGCTGTTCGAAAATCTGAAATCACAGAATATAGACTCAAAAAATGTGCCATACCGCAGGGAAACGTTCATTGAGAAGCATTCGCTCATAGACTTCGATGCCGAATTCAACATGGTGGACGGAAGTTTCCTGAACAGACGTTCGGACATCAAGAACATGAATGAGCTAACGGCTACAATAGACTCATTGACCACCTATACAGACAGTGTGGGAAGGGCTATGTATAATGAAATCATGGCATCTACATACAAAAACAATGACTTGAGCAAATCCGATTCGATAAAAATCAAGGAACAGAATCTTACATATATAAATACTGACAGTATATTCCGCTCGCTGAGTTCGGATGAAAAACTTAAGACACTGTCTTCTACAGAAAGAAGAATGTCGTCTATCAGCTCAGACTGGAGCATGAAATCGTTTGTGACACAAGATAACGACAAAAGCATTCGTTCTCATACTTCCGACTGGCACAAGAAGATAACCCTGTCATTCGCCTGTGTATTCTTCTTCTTTATCGGTGCCCCGTTAGGAGCTATCATAAGAAAAGGAGGTTTAGGTATGCCGGTAGTTATATCCGTACTGATGTTCATTCTGTATTATATCATCGACTCTGGTGCTACACGTGTGGCCAAGAGTGGTGAGATGAACATCATTCTCGGCACATGGATGAGTAGTCTGGTGCTGGCACCTTTGGGAGCATTCCTTACCTACAAGTCGAACAAAGACTCCGTGGTATTCAACATAGACGTGTATAAGGCATTCTTCAGAAAAATATTCGGAATCAGACAGTCAAGACATATTTTCAGGAAGGAAGTCATCATTTTCACTCCGGACTATGCACAGATATGCGACAAGCTTGATAACATATGCCGCGAATGTGAGGACTATTCGGCTACGCACAAACTGTTAGGGCTGCCCAATTATTATAAGATTTTCACAAATCATACTCACGACGACCATATCAAGGAAATCAGCCAACAGCTGGAAAGCGTGATAGAAGAACTTTCAAACTCGAAAGACGGAGTAATCCTGAACAATATGAACAACTATCCGTTTTTATTTATAAAAGCCCACAAGAGTGTGTCGGACAAGATATGGCTCAACCTTTTATTGGGAATCATAGTTCCTGCCGGCATAGTAATATGGCTCAATATATGGAGACATAGAATTACGCTCGACAAGGATTTGAAAATAATTATAAAGACAAGCAGGGACATTCAGGAAAGAATAAGAACAAACATATTACAATAGCAATAGAAATTATGAACAAAATCAAACTGAACACAATCGAAGAAGCAATAGAAGATTTTCGCAAAGGTGAAATTGTCATAGTAGTGGACGATGAAGACCGCGAAAATGAAGGCGATATGATAGTTGCGGCAGAACTTATCACACCGGAGAAAGTAAACTTCATGCTGAAACATGCGAGAGGTGTGTTATGTGCTCCTATAACTATATCAAGATGCGACGAACTGGATTTGCCAAGACAGGTATCTAACAATACATCAATACTTGGCACACCGTTCACTGTAACAATCGATAAGTTGGAAGGCTGTACCACAGGGGTTTCTGCAGCTGACAGAGCTGCTACAATACGTGCCTTGGCTGATCCAACCTCAAAACCAGAAACATTCGGCAGACCTGGACATGTAAACCCTTTATACGCACAAGACAAAGGAGTTTTACGCCGTGCAGGACATACAGAAGCATGCGTTGACATGGCACGCCTTGCAGGACTCTACCCGGCTGCAGCACTTATGGAGGTAATGAACGAGGACGGAACTATGGCGCGTCTGCCTGAACTGAGAAAAATAGCAGATGAATTCGGCTTCAAACTGATTTCGATAGCAGACCTTATAGCATATCGTCTGAAACAGGAATCACTCGTGGAAAAAGGTGTAGAAGTGGATATGCCTACAGAACACGGACACTTCAGACTGATTCCTTTCCGCCAGAAAAGCAACGGACTTGAACACGTAGCACTGATAAAAGGTAACTTCACTCCTGACGAACCTGTTCTGGTGAGAGTTCACTCTTCATGCGCTACAGGCGACATTTTCGGCTCTATGAGATGCGACTGCGGCGAACAGCTTCACAAAGCAATGGAACTCATAGACAAAGAAGGAAAGGGAGCGGTAATCTACCTTAACCAGGAAGGAAGAGGTATCGGACTGATGGAAAAAATGAAAGCATACAAACTTCAGGAAGAAGGTATGGACACTGTAGATGCAAACATCTGCCTCGGACATCAGGCTGACGAACGCGACTATGGTGTAGGTGCACAGATTCTTAGAGAAATAGGTATCACAAAAATGCGTCTTCTCACCAACAATCCTGTCAAAAGAGTTGGTCTTGAGGCTTACGGACTGGAAATAGTAGAAAACGTGCCTATCGAAGTTACACCTAATGAATTCAACGAGAGATATCTGCATACTAAAAAGGAACGTATGGGCCATACTCTCCATTTCAACAAATAAAAAACAATTGTACACATTATGAATATACTTGAAACTAAAGACCTTGTAAAAAACACTTACGAATCGAAGGTTGCACAGAATGCACTGATGCGCAGCGTCTATACATGGATGACTCTCGCACTGGCAATAACAGGACTTACAGCTATGTACATGGCAAAATCGTTGACTTTCATCAACACCATGACACAGAACTCGATGATGTTCTGGGGAATACTTATAGCTGAAGTTGTACTTGTAATGTACATGACAGCAAGAATAAACAAAATCAGTTTTACTACTGCAACACTGCTGTTCATTGCCTACTCTATCCTAAACGGAGTGACACTATCCGTACTGTTTTTAGTGTACACAATGAGCTCCATAGCAACAACATTTTTCGTTACGGCAGGTACATTCGGAGTGATGGCTGTCTTCGGATACATAACAAAGAAAGACCTGACACGCATCGGAAGCCTTTGCATCATGGGAGTCATAGGTATCATCATAGCATCAGTGGTAAATATGTTCTTACATAATTCCATGATGGATATGATAATCTCTTACGTTGGAGTATTGCTCTTCATCGGACTCACAGCATACGATGCACAGAAAATAAAACGTCTCCTGAGCGGCGATGACATAGAAGTGAACGAATCGACTCAGAAAATCGCACTCTTAGGTGCACTGACACTCTATTTGGACTTCATAAACCTGTTCATCTACCTCCTCAGAATATTGGGAGACAGAAAGTAAATCAAATGCCGCCAAAAGCGGCATTTTTTTATTTTCAAGGCTGTTTCTTTTGCGTATTTCATAAGAAATAGCTTATTTTGCAGAATAATTCAACATTTAAACAAGGACTATAACAATGAATCAACTTTCAGATCGTTTGAACAGCCTGTCGCCATCGGCTACATTGGCTATGTCACAGAAGAGTAGCGAATTAAAAGCGCAAGGTATTGACGTAATCAACCTTAGTGTAGGTGAACCTGACTTCAACACACCGGACCACATCAAAGAAGCTGCAAAGAAAGCTATTGATGACAACTTCTCTCGTTATTCTCCAGTTCCGGGATATCCTGCACTTCGCAATGCCATAGTTGAAAAACTTAAAAAAGAAAACGGACTTGAATACACTGCTGCACAAATCAGCTGTGCTAACGGTGCTAAACAGTCAGTTTGTAACGTGATTATGGCCCTTATAAACAAAGGTGATGAAGTAATTGTTCCTGCACCTTACTGGGTAAGCTATCCTGAAATGGTAAAATTGGCGGAAGGTACTCCGGTTATCGTAAGCGCAGGCATAGAACAGGACTTCAAGATTACTCCTGAACAGCTTGAAGCCACTATCACTCCTAACACTCGTGCACTTATCCTGTGTTCTCCTTCTAACCCAACTGGTTCTGTTTACACAAAAGAAGAATTGGCAGGATTGGCTGCAGTACTTGCTAAGCACGAACGTGTTATCGTAATTGCTGACGAAATCTACGAACATATCAACTATATCGGAAAGCATCAGAGCATCGCACAGTTTGCTGAAATCAAAGACCGCGTAGTTATCGTAAACGGTGTTTCAAAAGCATACGCAATGACAGGATGGCGTATCGGTTTCATCGCCGGTCCGGAATGGATTGTAAAAGGCGTAAACAAACTTCAGGGTCAGTACACTTCAGGTCCATGTTCTGTTTCTCAGAAAGCTGCTGAAGCTGCATATACTGGAACTCAGGAACCTGTTGAAGAAATGCGTAAGGCATTCGAACGCCGTCGTGACCTTATCGTTAAATTAGCTAAGGAAATTCCTGGATTCGAAGTTAACAATCCGCAAGGAGCATTCTATCTGTTCCCTAAATGTGATTCTTTCTTCGGCAAGAAGGATGGCGACAGAGTGATAAACAACTCTGACGATTTGGCGATGTATCTTCTTGAAGTCGGCCACGTGGCATGCGTTGGCGGTACATCATTCGGCGCTCCTGAATGTATCCGTATGAGCTACGCTACTTCTGACGAAAACATAGTAGAATCTATGCGCAGAATCAAAGAGACATTGGCTCGTTTGAAATAATAATATACCCACTGTATAAAGTTACTCAACTGAGTACAAACGAATACAAAAAGGCCCGGTCATTGAAATTTTCATCAATGTTCGGGTCTTTTTCATTTCAAACCCATTGGAGTTGCTCTTCTGAAATATGCCAAAATCGCCTTGAGAACAACAAAGAATAATCCTTTGCCTACAACTCTGCCTACAACAGTCGGCAGAGAAGATATTCTTAACCTTTACGAACGATACAGATTTACAGCATAAATGCTTTAGCATAATATCAGTATAACCTATGTGTGAAAGATGTGAAAGTGAAATATATGTATGTTTCTACATACTTCTATCACAACATAGCATATAAAACGCCAAAAAGACAATTCGATCATATGAAATCAAATTGTCTTTTTGGTGTTTTATATTATTGCTGTCCGATAAAAATTTATCTAAGTCATAAAAATAAGGCTGACTTCA
>UQTJ01000066.1 GCA_900544075.1 uncultured Bacteroides sp.
GTTTTTCCAGCATCATCTTGCGAACCAAGTTAGACGGAAGTGTATAACCAATAGTAATATTGTTTACACTCAGGTAGTTAGAGCTTGCAAGCCAGCGAGTTGAAGTAGAATTTGTATACTTATCCTGCGCATTCAGACGAGGTACATCCGTATATTTATTTTCCGGAGTCCAGGCATTGTAAATATCCTTGTGCCAGTTCTGTCCGTCACCTTTTCCAGCCATCATGAAACGATAACCTGAGTCATAAATCTGACCACCCAACTGATAAGACAACTGGATAGAAGCATCAAAACCGTAAACCTGCACAGAAGTACCCAAACCACCGTATACCTTCGGCATCAAGTTGTCTGTAGCTACCTTGTTTGTAGTCTGAGCTAATGCATAGTTCTCTGTTTTGTACAACTCACCCTTTTCATCTTTTGCCCAATACCAAGCTAAACCATTATCTGGATTTACTCCTGCATAATCCACCAAGTACATACGGTACATTGATTCACCTTCTTCGTAAATGTAGTTTCCATCAATCAACTGACCATCCAAGTCCGGATGCAACTTGTTGATTTTATTTTTGATGAAAGTGGCATTCAAATTCACATCCCAAGTAAAGTTCTTCTGGTTGAAAATCAAATAAGTCAAATCCAATTCAAAACCAGAGTTGGTCATAGAACCTACGTTCATCGGAATAGAAGTATAACCCACACTTCCGGCAACCGGTTTGTTGTAAAGCATATCGCTTGACTTACGACCGAAGTATTCAGCCGATCCGTTCAAACGGTTATTGAACAAAGCAAAGTCAACACCCACGTTATATGAAGTTGAAGTTTCCCAAGTCAAATCCCGATTACCTTTTGCAATCATCGTACCGTCAGAGAACACACCGTCTGCACCTGTCATGTTATACTGGTCCATCCATGGATAATAGTTCTTGCTTGTACCACCCACGGTATATCCACCAGCGAACAAGATATCATCATTACCCTGCTGACCGAAAGAAGCCTTCAGTTTCAACATGTTAATCCAAGTGATATCCTTCATGAAATCTTCACGTGTAATCATCCAAGCCACACTTGCAGCCCAGAAGTCACCCCAACGATTTTCAGGAGCAAAACGAGAAGAAGCATCACGGCGGTAAGAAACGTTACCAAAATATTTGTCATCATAAGAGTAGTTTACACGACCGAAGAAACCTTCAGTAGCATAAGTCAACTTCATACCACTGGCAGTCTTCTTATCAATTGTATTGCTGATATAGAAGCTTTCCGGATCATACAGATTCTGACCAGAACCAGTCAATTCTGTATATTGGTATGAATAACCATCATAACCGGCAGTAATATCAAAATGATGTACATCTTTCACTGCAAACTGATAGTTAGCTACATACTGCTGGTCGAAACCGAAAGTACGCATTGCAGCCTGATAAGCATTACCTCCATAAGAAGCACTCTGACCCATATATGCGTTACCCAAATCATTGTAACGTGTATTGTCGATATTCATACCAAAGCGTGCGCTGATAGTCAGACCTTTAATCGGAGTCAATTCAGCAAACCAGTTTGCATTCAGCACGTCAGCCAAATATTCAGTCTTATTATAAATAAGGTCACCTGCCGGATTGGCAATGGACATAAATGCACGTGATGAAGGAGTACTTACACCATCACCATAATCATACACCTTACGACCGTTCAGTGTCATAATCTGTTTGTCAGATCCACGTACATACATCGGATAAACCGGAGCAATGTTATTGGCAATATAGAAAGCATTACCGGAAGATGATGTATTATTCTGATCGCCCGGATAGTTACTCTTTGAATTTACATAGTTCATGTTGGCACCCACTTTCAACCAGTCTGTCACCTTGTAGTCACCTTTCAAACGACCGCTGAAGCGAGTCAGGCCAGAACCTTCAATTACACCCTGGTCATCCAGGTAGCCAAAAGCCATATAGAAAGTAGACTTGTCGTTACCTCCGGACACATTCAAGTTGTATTCCTGACGAAGTGAAGTCCTGAAAGTCTCATCCGCCCAGTTATCCGGTATATAATAATAGCCTTTCGCATCAGTATATCCCAGCGTAGCATTCGGATTCAGCAAACCGTTGCTACCAATCAGCAACTGACCTTCAGGCACTGTATAAATCTGGTAACCTACACCACCATTTCCAGCAGAAAGCAAAGTATTGTTTGCAGCAACATTGGCAGCCTGCGGAGTCATACCATTAGTCTGTACATAACCATTATAAATAGCGTCGTAAGCCTTTTCCAGATAATTCTTTGAACTTGTCAGTACATCGTAGTTCTTTACGCCACGGGAGTTAGCACCCCATTTTGCATCGAAGTTTACACGCGCCTTACCAGAAGTACCTTTTTTAGTAGTAATCATAATGATACCGTTTGCACCACGCGCACCATACAACGCTGTAGAGGCCGCATCTTTCAACACTGTCATTGATTCAATATCTGCAGAGTTAATAGAAGACAAGTCACCATCATAAGGCACACCATCAACTACATACAACGGATCTGTTCCGGCATTGATTGATCCGACACCACGGATACGTACTTTCGCATCTTCACCCGGCTGACCGTTATTGCTCAAAATCTGCACACCAGCTACAGCTCCAGCTAACGCATTTGAAACGTTTGATACCTGACGTTTCTCAATCTTATCAGCTTTCATCACTGCTGCAGAACCTGTAAATGACCCTTTGGTAGAAGTACCATACGCAGTTACCACAACTTCATCAAGTACTTCCGCATCAGACTTCAACACCACTTTTACGACAGGCCTAATCTTCACTTCTTGCGACTGCATTCCGATGAAAGAAATGACCAAAGTTCCGGCGGAACTATAAAATATTACAATGTGCTGATAATTAATCAAATATGAATTTCATACTAATTCTATTCAAGATGCATAATAAATTATGGATTATTTTTTATGTCACTTTTCTACCCAAGTTCTACTGAAAATACTCTTTGTATTAAAAAATCTATTAACCTACAAAACTTATATTTCTTAATTTTGAATTAGTTATAAGATAAAAAACTAACTTTGTGAATAAACACTTTTACAAAATGAGAAAATATCCTGTAGGCATACAAAGCTTTGAAAGCCTTCGTAAAGGAGGGTATCTATATATAGATAAAACAGAACTTATTTATCGCTTAATTTCAACCGGAAAGTATTACTTTTTTAGTCGTCCTAGAAGGTTTGGAAAGAGCTTGTTAATTTCCACATTGGAGGCTTATTACTCAGGGCGTAAAGAATTATTCCAAGGATTGTTTATTAATGAAGTGGAAAGAGACTGGAATTCTTATCCTATTTTACACTTTGACCTGAATGCACAGAAATATGATTCACCGGAAAGTTTAAATGATATATTAAATGATATCCTTGTAAAATGGGAAAAAATCTATGGAACAGAATCCAGTGAAGTTTCTCTTTCTTTACGATTTCAGGGAATAATCCAACGAGCGGCCGAAAAAACAGGAAAAAGTGTTGTTATTCTGGTAGACGAATATGACAAGCCAATGCTTCAAGCGATAGGAAACAACGACTTACAGAACGCTTATCGTGACACATTAAAAGCTTTTTATGGAGCATTGAAAAGTAAAGATCAATATATTCAATTTGCTTTATTGACAGGAGTTACCAAATTTAGTAAGGTAAGTATCTTCAGCGACTTGAATAATTTAATGGATATTTCTTTTGATAAACGATATGCGGAACTTTGTGGAATAACAGAAAATGAAATTCATACTTGGCTAGAAGAAGATTTGCATGAACTATCAGCTAATACAAATATGAGTTATGAACAAGTGTGCAAATCTCTGAAGGAACGTTATGATGGCTATCATTTTACAGAAGATTCAAATGGACTATATAATCCGTTCAGCCTTTTGAACACTTTTGCCAGAATGAAGTTCGGAAATTATTGGTTTGAAACAGGAACACCCAGTTATTTAGCACAACTACTTAAACAAAATAGATGTAACCTGACTAGGCTTTCTAGCGAAGTTGTTACAAGTGATCTGCTGAATGGAGTAGATACATTAATAAATAGTCCTATTCCGGTGTTATATCAAAGCGGTTATCTTACAATTAAAAGTTATAATTCCCGCTTTAATGTATATACTTTAGGATTCCCCAACAAAGAAGTGGAAGAAGGTTTTATTAGCTATTTGTTACCATATTATGCTCATGTGCAGCCTGCAGAATCTGCATTTCAAATTATGAGCTTTATTGAAGAGGTGGAAAAAGGAGAGATAGACGCATTCTTTTTACGGCTGCAAGGTTTTTTTGCAGACACTCCTTATGAAATGATACGTGATTTAGAACTGCATTACCAGAATGTTCTTTTTATTCTGTTTAAATTACTTGGATTTTATACAGAAGTAGAATATCATACCTCAGAAGGAAGAATTGATTTACTGATAAAAACCAACAGATTTATTTATTTAATGGAGTTTAAGCTGGGAGGTACAGCAGAGGAAGCTTTGGCACAGATAAATGAAAAGCATTATGTAACTCCTTTTCAAGTAGACAGAAGAAAGGTTTTTAAAATAGGTGTAAACTTTAGCAATAAAACACGAAACATTCAGAAATGGATTATCGAAGAAGTGTAACTAGATAAACTTGCCCAAGTATATTACAAGGAGTTTATCTAACAAAGAGGCTAACCCCAAAGTTGAAGTGCCCCCCCAAAAAAAGGTTAGACAGTTTAAATATTATCCCTTAATAGAAAGAGGCTGTCTCGGAGACAGCCTCTTTTAAATTTTGTTAAGATGGTCATTTTAGTTTTAATCTCTTCTTTTTAAAAAAGAGAGGTAATTCTAAATTTTAAATTACATTATCTTCTTCAAAACCTGTACGACGGAAACCTTCTACCTTATAAGTCTGACCATCTGCTTCTACGGTAAATGAAATCTTATCGGAAATGTGTCCACCAGGAGTTTCATAAACTCCTTCCTGAACTTTTCCTTCCGAGATTTTAATTTTTGTAGGAGCAGGGGCATCTTCTTTCGAAGCAATTGTATTCGTCACAGCTTCTACTGTCATAAAAGTACGAGCATCGTAAGACACAGACACTTTGATTTTATAATTCAATCCCTTATCTTCAAGCCACATTTCAGTAGCCACATTGGAGGCAGTATTATAAGTTCTTACGGTAAACCATTCACCGTCATTTACACCTTCAGATTTTACCACCCATTCGCCTGCCATCTTTTCAACGGCAGTACCACCCGGTTCGGTTTCTTCGTTACATGCAGTCAAGGCAAATGCCAGGACTGAAAATAATAGGAAAATATATTTCTTCATACGTTTCTGTTATTATTCTTCTGATTCTATTTTTTTCTCCATGTCTGCTTGAATATGAATCTCACGTCCGTCATATTCTGCAGTCCAAGATAAGGTATAGGTTTCCTTATCGTTATCAGCGGTTACACTAACCTGCAAATTTGATATAGTTACAGATTTTTCTTCCTCCTCATCTTCTATTATCATTTCATTACTTGCCAGCCCCGTTAAGTCAGACATACTAACAGCACCTGCCTCGATAGCATTTTCCAAAAAGTAGTCAGCCTCCAAAGCAAAGTCAGTACCTTTTCCTTCCTTCAGGTTCATCCATCCACCCAGCATATCCGAAATGGTGAAAATGCCTGTTGCGACCTTAGTAACTTTCAACGGATAAGCTGACGGAAAGCCTATTCTTTCTGTTCCATTTAAACAATAACTCCCTTCTGTATCAATCGAATAATCTCCTGAAATATCTGTATCGGCAGCTGCATTGACTACATACACAGTTTGTTTGGCAGAAGCTGCAATTCCGTCCGCATTGGCTGTGGCATAAGAAATCGGATAAATACCGATTTTCGTTTCATCCACTTTGTCAAGACCTTTTACAGTTACTTTCGAGCTTACATCTACTCCGTTTTCAGTAGCTGTAAACTTTGGGGCAGTGAATTCCGTATTCACCTGATGTTCGATGGTATCTTTCTCCAGCTGCAAGTCCACCAGATAGGTAAGACGAGAGTTATCTTCCACCGAGTCATCGCAGGCAGTAAATGTTAATACTCCTGCACATACTATTAAGCTATATAATATTTTCTTCATAAGATTTCAATTACTAAAAATGAATCCAAATTTGATTAGTTCTTATCCCACCAAACCGGCGAATCGAGCGAAGGAGACTGCGGAGTATTGCTATTATACTTACGAGCACTCAATGGATAATAAATACGTTTTATCACTTTATCGCCTACCGGATTAATCATGTCGTTTTGCCAAGGTACAATCAAATCGCCTGCTTCATATTTATTAGCAGGAGCGTCTCCTCCTTTAGCAATAGCTTTCAACTCATCATCCGTTAAAGTAACATACTTCGGATAATCAGTACGGCGCAATTCACTCCATGCTTCCATGTGATCTCTATAAAACAAAGCAACCCATTTCTGTTTACAGATAAGTTCCATTTTTTCGTCAGGACTACCTGCTGTTGGCCATGCTACAGCAGTATTGAATGTAGCATTTCTTGGCACGCCACGTGAAGCAAAATCTGCATCAATACCTTTTTCATAAGCAGCTTTTGCCTTTGAATCGTTATTCAAATACTTCAAATAAACTTCCGCAATCAAGAACTGAAGCTCAGACTGTGTAAAGTAATAAACTGGCATAGTGGCAGCTTTTGTATAATCAATACCACTTACATGCTTGTTCATCCAAAGATTGGAGTTGCCCTTTACTGTACGAGTGTTCATTTTACCACCTGGTAACTGACCTACATAGCTATTAGTTGCTGTTGCCTTACTCAAACCATAAGCGATACGCGGGTCGTTCGTAGCTTTTAAATATTCCACCAACGGATAAGCAGCACAATGATTACCAGTCAGCCCCATTGCATTTGTTTCATACCAAGGATTCCGTTTATTTGATTCATCAGCAAAGCCACTGAAACAAACGTCACCAGTAAAGAAACTATTATTTTCAACCAATTCTTTTACTTTTGCTTCATAGCTAGCAGCATCCACACCTCCAGAAATTAAACGGAGATACATACGCAGACGCAAAGCATTGGCAAAACCTTTCCACTGGCTAACATCACCATCGAACATTAAATCTTCACTATCCATGGTTGCATCATTCAGTTCCTGTTCTGCCTTATCCATCTCTGCCAACACACCTTTGTAGACATCTTCACCCTTGTCCCATTTCGGATTCTGGTTATCCGCACCCTGCAAAGCTTCCGTATAAGGGAATTGGTCAAAGTTATCTACCATTACCTGAAATACATAGGCACGTAATACAGTCGCTGCATAACGGTCAGCAGAATTTTCACTCTTATCAATTATATCCTTCAAGTCTTTCTGTGCACCCGCCATCAGCCCTGAGTAAGAGTAGCTCATAATATCACTTGCTTCAGTAAAAGCGTAGGTTGGCAAGGCATCATATTGCTGTGATTCCGGACGCTGTTCGAAATACTGTGCAAAGAATCCCGCATTATTAAATATTTCTCCACCCACATGGGAAGCAACCAACGTCTGGGCTGCCGGAAAAATCAGATCGGCAGTCACCTGGTCATTCATCGGGTAGTCAGGGTCATCATTGATATCCAGGTCACAACTACTCAACATGCCAGCTACCAATACACTATATAATAATATCTTTTTCATAAAATACGTTTCTTGTAGATTGAGTCATTAAAATTTAACTTTCAAGTTGAAACCGAACACGCGTGAACTCGGGTTTGCTGTATATTCACCAAAGTTACCAGCCAAGTCGTTACCGAATGAAGTGGTTTCCGGGTCAATAAATGTATTGCTTGACGGAGTCCATAAGAATAGATTATTTCCGTAAGCTGAAACCTGCACACCCTGTAACGGAGTCTTAACAAGCCATTTACGCGGCAAATCCCAGCTTAATACCAGTGAACGTAATTTTACATACGATTTGTCAACCAACGAGAAGCTTCCCAAATCAGTACCTCCATTACCCCAATAAGCATAATAGTTTGCTGTTGAAATCGGAGTTGTATTTTCTACGTATGTTACATTTCCGGCATCATCTGTAACCTTGTTAACAGAATTAGGTACAATGAAGTTATTACGGTCATTGTAAGTTGTCTGAATTGCGTTACCAGTAAAGTAATTGATATCTTTCGTACGAGAGAACATGATACCACCTTTACGAATATCAAAGTCAGCACTTAAAGAAACACCTTTATAGCTGAAACGGGTAGAAACGCCCATCTGATAGCGGTTGTTCATATCGCCAATAATAGCATAATCAGATGCCGGCTGTGGCAAACCGTTTGCAGCACTTACTACGATACGGCCCTGCGGGTCACGTTCTGCTACCTGTGCTTTAAACACACCAACCGGATAACCAGTCATAGCATACATTCCTGTACCTCCGCTAAATCCATAGATAGAAGCTACACCACCCAATTCTTCTGGCAAGCTGATAACCTTACTCCAGTTTTTCGTAAAGTTCAAAGTAACATCCCAAGAGAAGTCACGGGTTTCAATCGGTGTAACGTTGAACAATAATTCAACACCCTGGTTACGAATCTTACCTAAGTTCATATTACGGTAAGTATAACCGGTTGACGGATCCATATTTAACGACATAATCTGCTTGTCCGAATTACGGTTATAATAAGATGCATCAAACGAAATACGGTTGTTAAAGAATGCCATATTCAAACCGAATTCATATTCAGTCGTCATCTCAGGTGATAAATACATATTACCCAATGTATTATCAGCAGTATAGCCATTTACACCACCCAATGGCAAAGTTACATAGCCAAATGGAATACGTCCAGTTGATCCTGAAAGTTGACGATAAACCGAATTTACCATATATACATCGGCATCGTTACCTGTTTTACCCCAACTTGCGCGTACTTTACCAAAAGTGATAATATCTTTCAAATCATCATTAAACAATTCACTGAAAATAAAACTACCCGTTACACCAGGATAGAAGAAGCTGCGATCAGACTTCGGCAGTGTAGATGACCAGTCGTTACGTGCTGTAACAGTCAAATAAACCATATTTTTCCAAGAACCCTCAAACTGTCCAAACACACCCATCAAACGACGTAATTCCTTATTTGTCGTAATAATTGGAGTAGAAGGAGAGTTCGTCAAATTAAACCAAGTCGGTATAGTCAAGTTTTCCACTGTAGCTTCCTGATAAGAATAACTACGCTCGTTACCATTGAAACCAACCAATGCATTTACATGGAAATCATTAATCGGCATATCAAAAGTTACCAACAAATCCTGGTTAATTTCCCGACGGCGTGAAATACGCTGTGTGTAACTACCAAACTCACCAGCAAAAGGACTGCTTGAACCCTGTCCAACACCATTTGGAGTACCGTCATAGAATAAATCATATAAGTTAGGTACACCCTGATCTTGCTGCCCAGTTGTAGTATCCAGACCCATACGGTAAGTAAACTTAAAGTACTTCAAGAAATCATAATCCAACTGAAACTTACCATAGAAACGTTCTGCTTCATATTCATTCTGATAATTATTCAGAATATAATACGGGTTAGAAACTCCGTAAGGAGTAAAGTAATATCCTGGAGTATTGAACGGATCATCCAAGTCACTCAACCCTGAAATATTGATATCGCGTGGAATCTGATAAATAGAGTTCAACATTGATAATCCCTGACCGGTTGTAGCAAACTTGTTTTTCTGTGTAGAATAGTTCAGTGAAGTAGAGAATTTCAACTTACCGATAGTGTAACTGCCACGTCCTGAGAATGTATATTTGTCATACGAATCCGCGTCAGTCGGAATCATTCCATTATCACTGATTTGAGAGAATGATACGAAATAATCACTTTTATCTGTAGCGCCATTGAATGACAAGCTGTTACTATAGCGGAATCCGGTATCAAAGAAATCTTTTACATTATCTTCATACGGAACATAAGGCTTAATTTTCTGAGTATTGTTATACACATTACCCCAAGCTTGCATAGAGCCGTCAAAACGAGGACCCCAAGATCCATTTTCCAAGGTTGTATGGTCACCACTCCAACCTTGTCCGAACTCATTCTGCATTTCAGGTAAGCGAAGCACTGTTGACCACTGCAAACCTCCATTATATTCAATGCCGAGTCCTTTTCCTTTCTGACCGGTCTTCGTAGTAATCATAACAACACCATTGGCTGCACGGCTACCATAAAGAGCTGTTGCAGCAGCGCCTTTCAGAATGGTCATGCTTGCCACGTCATCAGGATTGACAGCATTCGCACCGTTACCAAAATCAAAACCAGAATTCAATCCGTCTGACGATGATTCTGAATCATTATTTAAAGGTACACCATCAATTACATACAAAGGCTGGTTACTTCCGCTTAACGAACTTACACCACGAATAATTACAGAGTTTGAAGCACCCGGGTCAGATGAAGTTGCAGAAATCTGAACACCGGCAACCTTACCAGCTAATGCCGACATTACATCAGAAGAACGAGATTGTGAAATTTTTTCACCTCCAACAGAGGTAGCAGCATATCCTAATGCTTTTTCTGAACGCTTGATACCCATAGCAGTCACCACGACCTCATCAAGTTGCTCAGCATCAGACTTTAGCATCACTTTTACGACAGGCTTAATCTTCACTTCCTGCGACTGCATTCCGATGAAAGAAATGACCAAAGTT
>UQTJ01000067.1 GCA_900544075.1 uncultured Bacteroides sp.
TCTTACGAGCGTTTCTTGCATCCGCTTCCGACTGACCCTGATATTCGTTACAATGACCGGGATATGATATGCGTAAATTTGATTCAGTCATATATCCGTTTGATGAATTTTGTGCAACGCAACATGCCTGATAAGTTCCGTTTGGCAGATAATGGTATAGACCGTTTGGATTTACGGGTAATGATATTCAGAGAAGTGATTTCAAATACCCTTCTGCACCGTGAATATATCAGTTCATATACCAATAAGTTTCTCATATTCCGTGACCGGGTCATAACGGAGAATTGGACGAAACCTTTCCAAACAGGGGATATAGATATAAATGACTGGCGTACCCGTACAAAGAATCCGCTAATAACAAAGGTCTTTCGTGAAATGAAATGGGCTGAGGAGCTTGGATCCGGACAGAAAAATATTCGGAAATATGCTCCGTTATACTTTGAAAACTCTGAGATAGAGATTCATAGTGGAGAGGAGTTTGTCTTTTCCATTACTTATCGCGACCCTAAAGAATTTGAGTTTGCAGAAAATATACCGACAAGTCACCGACAAGTCGGCACTAAGTCGGCACTAAGTTGGCAGCAAGTCGGCACTAAGTTAGCATTAAGTCAAAAGGAGATAAAAACTATATTGGAAGCATGCTTGCTTGAAAATTCTTTAACTCAGATTATTGCTTTATTCAATTTTAGTGATAGAACAAAGTTTAAGAGGAAATATATAAATCCTTTGATTGCTGAAGGATTGTTGGCAATGACTGTTCCTGATAAGCCTAACAGCCGTTTGCAGAAATATTATACCACAGAAAAAGGAAAATCACTACTATGCCAAGACGAAAGCAATTAACATTCCATATTCAAGATTTGCGATGTGCCGGTCATATCATCGAAGAGTTATCCAAACTACCACAGTTGGCTAACTTCGACATGAATTCTATTGAACTGACCATCAAAGAAAACAAACCAGCACCCAAAATTATCAAAAAAGACATCGATATACTGATAGACCGTTTGCTGCGTGGCTTTTCAGCAAACAAACATACTGTTACGCAATTAAACGGATGTTACCTGATTACAAATGTTCATTTAGCCAAATGGATGAAAACAACCCAAGCATCCGTCAATAAATGGATAAAGGACGGTCTGATAAAGCCCAGCAAGAAATCATTTACCAATCTGGAATTCTTCGATATAGATGAGGTAATCGACCAGCTTCGCAAACAAAAACAATAAAATCACATTTTCTTTTATCATCTATATTAACTGTGCCAATTAGTGCCAATTCGAGCCATTTGTTGCCAAGCCTTGAAATGCTGTCTGGCAAATGTCTTCAAATGACATCAAATGTCTGCTGTTGGCATAGCTGATATAGATATTATCCTGTTTTATAAGCTCTTATTTTTATATTTCCTTTGCCGTATCAACGTTGAGATGGCTGTGACGACAGCTTATTGTTTAACCCCTAAAATGTTTGATTATGGCAAATATCATTGTCGCAACAGAGGAGCAGATTCAAGAAGCTGTATTCAATGCGGTTTCAAAATTCTTTTCAGGAAATCAACAGGCAGTACCTAGTTCCGATTTACCTGATACGTTAAGTATGCCCAATGCCTTGAAAGTGCTGGAGGATAACGGCTTTCCGACTTCAAAAGCGAAATTATACAAAATGACTTCGCAGGAACAGATACCCTTTATGAAGTATGGAAACAAACTTGTTTTTTCTCGGAAGGCTCTTATTGAATGGGCACACAAGCAATTGGTTTCTAACAGCAGTGAAGGTTGTGATTCCGCGGCCAACATTCAGAAATGTTTTAAACGTAAACGCTAAGGTATGAGTACGGATGAAACATTGAGAAATGAGAGCCCGTTTGTCCGGGTTGGTACGACACTATACAAGATAGTGAACCAGCCTCGTCTGAATGGTGGTTACGTAAAAAAGCGTATAGTCTGGAACAATGAAACACTTCGTCAGGATTATGGTAAAGATTATCTGGCAAATGTCCCAAAGTATGACGGCTTTTGTACTGTACCTGACCATGTGAACTACCGTCAAGTGATTGATAATTTTCTGAATCTGTATGAACCGATAGGACACCAGCCAAAAGAAGGAGATTTCTCTCATATTCAAGCTTTACTGCACCATATTTTCGGTGAGCAATACGAATTGGGAATGGATTATTTGCAACTCCTTTATTTGCAGCCTGTTCAGAAATTGCCGATTCTGTTGTTAGTATCGGAAGAACGCAATACGGGAAAGAGTACGTTCCTGAACTTTCTGAAAGCAATGTTCCGCAATAATGTAACCTTTAATACGAATGAAGATTTCCGCAGTCAGTTCAATTCGGATTGGGCAGGGAAACTCATCATTGTAGTGGATGAGGTATTGCTGAACCGCAGGGAGGATTCGGAACGGTTGAAAAACCTGAGTACAACTTTATCCTATAAAGTGGAAGCAAAAGGCAAAGACCGTGACGAGATTGCCTTCTTTGCCAAGTTTGTGCTTTGCTCAAATAACGAAAGACTTCCTGTAATTATCGACCCGGGAGAAACACGGTATTGGGTAAGGAAGATTCATCATTTGGAAAATGACGATACGCACTTCTTACAGAAACTGATTGAGGAGATTCCGGCATTCCTTTACTTTTTGCAACATCGAACACTGACCACTCAAAATGTGAGCCGTATGTGGTTTTCACCGAAACAGACGGAAACAGCGGCTTTATTGAAAATCATACGCTGCAACAAAAGTAAATACGAGGTGGAAGCTGCAGAGCTGATAAAGGAAATCATGGAGTGTATGGAAATAGACAGTTTTTCTTTTTGTCTTAATGACTTGCTTATCCTGCTGAATCTTTCTCAGGTCAGAATTGACAAGCATTGGTTAAGGAAAATAGTGACCGAAGATTGGAAACTGACTCCAGCTCCGAACGGATTGACTTATACCACTTATCTGTTTGCCTGTAACAAAGAAAGGAGATTTGAACCAATCAGACGGGTAGGACGCTATTACACCATTACCAGAAAACAACTGGATGAATTCTAAATTTCTTGTTGAATTGTTGAAGGATAATACCAACTTGCTGAGTATAAGAGAATAATATTCTCAACAAACACTCAACTTCTTAAATATGCTGTTGAAAAGAGAAGTAGTTATTTCTTTTTCTCATCGGTCTTTGTTGAGTTGATGTTGAGGTGTCATTCTGTTGTATTTCAGTAAGATAAGTTAGTTACTCAACAAATCAACACATTTCATTCACATTCAAATTCATAAGAAAATGACAATAGAAGAAGCAAAGAATATTAAACTGGAAGATTATCTGCATAGTTTGGGGTATAATCCGGTCAAACGACAGGGAATGAACCTTTGGTATAAATCACCATTTAGAGAGGAAGCAGACGCATCATTTAAGGTGAATACCGAAATCAATAAATGGTATGATTTCGGGCTTGGTAAGGGAGGTAATATACTTACCTTGGCTTCGGTACTGTATTGTTCTGAAAGCTTACCTTACATTTTGCGTCAGATTGAGGAGCAGGCTCCGCATATTTGCCCCGTTTCCTTTTCTTTTCAGAAGCAGTCTCCTACAGAGCCGAGTTTTCAACGTATGGAAGTGAAACCTTTGGAATCACCAGTTCTGCTTTCCTATCTGCGTGAAAGGGGGATTAATACGGAACTTGCGAAAAGAGAATGTTGCGAAGTACATTTCGAGAACAACGGTAAGCATTACTATGCAGTCGGGTTCCCTAATGTGCGTGGAGGGTATGAAATACGGAACAAGTATTTCAAGGGGTGTATTGCTCCCAAGGACATCAGTCATATTCGGCATACGAACAGACAGAATGAAGTCTGTTATGTCTTTGAAGGATTTATGGATTATCTTTCTTTCTTGACACTGAGATTGGACAGTTGTCCTCAATATCCGGAATTTGACAAACAAGACTATATGGTACTGAATTCTGTATCGAATGTTTCCAAGGCTCTTTATCCGTTGGGAAATTATCTGCGCATTCATTGCTTTTTTGATAACGACCGTGCAGGGATGGAAGCCATTCTGCAAATCCGAAAAGAGTATGGTAGTACCATCAATATCCGTGACGCATCACATCTGTATAGTGGATGCAAGGATTTGAATGAGTACTTGTGTAAACGGAATCCTCTCCGAGAAAAGAAATTCATACAAACATCAGTGCCCAAGAAGTCGAAAGGCAGGAGTCTGTAGTATTAATCAAGTAACATTGCTGTAGCAACGGAATATGTGCAGGCTAAGGAAGCAAGGTAATGGAAATGTATACATTTCCGCCCTTGCTTTGCCAGAAGGCAAAGACAACCTGCTCCCGTTGGTTGCAGTTCAAAACGAATTTCAGAATGGAAAAAGATAAACAACAATCACGGCAGACCAGGCGCAATAAGGTGCGTGTGGTTAGCGCAAGATTTACAGATATTGAGTACCAAGCGGTAGAGAAACGCAGGAAAGATGCAGGAGTTTCACTCAGTAGGTTCGTCCACTCCGTATTGCTTACGGGTAAAGTAGTACAGCGCATCAGCAAGGCGGATGCGGACGTGTTGCGGAAACTTGCCGGAGAAGCCAATAACATCAACCAGCTTGCCCATAAAGCCAATGCCGGAGGATTTGCTGGCGTAGCAACAGAACTTATGCTGTTGAAGAAAAAGATAGTACAAATCATTAAACAGTTGTCCGATGATTGGAAAAATAAGTAAGGGAGCGGGATTCAAAGGATGTGTCAATTATGTATTGGGTAAGCCGGAAGCAAGACTTCTGGCTGCCGAAGGAGTATTAACGGACAGCATTCAGACCATTACGGACTGTTTTCAAGCTCAGCGGATGATGAAACCGAATATTCGTCAGCCTGTGGGACATATCTCGCTCAGTTACGCACCTGAGGACGCTCCGAGAATGACGGATGAGATGCTGGTAAGTCTAGCAAAGGAGTATATGCAGAAAATGGGAATCAAAGATACCCAATATATCATTGCCCGGCACAATGACCAGAAGCATCCGCATGTTCACATTGTTTTCAACCGAGTGAATAACAACGGACGCACGATCAATGACAAGAACGACTGTTATCGGAATGTCAAAGTCTGCAAGGAACTGAAAGAGAAGTATGGACTTTATTTTGGTAAAGGAAAGGATAGGGTACGGACTCACCGTCTGAAAGGAAATGATAAGACGAAGTATGAGATTTACCATGCGGTCAAGAACTCGTTAAACAAATCCAATAGCTGGAAGCAGTTCATATCGGAATTATCCAGACAGGGAATAAAAACGGAGTTCAAGTATAGAGGCAGAAGCAATGTCATACAGGGCTTGTCATTTACTAAAGACGGTATTACGTTCAAGGCTTCGGACATTGACAGGAGTTTCAGTTATTCCAAGTTGGACAGAATGTTGGGAGAAACCAATAACCAATATCAACAGAATATCGGAATGGTAACTAACGGCAACCAACCTGTGATGCAGTATGAGAATACCTATAATTCAGGCCGCAATGTAGTAGAAAGCATTGTCGGGGCATTGGGCGGATTGTTCAACCCTACCCCCAATTATACCGATGAAAATGCGGAAGCAGCCTTTCAGCGGAAATTGAAAAAGAATAAAAAGAGAAGGATAAACTGGTAATAACTCAAAAACAGATACGAAAATGAAAGAAATGGAGAACAATGATTTTGTCCACACGCTGGATGCGGTATATAACCTTTGTTCCGAAATCAAGGAACATATAACTTCGGTTGAAACGACTGATGAAGAAGAAAACAATGAGGGACTTGTCCTGCTTTCCGACAATTTGCAACGGCTTCAAGCGGAGATTGCTGGAATGAAGTCCCAGCTTTCAGCCGGAAGAAATGAGTGGGAGCAGTTCCGTGAACTGACACTGGTTCGTGTCAAGGAGATGCACAACCTATATGCCAACCTATGTGCCATTAACAAGGACATATTTTCGGAACAGGAACGCATCGCTAACGAGTTGCAGAGAATACAGCAGTTGGAAGTTCATCACACCAACAATCATATTTGGGACTTCAAAGCCTCACGGCCATTTTTGTGGCAGGTTGTCCTGTTGGGGATAATTCTGCTTCTTTTGGTCGGCAATGCTTGTCAGTTTAAACGGAATATGCAACTTTCTGACAATGATTTGAAGTACCGCCTTATTAAAATGTATGGTGGCATTTCGGGCAATGAACTGGATACATTGGAAGTGGTATTCTATCGTGATAGGAATAAAACTGTCATCAGAAACATTCGTAATGAGGTGGAGGATTTTGAATACCGTACACGGGTAAGGGCTGAAAAGTTGGAGAAGGCAAGACTGTTGCAGCAGGAAGCGCAAGAACTTGAATAAAGAAGTTTTTATATGCGAAAGGAAGCATAATCTGCAATATAGGGTTATACTTCCTTTTTTTATTTGTTATGAGGTATATATCAACAAATTAGATTACTTTTGCTTGTGAATTATTAAGAAAGGACATTATGGGACAATTAAAGCCTAATCAAATATTGAATAAAGCGTATAGGCAGGTAGCAATAGAAACAGAAGATTTCAATCGTTTTAAAAAAGCTCTTCATACTTTATTATCTACCATATCAGATGGTCAAAGAGAAGAAACCCAAAAGGAACACTTAAGGAATTTCCTAAGTGATACTTTTTATAAACCATACTATATGGCTCCAGAAGAAGATATAGATTTGGCTGTAAGATTAGATAAAACAAGTAAGTCAAATATTGGTTTATTAATTGAGGTAAAGAGTACAACCAACAAAAACGAAATGATTTCTGTTGGTAACTTAAATAGGAAAGCTCTGCAGGAACTCTTGCTCTATTATTTAAGAGAAAGAATATCCAAGAAAAATTCAGATATTAAATATCTGATAGCTACCAATGTATATGAATATTTTATCTTTGATGCCCAAGAGTTTGAGCAAAAATTTTATCAAAATAAGAAACTGAAAAAAGAGTTTCAGGATTTTGAGGATGGCAGGAAAACAAGTCGCAAAACAGACTTCTTTTATTCTGAGATAGCTTCTTCATTTATCGAAGAAGTTGCAGATAGTCTTGACTATACCTATTTTGACATCCGCTCTTACGCTAAATATTTAGGCGAGAATACTGCTTCAAAAAAACTTATCGAATTGTATAAGGTATTCAGTGATGTGCATTTGCTGAAACTGCCCTTCCAAAATGACAGTAACTCTTTGAATAAGAAGTTTTATGCAGAATTGTTGCATATTCTGGGTATTGAAGAGAAAAAGGAAAACAATAAGATCGTCATTGTACGTAAAGCTGTTGGACAGCGTAATGAAGCTTCTTTGTTGGAGAATACAATCAACCAACTTGATGTAGAAGATTGCTTGCGAAAAATTCCCAATATTGCAATTTATGGAAGTACCCAAGAAGAACGTTTGTTCAATGTGGCTATGGAGTTATGTATTACTTGGATTAATCGAATCTTGTTCTTGAAATTGTTGGAAGCTCAAATGTTGAAATACCACAATGGAGAGCAATGTTACAAATTTCTTTCTATACAGAAAATACGTGATTTCGATGATTTGAACACTTTATTTTTTCAAGTTCTGGCACGAAATGTTCATCAAAGGACAGCTTCCATATTGAAAGATTTTGAATTTGTTCCTTATTTGAATAGCTCACTCTTTGAAGTTACAGAACTGGAAAGTAATACAATAAAGATAAATAGTTTATCGCAGCGGTCTGAATTACCACTATTTACCAATAGTGTATTAATTAATCGTAAGGAAAAACAACAGTTCAATAGCCTTCCAACTTTGAATTATTTATTTGCTTTTTTGGATGCATATAATTTTGCAAGCGAAGGCAGTGAGGAAGTTCAAGAAGAAGCCAAGACTTTGATTAACGCTTCTGTTTTAGGACTTATATTTGAAAAAATCAACGGACATAAAGATGGTTCGGTGTTTACTCCTGGATTTATTACAATGTATATGTGCCGTGAAGCCGTTGCTAATTCGGTCTTGACTAAGTTTAATAATTTTTATAACTGGAATTGTACGTCTGTTGCAGATTTGTACAATAAAATAGATGATATATCACACGCTAACCGGATTATAAATAGTATCACAATTTGTGATCCTGCTGTGGGGTCAGGTCACTTTTTGGTATCTGCTTTAAACGAGTTAATACGTTTGAAATATGAACTAGGAATTTTAGTGGATTCCGAAGGTAAACGTATTAAAAAATCAGATTACACACTGTCTATCGAAAACGATGAACTGATTGTAACGGATGCAGAAAATAATTTGTTTGAGTATAATCCATTGAATGAGGAAAGCCGACGCATTCAAGAAACATTGTTTAAAGAGAAAAAGATAATTATTGAGAATTGTTTGTTTGGCGTGGATATTAATCCAAACTCTGTGAAAATATGTAGGTTACGTTTGTGGATTGAATTGCTTAAAAATGCTTACTATACAGCAGAAAGTGATTATAAACAATTGGAAACCTTACCCAACATCGATATAAATATCAAATGCGGAAACTCTCTTTTACATCGTTTTGATTTAACGGATAGCATTAAGTCCGTATTAAAAGAAACAGGTATTTCTATTAGCCAGTATAGAAATGCTGTGAGCAAGTATAAGAATGCTCAAGATAAAGCTGAAAAGTGGGAGTTGGATTCAATGATAGCTGAAATTAAATCTAAACTTACCACTGAAATCGGTGCAAAAGACCCTAAAAAACTTAGATTAAATAAGCGTAGGGCAGAACTGGTGAATTTACTTGCACCGCAGTTGTTTGAAATGAGTAAAAAAGAACAAAAGGATTGGCAGAAACGTGTGGATGCTGTTAAAAGGGAAATAGCAGAACTTGAAAGTTATTTTGAGGAAATCAATTCCAATAAGATTTATTTGGGTGCTTTTGAATGGCGTATAGAGTTTCCAGAATTATTGGATACAGATGGCAATTTTATAGGATTTGATTGTATTATTGGCAATCCTCCTTATATTCAACTGCAATCTATGGGAACAGATGCTGATGTCTTAGAGCGAATGAAGTATAAAACTTATGTTCGTACAGGGGATATTTATTGTTTATTCTACGAGCATGGGATGAATTTGCTTAAACCTAATGGCTGCCTATGTTACATTACTTCCAATAAGTGGATGAGAGCCGGATATGGAAAAGAATTACGCCAATATTTTATTGCAAAAACAAATCCTGTTTTGTTAATTGATTTTGCAGGGATAAAGATATTTGATGCAGCAACTGTTGAAACTAATATTTTGATAGCAAAGAAGGAAAGTTATACTCAAAATACATTAGCTTGTATTATTTCTAATACAGATGACTTAAATAAATTGAGCGTTTTAGTGCAGCAACAGGCTGTGGAGTGTAA
>UQTJ01000068.1 GCA_900544075.1 uncultured Bacteroides sp.
TAAGCCAGCAGATTTACAGTCTGCCCCATTTGGCCACTCTGGTATTTGCCCTTTCGCCATTTACTCTAAGCAGGATACCTGCTTTTTTCAATTGCGTTGCAAAGATACAACTATTTTTTTAATCTACAAGAAAAGTCTATCATTTTTATTGCAGTAATCGCACATTCATCTCCCTTGTTACCCAATTTACCACCGGCTCTGTCTTCTGCCTGCTCCATAGTATTGGTAGTAATCAGACCATAAATAACTGGGACATCGGTAGTTGCATTCAGATGTGCTATACCCTGTGTCGTACCCGCACAAACATAGTCAAAATGCGGAGTATCACCCCTTACAACACATCCTATAGCTATTATTGCATCAAACTTATTACTTTTAATCATTTGTGCAGCTCCGTAAGTAAGTTCAAAACTTCCCGGTACAGTTTGAACATGTATGTTTTCGTCTTTTGCTCCATGTTTCTTCAAAGTCTTTACCGCACCTTCAAGTAACGCTCCTGTAATATTGCTGTTCCATTCTGATACTACTATTCCAAATCTCATTCCAGAAGCATCAGGTACAGAGTTAAAATCGTAATCTGATAGATTGTGATATGCTGTTGCCATAATTTTATTGAGTTTTTGAGTTAATATGTTATTATAAAAAAACAAGCACGGAACTCCTTATTTGCGCAGTCCATTCTACCGCGCCGGAAATCCGTGCCTGAAACAGATTTATAAATTATTTTATAGAAGCGCGTTCTATATATTTATCGATATCCATAGCCTGATAAGAATTTGCATAATCTTTTTTCACAGTCTTATATGCTTCAACTGCTTCAGAATTCTTACCCTGCTTTTCAAGAATCTGTCCTGCCTGAATCAGATAAATAGGACTCAAAGAAACACTATTTGCACGCTTTGCTGCTTTAATAAGAGTTTCTGCTGCTTTATCCAACTGTCCCATCTGAGCATAGCAGTTACCCAAAGTTCCCAACACAGCAGGAGCAACCAATAAATCATCACCGTCAAATTTGCTCAAATACTTTTCAGCATCTTCGTATTTACCAAGCTGTGCGTAGCAGATACCTGCATATGCATTAGCAAGATTACCGGCTTTTGTTCCGCTGAATTCATCAGCCAGCTTCACAAAACCTGCAAATCCAAGGCTGTCGCCGTTCAAAGCAGCTTCATAGTTATCAACACCGAAATATTTCTCTCCCTTGAAGATTGCTTCCGAAGCTTTCAGCTCTTTAGGTTCAGACACAAAGTTGGTATAAGCCATGTATCCACCTACTATTACTACCAAAGCAATAACTGCACCCAATAATAAATTTTTGTTTTTGATAAGGAATGCTTCTGAATTGCTGATAGTTTCTTCCATGTTCAGCAAATCATTTGTGTTTTTTTGTTGACTCATTGTTATATTATTTTTTATTATTATTTTCAATGTGTATTTCGGACAGCAAAAGTAATTTATTTATGTTTATAAACGAAATTTGTCGGCATCTTTTTTTACCAATCCTGCTTTTATTGTTAATTTTGTGCCTAAAACAGTAGTAAATTATGTGGCTAAAACGCATCTCGATATTAAATTATAAGAATATAGAACAGGCTGAACTATCTTTCTCGCCTAAAATGAACTGTATCATAGGCCGTAACGGAATGGGCAAGACCAACCTTATGGATGCAGTATATTATCTTTCGTTCTGCAAGAGTGCCACTAATCCTATTGATACTCAGAATATACTCCACGATAGAGATTTCTTCGTCATCCAGGGATTCTATCAGACTGACAATGCTGAACCGGAGGAGGTATATTGCGGTTTGAAGCGTAAACAAAAGAAACAGTTCAAGCGCAACAAGAAGGAATACACACGTCTGTCCGACCATATAGGCCTCATCCCGCTTGTCATGGTTTCGCCTTCCGACTCGGTACTTATCTCAGGAGGAAGCGAAGAACGCCGTCGGTTTATCGACGTTGTCATCTCGCAGTTTGACAGAGAGTATCTTGATGCTCTGATACGTTACAACAAGGCTATGCAGCAACGCAACACCCTGCTAAAATCAGAAATAGAACCAGAGCCGGAACTTATGAACGTGTGGGAAGAAATGATGGCATCAGCCGGTGAAATAGTTTATAAAAAGCGTAAACTGTTCATAGATGAGTTTATCAAAGTCTTTCAGTCATATTACTCATTCATTTCCGAGGATATGGAAACCGTAAGCCTTGAATACGAATCGCATGCTTCTCAGGGAAATCTGCTTTCCATAATCCGCGAAAGCAGACAGCGCGATTTCATCATGGGATATTCACTGAAAGGAATCCATAAGGACGACCTCATAATGAAACTTGGAGAGTTTCCCATCAAACGCGAAGGCTCACAAGGTCAGAACAAGACATACCTGATAGCATTAAAGCTTGCACAATTCGATTTTCTGAAACGTACAGGAAGTAGTACCACGCCGATAGTATTGCTTGACGATATTTTCGACAAGCTCGATGCGCACAGAGTAGAGCAGATAGTGAAACTTGTGGCCGGGGATAATTTCGGCCAGATATTTGTAACCGACACCAACCGCGACCATTTGGATAAGATTCTAAAGAAGATAGACAAAGATTATAAACTGTTTGAAGTAACCAACGGAAACATTTCTGAAAGAAAGGAGATAGAGGATGAAGCGTAACAACACGGAAAAACTCGGCGATGTAATAATGCAGCTTCTGCGCCAGGAAGGACTGGAAACTCCGTTGAATCAGTACAGGCTTATATATTCGTGGAAAGATATTGTAGGACCGGTGATATTCAAACACACCACAAACATATACATAAAGAATCAGACACTCTATGTACAACTGTCCTCCTCCGTCATTCGGCAGGAACTGCAGATGGGGCGCGAAATATTAATAAGAAACCTGAACTCCCACGTAGGAGCCCAGGTCATTACCAATATTATTTTTTGCTGATATATCCTTCTTCAGTCCAGACTTCATCCATCACTACATCATATTCATCATGAGGTATTTCATCGCTTAACTGAAAGCCGAAACATACGCCAATCTTGAATGTATTCAGTTTCTTCAGAAAACGGTCATAATACCCCTTCCCTCTTCCAAGCCGGTTTCCATGCCTGTCGAACGAAACGCCGGGTATTATGGCTGCATCTATAGAAATTAAATCATCAAATACCTCTCCCACCGGTTCGTCAATATTGAAATCCCCTTTCTGCATACTTTCCTTTCCGGAGTAGATTTTCAGTTCAAGTTCCTCACCATTGACTACGGGCAAAAGTACTGTTTTCTCTTTACTCAACTGTTCTACCCAGTCGTGCGTATAAACCTCGTCCGGCATGGAATAATACAGCAATACAGTTTTCGAGCATTTCAGTACAACATTATCCTCCAGCCTTTTTACAATGTCGGAGGACAATGTTCTGAGTTGCTCGTCAGTATATTGCTTCTTGGTTTCAGCAATACGCTTTCTGATATCCTTTTTTTCTTCCATCATTCCTTACTGGTATCTTCCGTTACTGTTTCTATTTCCTTAGCTTTTGGGAAAGATTCACCCTTTTCAAGAACCTCAACAGCCTTTAAAACAGTCTTGTCTGTCTTGTTAAGATACTTAATATACTCTTCAATACCAATCATATTATATATGATATTGCCGTAGATGCCTATCTCAAACAACTCTTTTGAAGTAATAAGCATATTGTTTCTTCTTTTCAGACCTTTCTTTTCTGCCCATTTTGAGAAATTTACAAGCAAGTTCTGCTTCTTCAGATAATCTACCAGTTCATCTCCGTTCTTATATTCCATAAGTTTATTTCTGTTCTGGTCTGTATAGTCGAAAGCATATCTTATTATCAATCCGCGGTTTGCAGCCATACGGAAATAAGAAGTCATACCTATAGTATCGTGTGGCACAAATATATCAGGCATTATACCACCTCCGCCATATACCGGACGTCCTAATCCCGTGTAATATATCTCTTCCGTGTTCTGCTTGATACTGTCAGCCGAGAAGAACTCTCCATGTTCATATCTGGTCAATATATCCATCTCATATTCAGCACCATTTCCCTGTTCATACGGTTTCTGTATGCATCTTCCGGAAGGTGTGTGATATCTTGCTATGGTAAGTCTGATAGCAGAACCGTCGCTGAACTCGATAGGCTGCTGAACAAGACCTTTACCAAACGAACGTCTTCCTATGATAGTTCCACGGTCGTTATCCTGTATCGCTCCTGCAAAAATCTCACTTGCAGAGGCAGAGCCTTCGTCCACCAACACTACAATTGGCAGATTCTGATTGCTGCCTGTACCGTTTGATGTGTAGTTTTCTCTTGGATACTTTCTACCCTCTGTATATACTATAAGTTTGTTTGCCGGAAGGAATTCATTTACCATCTGAATGGCAGCGGCCATATATCCACCGGTGTTTCCTCTAAGGTCGACTATCAGTCCCTGCATATTCTCCTGATTAAGTTTAGCCAATGCAAACAGAAGTTCAGGATAAGTAGTTTCACCAAACTTATTAACCTTTACAAATCCCCATTTACCATCTATAAGATAAGCCGCATCCACACTCTTTACAGGGATGTCACCTCTTATGATAGTAAAATACAATGTTTCCTTCTCTCCCGGACGGAATATACCAAGTTTAACTTTACTACCTTTTTCGCCCTTAAGTCTTTTCATCGCTTCGCTGTTAGTCACCTTCTTTCCAACGAAAGCAGAATCATCCACTTCTATGATACGGTCGCCGGCCATCAGACCAACCTTTTCAGACGGTCCTCCGGGAATCACGCTATTTACATGTATCGTGTCATCCTTGATAGTAAACTGTATTCCGATTCCGCTAAAATGCCCCTTAAGTCCGGAGTTTACTTCCTCCAAATCCTTTGCCGGTATATACGAAGAATGCGGGTCAAGTTCCGAAAGAATCAACGGCATGGTTTTTTCCACAAGGTCCGTCATTTTAACCGTATCCACATACGAATCGTTCACGATTCTAAGCAATGCGTTAATCTTGTTAGATGAACCTTTTATAACACCTAACTTATTTCCCGAATAAAGATTATCGTAAAACACACCTATCGCTATCCCTATCACTATACCGACAGCGAGCAATATCGGCATGAAACGTTTATATTTATTATCCATATCTGTATAGATTTTATGTTATTCTGATATTATTCATTGTTTTCAAGATAAATCACCTCTATCCCGGCTTTCTTCAGAAGATTTATCCCATCCTCCAGCCTGTATTTTTCTCCATATACCAGTCTTTTTATTCCGGCCTGGATTATAAGCTTTGCACATTCTATGCATGGAGAAGTAGTAACATACATAGTAGCACCGTCGCTGCTGTTGTTTGAACGTGCGATTTTTGTTATCGCATTAGCCTCAGCATGAAGCACGTAAGGTATAGTCAGTCCGTCTTCATCTTCACAAACATTGCTGAATCCGGATGGAGTTCCGTTATACCCATCAGAGATAATCATTTTGTCTTTTACTATCAACGCTCCCACCTGACGACGCTTGCAGTAAGAGTTTTCTGCCCATATACGGGCCATACGCATATATCTTCTGTCTAATATTTCCTGTTTGTTTTCCTGTTCCATGCTTTCCTGTTTTATCTGTGGTTAAATTGTATATATGTAGTTTTATCCTGCGGAGCCAACTGCATTGTTTTACTGTCGCCCTGATAATACCTGACATTTTTAAGTCTGTTGATAAATTCGGCATTTCTTCCGCTAAGACTTATCGTAGCCTTGATATCCGTTATACTGAAACTCCTGTCTTTAGCATCTGCATTCCATTTCGCTGAAAATGTTCCTCCGTCTATCTGCCCACTCATTGTACCGTCTTTCTCGAATACAACAGTGTACGAATTGACTATCTTCAGGTCACTTTCTGTCGTAAACACAGGTTTGCCGGGTTTATATGCGAGATTATTCCAGTTGCAATCGGTGTAATAATTGTTTACCCTCCATTGCCCGCTTGAGAAAATCTCAAACACATCGTCTTCCTGATTGCATCCGCATACCAATAATGGCAGCAACATCAATATATATATAATGTATTTCTTCATTGCAGGATAATCTATTTTATTCCGTTTCTTATCAGTAATGCTTCTATTCCCGGTTCCTGTCCGCGGAAGCGTTTATATAATGTCATTGGATGTTCTGTTCCACCCTTTGACAAGATATTATCTCGGAATGACTGTGCCACTTCTCTATTGAAAATACCTTTTTCCTTAAACACCGAGAATGCATCGGCATCGAGTACCTCAGCCCATTTATAACTGTAGTATCCGGCCGAATATCCACCCGACATGATATGCCCGAACTGCACACTCATGCATGTTTCGTCCACCTGAGGCAGAAGCTGTGTTTTCTCCCATGCTTTCTTTTCATAAGCCTTCACATCACCGTCGAATAGCTCCTTTCTCGTGTACCAGGCCATATCCAACAGTCCGAAGCTCAATTGTCGCAGACATGCATACGCCACATTAAAATTCTGTGAATCCACTATACTCTTAATCAGGTTTTCAGGTATAGGTTCGCCGGTCTGATAATGCTTGGCAAAAGTATTCAGAAAATCTTTTTCTACAGCAAAATTTTCCATAATCTGCGACGGAAGTTCTACGAAATCCCAATATACATTGGTTCCGCTCATACACTGAAACCTGGTGTTTGCAAACATACCGTGCAAGGCATGACCGAATTCATGCAGGAATGTATTCACTTCGGAGAATGTCAGAAGAGCCGGCTTCTCCGCTGTAGGTTTGGTAAAATTCATTGTTACCGATACATGCGGACGGCTGTTTGTTCCGTCATTTTCAATCCACTGCTCCTTATAGCTCGTCATCCATGCTCCGGAACGTTTTCCGGCTCTTGGATGGAAGTCTGTATAAAGTACTGCAAGGAATGTACCGTCTTCATCGAAAACCTCAAAAGCCTGCACATCCGGATGATATACAGGGATATCCTTATTTTCTCTGAATGTTATTCCATATAATTTTGTTGCAAGTCCGAATACACCCTTCTTTACGTTTTCAAGCTCGAAATAAGGTCTCAATGCTTCTTCATCAAGACTGTATTTCTCATTTTTCAGTTTTTCAGCATAGAAAGAGAAATCCCATGGCATAAGTTCAAAGCCTTCACCCTCTGTCTGTTCTGCCAAATGCTTTATTTCTTCTATTTCCTTGTGTGCTGCAGGAGAATATGCTTCGAGCAGGTCATTCAGAAGTTTATAAACATTCTCGCTGTTCTCGGCCATTCTTTTTTTCAGAACATAGTCTGCATAGGTTTCAAATCCGAGCAGTTGCGCTATCTCCATACGTTTGTTCACCAATTGCTTCACTATATCCTTATTGTCAAGCTCGTCGTTATGCGTACACTGGGTATTATACGCCATATACATCTGCTTTCTGAGTTCCCTGTTTTTGCTGTATTTCATGAAAGGCACATAACTTGGAGCCTGCAGTGTGAACACCCATCCTTCCTTACCTTTTTCCTTTGCAGTATGAGCTGCTGCCTCAACGGCACTTTCAGGCAAGCCCTCCAAATCCTTACTGTCTGTGATATGCAGCTCGAATTTATTTGTTTCTTTCAGATGGTTCTGCGAGAATTTCAAAGTAAGAGAACTAAGTTCGGCAGACAGTTTTCTGAATGTTTCCTTGTCTTTTTCATCAAGATTGGCTCCGTTTCGGACAAATCCGTCATAAGTTTTCTCAAGCAAACGGCTTTCTTCCGGCGTAAGCTCCATACTGTCTTTTCTGCCATATACACTTTTCACCTTCTCAAACAGGACAGGATTCAGGCTGATATTATTGCTATGCTCCGTAAGCTCCGGCATCATCTTTTCAGCAATAGCATCAAGCTCGTCATTCGTTTCCGCACTCATAAGATTGAAAAACACGGTAGTAACCCTGTCAAGCAGTTTTCCGGACTGTTCAAGCGCCAATATGGTATTTGCGAAATCCGGTTCATTGGTATTGCTGACAATTCTCTCTATTTCATCATCTTCAATCTTCATTCCCTCCCTTATGGCAGGTTCAAAATTTGTGATTTTTATCCTGTCGAACGGGGTAGTATCATGCGGTGTATTATATATTTGCAAAAATGGATTATTCATATCGTCTACTATCTCTAAATTATACATATATCATCGACCATAAATCAGTCGTTTTCCATACTTTCAACTTCGCTTATCAGCTGAGCGAAATCATTTATGATTATTTTCTTTCTGCTAAGAACCAATCCACCTTTTTCCTGCAGTTCATTCAGTGCTCTCGATACATTGATTCTTGTATCGTCTATCAGCGAAGCCAAATCCTCCATTGTTATATACAGAGTCTTTTTCCCTTTAGGAATTATACACCTGAGAGCAAGGAAGTTTTTAAGTTTTTCGTGTGTATTGCCAATGTGTGAGTTCCAAAGTTTATTGTTGGCATTCTGTGCCCTGTTGCTCAGTATATTCAGATAATTCAGATTGAATATCTCAAACTTACATAAATTGGTCAGGATATACCCCTTATCTATATTCAACGTATCCACATCTCCCATAGCTGCATAGGTAGCGTTGAATTTAGTATGCATTCCGAAAAGAGAATACGGCTCTATTATGTAAGGGCCGTTCACCTGTTCCTCTATCTTGAAATTATATTTTTCGTCGGTAGTAGTTATTGCCACACTACCGTCGAGGATAAAAATCAGGCTGTTGCATTTAGCATCCTGTATTGCTATATTCTGTTTGGCTTCATATTTATGAAACCCCATTTTAACTTTCTCGATAATACTCGTAATGTTCTCTTTAGTCAACCCCTGGAATAAAGGCAACTCCAATAATGTGTCATACATTGAAACTTTCATGGTACGTTAAATTAAATGAGTATAAATCCTTATTTTAACATACAAAGTTAACAATATATTTTGTATCCATCCACCTGTAGCCTTGTGTATTTTAGTATTTTTATTAATTGATTTACATAATAAGTCGTTTTATTTCAAAATAAAATATATAATCGGAGCTAATAGTTAGCCGTCGGTCAGACATTGTTGAATATATTTTTTTTGTACCTTTGTATCGAGAAATTACGAAAAAGGTCTAAGTGATTGAAAATGAGTTGCAGTTACCAACTCATAGTAGTAATAGGTTACGAATTTGTTAGTTATCTGCTGTTTTATTCTTCTGCGCGTTGCGTAACCTTCAAAGAACTCTTCGTATGCAAAAGTAGCACTTTAATGGCATATATTGAAATAAAAATCCAGCTTTTTAAGCTCCACAGACAAGTTTTTCCGTAAAAGCGAATTTATTCGTAGGAACATCATCATCAATAAATTGACGACCATGTTCCTACTATTGCATAAGCATAGAAA
>UQTJ01000069.1 GCA_900544075.1 uncultured Bacteroides sp.
ACGTCGAACTGACGGACAAAGGAATCGTGAAAGCCATCAACACTGTCTCCACCGAAAAGGAATCTTTACCCGACTATAAGCTGGAAAAACCTGAGCTACATGAAAATGTCCGTAAATACATGACAGAAGACATCCTCATGGCCGGTTCCAGCGCGAAAATGGCAGAACTGACAGCCCGTGAAATCTACAACATACGCGACAGCAAGAACATTATCCTGCGCGGTCAGGCAGAAACCATGCCAAAGGACGGAGCTTCTCTTCAACTGGTTATTGACCAGCTGAACAAACAAGAAAAAGCCCTGACACAAGCTTTTACCGGCACTACCGACCGTACAGATAAAGTCTTTACGATATTGGTAGAGCCCAATAACGATGCACAAGAGCAGGTCGCCGCCCGTTTCTCCACCCAATTAGGAGTACTTCCGACCGACAATCTGGCCGGTGACCCGATTTATGTTTCCATCCGCAACACGTCTGCCCTGCCTGCGCCGGAAGAAGACAAGAAGAAAAAGAAAAACGACGGTGCCATCTACAACGTGCCGGGCAAGGGAAATGTCACCGTGACCTATCAGGGCAAAAAGCTTTTCGACGGTGAAATGCCGTTCACCCAGTTTGGCTATACCGAAGTGCTGGTAGACGGCTTGTTCGACAAGAAAGTAAACACCCGCGTGATTTTCAATACCACCACCGGCGGTATTCTGAAGATTGACAAAGACTGATTTTATAATCCAGACATACCCAAAGGCCGTTTTCTACTATGCATGGGAGAAAACGGCCTTAAAAATAATCATTTCGTATTCCCTCTTCCAGTTTCGTCATCCATTCATTAAAGCGAGGGCAACGTGTACGAATATCATCTATGCACAATGCTTCAAGAATCATTTCTCCATCAGTCGTTTTTTCATAAGGGAAAATATGCATTAATCTCTTTGAAGGTGCAGTCTCCTCCCCTCCGTTTATATCTTCCGGAGTAGGATAAGAATCCATTATATGTTGCAGCTCACGCAATGACTCTTCATCATCCACTACAATATTAAAGCCATCCATATTCGTAAACATCAGCGACTCTACCTCATGCCTTTGAATATAAGGCAAAAAGCAGGAAGCATCCATTACTGTCGAAATTGCCTCCTTCATTTTTGTTTCCAGTTCCGTCAGTTTGAGACTGTCCGTAGTATATCCCGGAAAATCCACAGGAAGCCTGAAGAAATCAAGCAAAGTAGTAATCAGTACGTTTCCTGTTGCAGCAACACGTGCCACATCGTTCTTAAGATAATCAAACCCTACATTGCCACCCTTTTTATTCCGTTTTCTGTTAGTCAATATCTTTTGAGCATTCATCGGGTTGGTAAATCCTTTCAAATACAGATAAGGAATCACACACTTCTGGATAAAACTGACTTCCGTATCACCTTCCACTATAAAAACAACTCTCTTCATACCCGCTCACATTAAAGGCTGCCCGCCAATGACATTCTTTTCCCAGATTTCTCCCAAGCTATAATCCTTCAGCCATACATCCAGACTTTCAGCATCCAGCCGGTTAAACACCGTAGCATTATCCTTTCTGTCTACCACAATAATATCCTGTGGTCCAAAATTATCTACCAGATTTACCGATTGGGTAGAAATAATAATCTGTGTTTTAGCAGAAGCTTTCTTGATCAAAGCAGCCAGCTTATTTACCGCCACTGGATGCAACCCCAACTCCGGCTCATCAATAATAATCGTCTGCGGCAGATTTGGCTGTAACAACAATGTAGCCAAACAAATAAAGCGCAACGTACCGTCTGAAAGCTGATATGCGTTAAAATAAGTATCCACTGCTCCCGCCTGCTTCCATTCCAGTTGAATCAACTGTTCATTCAGGCGATTCGGCATCAGATTAAACCCATCAAAAAAAGGAGAAACCGAAGCCACCGTCTTCTCAATACGCGCAAAATGTTTAGGAAACTTCTCTTTCAAATAATATAAAAAAGCTGCTATATTCGCCCCGTTGCTTTTCAGGCTTATATTATCTTCAACGTTGCATTTTCCTTTCATTGGAGAACGGTCGCCCGTATCGTGAAAATGATAAACCTCAAATTCACGTAAAAGGCTGTTCACATAAAACGCCTGCCCGGTATAATCATTTTTGAAGGAAGACTCCTGGCGGTTCGCTTCATGCAACTGTCCGTGCCATACTCCCCCGCTGTTAAACGCTGTTTCCACACGTTCGATGAACAAAGAATCCTGCGCCTCCTTTAATTTCACAATAAAGCGATTATGGGCTTCCTGATCACGTTTGGCAAAGAACAAGTCGAAACCGATATGTTCCGTCTCTTTTTTCCCCATATACAACAAGCAGTCTGCTCCCCCCTTAGTCAGAATATAGTTTTGCAGGTTCTGCTCATATAAGTTACGTATAAGCGTAAAAATAGAGATGAAGTTACTTTTTCCTATTCCATTTCCTCCGATAAGAATGTTTATAGGAAGCAACTCCACCGCCTGCTCCTTTATTGACTTATAACCCTTAACAACAATTTTGTTTATCATTCCATTGCAGATTTACATACAAAGACCATTTTGCAAAGATAAGCTTTTACGCGGATTCACCGCATTTTCCGGACAATAATTGTTTGTTCCGGAAGACCCTTTATAAACTTCCGTTCCCCTGTTTCCTTTCATCCCATATACCTTCATTCTCCCAATTCTCAGGGAACCCCATAGCCCGAACATCAATCAAAGGATAACGTTTCAACAACTCTTTGAATCTCGTGACAAATGAATGGTTCGGATTGATTATATTCAGAAAATAGACAATGTTCCGAACGATGTAATCTCCATTGTCATCCAGCTTGGAGGAAAACGGTCGGAATATTTAGACTTAAATGCCGTAACAAACTCTTCATCACTACGCTGGTACTCTTCATCAATCTTTGCCAGGATTTTAGCATGACGCATTGAATTGGAAAAAAGAGAAGTGTCTGTAAACCAATAGCCACTTAACCGATAGTAACTGATATTCTGCAATAAATGCAAAGCCTTTGCCTCATCCTTGAAGGACAGTCCACGTTGTTTAAGTAAGGAAATTTGGTCAGCAAACGATATGAGATGCTTGGGATAAGAGACTTTCACCATAGGCATAAAAAATAAAAGGCTTACCCTGAGCGCGCTGATCTGACGGGAAGCGGGGTAAGCATGTTGTTGCGAAAATACGATAATTATCTTGATTCACAAAATAAATTCATAGATATTTCATTCTATGGCAAAGATAAGCTTTTACACGGACTCACCGCATGGCCGGACAATAATTGTTTGTTACAGAAGCGACTTCACAAACTTCTGTTTCTCCGTCTGTATTCTTTCCAACACAAAGAAGAATTCTCTGTTTCACACTGTGGGATACAAAAACCACAGTGTGGGATATATATTTCACAGTGTGGGATACAAATCCCGCACTGTGAAACAGAGAATATGCAAGAGCGTTTCAGAGAATGTGACGGGGCAAACTGAATTAATAAATCGTGCAGAAAGAATAATTGCTTGAAGATCCTGCATGAAAGTTTTTTTGCAATACCATATAACCACAAGAGCTGCAACTTTTCAGGTCACAGCTCTTGTGAATATAATATGTATCGAGTTGATGTTTATATCTTGAAAAACAGAAGAAAGAATTTTAATAACGCTTACATGACAAAAAGACCGTCTCAAATTTATCTGAAACGGTCTTTCCTCTATAATAAGAATTTCATTATTCTGCTACATAAGGTTCCATCACTAAATCGCTGATATATATTTTTGACACAACCTTCTGAATACTACTTGATGCACTATTATTCGTATAGAATCTCAAATCAAATTTAGCATAATCGCTCGCAGATGTTTCTTTCCACCCTTTTGTTTCCAAATCATTACCCGTTGTTGGCACAGTTCCAACAGTCGTACTCTTTTGGGCTAAATTAATATAAATAGTAAAATCCATCCAATTTCTATTACCTGGTGTTTTAGAAACAGTGGTTGCCGAAAAAGTCTGATTGGTAGAAGTAGCAAATGATGAACTATCATCAGCATTTCTGCAGGTTATTACAAGTTTAGAAGCTCCATTTTCAGAAAGTTCTCCATCAAGTGTTTCGCTCTGGCTCAATTCGGTTTTAATCTTCATCGATAACTTATAAATTTGTGTTTGCGAAACATCCAATGGTGAAGAATGAAAATATGACAATGCTGCTTTATAATAACTATTTGCTGCATTAGCATCCTCGTATTTTGATGTATATTCTAAAGATGCATATTTCCCCCAATTACAAGATTCATCTACTCCTATTTCAAACTTAGTCACATCATTATAATTAGTACTATTTAAAAATTTAGCCCAAGCATCAGAAGTCAAATCAAATGTTTCGATAACTTCCGTTAGTTCATCACCTAATGGCAATATCAATGGTATCTCATCTACTGTTGCATCACCAGTAACAGGTGTACCTTCTCCCCAATCAGTAATACCTTGGGAAGTAATCGTAACGGTATAATCCTGTGCGGAAGAAGAAGAGCCCAATTCTACATTCAAGCTAATGTACTTTCCTTTCTCAAATTTTACGTCAGAAGCATTATAGGTAACTTTATAAGTTCTTCCTTTTGATACGATGGTCATCAACGACGTACCCTGAGCAACAGTCTGTTCCGGCACAATGGCACGATACTTCATGGATGTGGTCAGTTTATCCATGGTCACATTGGCCTTCTTTGTTCCCGGAGTCACAACACTTGTTTCCAGATTTATCGTAGCATCTGTAGTCATATTACTCAATGCAACCACTGCATCTTCAGCGGCATTCGGCCCTGAAAGAGTCACCTCTACCAAAGAAAGTGCATGAGTAAACTGCAAGTCTACATTTGCCTGTCCTGGGCTAGCAGTCAAGTAGTTAGCCATCAAATAATCATTAGCTAAATAGCCACCTGTTTCCTGATCCGCGCTGACCTCTGCAGCAATGGCCGTACTGGTTGCAGACGCAGCATAGGGATAGTATGCGTAATATGTATACACTCCATCCGCAGGTACATTCACAGTAGCACCTGTCCAGGCATTTCCATTATACGTATATTCCAGATTAGAATAAGAGTCTACCTCTTTTACAAAAATACCAACAGCATTTGTACTCTCAAAAGAGGCTTGATAGGATCCGTCTTCCATGGCAACCCTGGAAGCCGAAGTGCCTTCTATACCCATTGTAAACTTTACATCTCCGCCTTGGTTAGACGCAATTTGTTCACTCAATTCATTGTTACATGCAGTCATGGCTGTTGCCGCAATAGCTGCAATAAAGATTTTATTTAATGCTTTCATATTATTAAGATTTTATATTATTGTCCTTGATAAGGTTCCATTGTCACATCACTTATATAAATCACAGGCTTTTTCCCTTTGTTATTTGTATAAACTCTTAAATCAAAGCCGTAATAATCAGCAGGCACCGCATCCTCAAACTTTTTCACATTACCATTATCGTCCGGAATTCCGTCAATTCCACTTCCAACAATAGAAGAACTAACCTTTTTAAAGTTTATATAAAACTCGAACTTCTCCCATTTATCAATTGCAAGTGTTTTATTAACCGTCGTGCCGTTTGGCGACATTGCAGTTTCAGCATTAGTTGCAACAGCAAATGACCAATTATAACGATCACTACTCCTGGCCTTACATGTAAAAACTATTTTTGAGGCTGTAGACGCATCATCACACGCCTCTCCTTTTACCCATGCTGTAACTTTATATATGTATATTTCATCAGTAACAACCATAGGTGAAATATGGCTATATCCAATCGCAGCCTTAAACCAACTATTATCTACTGACTCACTATTTACATTATAGGTCAATTTTGCAGCCTTTTTCCACCCTCTAGATTCATCATCAACGACTTCAAATTTAGCACGCGCTTTTTCGGTGTCATCTTTTACCAAACTAAACCAAGCCTCTTCCTTAAATTCTCGTGTATCTCCAGTCCAAGGAGCTAGAGAAGTAATCGGCTGAATCAAAGGAATCTCTTCTGTTTCACCACCTTCCGGTTCTTCTCCTGGAATCCAGCCGTCAATCGCCTCTCCACTAATTGTTACCGTAGCACCTTCTGGCAATCCATTTAATGCTTCAACCTTAATTTGCAACAATTTACCACGTTCATAGCTTACATTTTTACTAAAAGTCACATCAAATGTTTTTCCACCGGCTACGATTGTCAGCAATTTACTACCAGCTGTGATGGTCTGTTCCGGTACCACAGCACGATAAGTCAATGACTCTGCTGCTTTTTTCATCGCTACACCTACAGACGCACCACTAGCAGCAGCAACGGATCCATCTTTCGCATTCACTGATGTAACAGGTAAAATACTCTGGAGAGTAACTGTTGCATTGGCATCACTCGTAGTACCTTCCATTAATGAGACCTGTACCATGGCCATAGCATGCGCAAATTTCAATGAAATGTTTGTTGCTCCAGCAGCAGCCTCTGTATTACGGGCTGACAGCATATCATTTTTACCAAATCCAGCAGTCTGGTCTGCACTTACCGTATCTTTAATTGACGCAGGATCAGTTACAGATGCATCATAAGGATAATAAGCATAATAGCTTAACTTTACACCATCCTGTGCTGCAATTGCAGCATCCGATGTCCACCCAGAACCATTATAAGTATATTTCACATTCGAAGAGACCAGTTTTCCTCCATCATAAGCAAAAATACCAATCTCATCATTTGGTTCAAAACTAGTAACCAACGTTCCATCCGCAATAGTAGTACGCGACAAGTTTTCAATGCCGACAGTGAATTTCACTTCCTGCCCGCTATTGCCACTACCCTCGGCCAGCTGCTCTTCCATTTCATTTGAACAGGCAGTCATTGCCAACGCGCCTGCCAGGGCAAATATCCAGTTCTTGAAATACATTTTCATAAGGTTATATTATTAAGGTTATTATTATTCCGGTTGTTCATTTCCTTCCACTCCAATTTCACCACTTATTTCCCAGTCTTCCACCGTAATCGGATAGCTGGTCACTTTCACCGTCGGAACGAAATTTACGTCAATTGTTATCTCAAATTTTGTATGGATGGCACTGGGCACCGTAGCGATGTAATCCGTCACTTTCACCTCGATGGGGTCTGCAATCTGTGCGTTGTTTTCATCCAACAAAGTAATCACAATGACAGGCGTTACAGTAGCTGCCGGTGTTTCAGTTGCACCTTCCCCTTCGTTTCCGTCTTGTTCTTGTGACTGAACCGGGAACAGCATAGCTCTAAACTTATTACTTGCAGTAGCTGTAGCCCTGGAACGTCCCGCAGTACTTGCGTCCGCCAATATCAGCGTACCAGTTTCCGATTCTGTCAACGTTCCGTTCAACACATTCAGGCTACCTTTCAAGGCCGTATTTTTAACTTCTACCTTCATGCTGGAATAAGATACTTCCGGAATAATGTCTGCAGAAACCATAGCAAACACATGCTTCAGTTTAAAAGCAGCCTCACGGTTATCTTTATTCAACCCGTTCACTCTGTCAAACTGAAGATTAAAAGCCAATTCCTGCTCCGTAGTCAAATCCACGTTTAACTGGTTATCGGTGACTTCAGCCATACGCGGATAATATGCAGCTAAGTCCCTTTTATCTCCATTGGAAGGAAACACAGGAACAGAGTCACTTTGGTTAGCTGTAAAATAACTTCCGATACCTCCTGAATTAAAACCGACATTAAAATAGGGTTCTACCAGATTATCTGTACCCTCTTCCAACATAGAAACGCCAATGTTCTCCCCTTTTGCATAAAGCTGCGCAGCCTTATCGGCTTCAAAGCCCACATTCTGAGCCGTCACTACCAACGGAAAGGCATTCTCATACACAGCAGTAGGTCCATCGTCTTTTCCACACGCCGCCAGCAAAAACGCCAGAGACAGCGCCCAGAGATAATTCCTTTTGTTTATCATGCTATTATGAATTTATTTAGGTTATAATTGATTGTCTCGTTGCCATAAAATGTTTAGCAAGCAATGTGTTTTTCTTGATTATTGCGCAGCTTGAACCACTACAAAAATACGAAATTTGCGTTATAAAAACCGTACTTCTTTTGTTTCAAAAATGTGCTATTTTTGTACAAAAGAGCAATCTTTACAACACACAAAATTATCATAGAGTACTGACAGAGTTTTCCAGCCAGTACCCTATCAAATTTTATTTCTGTTTCACCAGTTTCATATACACAGGAAGTCCGTTTCGCAACAAACAAGACACTTCCGTATTTCCATTCTCCATTGTCTTTAAGAACACACCAGGCACATTTCCATCCATCTGCCAGATACCTTTCAGTTCAATAAAGGCAGGGGTAGGAATTTCTTTCCAGTTCTTCTTGTCCAGCATTTTAGGACGCAAGTTCGGATTGGCCATACCCAACGACAGACTACCATCCGTATTCTTTTGTTCTATCAGTAACAGTTCCGTAGCTGAAGAAACCACCTCACCGGCTGTCAATCCCTTCGCAGGAGTAAAGAATGAATAAGCCAGCACATTCTTCAGTGCATATTTAATGATGTGCAAGGAATCCTGCATTTCCACTACCGAGAATAGTTCTCCTTTTGTCTGACGGTCGGCCACATCTTTCATCCTAGCTTCATCCGCTGCCGGAACTACAACAAAAGAATAGGACTTTTTCTCCGGTTTCACTCCATGGTTCATATACGCTTTTGCCACTACTTCTTTAGCCGGTTTGCCAGCCATACCTACAGAAGAAGGCGTCTCCTGTTCGTCATAAATCACTGTAAGTTCATCGTGACCTGCCGGAACAAAGAAGC
>UQTJ01000070.1 GCA_900544075.1 uncultured Bacteroides sp.
AAGTCAGCCTTATTTTTATGACTTAGATAAATTTTTATCGGACAGCAATAATATAGAATTGGCCTGAACAGTATTGCCTATACCGAAAGCTGCCAAAGCAGTAAAGACACAGAACAGCATACCAAGCCATTTCATACCAAGCCCTCTCTCGAGTGCATACATAGGTCCGCCAATCATCTCGCCGTATGAATTCTTCACCCTGTACTTCACTGCAAGAAGACCTTCGGCATACTTTGTAGACATACCAAGCACACCGGTAAGCCAACACCAGAACACTGCTCCGGGACCTCCCAATGCCACAGCCGTAGCCACTCCGATGATATTCCCGGTACCTATGGTTGCAGCCAGTGATGTGGCCAACGCTCCGAACTGACTTACATCGCCATCGGCATTCCCCTCTTTCGAGAAAGACAGTTTCAAAGCCTTGAACAGATATAACTGAGGGAATCTTAACCTTATAGTCAGAAACAAGTGTGTACCCAAAAGCATTATTATCATTGGCCATCCCCAAACCAACGAACTGAAATCATTGAAGAATTTTACTATTGTTGATAAATCCATTTGCTATTATTTTGAGTGCAAAAATAGCAAATAAATAGAAAAACCAACAAATATCGAGATAAAAACAATAAAAACACAGATTTTACATAACATCAAAATCATCTAAACAATAGTACAAACCTTCTTCACCTGTTCTTCAAACTCTTCTCTGTTTTTAGCCTTGTTCTTGACCGTAGTACGATAATTATAGATAGTTTGAGGCGAATAGAACAACAAAGTGGCAATCCTTGAGCTATCCTTTATTCCAAGTCTGACAAGAGCATAAATCCTTAGTTCCGTATTCAATATCTCTCCTTTTGCAGGAACAATCTCCTCCCCTTCCCTGAGAAGCATATTAAATTCGGAAACGAAATTCGGATAAAGCGTAAGAAAAGCAGTATCGAAATTGACAAAGAACTGTCGCGCATCACTGTCCGACATTTTACTGCTATTGGCAATCTTGAGCAAGTCATCAACCTGCTTAGCCTTGACTTTTCTCTTCACAAGGTCCTGATATTTGTTCAGTTTGTCAATATAGGCAGCACAGAGTTCAATAAACAGACTAACATACTCCTCACGCGTACGGTTTGTTTTGAGCAACTCAGAGTTAAGTTCCTTAAGCTGCTCATTCATATCGGTCACAATAGACCTTTGAGTTCTCAACAGTTTCAGCTGCCTGAAGATATACAACATGGCGAGCACGAGCAGAATTCCGAGAAAACTTATGAAATAAACCGCCCTTACGAGTATGGTATTTTTCTCAATCCACTTGTTCTGATATGTATTTACTATAGGTGGAAACTTCTTTGCTATCTCAAGCATCCTCAACCTGTTATTATAGAACATGGCATCTTCCATGGAATAATTGATATATCTGTTCGCTCTGACCAAATCCGGCTCAGGACTCTGATACAACAACATAGCCAACTCCTGCATAGAAAGATTCTCCTTCAGCGGACAAGTAATATCAGAAATGGCAGACATTATTAGATACTTCTCATAATCCTTCATATTGCCCTGCTTCTTATAAGCAAAAGCCAACCCACAGGTAACACATGCGTAAAGCCTTGTATCAACCTTCAAGCCATCCAGAGCCTTTTCGTAAAACTTCTGTGCCTCATACTGGTTTCCCTTTCTGGCATTCAACTCCCCGCTCCAATACATAAACTCTTTCGATGTGGGTTCAAGAACCTGCAACATCGAGTCATTATAAAGCATTTCCTTATTTCTGAAATCGACGGCAAAAGCATCATCGGCCGAATATTCACTCCATACGCTATACACCCATTCGAATGCCAAATAATAATCAAACAGAAGAGAGGAGTCAAGTCTGTCCCTGTCAATCTCCTTCAACACATCAAGCGACTGAGAAAAATATCCGGTAGTAGCAAGCAGCAATGAACGGTTTATTTTACACCTATCAATATATTTTTCCACAGACAGTCTGACAGCAATATCTTCGGCAAGCGAAAGATAATGGAATGCTGAATCCGACCTGTATGTATAATACTCAAGAAACACATCATTATAAAGTCCGAACAGCCCGGAATAACTATTCACCCCCTTCTTCAGACTTTTTATACTGTCAATACGAGCCTCCTTTGCACGGCAGAAATCATCCCTCCTAAGAAGTAGGGCATCAAGTTCGGCATACAGTTTCCCGGTATCATCTGCAGCGAATACAGACGACACACCAACCATAAACAAAATCAAAAAAGCAAATTTCTTCATAACCATTATGTATTGATGAGATGAATACAAAAATAAGCAAAGTTTCGAATAAATCAAAATCTACTTTAAGCCACAAACTATAAATATATAAAATACTAATTATCTGAAGATTATATACTAATATCAACTACCTGCAATCTACTTTGCATCTACTTGTGAAAGGAACATGAGAAAAACATAAATACATTTGCGACATGAGAAAAACATAAGCTACTGCTGTGAATTTTAACACCACATTATATCTAAATCCTTAAACAAATTATCATGAAAAAGAAAATCTTTTCCTATTTGGCACTTGCATCAATATTGCCTACAATGACAATGCAAGCAAATGAATCGGATTTCAGAATTTCTGAACAGGATTCACTATCTACAAAGAAAGCTGAAGGCAACGAAAGAAACGTAATGCTCAATGCAGCAGATGCTACAAAACCTCGTGAGATACAGATTGGACTTCCAAGTGAAGATGTAAACGTATATGAAAACGGACTGCCTGCAGTCTACTCGTCGGCAGTACACAAACTTCAGTACCACTGGCGAAGCGATGCCAGCCTCGGTGAAGTAGGACTGATGACTCCATCGGAATCTGCCATCAAGACAGGAAACATTGCTTACTCAGTAAACTCATTCAGCAAAATAGGTGACAAGAAATTCAAGGGTATAGTGAACTACCGTTCCAATCATTACGGACTTCAGCAGTTCGACATGAACGTTACAGGTGGTATAGGCGATAAATGGAGATACTCAGGTACAATGTATCAGACATTCGACCCGGGAACATTCAAGGTTAAATTCGACGAATACGCAGACCGCACACAGATTTACCGCGCAGGTCTGACAAGACTGTTCAACGACAACAAAGGCAAAATCAGCCTTCTCTACAAATATGCATACAGCAGAAATCCACTGAACCAGCTCAACTCTGCACCATTCATCTATGTGGGCGACGGTTCTATAAAAGAGTTACCGGGATTCGAACCGGGACTGGCTTCATATGGTCCTGCAAGCGGAGAATTCGAATATATGGACATCATGGACGGAAAAATGAAGACATGCAACCTCAGAGATATGGCCGACAACCGTTCGCACGAAGTCACATTGCTTACAGACTATACTTTCGACAATGGTCTTAAATGGAATCTCGACTTCAAATACATGAATGCACCTGAAGCAAACTATGTTGACTTCGGAGGCAGTACGATAAGCGAAATTACCGAAGCTGACGGCTACACACTCTCAGACGGAACTCCTTACAGCGGACTTATAGAAGGACGACGCACATGGCTGCACATCGGAAAGGTAAAGAATATCCTCCTTACTACAGAACTCGAAAAAACATTCGGCAACCACAGAATGAATCTCGGCCTGAATGAATGGTACTATCATCTGGACTATCATTCATCATCAATGCAGTGGACAGGTACTGTACAAGAATATCCGGAAATACTTACAGCTGCCGACGGAAGCCGTTTCCGCGGATTCAACGAACTGAGCCCTGAATACACAAAAGGATATGAAAACAAACTGGCCTTATATTTTACAGACGACTGGCAGATAAATCCAAAACTTAATCTGTTCTACGGTGGACGTCTGGAATACTACAGAATGTCGGCCGACCAGATTTCACACTCACGTTACTCAGGTTTCTACATCGGTGGAAAAGCTCCTGACGGAACACTCATAACTCCGGCAAACGTAACAAAAGACAAACTGAACTACGCTGCTACTGCAAGAGTGACATACAATATGATTAAAGGATTCGGACTTACAGCCGACGGAACCGTAGCAACAAGATTCCCAAGAATAAACGAATATGCCGGAACAGGCCCTACAGAAGAACAGTACAAGAGAGTAACCATTCCACTGGTACGTGGTGGATTATTCTACAAGAACAGCTGGCTCGACCTGACTTCAATGGTTACATATATCGCTAAATCAAACAACATCGACCAGCAGAACCTTACCAAACCGGGAACAAGCGAAGGAAAGACCGTACTTCTTATATATGATATACAGACATTGGGATGGACAACATCGGCAGAAATAGACCCGTTCAAAGGTTTCCACCTGCACGCACTGTTCACATATCAGAAACCTGTATATAAGAACTATAACGCCAGTGTAACATTCAGCGACGGCTCACAGATGGGAGTAAATGCCAACAACATGATTGTAAAGGAAATCCCTCAGGTGCTTGTTGAACTGGACCCAAGCTATAACATAACAAAAGATTTGCGTTTGTGGTTAAGTTTCCGTTACTTTGGAAAAACATACGCCAACCTTCAGGAAGCTCTCTACTTTAACGGACGCTGGGAAACTTTCGGAGGTATCAACTGGGCTGTAAACAAGAACTTCGACCTCGGAGTGACAGTAGTAAACTTCCTGAACCAGAAAGGAGCCAAAGGAACTATCAACGGTTCGGAACTTATCACCAAGGACGAAGCTTCAAAATATGCAGGATGCTACATGAGCGGTACTTATCTCCGTCCGTTCACAGTGGAATTCAGCGCAAGTATAAAATTTTAAAATCATAAACCCACAATAATTAGAACCATGAAAAAGTTAATTATCGCAAGCGCATTGGTATGTGCAGCATTTCAGGCAAATGCGGAGAACAAAGTGTTCCGTATATCAACAAACCAGACAGACCTTATCCTCCAGGTAGGAGACAACGGACGTCTGTATCAGACATATTTAGGTGAAAAACTTCTTCACGAAGAAGATACAAAGAACTTCCAGTGGGATGTACATGCTGCTTCAGACGGCAGTGTATGCCAGCGCGGATGGGAAGTTTACAGCGGTTCGGGAAACGAAGAGTTCTATGAACCGGCAATTGCAATAACCCACAACGACGGAAAGACATCCACATATTTATATTATGTATCTTCGTCTACCAAAGAAGTGGAAGGCGGAACACAGACTACAATCAATCTGCGCGACGACAAATATCCTGTAGATGTAACTCTCCACTATGTGGCATATCCTGAGGAAAATGTAATCAAGACATGGAGCGAAATCAAGCATCAGGAAAAGAAGCCTGTCATTCTTTCTACATACGCTTCGACCATGCTCTATTTCAACCGTGCATCTTACTATCTGACTGAATTCAGCAGCGACTGGGCAAAAGAAGCACAGATGAGCAGCCAGCAGCTACAGTTCGGAAAGAAGGTAATCGATACAAAACTTGGAAGCCGTGCAGCAATGCATACACATCCTTTCTTCGAAGTCGGCCTCGACCAGCCAGTAGCAGAAAACCAGGGTGATGTACTGATGGGAACATTGGGATGGACAGGTAACTTCCGTTTCACTTTCGAAGTTGATAACGTAGGCAACCTGCGAGTAATACCGGCCATCAACCCATACGCTTCAAACTACGAACTTCCCAAAAACGAAGTGTTCACTACACCGGAATTCATCTTCACTATGAGCTATAGCGGAACATCAGAAGGAAGCCGTAACTTACACAACTGGGCAAGAAACTATAGCCTGAAAGACGGTAAAGGCAGCAGACTTACATTGCTCAACAACTGGGAAAATACAGGTTTCAACTTCAACCAGGAAATCCTTGCAGAACTGATGAAAGAAGCAAAACACCTTGGTGTAGACATGTTCCTTCTTGACGACGGATGGTTCGCAAACAAATATCCTCGTAAAGACGACAAAGCAGGACTTGGCGACTGGGAAGTGACTCACAGCAAACTCCCTGGAGGTGTTCCTGCACTTGTAGATGCAGCCAAAGAAGCCGGAGTGAAATTCGGTATCTGGATTGAACCTGAAATGGTAAACCCAAAGAGTGAACTCTTCGAGAAACATCCTGAATGGGCTATCCACGATGAAAACAGAAAGATGTACTACTACCGTAACCAGCTTGTTCTCGACCTGAGCAATCCTGAAGTACAGGACTATGTCTACAGTGTAGTGGAAAACCTGATGAAAGAAAATCCTGAAATAGCATTCTTCAAATGGGACTGCAACAGCCCTATCACAAACATCTATTCTCCATACCTGAAGAACAAACAGGGCAACATGTATATCGACCACGTACGCGGTGTGTACAATGTAATGAAGAGAGTGAACGAAAACTATCCTAACGTTCCTATGATGCTTTGCTCAGGTGGTGGTGCACGTTGCGACTACGAAGCTCTGAAATATTTCACAGAATTCTGGTGCAGCGACAACACAGACCCTATAGAACGTATCTACATTCAGTGGGGATTCTCACAGTTCTTCCCTGCAAAAGCAATGTGTGCACACGTTACAAGCTGGAACAAGAACACATCTGTGAAGTTCCGTACAGACGTAGCTTCTATGTGCAAGCTTGGTTTCGATATAGGTCTTAAGGAAATGAGCGCAGAAGAACTGGAATACTGCCAGACTGCCGTTAACAACTGGAAAAGACTGAACCCGGCAATCATGGACGGCGACCAGTACCGTCTGGTTTCACCATACAAGTCAAACCACATGGCAGTGAACTATGTCAGCAAAGACCAGAACAAGGCTGTATTGTTCGCATACGATATCCACCCACGCTATCAGGAAAAACTGATGAACGTAAAACTTCAGGGACTTGATGCAAACAAAATGTATAAAGTAGAAGAAATCAACCTCATGCCTGGTGCTAAATCAACATTCAAGTCAAACGGCAAGGTTTATTCAGGCGACTATCTGATGAAAGTCGGACTCGAAGTATTCGGATTCGCACACACTCAGAGCCACGTAATTGAAATTACAGCAGAATAACACAAGGACTAAATACTGGACAAGTTTCTCATTAGTTTTAATGGTGCAACCGGATGAGCGGATTGCACCATTAATATTTAAGATGTCATGATTAAAAATTATCTTCCTTAATAATCATCACATTTAATTATTTATCCGTTTTAAGTTCCTTAAGACCTTTATAATGAGCCCCACGTTCTATCTCATGCTTAAGTTCAGCACGAAGCTTTTCAGCAACATCTTTATTATGTTCATAAACATTATTCTTTTCACCAGGGTCTGTTAATAAATTATACAACTGATGATTGTCAGGATTATTACCTAATTCAGTATTAGTATTTTTATTCATGGCAGGTCCATTAGCCGCTGGAATATACTTCCATGTTCCATCAAAGATAGACAGATTATTTTGCAGATTCTGTACTACAATATAATCACGTCCTTTCTTGTTTGCATCCATCCATGCGTCAATATGATTCTCGCTATCAGGTGCCGCACCTTCAGGGATATCAACACCGCACATTGATGCAAAAGAAGCAAACCAGTCCAACTGGCTCATCAATGTTTCAGAAACACCAGACTGAACTTTTCCTTTCCATCTAATAATACATGGAATTCTGGTTCCACCTTCGTATATACTATATTTTCCACCACGATAAACTCCTGTAGCCTTATGGTCACCTAAAAGCTCCACGGCTTGGTCTTTATATCCATCGTCTATAACGGCACCATTATCGCTTGAAAGAATAACAATAGTATTCTCATCAATATTTAATCTTTTCAGTGTCTTCATAACTTCACCAACTGTCCAGTCAAATGAAAGCAAAGCATCACCACGTGGCCCCATTCCGCTCTTTCCTGCAAATCTTTCATGCGGAACTCGCGGGACATGTATATCATTTGTAGCGAGATAAAGGAAGAAAGGCTCTCCTTCCTTAGAACTTCTTTCTATAAATCTTATAGCATGTGCAGTTATACTGTCTGCAATATCCTCATCACGCCACAATGCACTTTTTCCACCCTTCATATATCCTATACGTGAAATCCCGTTTACGATAGACTGATCATGTCCATGAGAAGGATGCAGACGCAACAATTCCGGATTATCTTTTCCTGTTGGTTCACCAGGGAAATTTTCTTTATAGCTTACATATACCGGGTCATTAGGGTCAAGTCCTACCCCTTTACCATTCTCCATATATATACATGGAGTTCTGTCAGCAGTAGCAGCCATAATATATGAATAATCAAAACCGATATCCTCAGGATTAGGCTTTACAATACCATTCCAGTCCTGCTTTCCTGTTTCATTTCCAAGTCCGAGATGCCACTTTCCTACGACTCCGGTATTATAGCCGGCATCTTTAAACATATCGGCCAGAGTATATCTGTCAGGAGTAATAATCATTGCTGCATCACCTGCAGCAATTCCTGTATCTTTTCTACGCCAAGGACATTCTCCAGTAAGCATTCCATATCTCGATGGAGTACTAGTTGCAGCTCCGCAATGAGCATTTGTAAAACGAATACCTTCTGAAGCTAAAGCTTCAACATTTGGAGTTTTTACTGCAGCAGTTCCATAGCAGCTCAAGTCGCCATAACCTATGTCATCAGCATATATAAACAAAACATTCGGACGTTCTACATGCTGTTTTTCTGCAGCTGCATTACAAGCTGTAAGAGCCAAGGCTCCTAATGGTAAAATTAGATTTTTCATGGTTTTCAATAATTGTTCATTATATAAGTACAAATATAAGAAAACTCGCCCGATTTCGGATGGATTTAGGAAGAATAATGTAAACTATTGGGCT
>UQTJ01000071.1 GCA_900544075.1 uncultured Bacteroides sp.
AGATACCTATAGGGCAGGTTCATGAGAAAATTTTAAAAAAGTGATAAAGTCAGGATCAACTTTCTTCTTGCATTTGTTGGCATAAAGATTAGCAAGAACCAAGTCCATCTTATCATTCTCGAGCTTGTTTGCCTTCAAGTCGTCGATAAGTTGCTGAATCTGGTCTGCATTATAATTACCCCAGGCATCTATCCAGTTTGAAACCTTATGAATAAGATAGAAAGCGTATTGTGACATACAGGTTTTCTTTGCACCTGTAGCAAGAATTGTAGCAGCACTGGCTACATAACCATAAAGATAGCAAGTAACATTGCCATGATCGATGAACTGCTGGCGAATGTCGAGTGCATCGTCAACGGAACCACCGAGTGACGATACACGCACATTGACAGGCTTATTCTTTAAGCCTGACATCTGATTGCGGATAAAGTTCTTTGAATATCCCCAAGGGCCGATGTGCGAATCAATACTAAGGTTATATTCCATATAGTCAAAAATTTGTATATGCAATATTATACCTTATATATATTGTATAAAAAGACTCTAATCTAATATGGCAAGCATCGGAATTGTAGAAGTATAGGTAACAGTTACGGTAGCACCGGACTTTCCGCCAGGTGCAGAAGGAAAACTTTCGCTGTTTTCGATAACCGGATATGGTTTATCTGCTGAACCGATTAAGAACTCCGAACCGGTAACAGTTGTAACCTTAAAACAATACTTTTTAGATCCGGGAAGAAGTTTCTCACAACGGGTTATGGTAAGTTTAGTAGTGAAAACTCTCTGATTATTCTCAATTTTGTCGGAAATCTCTACAGAACTCAGTCCGATAGTTGAGATTTTTTCGAATTGTTGGTAAACATTGAGAAAAACTCCACGGTCGGCAATTATATCCGAGTGCTGAAGGTGATAGGCTTCGATGCACTCAACTTTTCGGATATTATTAATGATGTGTATCATAATTATAGGTGTTTGTATTATTGTGTTCGGTGTTGTTCGGTTCAGTACAAAAACGCATCACTCATCCGAGTGTTTTCGCGTTAAAGAACCTAAAAATATTCCTCTCCTACTGTAGGAAGTACGCATACGATAATATTTCTGACGAACTGTCTCAGAATAGTCATCATCAATACCATGCATCTCGCACCAGGCTGCAATGGTCTTGTTAAGTCCACACTCACGTCTGGTAAGATCACTCATTTCATTCCACAGATTAGCACGGAACAGATCTTCGATTGTTTCCTTTACTGCAGCTTTGGCTTTTTTACCAAGGTAGTTGTAATATTGAGGCGGTTTTGCTTTAGAGTCAGGAATGACAATAGCGGTTAGTTCATCATCTGCCAATTCCGGTAGTACTTCAGGTGGCCGTTTACGAAGGAAGCGACGGATAACAGCATTCTCATTACTCTGAGGTGGGAACACTACAGGATTACCAAGGCTGTTATGCAGCCATTGTTTCAAATAAGGCTCAAGTTTGATGTAAAATACGATGTTGCTCATAATAAGAAGATTACATACTACAAAGATAATATTTATATTACTTTTTAGATATATAAATCTACCAAGAATTAAGTCTTAAGCAAAAAGTATTTCTCCAAGAATGACATACTTTTTGCCTTCTACACCTTCTACACTTTCTACATATTACAAAAACCATTGATTATCAATAGTTTATAATTTTCTAAGGCTTCTACATTTGTAGAAATCCTGTAGAAAATGAAGTAATTTGTAGAAGGTTTTAACAATTTCACCATTTTGTAGAAATTTGTAGAAGGTTTGTAGAATAGTTGTAGAATATATAAAACACTCATTTTCAACATTGTAGAAGGTGTAGAAGGTGTAGAAGCCATTTTCACCCCATACGGGAAAGTGAAATCGCTCTCAAGACACCCATAAAAAAAGGCAACCGTCATCACGACGACTGCCTTCTACAAACTCTAAAACTATTTTTTATAACTAATCTAATTCATCATCGGTAGTTTCCCGACCCTCTACTTCAACCTCAAGGTTTATATTATATGTATCACGTATCATCTTATAATCGAAACAGAGTGCGATATCCGGTGTCGATGTTTTACGGTAAGTTATACCGCCAGTGGGTGTCTGCTCTGCTTTCTGTACTTCAACACCATTCTGGATGTTTTTAAAACGCACTGATTGTTTCTTACCCAAATACTCTTTGGAGTTTTCAAGATAGTAATTCAGTGATCCTTCAGGAAGAACTGAATCACCAACCTGTTTGCCGAACTTCTTATAAAGCATGAATATTCGGCTGCGTCTCATCATCAATACTGCCTTGGGTTCCTGGAACTGTTGCTCTATTTTAATCAGGTTAGTCTTTAACTTATTGACATATTCTATACGGTAGTCACCTTCTATAAAGATTTCTCCATCCTGCTGAAGGAACGAAACGACATTCCAGAAGTTGGCTAGCTCGTTGTTACTCTTACATTCAGCGTTCTGACGTACTATGCCTTCGAGTGTAACCTTGCGGATATCCTGATATGAGAACGGCAAGTCAAGAACACCCTCGAGTGTTCTGAAGGCTGAAAGAGGTATTATCCAGTTACGAAGAATACGGTCTTCAACCTTTTCTGCACCAAGCCCATCGATTATATCAGACAGACATGAATGATAGTTGCTTACGAACTGTTGCTCCATTTTGGCACGATGACGCAATATCTGCAGGGTTAAATGTGATAAACCACGTTTGCGGATATCAACCAGTTCACTGTATCTTTTCTTCTCAGCATCGGTAAACTCCGATTTGGAGAAGGTAAGGAATACAAGACGGCTGAAGAGTGCGATATCAGCAGTTGCCATTTCCTGACCGGAAAGGATAACACCGGAATCAACGGCTGTTATCTCACGTTTCTTGTCTCGATCCATATTGATACGGCTTCGTCCGGCTCCATCCCACAAACCTTTTAGATACTCACGTTTGTCAATGTCGATGTTGTTTTTAAACTCATCGATATGTACCAGGGCATTGGAACACTGAGCGACCAGTTCCGCCAATGCAGGAATAGTTGCATTCTGTATGTTAGGCGGTGTATTGTCGATAATGAATAATGACATAAGGCTGTGGCCGAGTTCTGACTTACCAGAACCTTTAGGTCCGAAAAGATTGAGTATCGGGAAGCTCTTGGTATATCCTGTAATGACATCACGGAATAATGTAGCAAGAAGGAAACATATACCTACCTTCGCATTGTCACCAAACACAGCTACAAGTTTTGTGAAGTATTCCTTCATCGATATCCCGGAATAATTCAAGTGAACAAATCTGCGTTCGAACTGGAACAGCTTATCATCATCACGATATATCAAGCTTGATGCCGGCAAGTAGTAATTACCTTTATCAGCCAAACGAACGATACCATATTCATCAACCGGATGCCATTCGGTGTCGAAAACTCCATTACCAAAAGCATAGAATCCTTTGCGTTGCCAACCGAGCTGAGTGATTTCAACTGCTGTTTCTGTCTGCTCGTAGAGATACATTTTCAATCTGGTCATTTCCTTTTCTGTTGCCAACCAGATATAGTTACCAAGACCTTCAACCTTTTGCTTGAATTTAGATAACGACACAAGGTCTTCTTGTTTCATCTCGACAATCTCTTCCTGTTTGTTCTGGTTCCTGATACGATACAGACGTTTGGGGTTCAAGCTATCCTTGATATGAAACATAGGCTGCATCACGAAGTTAGACCATTGAAACTCCTTACCGTCATTTGTGCTATAGTAGCAGTTGTTTGACTCGAAGAAACCATATTTGGCCAACAGGTCACGATTAATAGTCTTTGTTTTGTCGGCTTTGGATTCTGAGATTTTTTGTTTCTCACGGTTAATGGCCGTTTGCCAGAGTTTACCATGGTTATAAATTTTCTTCAGTTGCTCGAGATACATCTGCTCTTTGACATCATCGCCTACCATGGCAACCATCTGAGCAATCTTGGTTACTGCAGAACTTTTATCTTCAGTGGTACCATCAGCCTTGAAAGCATATCCGGCATACCAGGTAATGAAATCCACTTCTTCAAGATCCTTGAACTTAGTGCGATTGGTACAGTATGAATCCGGATCATTCTTAGTGTTGCCATCACCTACAGGAATTTCCTTAACCGACACGGAAAAACCGCATTCCATAGCCAGTTGTCCGTACTTTATAACAGAAGCTATTCCGGTACCGTATTGTTCACCTGGTTTGACTGCATCAGCATCAGGAAGAAAGCATATTGATGTGGCATATTTCTTCAGCTGATAGAACTGTTTCTTTGTCCACGCTGCACCAAGTGACGCAATGGTATTGTTTATGCCAAGGCTTTGCAAGCGCATAACATCAGGTGCACCTTCAACACAATAGAACTTCTCTTCTTTTGCAGCCTGACGAATTGCGTTGTCAATACCGAATATACTGTCAGACTTATCATATATCTCGCTCTGGCAAGAGTTGAGATATTTGGGAGTACCTTAAACCTCACTCATATCTCGAGCAGTCCAACCAATGATGTTTCTAAAGCGGTCACGGATAGGTATCATGATTCGGTCACGGTAGAAATCATAGTAACCACCTTCCTTACGTTGTCGGATCAGCCCACATTCAACCATCAGTTCTGCTGAGTACCCGGCCTTTAAAGCTGCATCTGCCAATGATGACCATGAAGGCAAGGCGTAACCGATACCCTGTTCCTGAGGGTATTGTTCGCCCCATCTCTGTTTAATCTTTGCACGGGCAGCATCAGCTTCAGGTTTATCGAGATTTGAGATAAAGAAATCTGAAGCAAAAGCATTAATGGCAAACATAGACTCACGTTTTCGGATTGCTTTCAATTCATCCGGGCTTTTCTTCTCGTTCTTATCCTCGATATCGATACCGTACTTATCGGCCAACCAATGACAGGCTTCAGGAAAATTCATGTTATTTATCTTCTGAACAAACCGTATCACATTGCCACCTTCCTTACAGGCACCAAAGCAGTACCACAATCCTCGTGCCTGGTCCACCATGAACGACGGTGTATCCTCTGAATGAAAAGGACAACATGCCTTATATCTGACACCGGCACGCTGCAGCTGGACGAACTGACCGACAACATCAACTATATCGGCACGGTCGAGGATTCTTTCTATGTCTGAATTAGATATCATGTTTTAGAGTTTTAGGAGTGTCCGGCAAATATGGATAATTTGCCGGCTATTAAAAATTACACTTCAGTCGGTGAAGTGAATATCATAATCACGCAATCTGTTATTATTGTTGATGTTGTAACATCGGCCACATCCATCCCATCGGACTCGCTTTCGTCTGGTGACATTCGTTACCATGCCGTTCATCAGCGTGCGCTTGGTGACTGTTATGTAACCGGTAACTTTGCGTACAAGCATATCGGTAGTGTAATATACATGCTCAATCTGTTTAGTCGGGAAGAATTTTTCCCATGTCGCTATATTGTGTAGTTTCATGGTTCATTGTTTAATAATATGTCTAAAATGTATTCATGTAACACATCAAGGATAAATATCTGCTCATTCTCACTATAGCCTTGGATATGTTCACGAACAAAACCAAGTTCCAGTCGAGCAACATCCTTTAGTTCGGCACCTCTCGGAGAAAGATAACCAATACCGGCAATCTCGGCCGATATTTCCGGGTTGGTATTTTTTGTGCGGTCTATCATGATTACTTTTCTTTACTTTGTTTTTCATCATCTATCAGTTTTTTACCACAAAACGGGCAATAAGAATATGTTAATTCAATGCTGCTATCTCTTTTAGCGTAACTACCATCTTTTTTCTTTTTACGATACAAAACCTCGATAGAAGGGAGTAAACAAATCTTTCCATTAACAGATGTAAATACACCTCTAATTTTAGCATTAGGGTCACCTGTAGCCTCTCTAACTTTTACTTTTGCTTGTTCAAAACAATCACATGCCATAATCAATCCTCCGTTATATAACCTTCTTCAAAGAACTCTGTATCATCTGCTCCAGCATCGCTAATATCTCCACAATTAATATATGGTATTTTATAACCACTTCTAGGACACATTAAATCATCCTTATGTTCAAAATCTTCATTAAGAAAAGCCACTAAAGACCATTGTTTTCCTATCACGGTACATCCCGTATCCCTCAATTTCTTAATATTCTTTGCAATATTTCTAGCAAGTCGTATTTGCTCTTTCGTAAATTGTCCTGTTTCTGAATATTTCATAATCAATCCTCCACATAAAAATCTTTATTCAATAAGCTTTTCATAGCTCTATCTCGAGATGCTATACTTTTATAATAGCCATCTGTTTCTACACTGGCCATTTTCTTCCAAGCTTTGGGACTGTTTCTATCCTTATATTTTATATGAGGTTTAGGTTCATTTTGCCTCCGGATAATAGTAAATCCAGCTTCACATACTTTTCGTTGGTCATCAGCATTCATAATCAATCCTCCTTCTTTTCAAAAACTCTAACCGGGAACCAGTATATCTTATCCTGCTTTTTAGATTCTTCATATACCATTTGGCGAACCTTGTAAACCATTTCTATATCACGAGTAACAGATTCAAATCTGTTTTTCATTGTGATAGTATCTGTTACCATCACAATAGCTACTAATAATGTATCTATCATAATTTTAGAATTTTAAAATAAGTTCTAACATACTGAATTTCCTCACCTAACTTAACCAACCAGTAAGGACTGGAATATCTAACGGTAAAGGTTACGAAGTCTTTGTCTTCATTATCTTTTACATCAATTATGGATAAATTTTCTTCAGGATAAAGTGCAGATATTCTTTCCTTCAATTTATCCATTACCTCCTCGTAAAAAATAACTTTAAGTTCGCTCATATATTCAAATTATTATACCAGGTTATAATCTGGCTTGTGTTCTTTAATTCTAACTTAATCTTAATGGCTTGTAAGGTATTGTGAACGGTATGAATTGAAATATATAGCTTATCTGAAATCTCTTGTGGTGTCAGTCCTTCAGCCAGTGCTGCAGCTATCTGCATTTGTCTTACACCAAGAACTGAAGTTCGTTTCGGATTGCATATTATGTTTTCGTATTCACAATCTTTTGTGCCTCTTAGAGGACAATGTACTTGCTCGAGATTAATATTACCATCAATAAAATCAATCTTCTGAGTGTCGAACTCACCGCAATTACATCTTAGGAACCTGTGTACCATTTTGTAGTTCTTGAACCTTGGATTCTTAGAAGCCTTAGAATAACATTTATCAAGTGCACGGTACGCATCTGAATAACACTCGCGTATGGTATCAAGTATATCATCAACAACATCACGGCTGGATTCAGATAAAAGTGATGTCTTCTGTCCGTCATCATACATTACATAACCTGAAGGAGTGTTGTAGAATTCAAGTTGATTTTTCATTTTCTTGTTTAATAAACTTCTCTATCGCCTCACGTTCGAGTTTAGTCCATGAATCTTTCCTAATCTTAGTGAAAAATGAAGGATATGAGATGTCGCAAAGCTCGAGAACATCTCGAATGAACTTACTCTTGTCTTTGCCAGTAAGTGATAAATAATAGTTAGATATTACCATTTTTGTTACTTTTTAGATGATTATATTATTTACTATTGATTTAATTATTAATTTTATAATGCAAACATACAAAATAATGTGATTAATCACATATTATTCTGTGATTAAATTGCATAATAATATATTATTTAGAACCATTATAATTAAATTATTATGTTCAAGCCTGAAAGAATTGCATCACTTATAGACGAACAGAGAATATCAAAAAAAGACTTTTGCGAATCTGTAGATATAGCAGTACAAACCCTTGATAATGTACTTAAAAGAGGTTCAGAAATAGGTTGCATAAAGTTAGAACGCATAGCAGACTATTTTAATGTACCTATGGATTACTTCTTTGATAGAGACAAACAAGGATTACATAATATTGGACGCAATATCACAGGAAACTATAATAAAGTCAACGGTAACATAAGCATAAATGAATATGAAAAAGAAATAGTATATCTCAAAGAGTTACTAGCCGAAAAAGAAAGGACTATACAGATTCTTATGAAAGATAAATAAATCAAGATATGTTTAAAGGATATATCATAGAAGTATTAATAAACGAAAGAAGAGTCAAAAAGGCTGACGTTTATCGTTTTGCTGATATACAAAAGGCTACGCTTGATAATATAATTAAAGGAACAAACATACCTAACTGTAATACTCTGGAGAAGATTGCGGTTTTTTTCAACGTACCTATTGATATATTCTTTGAAAGAGACATAAATATAAAAGATAATACAATGTATAATGGTAATGTTATCAAACAATTATTGTTAGACAAGAAAGTACCAAACAAGGAACTTTTAAGGTATATAGGTACTGAAGCAAACGCTTCACTCGCCCAAATCGTAAACGGGAACCCTACAGTAAAGCGTCTGGAAAAAGTAGCAGATTTCTTCGGTGTCTCTATGGACACATTTTTTGAAAGGGAGAAACCTTTTAAAAAAACAGGAATTTCAAAAAGCGATGATACCTCATATTATATAGAGAAAATTGAACTTCTTGAAAAAATCATAAAAGAAAAAGATGAGCGTATCAAGCTATTAGAGAATGTAAATCAGCTACTTACAAAACATACC
>UQTJ01000072.1 GCA_900544075.1 uncultured Bacteroides sp.
CCAGATGTTCCGGAATAGGGCCTCCTGCATAAAAAAGATAATATACTCCCTTGCGTCTATACAGCCACGGAGCCTCTTCATACAAAGTAGGACGTTGTGGATCTCCCTCCCTGCGTCCAAAAGCTTCCGGCTTCATCGGTACCGCATGTATATCCCCTTTATAAGATATCATATCCTTATTCAGTTTCACATAATAGCAGTTCGGATTTCCCCAATAAAGATAAGCCTGTCCATCTTCATCAATGAAGACCGTAGGATCTATATTGCCATAATCAGCTCGTACCAAAGGAGCTCCTATCGGATCATAAAAAGGCCCGTAAGGACTATCAGCCACAGCTACTCCAATAGCCGTTTCACCTTTACGGTCTGTCACAGGTACATACATATAAAATTTACCGTCACGTTCAATACACTGGGCAGCCCATGCATCTCCACCTGCCCATTCAAATGTCTTGAATGACAAAGGAGTGGGATGTTCGGTCCAGTTCACCATATCATCCGTGGAATAAAGTTTCCAGTCGTTCATGGTAAACCACGTAGAACCGTCTTCATCGTGACTTGTATAAAGGTACAGCTTGTCATTGTATACCATAGGAGCCGGATCAGCCGTATAAGATGTTTGGATAATGGGGTTTTGTGCATTTACTGCCAAACCAGACAACAAAACCACTCCCTGCATAATTCTGCACCATCGAATATTTAGTAAAGACAACTTTATATCTTTTCTTAAAATCTTTTTTATCATATATACTCTATTTATGCTGTAAACTAATATCAGAATTTCCAGTAATCCAGTTCAAATAAATCCTTATTATTCTCTCCTTCAAAACTAAGGTACAAATCATGTATGCCACTGACCGCATTGACCTCACAAGAATAAAGGTCATACTTAGATGTTTCATTTCCCTGCGGTATATTCACGTTTCCCACAATCTTTCCATCCGGAGCATCCAAACGAATTTTCAGATTTCCTCCCTCAAGAGGCAATGCGGAAACTTCAAAACGGCGAGCTTTATTCTTTCCAAAGTCTACTCCACGTACACAGATGTACTCTCCATTGTTCACGTCTACCACCGAAAGAGACTTATCTGCATTCGGAACTGTTTTCAATCCATATCCCCAAGCCATAGTTTCAGCTTCTACCTTACGGAACGGATTAAAAGTACCAATCTGCTCCAGCTTGGTATCCGCCCAATAAGGTACTTCTTGAATAGTACCATCTTCATTATAGTGCATTTCTGCCACTGATACCGAACGGCGTTCATAGTGAGTATTCGTTTCCAGTTTTAACAAATCATAATTCAACCCAAAGACATACGATTTCCCCTTATAATCCATAATACCAGGATGATTGCCTCTTGTTCTTTCCGTAGGACGCATAATGTATCCTTTCGTTTTCCATGGCCCTGTAGGACTATCACTCATTGCATACCCTATTCCCTCCGGACAACAGGTAGAAGCAAAAGCCAAATAATAATGTCCATTACGTTTATAGAACCACGGACCTTCCTGATAATGCTCCGGAGTTTCTTTTAGCTTTACAATATCTCCTGAATATGAAATCATGTCTTCATTTAATTTCACATAATAACAATTGGGATTTCCCCAATACATATAAGCTTGCCCATCCTCATCGATGAACACGGTAGGGTCAATATCATCCCAATGTTCTTTCTGCCATACAAGAGGCTTTCCAAGAGGATCCTTAAATGGTCCATAAGGACTCTTGGAAACAAGCACACCGATTCCATTTCCATGAATCGGACAATACATATAAAACTTACCATTGCGCTCAACTACCTGTTCAGCCCAAGCTCCATTATCACGCTTCACCCAATCAAAGCTCTTGAGAGAAGCAACAACCCCATGATCAGTCCAGTTAACCATATCGGTAGAAGTATACAACAACCAATCCTGCATTTTAAACCCTTCGGCATCATCTTCATCATGCGTCGTATAAAGAAATACCGTATCATTGTATACCATCGGTGCCGGATCGGCAGTATATTTCGTTTGAATAATAGGTCGTTGAGCATTTACATTCAGACTATTCAACAGTGCACAACTACCACACAGTAACAAAATCTTACTAATATTCATAATATTCAATATTTAAGTTTATCAAATTCATTTCACTTTACCCACCTAAAGAATCAAATCTTTTTTATTCATGATTACTTCCGGGTAATCACTACACCTCCATTTTTAGGAATAGAAAGGTTCAAAGTCTGTTTCTTGTTGATAACCTGTTCCTTGACTGAGCCTGCCAGTTTATCATTATCTTCATACAAATTGACGATTTCTCCTGCTGCAAACAAAGTTGAAACATCTATCTTTAATTTAATAGTTTCATCCTGTGCATTAATTCCTGCCACGTACCATTTACCAGCATGTTTACGTGCCATCACAATATATTTTCCAGGATAACCGTCTATAAACTTCACCTCATCCCAAGTAGTAGGCACTTTTTTCATGAAATCCACGGCCCAAGCTGGAGCGTCAGTCAGGTTATTAGGTGCCAATGCAAAATGCTGTACCGGACTCTGAAACAATACTGCCGTAGCCAATGCAAACACATCGGACGTAACTCTCATCCGTCCCCCCGGTTCATTTTTCGCATTATAATATTTGTTCAAAGTACTTCCTCCGAAATCCATACTCCCAATCGTATTACGAACAAACGGATGGATACATGCATTGAATGCTTCTGCATCGCAGCTTCCCTGAGAGAAATTCATGTTTTCACTGGCCAATACCGCTTCACTGGCCGCATAATTAGGATACATACGTTCCCATCCACGCGGAATGGTACATCCATGAAAAATAACCAACAGTCCATAATCGTTTGCGTCAGCTAAAATGTCTTCATAAAGCTGCATGGTGACCTGCTTGTCACTACCTATGAAATCGACCTTAATACCTTTGATACCTATACGTTGCATCCATTTCATTTCTTTCCGACGCTCAATGATATTACTCATTTTTCCACGAGGTCCTTGAGGGGCATCATTCCAGTATCCATTGGAGTTATACCACAAATATAGCCCTACATTTTTCTGTTTGGCGTAGGCAGCCAGCTCTTCTATCTTATCATGACCTACCTGTGTATCCCAAAGCGCATCTACCAGCACCGTACGATATCCCATAGCTGCACAAAAATCTACATAACGCTTTTGGTCATCCATATTCATACTGGCATCTCCGGCAATAATCCAGCTCCAAGTTCCACAACCGTATTCTGCGGTATAGTCTTTCGACGGTTCATATAACGGCTCTACCACATCAAACGGTACAGTTGTTTCTACAATAGGAGCCAGTGTAGAACCCAAGGTTATAGTACGCCAAGGAGTCTTACCCGGCAATGCAATTCCCGGAGAAATCGTGCCATTGCCGTTAAATTCACCTTCCTGCGGAAAACCAATGGTATACAACCCATCTTCATGCCCCATCAAACGACTACCGCAATAATAACTGTTTACTCCAGTTTCAGAAATTAAAATCCAACCTTTATCTGAATTTTTAAACAAGCAAGGGAATGTATATCCTTCTCCCCAACCATTTTTTCCCATCGTATCATCTACTGTATATGGAGTTTCATAGCTGGGAGAAGTTCTGGCGAAACCATCCATCGGTCCGCTTTGTGGACATAAGAAAGTAGTCGTACCTTCCGGCATGACAAACCCCGTAGTTTCCTGCTGTATCACACAGCACAAAATATCCTTCTTAGGATAAACGGTATATCTAAAGGCCACGTCATTATTACTTACCCGAAATTCCACATCAAAAGCAGTTCTCCCTTCTTTTGTAAATGGAACGACTACTGATTCAGCCGCATACTCCACCTTACTTTTTTTTATGTTCGGTAAACGGTAGTTCTTCCGGATAGAGGTCTCCTTGATTTCACTACCGAGTAATAAAGAAGATGTAAAATCACCAATAGTAGTCTTCATACCCAACGGAGATTTCTCAATAAAAGTTACTCCATCATAGAATACCTGATAAGAAGGAATTCCACCTTCATCTGACACTACTACCTTCAAACGTCCATCAGGACTCAGCACCTCTTTTTCACTTGCATATAAACTTGTCATACAAATCAACGCAGTAAACGATGACAATAATACACGTTTTATCATAGACATTAGTTTTATTGTTTATGTTTCCCTTTTAGTGCAGATAAAACGACTAAAAGGGAAACGTAATATTACACATCATTCTGTAAGCAGGCGCAACATAAAGAATTCACCAACCACACTATTTTCTCACTTTTCTTTTATCAGATTCTCGGCTGCAAAACCTGTTCTATTATTTCTTTATATGCTGATAGTTAAAGAAGTCGATATCAACAAAACCACCCAGACTCTTTGTCGCATAATTAAACAAAGCAAACTTAGTGCCCATAAAGAAACGACGATAATCAAAAATCATCTTAAAATCAGTTCCGATTTTCTTCCAGTCTTTATTATCGTAACTATAATAGAATGAAGCTATATCCTTATTCAATCTGAAGTCCCCATCCAAACGAAGGTATATCACATCCGATGTCAATTCTACCTTTTGAATTTCATTTCGATCAATACCTGTCACAGACTTATTTTTTTCATCCAATTTGACACTTTCTGTTTTCATAGTCAAATACTTCTGGCTTCCTTGACAAGTGACAGCTAAAATTCCAGCATCTCCATTAAATGCACTCAGTCCAGCCACATCACCATCCTTCATGCCCGAAAGGTCCATACAAACCACTCCAGAACATTTCGGCCCTTCCATACGCTGAGTTAAAGTATTAGGTGCCACAAACAAATTATCCACAACTCGTCCGGTCGTCAACCGTAAATATCCCTTACGTGCATTCAATGACCAACATTCATTCATCGGATTATGATTCCACTGCCAGTTCAATTTTAGCTTTTCGCCACTAAAATCATCACTCACTACCAATCCTTCAGAAGAATATCCTTGTACAGGCTTAGACATTGTAGCCGGCACATGTCCATTTTCATCTCCCAACATCGGCCAGCCGTCTACCCATCGACAAGGCATCACCGTCAACACACGACCTACCCCATTACGATCCTGAAAAATAACTCCATACCAATTTCCTTTTCCATCATCTACAATCGTACCTTGTGCCACGTACGGAAAACCAGCAAATGCATCTTCCAATATCACCTTTTTCTCATAAGGACCGGTAATTTTATCTGCTCGGTAACATACTTGTCTGCGTTTACCTCCTCGAGGCCATGAAATCATCAGCAAATAATACTTCCCATCGTGTTTTATCACCCTACTACCTTCCAGTAAAGCATTTTCCTCTTTATCTCTTTCGAATATCTTCATATCCACACCTCCCGGCATGACATCACTCAAATCCGGCTTCAGTTCACGCAACTGTCCGGTACCATAAAAGATATAAGCTTTCCCATCGTCATCAAAAAACAAAGATGCATCATGAAAATGAGGAATACGTGACGACAATGTCCATCCCTTTTTAGGGTCAGAAGTAGTATACACATATCCTTTGTAAGGGGTGTCATTCGGAGAAAAATAAGCATAATATGTTCCATTATGGTAACGCAAAGAAGTAGCCCACTGGCCACGTCCATATACAGTTCCTTCTTTCAAGTCATAATTCGGTTTATCATCCAACCGATCATACAGATAACTTACGATTTCCCAGTTGACCAAATCTTTTGAGTGCATGATCGGCGCTCCCGGAACCAAATGCATGGTTGTACTCACCATATAAAAGTCATCCCCTACACGTATCACATCCGGATCAGGAACATCTGCCCAAAATACAGGATTAGAGAAAGTTCCATCTCCATTGTCACCACACTGGGCATTGACTACGTCAGGGCACACGCCTCCCATAGCCATTAACAGACAAGCTAGCAAAAAGTGTTTTTTCATGATTTTATTCTATTACAAATGATTCATTCTGTTAATTCTTTACTTTGCATACACGACATACCGCTTTCCCGGTTCTGTTTTCAAGTCATATTCATAGATTCTCTTTAGTTCAGGCTTTTCCGGATTCGAGAGTTTCTTCGATATTAAAGGTGAAGCAACTTCAGCCTGACAAAGTAATTCATTCGGACAATCCCCTGAAGCACGCTTCAAACCTTTGCCTTTCAAAGGAACATACGACCGTAAACGTATAGTTCCACCTATCCGCGAATAAATTACAGCCTTGGTAAGATGCACATTTTTCCAATCCATATCTACGACAAAACCTCCTCGTGCTACCAAGCCTTTTACATTTCCATCCTGCCATTCATCAGGTAAGGCTGGAAGTAAATGCACTGCACCATCATGACTCTGCAAAAGCATTTCTGCCACTCCTGCTGTAAAGCCAAAATTTCCATCTATCTGAAAAGGTGGATGTGCATCAAACATATTGGGATACGTACGCCCTAAAGGATACTTACCTGCCAGACTGTCGCAAGGTAACAATGAAAGCATATTCCGAATGATATTATACGCATGATTTCCATCCAGCATACGTGCCCAGAAATTAATTTTCCAACCAATACTCCAGCCCGTAGCCATATCACCTCTTTGCAGCAATGTATTTTTAGCAGCCTGAAATAATTCTGGATGCCGGTAAGGAGAAATCTGATTACTTGGATACAGTCCATACAAGTGAGATATATGACGATGCTGGTCTTTCGGGGCATCCACATCTTCCAGCCATTCCTGAAGCTGATTATATTGTCCTATTTGCATAGGAGGCAACTGACTTATCAGAGACTGAAGAGAATCACAATATGCCTTGCTATCCCCTATAATCCGTGCAGCACGAAGAGTATTGCTCAATGCATCAAAAGCTATTTGGTTATCCATCGTGCAACCGGCTACAATTGATACTCCGTTCGGTCCATGTTCCGGAGAGACAGAAGGTGCAGTCACTCTCCAACCATATCGAGGATGCTTAGTCATAAATGACAAGAGGAAATCAGCCGTACCTTTCAACACAGGATAATATTCACGAAGAAAATTCTTATCACCCGAATATAAATAATGCTGCCAAAGATGTTGAGCTACCCAGGCTCCTCCATTAGGCCACATACCCGCATCGGCAAAATCCACCGGTCCGGCAGCCCGCCAGATATCCGTGTTATGATGTGCCACCCATCCTTTAGCTCCATATAACACACGAGCTGTTTCTTTACCTGTTACGGAAAGTTCATGCGCCATTTGAAAAAATGGCACATGAGTTTCCGACAAGTTAGTCACCTCTGCCGGCCAGTAATTCATCTCCGCATTGATATTAATTGTGTACTTACTATCCCAGGGTGCATATAAATCCTTATTCCATATTCCCTGAAGATTAGCCGGCTGACTGCCTGGCTGCGAGGACGAAATCAACAAATAGCGCCCATACTGAAACATCAACGCAGCCAGTGAACAATCTTTTACCTTATTGAATTCGTTAATACGTACATTCGTTTCCTTCTTTGAAAATTCCGAAGATGGCAAATGTAAAGCCACTCTTCCAAATTGCGCAGAATAAATCGCCTTATGCTCGTCGTACAACTTTTTATTCTGTTTATCCCACGCCCCTTCAATGGCACAGCGTGCTTTAGCGTATGCATCTCCCGACACATCCTGATAATTCACAAAATTAGTTGCCGCACTGAGAAAAACGGTAGCCGAAGATGCACCTCTGACAGACAAGCGTCCATCTTTACATTCTATTTTTCCATCCGATTTCACACGCATCATAACCACTGCATGAAGTGCAGCTGGAATACCTTCATGCTCTGCTCCGTTACATTTCATTATAAGATAGTCTCCTTCGCTCTTTACCTCTGAAGTCAGCGGACAAGCATATCTCAAATCCACATCCAATTTCTTATTACCCTTATCTGTCGCCATTTCTACAACCATGACGTTATCAGAAAAAGACGTAAATACCCGACGGGTATATTCCACACCATCACACCGAAAACGTACTGAAGCCGTAGCATCTTCTAAATTCAAATCACGATAATAAGAATCAACCTTTCCCTCACAATTGAAATCCATCAAAAGACTCCCCAATGTCAAATAACGCATTCCATGATGCGATGTCATAAATTTTTCATCCAACAGCGTTCTGGCTTCCAAATTTTTATTCTCAAATATAAGCCGTCTTACCTCATCCAGATAGCCTGAAGCACCAGCTCTGTTATTACTATATGGACCGCCGGCCCAGAATGTTTCTTCATTCAGTTGGATTTCTTCGTGATTTATTCCACCAAACACCATTCCTCCCAAATGTGAATTACCTACAGGCAATGCTTCCCACCAATTACGTGCCGGAGCAGAGTACCACAACTTCAAATCCCCTGCACTGTTGGCAAACACACCCAGAATCGAAGTCGCCAGAAACACACATACGTACAGAAATTTCTTCATAGATGCCTATTCTTACAGTGATTATTTACTGAATGTTTCTGAAACAAAAGGCAGACACATATATAAAGCAGAATGCCAATATTCCCAATCGTGTCCGCCGTCTCTTACCCTAAACT
>UQTJ01000073.1 GCA_900544075.1 uncultured Bacteroides sp.
CGATGGTACTGCATATTGTGGGAGAGTAGGTAGCTGCCGTTTTAAGAGAGGTCCCTGAGGTAGAGATACTTCGGGGATTTTCGCGTTTATACGCCGCAGAAATTTCAGAAATATCGTGTCAAATTCATTTTTTGTGAATGATGTGAAAGTAAAATCTACATTCATTTTACATTCCGATTAATTTATTGTAAATTTACCACATCGTCAAAAAAATGTAATTATGATATTAAAATCAATTTTAGATACAGACTTATATAAGTTTACTACATCTTATGCTTATATAAAATTGTTTCCTTATGCAATAGGAACTTTCAGTTTTAAGGATCGTGATGAAACTGAATATTTTGATGATTTTCTGAATACGCTAAAAGAAGAGTTTAACAAGTTGAAAGGAGTAGGCCTTACTCCTGATGAGCTCGAATATATGTCTGTAAATTGCAGATTCATGCCGAGAGTCTACTGGGAATGGTTGTCTTCTTTCCGGTTTAATCCTGATATAATAGATGTGTATCTGGATGAGGAACGCCATTTGCATATAGAAGTGACAGATTATTTATATAAGGTGACTCTTTATGAAGTTCCAATTCTGGCTATTGTTTCGGAAATAAAGAATATATTTTTTAATCAAAGACCTTCAAAGGAAGATATTCTGAATAAGTTAGCTGTAAAGGTTGAATTGTCAAATTCTAACGCTTTGCCTTTTTCTGAATTTGGAACACGCAGAAGGTTTTCTTTTGAAGTACATGATTGGGTGGTAGATTATCTGAAGAAACATTCTAAATATTGTACAGGAACGTCAAACTGTTATCTTGCCATGAAATATAATATGCGTCCTATGGGGACTCATCCTCATGAATGGTTCATGTTCCACGGAGCTCAGTTCGGATACAAGCATGCCAATTATATGGCTCTTGAGAACTGGGTAAACGTTTATGATGGTGACTTGGGTACAGCATTATCTGATACATATACTTCCGAATCTTTTTTGACAAACTTTAGTCGCAAGCAGGCGAAATTGTTTGATGGAGTCAGGTGTGACTCTGGAGATGAACTGGAGTTTGTAGATAAGCTTATAGATAGATATAAGGAATTAGGTATTGATCCTGTTACGAAAACAATAATATTTAGTAATGCATTGGATTTTGAAAAGGCATTATCTCTTTATAAATATTGTCAGGGTAAAATAAGATGTGCGTTTGGTATTGGAACTAATCTTACTAATGACACAGGATATAAACCGTCAAATATAGTTATGAAATTGTCAAAATGTAAGATGAATGCTAATCAGAGTTGGAGAGAATGTATAAAATTGTCGGATGACATGGGAAAACACATGGGAAGTATAACAGAAGTTCAGGCATGCATGCATGAGCTCAGAATAGAATGACCGTTAACATAACTGATATAATAATAGCAATAATACAATAGAAGTATTAAATTGTTGTTAAAGACAGAGAAAAACTTTCATTTTATTTCATTATTCCAAAAATATATATACCTTTGCATCGAACTAAAAAAGAAAACCATATGAATACAATGTTTTTACATATTTTGCTATGCGGTATTATTATTCTACTGGGAACACCGGTGGGAAGTGAGTCGCGTGCATACTGATGTAAAAATATTAAGATATATCAAGCCTTTCTCACTTCCCTGTGCGAAAGGCTTTTTTTTGATAACTATATAAAATGCAAAGAATATGAGTGAGAGATTATTTATTTTTGACACAACTCTTCGAGATGGTGAGCAGGTCCCGGGATGTCAGCTTAATACAGTGGAAAAAATTCAGGTGGCACGTCAGTTGGAGGCACTTGGTGTTGACATCATAGAGGCCGGTTTCCCTGTTTCAAGTCCGGGTGACTTCAATTCAGTAATTGAAATTTCAAAGGCTGTCACATGGCCTACAATTTGTGCTTTGACCCGTGCCGTACAGAAAGATATTGATGTGGCGGCAGAAGCCTTAAAATATGCAAAGCATAAGAGAATCCATACAGGTATCGGTACTTCTGATTCACATATCAAGTATAAGTTCAATTCTACGAGAGAGGAAATAATAGAACGTGCTGTGGCTGCAGTGAAGTATGCAAAGCGTTACGTGGAAGATGTTGAATTCTATGCGGAAGATGCCGGACGTACTGAAAATGAATATCTTGCAAGGGTAGTAGAGGCTGTAATCAAAGCTGGTGCTACAGTTGTAAATATTCCTGATACTACCGGATATTGTCTTCCCGAGGAATATGGAGCGAAAATCAAATACCTTATGGAGCATGTAAACGGTATTGACAAGGCTATAATTTCTACTCACTGTCACAATGACTTGGGTATGGCTACAGCAAATACTATTTCAGGCGTTCTGAACGGTGCAAGACAGGTTGAGGTTACTATTAACGGTATAGGTGAAAGGGCCGGTAATACTTCACTTGAAGAGGTAGCTATGATTCTCCGTTGTCATAACGACATAGATATTGATACAAACATCAATACTACCAAGATTTATCCAACAAGCCGAATGGTTTCAAGCTTGATGAATATGCCTGTTCAGCCAAACAAGGCTATCGTAGGACGTAATGCCTTTGCACATTCGTCTGGAATACATCAGGATGGTGTTTTGAAGAATGTTCAGACATACGAGATTATCGACCCTAAGGATGTAGGTATTGATGACAATGCTATAGTATTGACAGCACGCAGCGGACGTGCCGCATTGAAACACAGGCTTCATATTCTTGGTTTGGATATGACTCAGGAAAAACTCGACAAGGTTTATGAGGACTTCCTGAAACTTGCCGACAAGAAGAAAGATATCTCAGACGATGATATAATGGTATTGGCAGGTGCCGACAGGAATGTAAACCACCATATCAAGCTTGAATATCTTCAGGTTACAAGTGGTGTAGGAGTTCGTTCTGTCGCAAGTCTTGGACTTAATATTTCAGGCGAGCATTTCGAAGCTGCTGCTACAGGTAATGGTCCTGTTGATGCTGCCATCAAGGCTGTAAAGCAGATTATCAAGCGTCAGATGACATTGAAGGAATTTACTATTCAGGCTATCAGCAAGGGTAGTGATGATGTTGGTAAAGTACACATGCAGGTGGAATATGATGGTCAGATGTTCTATGGATTTGGAGCTAATACAGACATCATTGCTGCTTCAGTAGAAGCTTATATCGATTGTATCAACAAGTTCAAAAAATGATACTTAGTTAATAATTAACAATTAAAAATTAATAGTGATTGGTTTTGTTTATAATAAAATCAATATACTCATAATCTTAAACTTACATGAATACTTTATTTGATAAAATATGGGATGCACACGTAGTGCAGAAGGTTGAAGAAGGACCTACCCAATTATATATAGACCGTCTTTATTGCCACGAAGTGACAAGTCCGCAGGCTTTCGCCGGTATGCGTGCACGCGGTTTGAAATGTTTCCGTCCGGAGAAAATCTATTGTATGCCGGACCACAATACTCCGACTCACGACCAGGATAAACCTATAGAAGACCCAGTTTCAAAAGCACAGGTAGATGCTTTGGCACAGAATGCAGCTGATTTCGGTCTGACACATTTCGGAATGATGAACAAGAAGAACGGTATCATTCATGTGGTTGGTCCTGAGAGAGGATTGACACTTCCGGGAATGACTATCGTATGTGGTGACTCGCATACATCTACCCACGGTGCCATGGGAGCAGTAGCTTTCGGTATAGGAACAAGCGAGGTAGAAATGGTTATGGCATCGCAGTGTATTCTTCAGTCACGTCCCAAGACGATGCGTATTACTATTGACGGAAAACTTGGTAAGGGAGTAACAGCAAAAGACGTAGCTCTTTATATGATGTCGAAGATGACAACAAGTGGTGCAACAGGATATTTCGTAGAATATGCAGGAGAAGCTATCCGCAGTCTAACAATGGAAGGACGTCTTACTCTGTGTAACCTTTCAATCGAGATGGGGGCACGCGGTGGTATGATAGCTCCGGACGAAGTGACTTTCGAATATATCAAGGGGCGCGAATATGCACCTAAAGGCGAAGAGTGGGATAAGGCTCTTGCTTACTGGAAGACTTTGAAAAGCGACGATGACGCTGTATTTGATAAAGAAGTCCGTTATGATGCAGCAGATATTCAGCCGATGATTACATACGGAACTAATCCTGGTATGGGTATGGCAATTACTTCGAATATTCCAACTACAGATGGTATGAGTGAAGTGGAAAAAGGTTCTTTCGAGAAATCTATGCAGTACATGGGATTTACTCCGGGTGAAAGCCTTATAGGAAAGAAAGTGGATTATGTTTTCCTAGGTGCATGTACAAACGGACGCATAGAAGATTTCAGAGCTTTTGCTTCAATCGTTAAAGGACGTAAGAAAGCTGATAACATTACTGCATGGCTCGTTCCAGGTTCATGGATGGTGGACGAACAGATTCGTGAAGAAGGCTTGGATAAAGTTCTTGAAGAAGCCGGATTTGAAATCCGTCAGCCGGGATGTTCTGCCTGTCTTGCCATGAACGACGACAAGATTCCTGCAGGTAAATATTCTGTTTCTACAAGCAACAGAAACTTTGAGGGACGTCAGGGACCTGGCTCAAGAACATTGCTTACAAGTCCGCTTACAGCCGCAGCTGCAGCAGTAACAGGAGTGATAACAGATCCAAGAACACTTATGTAATCAGTAAAATAGAGTATAACAATGAAACAGAAATTCAATATAATAACAAGCACTTGTATCCCTTTGCCTTTGGAAAATGTGGATACAGACCAGATAATTCCGGCACGTTTCCTCAAAGCCACTACACGTGATGAAAAGTTTTTCGGTGACAATCTTTTCCGCGATTGGAGATATAATCCGGACGGTTCGTTGAATAAAGATTTTGTTCTTAATGATCCTAAATACAGCGGACAGGTACTGGTGGCAGGAAAGAACTTCGGAAGCGGTTCAAGCCGTGAGCATGCGGCATGGGCTATAGCCGGATATGGATTCAGAGTGGTAGTGTCAAGCTTCTTTGCCGATATCCACAAGAATAACGAACTGAACAATTTCGTTCTTCCGGTAGTGGTAAGCGAAGAATTCCTGAAGGAACTTTTCGATTCTATATATGCCGACCCTAAAACTGAGGTAGAAGTAAATCTTCCGGAACAGACCATCACCAACAAGGCTACAGGCAAATCTGAGAAATTCGAGATAAATGCTTATAAAAAGCATTGTCTGATGAACGGTCTGGACGATATAGACTTCCTTGTAGAAAACAGGGACAAGATAGCAGCATACGAAGAAGCTGTAAGTAACAGATAATAATTGAACTGATAAATATGGATCATCCTGTAATAGAAATAATGGATACAACACTCCGCGATGGTGAACAGACCAGCGGAGTATCGTTTGTTCCACACGAAAAACTGATGATAGCCCGCATGCTGCTCGAAGACCTGAAAGTTGACAGGATAGAGGTGGCATCGGCACGTGTGTCCGACGGAGAACTGAATGCAGTCAGGATGATATGCGATTGGGCAGCACGCCACAATATGCTATATAAGGTAGAAGTACTTGGCTTTGTGGACGGAACTGTCTCTGTAGATTGGATACATGATGCTGGCGGACGGGTGATAAACCTTCTTTCGAAGGGCTCGGAGAAACACTGTCGCTATCAGCTGAAGAAAACACTGGAAGAACATCTTGAAGATATTCGCCGTACAGTGGCATACGCTTTGGACCGCGATATGGAGGTAAATCTTTATCTGGAAGACTGGAGTAACGGTATGAAAGATTCTCCGGAATATGTTTTCGGACTTGTTGACGGATTGCTTGATGCAGGAATCAAACGTTTTATGTTGCCTGATACACTTGGAATACTCAATCCTCTTCAGGTGATAGAGTATATGCGCAAAATGAAAAAACGTTATCCTGATTTGCATTTCGATTTCCATGCGCATAATGACTATGACCTGGCTGTCAGCAATGTATTGGCTGCAGTTTTGAGCGGTGTGAAAGGTCTTCATACTACAATTAATGGTCTAGGCGAGCGTGCAGGGAACGCTCCTCTTGCCAGTGTGCAGGCGATATTGAAAGATCATTTTCAGGCTATCACACATATTGACGAGAGTCGCTTGAACGAGATAAGCCGTACAGTTGAATCATATTCGGGTATAAGTATTCCAGCCAACAAGCCTATAGTGGGTCAGAATGTGTTTACTCAGGTGGCAGGTGTTCATGCCGACGGTGACAGCAAGAACAATCTTTATTTCAACGATCTTCAGCCGGAACGTTTCGGTCGTGTGAGGGAATATGCCCTTGGTAAGAACTCTGGTAAAGCAAATATCCGGAAAAATTTGGAAAGTCTGGGGCTGGAACTGGATGAAGAATCCATGCGTAAAGTGACAGACCGTATCATCGAACTTGGCGACCGCAAGGAACTTGTGACTCAGGACGACTTGCCTTATATCATCAGCGATGTGCTCAAACATGATACAGTAGATAAAAAGGTCAAGCTTTTGAGTTACTTTGTCACTCTTGCACAAGGATTGAAACCTATGGCTACATTGAGCATAGAGATAGACGGTAAAGTATATCAGGAAAGCTCAAGCGGTGACGGTCAGTATGATGCCTTTGTGCGTGCATTGCGCAAGATATATAAAGGAACATTGAATCGTAAGTTCCCTATGCTTGTGAATTATGCTGTTACAATTCCACCGGGCGGACGTACCGATGCGTTTGTACAGACTGTGATAACATGGAACTACGAAGATAAGGAATTCCGTACTCGCGGTTTGGATGCCGACCAGACGGAAGCAGCAATTAAAGCTACAATAAAAATGTTGAATCTTATTAATTAGAATAATAAACTTAAAACTCAAATACAATGGATTTTAAAATAGCAGTATTAGCCGGTGACGGAATAGGACCGGAGATTTCCGTACAGGGAGTAGATGTAATGACAGCCGTTTGCGAGAAATTCGGCCATAAAGTTTCATACGAATATGCCATCTGTGGTGCAGATGCAATAGATAAAGTGGGCGATCCGTTCCCGGAAGCAACTTACGAGGTTTGTAAAAATGCCGATGCAGTATTGTTCTCTGCAGTAGGCGATCCTAAATTTGATAATGATCCGACTGCAAAAGTCCGTCCGGAACAGGGACTTCTGGCTATGCGCAAAAAACTCGGATTATTTGCAAACATCCGTCCTGTACAGACTTTCAAATGCTTGGTACACAAGTCTCCTCTTAAGGCAGAACTTGTTGATGGTGCAGATTTCCTTTGCATCCGCGAGTTGACAGGAGGTATGTATTTCGGCGAAAAATATCAGGATAACGACAAGGCATACGATACAAATATGTACACTCGTCCTGAAATCGAAAGAATTCTGAAAGTAGGTTTCGAATATGCGATGAAGCGTCGTAAGCATCTTACTGTAGTTGATAAGGCTAATGTACTTGCTTCTTCACGTTTGTGGAGACAGATTGCCCAGGAAATGGCTCCGCAGTATCCAGAAGTGACTACAGACTATATGTATGTGGACAATGCAGCAATGAAGATGATTCAGGAGCCTAAGTTCTTCGATGTAATGGTTACAGAAAATACATTCGGCGACATTCTTACAGACGAAGGTTCCGTAATCAGTGGTTCTATGGGACTCCTTCCATCTGCTTCTACTGGCGAAAGTACACCTGTATTTGAGCCTATCCATGGTTCATGGCCACAAGCTAAAGGTTTGAACATTGCCAACCCGTTGGCACAGATATTGTCCGTAGCAATGCTGTTCGAATATTTCGACTGTAAGGAAGAAGGTGCATTGATCCGTCGTGCTGTTGATGCTTCACTCGACGCAAATGTACGTACTCCTGAAATTCAGGTAGAAGGCGGTGCCAAATATGGTACTAAAGAAGTAGGGCAGTGGATTGTAGATTATATCAAGAAAGCTTGATTAGAAAGCTATTACATTTTATTGCTGTCCGATAAAAATTTATCTAAGTCATAAAAATAAGGCTGACTTCATT
>UQTJ01000074.1 GCA_900544075.1 uncultured Bacteroides sp.
TCACGAAAAATGACAGTATGGTTTCCGGGAAAGCTAAAAATATGAATGTGGCAGGTATGGAAATACAATATCCAAGCCTGATGCTTGTACGATAGCATTTCCTAATCATATCCGTATTCCTTTCCCCGTAATATTGCCCTATCAGTATGGAGGTTGCCTGCATAAGACCGTTCATAAGAAGAAACGAAAGCGACTCTATCTGAAGACCCAGCTTCTGTGCGGCTATTGCATCTGTTCCCCATATACTTACTATACGCCCGATGGCTATACCGATAAGCGAGAACAAAATACGCTGCATGGCAGGTGCTGTGCCTATTCCAAGTATTTTCCTGAGAAACTTGCGGGGTACCGCTTTTATACTCAAGGTAAGTTCAAGCCTATGTCTGAGAAGATATATCGCATACATCATGGCACCCCACTGTGAAAATGCCGTAGCCCATGCCGCACCTTCCACTCCCAGTCCGAAATAAAATATAAACAGAGGGTCAAGAATGATATTGACGATATTCCCGTAAAGTACCGCCCTGAACGAGAATTGTGTCTTTCCGTGTGCGTCTATAATGGCGGTAAACAAAAGGTTCATAAACATGATAAGAACTGTGATACTGCTTATCCTCAGATAGTTCTGAGCCATCGTGTTTACTTCCGGTCTTTCGATATTGAAAAGTGATATAAGAGGCTCCGCCAGCATAAAGACGAACAGGGCATAGAATATCCCCAACACGAATGTACTGCGTATTCCGCATGATATGAAGTGTTGTATTCTGTCCTTCTTTTCAGCCCCTATACTGTGTGAAACCGATACCATGGTACCAATGGTTATCACGCTTATCAAAGACCAACCCAACTTGATATAAAATCCGGCTGTTCCAACAGCAGCCACTTCTCCGCTTCCCAATTTCCCGACCCAAAACATATCTGTAATATCGTATGAAATCTGAAGACAGGATGATAATATGATAGGGATTGCTATTCTCAATAGTGATTTTCTTTTTTCTCTTTTTGCTGATGTCTGTTCCATATTTCCAATTTTATATCGTAAAAATACGATACATTATACCAATAAAAAAACTCTTAATCAAATCATAAGAGTTCGGAAAACAGTTTCTTTGCCAAAAGCAGGTTCTCACGATTAATACGATAGCAAACCTTCGGTGGAGCTATCTCACCGTCTATCAGACCTACATCTTTCAGCACCTTCAAATGCTGTGATATGGTAGATTGTGCGATTGGCAGTTCCGTTGTCAAGTCCCCACAATAACAACATGCATTGTGGTTAGCCAACAACCTTACGATTGCTATTCGTGCCGGGTGGCTCAGAGCTTTTGCAAAACGGGCTGCCAAAATATCTTTTTCCTCAAATTCTTCAGCTTTACTAAATGCCATAATATTTTCATTGTTTTATATCGCAAATATACGATATGTTTTTTATCAACTAACCCCCTGATATGAATTTTATGTTTTTTTAATGTACAGACGCACGAAGCCCCCGGAGAGTTACCCCGCCGGAGGCTTTTTATCAGAAGAATTTTCTTGTATTGTTTGCAATCCGTACAAGGCTCAACATTACAGGCACTTCTACCAGAACACCTACCACTGTTGCAAGTGCAGCTCCGGACTGAATACCGAACAGCGATATGGCGACAGCAACGGCAAGTTCAAAGAAATTACTTGCGCCAATCATACCTGCCGGAGCAGCTACGTTATGTGGCAGTCCTGAAGCCTTTGACCAGCCGTATGCAAGCAAGAATATAAAGAATGTCTGTATAATCAGGGGTACTGCAATCAATAGAATATGCAGTGGGTTTACAAGGATTGTTTCACCTTGAAACGAAAACAGAATTATCAATGTGAGCAATAGTCCGATTATAGTAGCATTGTCGAACTTCTTTATAAATACATTATTAAAATAGTCTTCTCCCTTTTTCGATATTACAGTACGGCGTGTAATTACACCACCTGCAAGAGGTATGACCACAAACAAAATTACAGAAAGTGTAAGCGTGTCCCAAGGAATGGTTATTCCGCCAACACCGAGAAGAAAAGCCACTATCGGAGCAAAAGTCACCAGAATAAGCAAGTCATTCACTGCTACCTGTACCAGCGTATAGGCAGCATCGCCTTTAGTAAGATAGCTCCATACAAATACCATAGCTGTACAGGGTGCAGCACCCAACAGTACGGCTCCGGCTAGATATTCACCAGCCAGTGCTTCCGGTATCCACTGTTTGAATATAACAAAGAAGAATATCCATGCTATGCCGAACATCGTAAACGGTTTTATCAGCCAGTTTACAATACAAGTGATAAACACTCCTTTAGGTTTCTTTCCAACATTCTTAATACTCTGAAAATCCACCTTCATCATCATGGGATAAATCATCAGCCATATAAGAATGGCTACCGGTATGGATACATTCGCATATTCAAACTTACCGAGTGTTTCGGGTATGGCAGGAAACCATTGTCCTATTGCTATTCCTACTACAATGCAGATAGCCACCCACACTGTTAGGTATCGTTCAAAAAAACCTATTCCTTTTTTCTCTTTTTCCATATCCTTATTTTTTAGCAGTTGCCACCGCAAGAGCATTTTGGCAATACTTCTTTTCTGATTTCAGTAATGTAGAAACGGGCAAAGGCATTTCTGATTTCGTCACGCACACGGCGAAACTCCGAGTCAATAAACTCCAGTGTACCTGTTGCGTGTGAAGGATCGTCAAAGCCGATATGAAGACGTTTTCCTACTTTTCCTATGAATGTAGGACAGCTTTCATTTGCATCTCCGCATACAGTTATTACATAATCCCATTCCTGATTGATATAGGTGTTTACATGTGTCGGAATATGTGAACTGATGTCTATTCCTACCTCTTTCATCATTTCCATAGCCTTGGAGTTTACCTGAACGGCTGGTTCCGTTCCGCCGGAATATACCTCTAAATTTTTGTCAAATGACTGCAAAAATCCGTGAGCCATCTGGCTGCGGCAACTGTTTCCTGTACAAAGTATCAATACTTTCATTTCAAATAGTTTTTTAATTTGTTGATTTATATTTTACATTCTATACTCATAAGCAGGTAGTTTTCACGTTTCCCACTTTTTGCCTTCCAACTTTGGTAGTTTGGAGATATTCTGACTTGTTTAATCGGAGCATATTCAAAACCTCCTATAATGGTATGTCCTTCCTTAACTGTATTTTGGTTTTCTTCGGTTGCGTCCAATAAGTCGAATCTTCCATACAGATGTATTTTTGAATTTATTTTTATGGTAGTGTAAACCGAATATCCGTTTACATCTGTTTCCGGTGAAAATTTATAGTTGAAAGCACGGTTATATTCTGCACCGAAAGAAAACCTGCTGTGGCTGTACCCCGCAAAGGCTGCAATTGAATACTGATCTTTCTGATTTCCAGAAACCGACTTCATATACTCCGGTGTATTGTATATGTCGCCATACAGTCTGAACATAAATCCTTTTACCGGTTTTAAAGTTAGTCCGGCTCCGTATTTGTAATTGTTGTCCATATTCTTAAACTTACGCCCCTCTCCGTTTGTCAGAGCCATATCAGCAGATATGACAGGTGAAAATTCATATCCTGCTACAATTCCTATATCTTCACAAAAGGCTATTCCATATTCTTCCTGAAAAGATTTAAAGATATACCTATGTCCCCAGAAATTTTCCTGTTCCGAGAACTGCTTCAGATTTACCAGTCCGGCAGACACAAAAAATCCCTTCCCTTTCCAGTCTATCTGTGCGTTCTTCAAATATCCGTTGAATTTGGTATTTCCGTTTTCATCTGCCATTGTTTCCACATTCATAAGAATTTTTGCAGAAAAACCTTTTGTAAAAAATCCTTCATATCCTACAAAAGCACGGTCAAGGTTGAATCCGCTATTCTCGTTGCAGTGTCCGACCCCTGCCTTGTAGTTGGCAAAGAGGGTTAGTATGGGTTTGCCGGAAAATAATTTTTCATCATTTTGTGCAAAAGTCGGTTGAATGAAAATGGCGGCCATCATAATTGATGAACACCATTTTATAATACTTCTCATATTCATTTTTTTATAAAATGTAATTAAACAGATAACCGGATAGTATAATGAAGAAAGCAACTGTGCCAAAAAAGATACCAATCAGTTTCCATGTCATTACTTTTTTGAGTAAGGTTGCTTCCGGTAATGATAGCCCGACAACGGCCATCATAAAGGCAATGGCTGTTCCCATAGGGATACCTTTTGCTACAAATACCTCGATAACCGGAACGATACCTGCGGCATTGGCATACATCGGTACGGCAAGAATTACGGAAAGAGGAACTGCATACCAGTTGTCTTTCGACATATATTGCTCAAAGAAACCTTCCGGTACAAAGCCGTGCATAAAAGCACCTATACCTATACCTATAAGGATATAGACAAGTACGCCGCTTACTATCTTCCACGAATCACGGATAATGGTTGGCAGTCTTTTTATAAAGGTTGTATGGTCTTTTTCCCATTCCTCGCTTTGTACTGAAGAATTGGCTTGTATTTGCTTTACCCAGTCGCTGAGATAGGGTGCAAGCTTCATTTTTCCGAGGACGAAACCGCCGATAACTCCAAGCAATATACCACTAATCACATAAATCAGAGTAACCTTCAGTCCGAAAGAACCTAAGAACATGGCAACGGCAACCTCATTCACCAAAGGCGATGTAATAAGGAAAGCGAAGGTGACACCCAAAGGAATGCCGCCTTTGACAAATCCGATGAACAAAGGTATGGATGAACATGAGCAGAACGGAGTGATAGCTCCGAAAAGTGATGCCAATAAGTACTGCAAGCCGTACATCTTGTGCGTAACCAGATATTTTCTCAGACGCTCTATCGGGAAATAGGCATTGATAATTCCCATCAATACACTGATGAAGAACAAAAGGATTAAAATCTTTATAGTATCATAAAAGAAGAAGTTTACGGCCACTCCTATCGGAGTGTCGGCACTCAGTCCGAAAAGGCCGTAAACAAGCCAGTCTGCAAATTCCTGTATCATAATGTATATTTTTTATTCGTCTAAATACGAACATCGTTCCTGTTAAAAAAGCGGCAGATGCCATAACGGTTGTATCTGCCGCTTATGGTTAAATAACTCTGTTTATCAGATACCAAGAAGTTTCTTTACATCACTTTCTGTCGGTACCTGTCCTTTCATCTTCACTACTTCGTCAATGACAACGGCAGGCGTAGTCATGATGTTGTAGTTCATCATTTCCATGATGTCGTCCACCTTGGTCAGTTTTGCATCGATGTTATTTTCTTTCAAAACCTTCTCAATTACATTATAGGTTGATTTACATTTGGCACAACCCGGACCTAATACTTTAATTTCCATATTCGTAAATATTTTATTTGTTATCAAATCTGTTTTACAGATACATTATCCAGCAATAATAGATGCCGATGATGATGAATACCACACCTACAATAAGGTTCATCCATTTCTGCACCTTCTGCATCTTACCGTAGAAACTTCCCATCTGCTGTACACTGAAAGCAAGAATCCATGCAACGGCAAGTACAGGCAGGGCTGTGGCAATAGCGAATACCACCGGCAGCAGATAACCGGCTGTAGCCGTTGCTGACATCGGTATAAGCATACCGAAATAGAAAACTCCGCTTGTCGGACAGAAAGCCAGGGCAAAGAGTATTCCAATCATCAGGGCACCCCATCCGCCTTTTCTGGCGAGACCTTCCGCATTTCCGTTAAACCCGAATTTCGGAAGATTAAGTTTGTCACCAAAGAGCATGAACAGGCCTATTACAAGCAGAAGCGGACCAAGAACGAGTTCACCCCATGTCCCGATAGTCTTCTGAATACCGAACATGCTGGAACCTTCTTTAAGAATCATAATCAGTACCACTCCGAGCAGGGTGTATGAAAGGACACGTCCCAACGTATAAAGCAGACCGTTCCGGAAAATGCGTTTCCTGTTTTCAATGTCTTTTCCGATAAATCCGATGGCCGCTATATTTGTTGCAAGCGGACAAGGTGATAGTGCGGTCAGCAGTCCTAGTAAGAATGCCGTAAGAACGGGAGTAGAGCTGTTATCCAGCAATGTCTGTAACCAATCCATAGCCCTATATATTATTTCAACATTTCATTTACAGATTTCACTACACCTGCCTTGAATACATCCGGTGACTTACGGGCGTTTCCGAAAGCAAATTCTGTCATGTTCTCGTATGTCTCCTGTCCGTTCTTATACTTAACGATAAACAATGATGACCAGGTTACTTCATACTTTTCAGCTATCTTCTCATTTTCTTTCTTGCTGATATCTATTACCTTAAAAACGACCTCACCTTTTTTGATCTGCTCGGCAAAACTTTCTTCCATCGCAGCTTTTGTGTTGCTTTCGATAGCCATACAGGTTGCGCAACGCTGCTTTCCATGAAAATACAATACTTCTACATGGTCTTTTACTGTCACTTCTTTTTGAGTCTGTGCTTCAGTTCCGTTCTTTGCGTTCATGTTGCAAGAGATAAAGGCGAAACATACAGCAATTAAGAATAAAATCTTTTTCATGTCTTTCTATTTTTATTGTTAGTTATTCGCAAAACTACGAACTTTCTTGTCAAAAAAAAGAGCTTACTTACAGCAGCCCTCTTTCTTGCATATAGGTTGGCCAAGAAAATCTGCAAACATCTTTTTTGCTGTTTCCCAGTTTTCCTTGTTGATACAGTATTTTACTTTCGGTGTTTCTATCTCCCCTTGGATAAGTCCGGCTTCTTTCAACTCCTTCAGATGCTGAGATACCGTAGCCTTTGCAATGGGAAGTTCCTCATGAATATCACCGAAAAAGCAACATTCCTGAGATGCCAGGAGCTGGAGTATGGCTATACGTGCCGGATGTCCCATCGCTTTTGCAAAACGGGCTAACTTCTCCTGCTCCTCTGTATACTTCTTTTTTATCATTTCTATCCCTCTTTCTGTTTGTTGTTCGCAAAAGTACGAATATATTTCAATAAATCAAATGAATTATCATATTTTAATCTTTTAAACACTTGTTATCCCTTCCATCAAATATAAATCCCAATCCTGATTTGCCAGCCGCATTTATTCCTTTTTTCAGGAGAATTTTCCTTATGGCTTACGCCATGAAAATTCACCTGAAAAAGAATGCGGCGGCAAACGGATTGGAATTAAAGGAAAGATTACAGGGATTAACTGCGACCGACGTGACGCATAGCCGTAAATCAAAGGCGGCTATCCTTATATTCCATATATGGCCTCATAAATACTGTGAAAATGCATCTTCCCAAATAACAAAACATAGTCTGCTTATCAAATCCCGAAATAAGACAGGGATTTCAACTCCCTCCGATCTGCATAGTCCGGTGGCTTTGCCATGCTTTTACTTCTACTCTTCATACTTCTTTTCATCCTTTTTTCCTGCTGTTTCAACATTCTTTCCAATCCTTCGTATGACATTTGATGACATCTGATGCCATCTAACGCCATCTATTTGCAAATCAATTGTTTACCCAATTTATCATCTTACATTTGGACTGTGAAACAAATCAAGTAGTCACTCAAAACAAAAGATTATGGCACAAGAAAACAGTCCTGACAAGGAAAAAAGGCAAGGCCGGACAAAGAAACCGGAAAAGCCTTATGTGGAACAAATTGACGAGCTTTTGCTGGTACATAACAAGAACGACCCCAAGGAGGGTTTGGGAGTGGTCAGCAAGGCAGACGAGAAAGGTAATTATCAGACGGTTGCACCGGAGGAGAAGAATGAGAACTCATTCCTGAAATTCGACAAGAATTCGAGTATCCTTGAAAACTTCATCAAGAATTTCTGGAGCCAGCTGAAGGAACCGACGCACTTCCGGCTTATCCGTATGACCTTCAATGATTACAAGCAGAACAAACAGGCTCTCAAGGATTTGGCCGAAGGTAAGAATACAGACGCGGTAAAGGAGTTTCTGAAACGCTATGAAAT
>UQTJ01000075.1 GCA_900544075.1 uncultured Bacteroides sp.
TGAAGGCTTTTCCCGGCAGATAGACCACTTCATCCGCCAGTTGTTCGATGGCTTCTCGGATGTAAGGTATTTTGTTGTCTACGATTACTTTCATCTTTACTATATACTGTTCTAAAGTCTTTTTTAGAGTCTGCAAATGTATATACTTTTGATGAAATGCGATACTAAAACAGAAACAATGCATCGTAAATCTTATTTTATTCCTATCTTTGCCAAATAGGATTAATAGACTATGTGATATGGTAAAGCAGTATGATTATCTGATTGTTGGCGCAGGATTATTTGGTGCCATTTTTGCTTGTGAAGCAAAGAAAAGAGGAAAACGTTGTCTGGTGCTTGATAAGCGAAAACATTGTGGCGGAAATATTTATTGCGAAGACATTGAAGGTATTCATGTGCATAAATATGGAGCACATATATTTCATACAGACAATAAGGAAGTGTGGGATTATGTAAACCGCTTAGTTGAATTTAATCGATTTACTAATTCTCCATTGGCTTGTTTTAAAGGAGAATTATATAATCTTCCGTTTAACATGAATACTTTCTATCAATTGTGGAAAGTGAAAACTCCGGCAGAGGCGAAAGCAAAAATAGAAACACAGCGTAAGGCTTATAATCATATTTCTGATCCTGTTAATTTGGAGGAACAGGCGTTGAAATTGTGTGGTGAAGATATTTATAATGTCTTGATTAAGGGCTATACAGAAAAACAGTGGGGGCGCGCTGCCACAGAATTACCGCCTTTTATTATAAAGCGCATTCCTTTCCGCTTTGTTTTTGATAATAACTATTTTAATGATGCGTATCAAGGAATTCCTAAAGGGGGATATAATGTGTTGATTGAAAAACTTCTGGAGGGAATTGAAGTACGTTTAGGAGTCGATTATTTTAAAGAACGTTCTTTTTGGGATGGCATTGCCAATAAGATTTTATTCACAGGCTGTATTGATGAATTTTTTGATTACCAATGTGGACAACTGGAGTATAGGAGCTTGCGGTTCGAACAGAAAATGTTGGAAATTGATGATTTTCAGGGAAATGCGGTGGTGAATTACACAGAACGTGAAATACCTTATACCCGAATTATTGAGCATAAACATTTTGAGTTTGGGAAACAACCTGTGACAGTTATTACTTATGAATATCCTGATAATTTTGAATTAGGGAAGGAGCCTTATTATCCAATTAATGATAAGCGTAATATGGACATGTTCAAACGTTATCAGGATTTAGCTCAGCAAAAGAAGAATGTATTATTTGGTGGTAGATTGGCACAATATACATATGCTGATATGGATGATACCGTAGAAGCTGCACTGAATCTAGTTAAAAAAGAATTTGTAAATGAATAAATAACATGAAAAGTCTGCATATCATTACTCCAGTCAAAGATTCTATAGAGTTTACTTTGGAAACAATAAAAGCTATTTTGAATTCCGAGATAAAAGTTCCTTATACTTATACGGTATATAATGATTTTAGCACGGAGGAGAATACAAAAATCTTGGAAGAAAGTTCAAAGCAATTGGGCTTTCGATTAGTTAATCTGTCTGATTTGACAGATCATCCTTCACCTAATTATTTATTGGTGTTGCAGATGGCCCAGAAAGAAGCGATTGAGGCAGAAGCTGGTTTGTTGATTGTAGAATCGGATGTGGTGGTGAAAAAGAATACCTTGCAAGATTTATTTGATGGAGCTTTGGCGCACCCTGATTGCGCTATTGCAGCAGCTGTGACTACAGATGAATCTGGAGAAATAAATTACCCTTATCTGCATGCCAAAGGAAATGAAAATAAAATCTATGCGGAAAAGAAACATTGTAGTTTTTGTTGCTCTTTGTTGACATTGAGCTTCTTGAAAGAGTTTGATTTTCATCAGCTGGATGCTACGAAGAACTGGTATGATGTAACGATTTCTCATGAGGCTTTAAAGAAGGGCTTCCAAAATTATTTGTTTACAGTCTTGCCTGTCTGGCATCGTCCTCATGGAAGTCGTCCATGGAAACAGTTGAAATACAAGAACCCGTTGAAATATTATTGGTTGAAGTTTACAAAGGGATTGGATAAGATTTAGTTAATACGTATTTATGAGTTTCTTTAATCATCAGACTCTGGTATTAAGTCCCGAATGTGAGTCTTTTCGGGATTTCGTGCTTTCTATTCCGGATCGTTTTGAGAAGGGAGAGGGTACCATCATACATAAAGGTAGAAATGAATTGAGAAAAATTACCTATAATGGAAACGTACTTGTAGTAAAATCTTTTCGTACTCCGAATATAATCAATCGTTGGGTGTATGGAGTCTTTCGTCCTTCAAAAGCCAAACGTTCTTTTGAACATGCCCAGATGTTATTGGATATAGGTGTAGGTACTCCTCGTCCCGTTGGATATTTGAATATCCGTAAAGGATTGATGTTTGACCGAAGTTATTATGTAACGTATGCATCTGAATGCCCGCATACTTATGAGGAATTGTTCAAACATAAGTTTGAGTATGAGGATGATGTGCTTCGTGCAGTAGGTCATGTGACAGCTCAGTTGCATAATCACGGCTATGCTCATAAAGACTATGGTAGAGGAAATATCTTGTTTGCTCAAACAGCAGAAGGCATAAAAATAGAAATTGTTGATTTGAACCGCATGGACATTGGCCCGTTAGATATGAAAGCGGGTTGTAAGAATCTGGAGCGCCTTCCTGCTACTCCTCACATGCATAAGGTGTTGGCCGAGGAATATGCAAAAGAACGTGGTTTTGATGCCGACGAGTGTTACAAGTTGATGGTAGCTTATCGGAGTACGCAGCCTGGAAAGATTGATGGTCTTTATTAACTAGAGGGTATGAATATAATAGCTGTAGTAGTAACCTATAACCGGAAAGAGTTGTTGAAGCGTAACATTGCTTGTTTACGCTTGAATACTCCTGTTTCTTCTATTGTGGTTGTAAATAACGGCAGTACGGATGGAACTGGAGCGTGGTTGGACGAACAGGAAGACTTGACTGTTATTCATCAGGAAAATGTCGGTGGGTCAGGAGGTTTTTATCGAGGCATTCAGTACGCTTATCAGGCAGGTGCCGACTGGATCTGGTGCATGGACGATGATGTGTTTCCTCGTCCGGATTGTATGGAGCATCTGCTGCCTTATACCCATGAACCAGGGGTAGGAATTCTGGCTCCTCGTCGTTTGATGGAAGGACAGATTTTTACCAATGATTTTCAAAAGGTGAACCTGAGCAATCCGTTTGCGTCCATGTATCAGCAAAAGCTGAAGAAGCAGGTGGTTAATGGCCCAGTGGATATTTGTGGCACGGCTTTTGAAGGACTTTGTATAAGCCGTAAGGCCGTTGCAGAAATAGGGTTGCCTAATAAAGAGTTGTTTATTTTTTGTGACGATACTGATTACTGTCTGCGTGCAGTATTGGCAGGCTTCCGGATTCTATATATTCCCTCAGCCTTGATGGATAAGGAAAAATTCTTTTCAAATGATAGCTGGGAGGAGAGAAGCCGGAAGAAAAAATGGAAACGTTTTTATCAGGTACGTAATTCCACTTATCTGAATCATCATTATGGACGTAACTGGTGGGTGAAATATCTGCGTGGTTTCAATGGAGTGCTGGGATATTTGTTGGTAGCTTTATTCACTTGCCCATTTAAGAACGTGTATACACTGAATGACGTAGCCAAATTCTGGCAAGCTTATTGTGATGGAATCCACGAGAAGTTAGGAAGATATTAGAGTATAAACATAAAAATGCAAACGGCTTTAAAGGGTATTTACAATTCCTTTAAAGCCGTTTGTTCTTATTACAGTGCCTGCATGTCGTTCAAACGTTTGTAGTATCCGTTTTGTGCAAGCAGTTCTTCATGCTTTCCGTTTTCTACAATCTTTCCTTCATACAACACATAAATCTGGTTGGCATTTTTGATGGTCGACAGGCGGTGTGCAATAGCAATAGTCGTTCTGGTTTTCATCAAGCGTTCCAAAGCTTCTTGTACCAAACGTTCACTTTCCGTATCAAGTGCTGAAGTAGCCTCGTCCAGTATTAAGATAGCCGGATTCTTTAGAATAGCCCGTGCGATGGATATACGCTGGCGTTGTCCTCCAGAAAGGCGGCACCCCCGGTCACCGATGTTGGTATCATATCCTTGTTCTGATTCCATAATAAAATCGTGTGCATTGGCAATCTTGGCAGCTTCTATCACTTGTTCTTTTGTCGCATTCTCTACACCGAACGTGATATTGTTGTAGAAACTATCATTAAATAGGATAGCTTCCTGGTTCACATATCCGATAAGTGAACGGAGGTCGCTGATAGATACATCTTTTATATTCACTCCGTCAATCAGAATTTCTCCTCCTTGTACGTCGTGGAATCGGGGCAGCAAGTCTACCAGAGTTGATTTACCGGAGCCGCTTTGTCCCACCAGCGCAATCGTTTCTCCTTTTTTGATACGGAGATTAATGTCATTCAACACCTGTGTCTGGCCGTTGTAGCTGAATGTAATATGGTTGAACTGAATGTCTTTGTTTAATGAAGAAAGATGTTGCGGTTTCTCTTTCTCTACAATGTTGTTAGGTGCTTTTAGAATCTTGTCCACACGTTCCATGGAAGCCAATCCTCTTGGAATCATATAGCTGGCCTTTGAGAAATCCTTCAGCGGATTGATGATGCTATAAAGTATCACCATGTAGTAGATAAAAGTAGAAGCATCAATGGAAGAGTTATTTCCTAAAATCAATGAACCCCCAAACCATAGTACAAAAACGATAAGCACTGTACCCAGAAATTCGCTCATCGGGTGTGCCATAGCCTGACGGATGGATACCCGACTGGTTGCATCACGATATTCATTACTGCATTTATTGAAACGATTGATCATCTTCTCTTCAGCAGTAAAGGCTTTGATAACTCGCAGGCCACCTAGGGTCTCTTCCAGCTGCGACATGGTTTCTCCCCATTTTTCCTGTGCATCAAGCGACTGTCTTTTCAGTTTCCTGCCGATTTTTCCCATTAACCATCCCATGGTAGGCAATACGAGGATAGTAAATAAAGTCAGCTGCCAGCTGATAATCATCAGGGTTGTGAAATAAGAAATAATCAGAATCGGGTTCTTCAGCAGCATGTCCAGTGAACTGGTGATGGAGTTTTCAATTTCTGCCACATCTCCACTCATTCGGGCAATAATATCTCCTTTTCTTTCTTCTGAAAAGAAGCCTAAAGGAAGATAAGTGACTTTTGTGTACACCATTGTACGTATATCCCGCACAATGCCTGTTCGCAAAGGAACCATTACAGCCGTAGAGCCAAAGTAACAAGCTGTTTTCAGAAAGGTCATGCCTGCCAAAAACAATCCCAAAAGCAACAATGTGGTCGATGGCCCAAAACTGTCTATCAATTGATTTACATAATAGTAAAAATTATTTATAGCAGTTTCCTTCAATGAATCGACCGACCATTCCCAATCCATATATTGATACACTTTTTCCTGTGCATTCGTTTTGAAAAGAATATTCAGAATAGGAATTAAAAGAGAAAAAGAAAACACATTGAAAATAGCTGAAAGGATATTCAGAAGAACAGCCCAGCAGACATATTTTTTGTAGGGCGATACAAACCGCCGCATGAGTTGGAAGAATTCTTTCATAATAGAGAATGTAACTACTTGTATTTTGCAAAGATAGTGCAAAATACCATAGGTACGCCATCCTTTCCGCAAAATTTGAACTTTACGTACTGTAAGGATGATATATTTTTTGTAGCTTTGCCTTGAATTATAACTCCATATTCTGATGAAGCTGGTATATCGTATATTATTTTTCTTTTTATATCTGTTGTCTTTACTTCCGTTGAGGCTTCTTTACTTTTTCTCCGATTGTTTGTTCTTCCCATTGTTTTATGTGGTGAAATACCGTCGGAAAGTGGTGAAAAAGCAATTGGATGAATGTTTTCCGGAGAAAAGTATGAAAGAGAAACGTGATATAGAGCGCCAGTTTTATCATTTCTTTTGTGATTATCTGATGGAGGTAATAAAGCTATTCTCTATCTCAAAGAAAGAAATGATGCGACGGATGGAGTTTGTTGGTTTGGATGAAGTTCGTGCAGATTTAGAGCGTGAAAACAAAAAATTCTGCTTTTTATATTTAGGACATTATTGTAATTGGGAATATATTGCATCCTTGGCTTACTGGTTGCCCGAGATACATTGTGGACAGATTTATCATCGGATATATAATCAGTCGTTCGATGACTTGTTTTTGAAGTTGCGAGGGCAGTTTGGTGGAGAGTCTATTTTGATGAAAGAAACACTTCGACGTATTTTAACCTTGCGCGGACAGGAAAAGAAAGTGATGATTGGCTTTATTTCCGACCAGCTGCCTAAGTGGGAAAATATGAACCACTGGACTACTTTCCTGAATCATGAGACTTCTTTCTTCATCGGTGCAGAACGCATTGCCAAGCAGGTAGATGCGGCATTATATTATGTGAGAGTAGAGCGGATTCGTCGTGGCTATTATCGCGCTTCTTTTGAGTGTATGGCATTGCATCCGAAAGAATATCCGGATTATGAATTAACAGACTTGTATTCTCGCCGTTTGGAAGAGCAGATTCGTCAACAGCCAGGATATTGGCTTTGGACACATAAGCGTTGGAAACGAACGAAGGAGGATTGGTTGAAGTGGAAAGAAGATAATAAATAAAAAATGTGGCTATGAAAATAAATTGCGTTGTTGTAACCTATAATCGGCTTTCTTTATTAAAAGAATGTTTATCTGCATTGGAAAATCAGACTTATCCAATTCAACGGATTGTAATTGTAGATAATTGTTCTACGGATGGAACATCTGAGTTTCTAGATAGCTTGACAGATACGAGGTATTTGATTATTCATTCCCAAGAAAATATTGGTGGTGCTGGCGGTTTTTCATTAGGACCTCAAATCCGCAACTAAGCTCTTCAGCGTCCTTCTTGCGTCTAAACGTCCTCT
>UQTJ01000076.1 GCA_900544075.1 uncultured Bacteroides sp.
ATTACAAAGATAAGGTTTCTTTCTTCAAGTCTGGCAAGCCTACTCGAAAAAAGTGCCATTGATGATGGCTTTTTCCGCATTATTTCAATCCCCTTTTTCTTTTTGATGTAATACCTGCTCATAAAACGGTACATGATGTAATAGATTAAAATGAAAAAAATAAACGGCAAATCATAATCGAAGTTATCTTTGACCAATGGATAAATAAACACTATTGCAGGTAAAAATAATAGTCCGCAAAATAGCATCACAGTTCTTTCATGCGGGTTTTCCAACCGAAATTTGTCCCGGTTGAATATGAAGAATTGATAATACATCGCATCGAAGAAGAATTTTATCAGTCTGATTGCTTTCATGCTTGCTTTACATTATGGCAAAAAAACGATATATTATCGTCTAACGCCCATATCGTCCTTGCTATCTTTTGCCAATGAATCATTCGTTCCAATTTATAATATCCGGCAACTAATCGCTATTGGGGTGATTAAGTCGTTTGCTACCGGCATACAGTTTCATAGCATAAGAAATAATCATTACCACCGCAAGATAAGTCATGATGATTGCACCAACAATCCAACAAAAGTAGAAGTTGTTTTCATCAGACGGTATCATATTCTCCGGCAGTACCCCTGTGCGTTCATATTCCGCCTCGTAGGTGCCAAGCGTCGGCAGTGTGCTAAACCATAATAAGCTCCAAAGGTTAAAAACAGCTTGCAGCAGAAGAGCGGACAACCGACACAACATATTGCGTATCGCTATATCATACGATATATAAATGGGGCAAATGCCAATCAGTGCCATCATGCTTGTCAAAGGTCTGCGGTCGTCATGGACAATCCATTCCCCCTCTTGCATTTCTATTGCATAATATTCAAAGTATAGAATGACAGCGAAAAGCAAGAAGTATATCGTGAACTTTATAGCATTGGCTTTTCTCATTGAATTGGTATTTCAAGTTGGCAATCCTAATCTCACCGCCTAAAGATACGGGAAAATAACGGAAAGGCAGACCGTTCTGCGAGATTTTTAATGAATTATCCTATAAAATAACTGGAAACTATTGTTAGAATCTACAACAAACGCATCAATTTTATTTTACTTGTATTGGATATGTATAAGTTACGAGTTCCTGACCACAATATACCCTAAATAAGATGCTGTCTCCACATAGAAGATTTTCTATTATACCGGGAGACTTTGCTTTAAGAATATCAACAGACTCAATGTGCAGAGAATCTTTATTCTCTCTCCTCATTTTCTTCAAATATGGCTCAAAAAAGTCGGATAATTCATCACCTTCGGCATATTGGGGACGATGAGAGGTATAGGCAACAAAAACTTTCTTGCGGAATTTTATATCCTGCAAATAGATGTTTGCTTTTAATGTATTATTTTCAACGTGAAAGGTCGTTATCCCAGCTCCCCAAGAGTTCCTCCTAAAATATTTATTATTGTACCAATAACCTTCATTGGCTAATTGGACCTTCTTTAATGACTCTTTTGATATTTCAAAAGCAAGAGGGATTTTGACCGCTGAAACCTTATCAGAGTCCCTTCCTTTTTTCAAAACTATCGGATATTTAGATGATATTTGGTTTATATTAACCTTATTGCCGGATGCACATCCATACAGACATACAATCAAGATCATGCTGAGTACAACTATTTGCTTTCCCATATAGTGATTAAAGTCTTAGAATTTAGATAATAACTTATAGCTATTAGTGTGTATCATATATTTTTCTCTTCTCTCTATAAAAAGAACCCAAATCATAAAAGGATTCTTCGATGCGGTTCATATACATATCGTCCATTCTGTCGTCATAATCCCCATTAATCCAAATTCTATAATATTTTTTCCCATTTATACCATCAAGATAGTATCTTGATTGGATTAAAATGTCTTTTGCATGGTTTCTAAAATCTTTAACATTATCCCAATTATCAAATATGGGGGTATATTCATCACCTTCTCTAAAATCCTTAGTCATATATTTCGTTTCCTTGTAGAATATACGTTCCAATGCCTTGTACTTCTTCAAGGTGTCAAGCGACCATGTTTCAAAGTTGTACTTTTCTACTACCTTGCGCAACTCGCCGGTATCGCAAGGAGCATTGCTTACCACAAAAGCTTCATATTTCACCCGTTTGGTCTGTCTTGAAAAAATCGGATAAAACTCCGTCGGTTTGTCGGGATTGTACCCACAAGCCAGCCATTTCCACATCAGCAACCCTGCTGCGAGGATGGTCAGGATAAGTATTGTTCGCTTTTTCATGGGCAACTTGGGTTTAGCATACATATCAACTTATTTATCAGTCTTTGATTGTAAGACATGCCGTAAGCCCCAACAGTATTCCGTCTTGCTGTGGCTCTGGTAGCAATTATCTTCATCTAAATAAATATCCAACTTCCAAAAGTCCAAATCCTCTTTGCGGATGACATCGCCGTAGTTATCTATGAAAACAGCCACCTCGTCCTCCTCTTTCCAACTCCAAAGGTAGGGCAACCTGTAGCGGACAGTATGATTTTCGATATACAGTTTCTCCAAATCCCCATCTGCCGTACAAACTATTTTTCCCAAATACTTGCTCTCTTGTGGAGTATGGAAGATAATGGTCGGATGAAGCTCACGATATAGCCACCCCGACAGCACAAGGGCAGCTATAACGGCTATTGTCTTTACCAATCCTTTATGTCGTTTCAATCGGACAGTCATATTCTCCATTTTTGTTGCCAATGATTCAGCAGGAAACAGTTCGCCCTTATCCTGCGTTATGGGTTATGATTCAGTCTGATACAAGCGTTATCTCGCCATCGCTTCATGCGCTACTTAGCAGCAGGTAGAAAGTTGCGAACTGTATAATCAGAGAAACGACATAGATGCTGTAATAGAGCAGATACTTTTTCTCCTTTTCGAACTCGGCGAAATACTTTCTGTACTTGTCATTCTTGAATAAGAATATACGATTGGCATAATACAAGAACAGCACGATGATTGCGAAACACAAAATACAGAGGAAGATGTTCCCAACAATCATATTCAAAACGCTCAATAATTCCACCCTAAAAATCTTGATGCAGGCAAGGCAGACAAGACAGAGCATCCAAAAGCTGATGATACATGGGGTGTTAGTCGCCCAAATTATGATAGAACTATTGATGCCTTTATACATTTCGGCTGCTTCTTGTTTCTGTGCCATCGAAATGCCCCGTTTTATATAGCGGTTGTTCCATTTCGAGAGACTTAGCCAATAGAAAGGATTTAGCAACCTCTCGAAAATGAAAAACAGCAGCTTATAAGTGCAGTAATAATTTATATTGTAATATTTCTCCAATAACTTTAGCATGATTTTGATGGCTAAGTGGGTTGGTGAAGAATAGCATTCAACTATTGTTAGTTAGTTACTTAATGACTTCAATGTCTTGAATAGGTATATAACCAAAAGGAGCATTGAAAATAGAATTTACTCTGCACCAACCATTTGTTAATGCACTTATGACAACAGACATTCCAAATCGGACTGCTACGCCATCTTCACCTTTGGTAGTTTTTTCTCCATTAGGTAAAGAATAAACGTGGGTGCTGCATAGTATGGCATTATCTCCAACTTGTGGCATAAAGTTTGTCCTTTTAGCATTTTGGGGACTCTGTAACATTATATCATATTGTGTTTCTATGCATTTAGTAGATGGGAATAAGTATGCTTCAAAACAATCCTTACATTCATTCTCTTTAGGAAAATGCTCGATATGAAAACCAGAAGCGTCAGCATACAATTTTCCGTGAGTTTCATCGCCTTTATTATATACTCCATATATTAATCGCCCATCGGAATTATAATATGCAATACTATGCAAGTCACCTCCGTCAGCCCATCGCTTAAATATTTTTCTTATTTTATTATCTCTATCGAAATACATAGTGAACAATATATTGGCATTCTTTATTTGACCATCATCTAAAATTTTATACGAATGAACTTGATTAAAATCCATATATTCATCACTTATCACTTCTCCCAGACTATCCAAAGGAACAAGGTATGCAATCCACAAAGGCATTTCGTTTATTGCATCAAGCTCTGTTTGAATAGTTACCTTATAGCTTTGTGCGAAAGTATAAGGTGAAAGCAAGAATAAAATGTATAGCATTATTATTTTCATATTGCAATTTATGTATTTATAAATGCACCTATCAAGTATCGGACATTCCGCTAACCCCCGCCATGCGGGGCGTATATCCTGACCTTCATGCCCCCAAAGGTACGAAAAGAATCGGAGAAACAAACCAAACGGTTTGGAAAAGTCGCAAAAGAGTTGGCGGAAGGGGAAGAAAGGCTGTCGGCATCCTGCCATTTCCTCCGCCAACCACCATAGCCACCAGCCTTGAAACTGGCGAAAAAGGAAATGCCGCTTTCTCTTTTTCGCCGGGCACATACTTCGCTGCCGATGGAAACAAGTTTAAGCCAGTTTGGATGTATATACAAAAGGACGGACTAAACTTACGGGAGAGGATAGCAAGCGGGATGTAATCCGGTGTTCCATATTTAATAATGGTTTGGCGGGAAACGGCGTTAAGCTATTGCCTTGACCTTGTTACAAGCGTTTCAATAATCAAAGAACATTCTTTTTTTATTGAATATCCGAATAAAAATATCGTCCAAACATTCGCTTCTCATTTCTATGCCTATTTGTTGCCACAAGGAGATTTTCCCTAAAACGTACCATAATATTGAAAAATCCTGATAACCGACAGGTTTTGTAAAAGGTTCACGACTTCGTTGATATATACTTTGCATCCGATTGGCGTTTGTTAAATCCTGCTCAATTACCTCATATAAAATGGAATATTTCTTATCTTTTAACGCATAAAACTCCCTATCCGCCGCAAACCTTATATTAGAGCTTATGATAGCAGGGGAAGTGGTTTTACTAAAAATATCAAGTATAAGACGGAAGTATGTTACAGCAAACAGAGTAAGATTACATTCTGATTGATTGTCTACATTCCAATCGGATGCTTTTTGCAGCCAGCGGACAATGGACACATTATTATTGGCTAATGTCTGTTTAGTGCCAAACAGAAAGAAAAACGCTGTTAGGATATTCATCATATCCAGTCCATTCAATTTTTGCCTACGATTGTAGCTTTTGCATAAAGCAGACACATAATTATATGTATCTTTTTGTAACGCCACTAATGACTTACCTAAGCAGAAATCTATTTCCAATAGTTTCCGCTTTGTTTCTAACGCTGTATTTTCTTTATCTTTAACTATTCCTTCTTTGAATGAAGCCAGTACAGAGAAAGAAGAATAAAAGAAGCGAATATGTTCTTTATTATCTATCATGCAAATTGCTTATAATGTATCATCTGCCAAGCATCGGATATTCCATCAATCCCCCGCCAACTCACTTTCCCGAGTTGCCCAACTCGTTTCCGTGAGTTGCCCGACTCACCGAGCTGAGTTGCCCAACTCACGATTTCAAGTTGCCCGACTCACGGAAACGGGTCAGTCGTCCCGTCAGCTATCAGCATAGCCACTTCGTTTTCGTCCACTATCTTGGTGGTGTACTGAACGGGATACCATTTCTTAGGCTCGTCCGGTTCTGACGGGTTGATGCGTTGTACCGCTTTCAAAAAAATGCTCATTGTCGTTTGTTTTTAGGGGTTTATAATGGTTGGTGAGGAACAGTGTTAAGCTGTCGGCTCGACCTTGTTAGTAGCGTCATTCCATTTTATACATTTTTTTCTCCCAACCTTTTAATTCTTGAAGAACAGGTTTGGGATTTTGCAATATCTGATTAAGAAATTCTATAAAGTTAGGTGCTAATACTTCCGTTTCAGGTGTTTCATAATCAAAGAGCACGATTTCCCCTTCTTTATTCTCATTGTCTGTCAATTTAAGAGCTACCACACCATAATCAGAATATCGACCTATCGCAAAATACCCTTTGTCAAGAATTTCTTTTTGCAGTTCCTTATTATTTTCAATTAAGATTTTATTCCATGAATGAATGGGTTTTGGATATAGACAAATATCTAAATCCCAAAATATTTCATAAAAGTGTTTGTATTTCAGGTAAGTCTTATATGAAAGCGGAAGAATGATATTCAAAGAACTCTCTAATTTAGAAATATCCTCGTCTGATATTTGATTATCTATCGCTTTCCATACATGGTCTTTTTCTGTAATAATGTCCACCATATAATTTGTATGTTCCGGTTGAGTAACATATATCTTAACTGATTTTCCTTGAAGTATGGCATTATCCAGCGAATCCTGCATCTCTGGTTCTATTGGTTCTTCATAAGAAGAAACATACATAAGGTATTCTCTATGTTCTTGCACAAAGCCCAAACACTCATCTACATATTTCTTTACTACCTTTTCCATACTATTTTTTTGTTTTTAATTCGCTACTAATGTATTGATAACAACACCTGTCAGGCATCGGACATTCCACTAACCCACGCCATGCAGGGCGTATATCCTAACCTTACATGTCCCCAAAGGTACGAAAAGAATCGGAGAAACAAACCATTCGGTTTGGAAAAGTCGCAAAAGAATTTTTGGAAGAGAAGAAAAGGATGCCAAAGGACATAAAAAAGCCTGAACGGGTCAGGCTTTAATCAGCGAATAGATGAAGCGGAGCTTGCGGGAGAGTTCCCCCGTGTCCAGCCCGGAGAGGAAAGCCTGCTCGAAAGACAAGCCGTAGAACACCTCGCGGAACATGGCGACGGTTTCCTCCGTGTCC
>UQTJ01000077.1 GCA_900544075.1 uncultured Bacteroides sp.
ATATTGTTTATCAATCAATTATAATATTGAGGTTTTTTGAGTGACGAAGTCAGGGAACGAATATAAATAACCAATTATATAAATAAAAAGATTAAGACCTCTCTTACGGAAATTTTCCAATAAGAGAGGTCTTTTTCTATTTCTTATAACCTGAATTCTGTAATAACCAGTTATTCATCTGAATAATCTTTTCAGGGATTGGGAATACTGTTGTAAATCCGGTTTCTTCATTTTCCAGTTGAGGACGGCTGCTATATGCTTCAGTGTAAACTCCGAACCTTATCATATCCTGACGCCTCCATCCTTCCCAGGCAAGTTCTAGCATTCTTTCATCCAGAATATTTTCAAGAGTTGCACTCCTGGCAGGGGCATTTACTCTACTCCTGACAAAATTAAGCTCTCTGTCACCGTTTTCTCCATTACGAACCTTGGCTTCACATTTCATAAGAAGTACATCGGCATATCTGTAAAGAACGATATCATTGTCTATAAGTTTTCCGTCTTTAAAGCCTGTAGGATCGACTTCATATTTTTTCATTCTCGCTCCGGCAGTCTTCTCGTACGGTTTTCCTGAAACGTCAAGTTCAACCTTCCAAGGCTCATAGACCAAACGTGTCTTTCCATCATCCAGCATTATAGGATTTCCGTCAAGATCGGTAAGATCGTCATCAAAATAGCAGAAATCAAATCGTGGATCTTCATTTTCCGTACCGTAACCGAATGTTTCAAGAACATCCAGAGTGGCAGACGCACCGTTCTCTCCTCCAAGTCCGTAAGCCTTTGCATGATTATAATGACGCGACCTGAATAAATATATGAACTGATTGGTATATAATGTTTTGTCCATAGGTATTACAAAGATATTCTCGACAGACGATTCGTTGAACACTGCAAAATTAGTCCTGTAGTCCGGTTCAAGGTCGTATCCGGCATCAGCTATCTTGTCGCAATAGTAAATCGTGGTTTCCCATGCGTTCTTCTTTGCTCCGTCTATTGTAAATTCTATATCAGCTCCGTTTGGTCTTAAACCGTCAGTCCATACATCGTCTGTATATACCTCGGCATTCAGTGCCAGTTTAGCCAACAGAAAATATGCCACATGCCGTGTGACACGTCCGTAATACTCTCCTGGTACATTACTTCGTTCGTCTGCCAGATAAGGCAATGCTTCCTGCAGCTCATTTACAATAAACCAAAAGGTCTCACTCCTTTCGGCCTGTTCTTTCGAGGATTTCTCTACTCCGTTTTCCTTTATAAGCGGAACTCTGCCGAACAAATCCATAAGATGATAATAGAAAAGTCCCCTTAGAACTTTTACTTCGGCCATCAGAGGCCGGGTATCATCATCACTATGCTTTGCCGCATAATCCTTAATTCTTCTGACAGACTCATTACACAGCATGACAGACTTATACAGATACTCCCAGGTGGCAAGAACCGAATTATTGTTTGTTCCCCAGTCATGAAGATACAGCCCTTGCCAAAATCCGCCATCGTACCAGTCTGTGCCACGTGTAGGCATTATAGCCTCGTCGGTGGTAAAAGTATTCAGGTCGTATATGCCACGTCCGGTGCCCTGTATTCCCTCACTGTCATTATATCCGCCTATATTATTATAAAGAGTGGCGACACTGTGCATGTATAGTTCCTTCAGATTTCCCGCTATCTGATTTTCGTTTATCGCGTCCTTAGGATTTTCGTCCAGAAATCCCTTGCAAGATGACAGACAAAGGATGTAAGCTGTCATGATGTAAACATACCGTTTCATACGCATTAGTTTTAAAAGTTCAACCCAAGACTTAAAGTATATGTTCTGGATACAGGATAACTGCGTTTGTCGTCAACTCCAAGTGTATCGTCTATGCCAGAACTGTTTATAAGCGGAGTCAGACCGGAATATCCGGTTATAGTGGCAAGATTGTTTATCGTAAAGGCCAGCCTGCAACCCTTAAGCCATAGTCCGTCCTTCACTTTCGGTTGCCATCCTATGGTAAGATAATCAAAGTTCAAATAATTACCGCTCTCCAGCCAGTAGTCCGTTGCCGTCTGGTCACGTATCATCTTTTTGGGAGCTTCTTCCATCACGTTATAGTCCGGCAGATTGTTCATGTTCATATACGTAAGCGCGGTACCATTATAAATCTTATGGCCGAATGCGCCGTTCATCTGTAGCGACAGGTCGAAAGACTTGTATCTCAGACTGATATTTGAACCGAGTATATATTTCGGTATGGCCTGCCCGGCTATATATCTGTCCTCACCATCCTCTATGCTGACACCGCCCCCGTTCAAATCGGCAATGCCATACACATATCCCCCGTTACCGTCATCTTTCAGGCCTGTACATTTAGGCAGATAGAAAACGCCCAACGGCTGTCCCACTATCTGATACACTATGTTGTTGTTCCCACCATGAAATCCGGCACCGTTCAGTCCGGCAATGGCCGTATATTCGGCTGCTGAGATATAATTGCCATCATACATCCCACCAAGCGACAGCAGTTTGTTCTGCTGATAGGTGAGATTAGCGTTTATCATGAGTTCCCAGTCGCGCGTCCTCACCGGAGTAACGCCTACAGATATTTCCACGCCATTGTTTTCCATCGAACCGATATTTGCCAAAAGAGTATTATAAGTGAACGGCGGCACGCTGACATGATAATTATAAAGCATATCGCTTGTTTTCGACTTGTAATAATTGACAGACAGGATAAGCCGGCTACCATACATCTCAAGGTCGGCACCCGCATTGAAAGTCTTCTTCACTTCCCATTTCAGGTTAGGATTGACATTCCTCAGAGTTTCAAAAGTGATCATAGGCAAGTTACCCACAGGAGTGACTCCGTTCGGTTTGGCCAGGTTCATGGTGGTATAAGAGCTTATTCCTCCCTGGTTTCCGGCAAGTCCGTATCCCAGTCTGACCTTCAGATTATCGACTATATCAACATACCTCATAAAGTCTTCCTGCGATATGTTCCATGCCACAGAAGCCGACGGGAAAAATCCCCATTTATGATTCTCGCCGAACTTTGACGACGCGTCCGTACGGGCATTCAATGTTAGAACATAGCGGTCGTCATACGAATAGTTCACACGCCCCAGGAACGACACCTGTTTGGGTTCCTCAAAATAAGAGCCCGTCCCTTCCCACGGTCTTAACGCTCCCGCCTGAAGATTGTTGAACCCCATGGCGTCCGACGAGAAGTTGGTGGCCGTGGTATAAAATCCGGAATATCTGTCCTTAGAGAGTTCTCCCAATGCCAATACATCTATAAAATGTTTTCCCGTCTGGCGGTTATACGCAAGCATCATGTTTCCCAGCAGAGATTCCGAGCTTCTCAATCCCCTGTATCCCTGTCCGTATGCCCATACAGAGGTAGGCAGATACTGGCTGTCTTCAGTATTATTATATGTATATGAGCCGAAAACCACCAGTTTCAGCCTGTATGGCAGGTTTATGTTTATCTTTGCGTGCGCGCTGAAATAAGATGCCGCCTCACAGTTATCCACCTCCATCCATGCCAATGGGTTTGTTATCTGACTCGCCGTAGTAAGATTGTCCCACGCTCCTGAAGCATTCTTCCCCGCCGGAAAAGTAGGATTGAAAGTAGCGGCGGAATAAAATGTCTTCTGCAGGTCGAACAGGCTCCTCTCCCTTTTCACCGAGCCGAATATACCGAGTTCGCAGTCTATCACCCCGTCTATCAGCTTCTGGTTCAGATTCATGTTCGATGTAAACATCTTCATCCCCTCGTTCATTATATCACCTTCCATATCCAGATATCCCAGAGATACACGGTAAGAAGACTTATCTCCACCGCCATAAAGAGCAATATTATGATTCTGCCGTATGGCCGTCCTTTCTATCGCTTTCTGGAAATCAGTATTACAGCCTTTGTCTATGATGCTCAATCCCAGACCGGAAGTGACATTCCTGTATGCATCGGCATCGAGCATTCCTATCCTTTTATATACACTGGAAATGCCAAAACTTCCGCTGTAGTTAATACTTGTCCTGCCCTTAATACCTTTCTTCGTCACGACGTTTATCACACCGGAAGCTCCGCGCGAACCGTACTGAGCCGTTTCGGAAGCATCCTTCAAGATGGTGAAGCTTTCAATGTCGGTTGGATAAATGGAAGTAAGCAGAGTCATATCCCCTATAACACCGTCCACAATGATAAGCGGTGAGTTACCTCCCGTTATGGATGTAGTTCCGCGCAGACGCACCGCATCAAGAGCAGCCGTTCCGTTTCCTCCTTTATTGACAGTAAGTCCTGCTACACGTCCCTGAATAGCCTCAATAGGATTTACTATCTGTATCTTGTTCATCTGATCTTCTTTAATCAACTCCACGGAGCCGGACAGTTTCTTAATGCTTCCGGTGGCATAGCCGACATTTACCACTGTATCGGCAGGAACTTTGTCTAATCGTTGTTCTTGTGCATTAATAGTTTGGCCTGCCAATATCAAAGGCAATGTAGCCAACAAGTTAAGCGTATTGGTTCGCCCGTGTTTTTTCATAATGAGCTTTTTAAATTAACAATTAATAATTAGCAATTAAAAATGAGCGGATAGCATCACTCTTAATTTTTAATTCTATAAAAATAAGTATTTATATCATGAAAAACAAAAAATGGGCATATAAGGTTGAAATAATATACACATATTATATAAAAAACAGATATTCAGTTCAGGACGGTATTTTAAATATCATAGTTTTTATTTACATTTGCTGTTAGTACCTATTATTACATAACGATGAAAAATAACCCAAACAATATCATATCACCTATACGTGAGAAGATAACCACTCTTATACGACATGAGAAACTCTACAGATCCATCCATCGTCAGCTGATGAAAAAATGGTTTCAGTATTTCGTGCTGTTCTTCATTATCGGCTCTATATTTTCAATTATATGCAGTTCTTTCGAAGAGTCCGCCCCATACCGCAACTGGCTGTATCTGTTCAATTATCTGGCTTCTTTCGTTTTTACCATCGAGTACGGCCTTAGGATTGCCGCAGCTCCCGTGCAGTATGCACAATATAAAAATCCGTGGATAGCACGTCTGCATTATATTTTTTCGTTTTACGGTCTGATAGACTTTGTAGCCATACTCCCTTTCGTGGGAATATATATCTACAAAGAGACACCTCATATACATCTTGTGGTACTGGCATATATACTGATAATATTCAAGCTTATAAGATATTCACGCTCGTTCCAGATGATAGGAACAGTTTTGAAGACAGTAAAAGAGGAACTCATCACATCTTATACAGCATGCGGCATCATGCTCGGTTTCTCCGGAATTCTGATGTACTACATAGAGCGCAACGCACAGCCACAGGCATTCGAAAATATCGGTGATGGATTCTGGTGGGCCATAGTAGCCTTTACTACCGTAGGATACGGTGATATATATCCCATAACTCCTATAGGACGCCTGCTAAGCAGTCTGATAAGTCTGATTGGTATTGCTATGATTGCTATTCCAACAGGTATTATAAGCTCGGCTTTCATGAACATGCTGATAGAGAAAAAGCAGAAAGCCGAAAAGGAGAAAGATAAGGAATGAGGATAGAGAAATTATAGTTTGTCAATCCATTTTTTACTACTCTTTGTATAAAGTCCATGCTAAAAAAATTCCACCTAATATAGAGCGTACAGCAAGTCACAGGGATATCTCCATATGTCTCTTTTTAAAAAGCTCCGAACTCCTTAGAGAAAAGGGTTCCATTGCATACAACACCAAGGTTGATCGGGATACTAATTGATTTGCTTCCTTAGATTTATAAGGAATATTAAAAATAAATCCTCACAGGATTTCTACTGCTTCGAATAATCAGCATATCATTTCACTTTCACATCTTTCACAGACAGAGGATATTTTCCTGTTTCAGATTCCTCAGTTTTTTACATTAATACTTATTTCAGGACACACGAACTGCTTTTCCGGAAAGATACTCCCTTGCGTCAATTCCGCGGCGTATAAACGCGAAAATCCCCGAAGTATCTCTACCTCGGGGACTTATCATCTAAAACGGCAGCTACCTACTCTCCCACAATACGCAGTACCATCGGCGTGACGAA
>UQTJ01000078.1 GCA_900544075.1 uncultured Bacteroides sp.
CTAACCTATCAGCTTCCTTTTTCAACTGCTCAGCCTGCTCATTAAGCAGCCTTGCACGCTCCAGTGCTTCCGCCTGCCTGCGGCAACGTTCCTCAAAATCCAGCACCGAATCTGTCAGGTTGCGAATGAAACGCTCGTCCCGCTGCCACTTGAACTTGTTCTCCAGCCTTTCAAGGGTGCTGCAGTCCGCCTGTCCCTGCATCAGCAGATAACGGTATTTCATGTCGTTGTCCTGCAACTGCCCCATCCGTTCAGCCAGACGGACATTCAGGAACAGGGAAGTCGCACAGACAACCAGCCCCGCCGAAAAGAGAAACAGTTTCGGGCGTACCAAAGAAGCGACTTTGTCATATATCCGACGATAAAACGGTACAGGCTTGTTCTCCTCTTTTTCGACCGTATTCTCTGCACGGTAGTGTTCCATTGTTTCCAGCATTTCTTTAAGGCAACGGAAGGTGGCGACCACATATTTTCTGACATCCCCGAAAGATTGCCGTTGTTCCTGTCCTGATTTCCGCAGTTCGGCAAGCCGGGTCAGGATGTCTTGCAACTCTTTTTCGGGAACCGCCGGGTTCCTGCGTAACTCAGACAATGCCCGTTCTATAGCCTCCATCCGGGAAAGGGTTTCCTCGCGTCCGGCTGGCGTTACCTGCTGTAAATAGTCATTAAAAAATCCCCCAGGAAAATCATTAAAAAAGGGACCATACGAGTCATAAGCGTTAGCTTTGAAAAAAGCGAGTAAATGAATGATAAGTATGGATAAGAAACAACAGATTTTACATTATTACCGACATATACGTGACGCTTCACACATTTACAGCGGATGCAAGGATTTGAACGAATACCTGCAAAAACGGACAGAGACAAAGAAACAGGCTCAATCCATCAAAGTGAAGACACCGCCCAATAAACCGGGAGGCTTTCGGTTATAGCCCACTATAACTACACGCTTCGCTTACGTAGTTGTGGGCTCTCCCGAGGGGATTAGGGTTTTACCCTAATGACCCACTCAGGGCGTTTCTCCCCTGAGAACCCAGAGCAAAGAGTGACCCTCTCTTTGCAATCTCCGCTTATGGGTGCACCCCTAAGCCCCCCATACGTTTACGAACTGCGGAAAAGCAAACAATAAAGTACAAACCAAAAAACAAGTATTTATGGCAACAAAATCAAGCATACATATCAAGCCCTGCAACATCGCATCGAGCGAGGCTCACAACAGGAGGACTGCCGAGTATATGCGTAATATCGGAGAGTCCAGAATCTATGTCGTTCCTGAACTCTCCACCGATAACGAACAGTGGATAAATCCCGACTTCGGCAGTCCGGATTTGCGGACGCATTATGACAATATCAGACAGATGGTAAAGGAAAAGACCGGACGTGCCATGCAGGAAAAGGAACGGGAGCGCAAAGGCAAGAACGGCAAAATAGTCAAGATTGCGGGATGCTCACCCATACGTGAAGGAGTGCTGCTTGTCAGGTCGGACACCACACTGGCAGACGTGCGTAAATTCGGTGAGGAATGTCAAAGACGCTGGGGTATCACTCCGCTACAAATTTTCCTGCACAAAGACGAAGGGCATTGGCTGAACGGTCAGCCGGAAGCAGAAGACAAAGAGAGCTTCCAAGTCGGAAACAGATGGTTCAAACCGAACTATCATGCTCATATCGTATTCGACTGGATGAACCATGAAACCGGAAAGAGCCGAAAGCTCAATGACGAGGATATGGCAACCATGCAGACCTTGGCTTCCGATATTCTCCTGATGGAACGTGGTCAGGCAAAAGCTGTCACGAGTAAGGAGCATTTGGAACGAAATGACTTCATCATAGAGAAGCAGAAAGCTGAACTGCAACGTATAGAGGAAACCAAGCGACACAAGGAACAACAGGTAAGCCTTGCCGAGCAGGAACTCAAACAGGTAAAAGCAGAGATACGCACAGACAAGCTAAAGAAGACAGCCACCACGGCAGCGACAGCCATAACAAGCGGAGTTGCTTCTCTTTTCGGAAGCGGAAAACTGAAAGAACTGGAACATGCCAACGAAAAACTGCAAGACGAGGTCTCAAAACGGAACACCAAAATTGAAAAACTGCAGAGCCAGATACAGCAGATGCAGAAACAGCATGATATGCAAATCCACAATCTCAAGGAAATGCACAGACAGGAACTTGACATGAAGGAAAAGGAGCTGTCACGACTCGCCAGAATCATAGACAAGGCTTTCAGGTGGTTCCCGATGTTCAGGGAAATGCTTCGCATAGAAAAGTTCTGTGCCATGCTGGGGTTCTCTAAAGAAATGACCGAAAGTCTTTTGGTCAAGAAAGAATCCTTAAAATGCAGCGGTAAAATCTATTCCGAGCAGCACAGACGGAACTTTGATATAAAGGATGATATTTTAAGGGTGGAGAATGACCCTGACGATGAAAGCAGGCTGAACCTGACAATAAACAGGAAGCCGATTGCCGACTGGTTCAGAGAACAATGGCACAGGCTTAGATATGGAACAAGGCTGTCGCAACAAGAAGAAAAGAAAAGTAGGGGAATTAAGATGTAACTTGATAGTTTGCGACTCTATATTCCCGATTATCAATTAAATTGTGTATCTTTGCCAATGGATTGAGGAAACTCTTTCCAAGACATGTTAGAATTAGAAGAAGCGTTATGCTTATCTTGTACTTGAAAACGTAGGAAATTTTCAATCTGAATACAAGGATAGCATAGTGGTTCTCACGCATATAGCGTGGGCTGCTATTGTTGCATCTGTATTCAGGGTTTCCTACGACCTTCAAGTAAGAGTGTGGCATGCGGTTCACGCTTCGTGTTTTATTTGTAAATATCTAGGTATTGAAAATATGAAAAAAGTAGTTCTTAAAATTCTAATCGGTGCATTAGTAATAGCCATTATTGCACTATGTGGAGGATGGCAATATTTATCAACAAAAAGGAAAGAGTATAAACAGCAACTTGAAAATACAATCAATGACAAATATCTTGAAGGTGAAAATGCTATAGGAGCTTATTACTACAATAAATTACATAATGATTCAACCGAGATATATAAAGTTTCTAGTTTCTCTTTTGACCAATTATCATGGATGCTTGTAAGCAGAACTTCTATTTGGGAAGGACAATATTTCGATAATACTGAGATTATCACAAAGATGATGCGAAGCGGTATTTACAAATGGTATGACTTTAATAATTGCACTACAACATTTAGTCCTTTCATGATAATTGTAAAAAGGACAAATAGAGGCTATGACATCATTGGAGAGTATATATTAGGAATTGGCTTGACTAATTTATATCCAGATTACTTTATAACCCAAAGGTCTTCTAAGTTTAATTGGGGAAAACTATCAAATAATAAGGAAGTAATTTCTTATAGTTATAAGATTAAACCGGATATGATAAATTCATATTTCGAATATCTCAAAAATAATAAATACAAAGGAATTACGATACGTAATGAGGTGACTAAAGGTTACAATTCATTTGAAAAAAATATAAAATTTGACATGCTGAATAGTCTGGTAATGAAAGGTGCTTGCCCACAAGACTCCAGTCTGTACTTCAGAGTCAACAAATATTTTGAACTCAAATTTGATAATGATTTTATAGACATGGGAACTCATCCTATTATTTGGGAGACAAGTTCTTATGGGAATGATGCATATACGGTTTTTACAAGAACTGTAACAATGCATTATTCTATTCAGGAAAATGAGGAAGTACTCGAAACCGAATATAAAGGAAAAGTTATATTATGGATTGTTGTGTTGGAAGTCATTTATTTACTTTTATCTGTAGCAATTTTAAAGAAGAACAATATAGTTTAAATACACCATCAAAAAAATACGATATGAGAATTAAAAATAAAAGAAATGCATTCTGTAATACAGAAAAATTACAATCAAAAATAGATGTACTGTTTCATTACAGAATAATAATAAGTTTTCTGTTGCTTTTTAATTGTATTTCATCATATTCACAGCAAGCATCAATTTATGGAATTCCCTTTGGATCAACATTTTCTAAAGTAGAGCAAATTCTTGATCAAAAATTATTCACTGGGAAATACATAAATTATGACCGTTCTATTCTAGAATACCATGATGTTAATATGGCTGGAATAATTTTTGGGAGTTTAATAATATCCTTTAATAATACAGGTGCGGATAATATTATGACAAATGCTCGTTTTTCATCTTGTTACAAATCGAATACAACTCAATTAAAGAAAGACCGCGAAGAATTGTCCCAAAAACTATCTCAAAAATATAGCTATATGCGCTCATATATAAATCCTATAGGATATAAATCTTATGAATTTGGATTTAGTGAAGATTATATTGTAGGTGAATTAAGCGTTTCTGTATTAAGAAAAGACCAATCTAGTTTTGGAATGGACTACTATTATTTAGAATTAAATTATAACCCAAAGCCTTCTGATTCATCTGATTTATAATTTTATATAGCACATACTAAGATGGAAAAGACCTTCCTATATATTGATATATTAGGATTTAAGAATCTTGTCACAAGTAATACGGATAAGGTTGAAAGTATCTTTAAGATTATTGACAGTTTACATGTACATAAAGATATAGCTTTCCAAACAATTGTTTTTTCAGATACCATTCTCGTATTTAATAAAGATAATAGATACCCTTTACATTTTTATGTAACATATCTTATAGAATATGCCCAACAACTATTTTATAGACTATCAATGATAAATGTGTATTTCAAAGGTATCATAACATTAAAACCTTTCACTTATATAGAGTTGAAAAATGTAAATGCATATTATGGTGAAGCATTGATTTCTACATATCAAGATGAAAAAGAGTTAAAGGGTTTTGGATTGTATATTGATAAATCTATATCTAATGATGCTTTTATATTTGAGAAAATAGGTTTTAATGAAAAATACGATTATATATTATTGTGTCAATCATTAATTAAATTATACAAGAAAACAAAAGGAAAACTACCCGTAAGTGAAAGTCTTCTGACTGAAACAGATGACTACTATAGAATTGATGAAGATATAAGATTTTTTAGAGAAATTGATTATTATCGAAAGCACATAAATAATGACCATATAATAGAAAAATATGATTATGTTTATAATAAATATAGACTTTTACTTCCAAATTTTTTTTGTGTTTTTGAAAAAGAAGGATTTCTTCCATGGGTAATTATTCCTAATTATACTGGAAGTATTAATCCTTTTGATATTTTAGCTGAATCAGAATTAAAATCCAAATAAATATGAAACGTTGTTTTTGCTCTATTTTGGTATTTTGCGTATACGTTGGAAGTTTTTATGCGCAGTCTTATTATATGAATGAAGTCGCTGAAGATGCAGGTTATCGAAATGATGGTAATTCATTCTTATCTATCATAGGACTTATTATATTTGTTTTACTACTTATACTTTTTGTACCATTGATTATAAGAAATAAAATAGATGATTATAAATTCAATAAAAAGTATAAGAATAGGGAGTATATCCTAACAGAAGAAGCCAAACATATACTTAGCTTAGGACTGCAGAATAAAGTCTATTTTGAATACTATCAAAATAATGCTTGGAAAAATTGGTTTATTCGAGGGTATATTGATGGAGTAGGAAAGCGTATTCCAGGATTATGTTCAACACAAGAACGATTAGAACATAATTGGGAAGCGCCAGCTAAAAGACATATAGATAGTGTAAGAGTGGAATTAATCGGTGGCAATAGAGATATGTCTTTATCTGCTTATAAAGCTGGATATAACGAAGGCTTAAAAAGAAGAGAGTTGAAAGGCGATATAGAATTATAACAATATCTTTGCTATTCTTAGATTAAAACGAACAAGAAGTATACTTAATTAGAAACTGAGCGGGAACAAATCGGGAACATTCTTTTAAAAAGAAAAGAGCTAAATATTTGATTTACAAATACTTGGCTCTTTTTCTTGTACCCCTAACCGTTCTATTCTCGAACCAATTCTTAGAAGATTTGGATAAGATTT
>UQTJ01000079.1 GCA_900544075.1 uncultured Bacteroides sp.
TTCACTTGGGAATCGGTATCGGACTGAGTTTCTCCTACATCCTGTTCCAGACCATCTCGTCCACCTTCGCCATCAACGGAAACGCGCATCCGAATCTGGCCGTGTGGATTCCGAACATTCTATATCTGTTTATCGCGATTTATCTCTACCGCAAGGCACCGAAATAAATATAGAAAGACATTCTCGCCAATTATATTGTGTTCGATTGCGAGAATGTCTTTCTTTTTCTATGACTGACTATCTTTACTCGTTCCGTGAAACTGATTTTTCTTCAATCAAGCTGTCTGTCTTTTTATTCAACTCTCCCATCTGATTACCCAAATATGAATAAAGAGCATTAAGCAGTGTCGTTTTATCCGACAAGCTCATTTTCAATGATAAGGAATCTACCAGTGACTGTACTCGAATACCTGACGTATTAAACATTTCCCCTAACAACACCCTTTCTTTATCTGTCATACAAGTTTGAGTATCCATAAACATCACTATGGGAGACAAAATACTATCCACAGCATGCATTCCTAATGCAATAGACTGCTCCAATACTGTTTTTGAAGAATGCTCTGAATAAGCATTCGACGGGTACATGACACTATCGTCCGACGCTACGAATCGAGACTCCACACGCTTTAAAGAATCATCCTGAAACGGAACCGTCATTACAGAATTATTATCGCGCCACATCAAGCTCCACCCTACCAAACCTATACATATTGCCCATACAGCTCCCTTTTGCAGATTCTCCAGGAAATGTATATCCTGCAAAATCTCATCTGTATTCTGATACCTTTTTTCATATCCTCGAACGCATTTCCAACCTATGTATTTATAACCCGGTCCAATATGCAATTCCTGAATGATTTTTCCTAAACTGAACAAATCATTCCGACAATCAGGCACATGACTACACCGCTGTTCGGGTGCCATGTACTCTTCAGTGCCGGCTGGCTGCTTCAAGATACCATAGGAATCTGTATCGGATAACCCAAAATCCAAAATCTTTGCATTGTGTCCATTGGTAGTGATTACCACATTGCCGGGTTTCAGGTCACGGTGTACCACCTGCATGCCATGAATATATGAAAGAGCAGAGAGCAATTCCTTTACAATTCTGATTTTTTCTTTCTTCGAATGTTTCGACAAAAGATACTCTTTCAATGATATTCCTTCGATATACTCAAAAACAATGCAATCACCAAGTTTCGGAACCCATTCCCAGCCAATGGTCTGTACTATATTAGGATGAGTCAGCTTTATTGCAATGTCAAATTCTTTCTTCAAGAGCTCTTTATACAGTAACTGATTACGAACCTCAGGCTTCAGCGATTTCAGCACATACCATTTACCATATCTTTTAGCTTTTACAAGCAGATTGAATCCTTCGGTAGAAATCTCGGACATTTCAGTAAAAACATGATCTACCGAAAATGAGCCGGCATTCAAAAAAGCAGATGTGTCATTCGCAGAAGATTCAGAAATCATATCCGATAATTAGAGTTAATTCTATTTTATCACAAAGATAAACATTTATCCAAAACCCAAACAAAGTAAAATGGAATATAAAAATCCGGTTTATTCCTGAGAATGACTCAGAAGCAAACCGGATTCTTCAGTCAAAAAATTATACAAGGCTATTTATTCCCATAGATATCATTTATCATATCCATACTTTTTTTGCTCGCATCTAACATTTCATTAGATGTTTCCATGATATCATTCATTCCTTTCATCGCTTTTCCCAATGAGTTAATGCCATTCTCCAAGTCTTCCAACTGCTGATCTGAATCTCCAACATAAGTCACGGAAAGGTTCTCTAAAGAAAATGAATTTGTTTTTGTCATAACCTCCTCTGCGTATTCATCACCAAATTCATTCACAAATACAAAATCCTGCTCTGTTCCAGGTTCAGAAGACAAGAAAGTAATCATCTTGTCGGTTTCTCCGTCTGCCAGAGTCATCTGGCTGTATCCGTCCACTAAACCCATTCCATCCTCATCTTTGAGTCTCAATATCAAACCGGATACACCTTCTATTTTCTTCTCGACTGTTTGCTCAAGTTTAAGCCTAACCTTAATCTTGACTCCATCATCGTATTTTAGTTTATAACTTCCCGGAACGACGCAAAAGAGACCGGAATTTTCACCGTAGACTTCAGATTGAGAAACCGTAATAGAAACAGATGTCGGCACAGATTCGGTCTTTTCTGATTTTCCAGAAGAACAAGACACGGCAAGCAATATAAGGGTAAACCCTAAAAATAGTTTTTGCAATTTAATCATAACTGTGTTGTAATAGAATTAGAAATTAGATGCCCCCATACTTTCAAACGCGGTGTAAATGCAATACAAACAGACTGAAAGTTTTAAAAGTGTACCTATCAGATAGGTAGAAAAAGCGGCAAGAGACGGGCGAAAAGAGAGTCGGAAGCTGCGACGAGCCACAGATTCACCGATATAAGCAAGCAAAAATGGCAATACTACAAGACCCGTTACCAATATCAGTACTTTAGAAGAAATCGCCTCGGTGTAATTTATCATGGGCCATATCACCAGCACACCAATCAATGAACCTATTATACATCCCCATTTTCCAGCTTTTCCATAGTCTGAAATCAACCGTGTGATTCTGGGCACGTAAAAGTCCAGCACTTTACATAATACAACGGCTAACGCACATATTACTAGACTTAGCGTACTGAACGCTTGCACATCCGTACAAAAATTCATTAATAAAATACCTGCAAAAGTAATAATCGGCCCTGGAAGACGATGAATAAAACATCCCAGGAGTCCCGTAATCATCAGCAAAAAGCTTAAAACAATCCAGACTATTTCCATAATTGTTACATTTAAGTTATACATACATTTTAATTGTGATGCAAACTTAGATATTATATACTGTAACATTTTGGTCCATTCTGGTCCTTATCTCTTTACACGTATCAAATAGAATCAGACTTGTTCATTCTGTAGCTCAAAACGTATTCCGTTTACTTTTCCAGCCACATAAGATACCTCACTCATATTGTTTCGCAGCAATCTGTCAATATACAAAGGCTCCCCTTCCATAAAAACGCTGCAATAAAAAAGGTCCCCAGTTCTTAACTTCGTATTCTCAGCCCATAACACCCTAAATTTCTGATTTCCTTCATACTCAATCAAGCATTTCCGGTCCGGAAGCCATGTCAGGATAATTCTCTGTCCGATATTTATTGTTTCAGCTCTCAGGCAACGGGAAAGGATGAAATTAGACTGTATCTGAACTGATTGTTTCCGTGAATCACAAAACTCATCCCAATCTTTATACCCTACATACTGTGACAATACATTTAATGTAGACAATCTAGGCTCTCCTCCTTCCTTCAAATATCCCCAGAAACGTTTCAGTGTAGTAGGACTAAGCATAACATGTAAACGAGAAAAAATCTGTTCAGATAGAAATATAAAGTCTTTTGGGGTAGAAAGTTTTCTACCTACAGCATCTTCCACGCTTTTTCTCAGAAAAACAGTAAACGAGCTATCATTCATCATATAAATTTCATCTAATAATCGGCTTATATACGTACAAAGATATATATAATATTATTGCTGTCCGATAAAATCTATTCAGCAATACAATAAAAATGGCATACGAAGTGATTATGATTATCATCTTCGTATGCCATCTTACTTATTACAAGTCAAACAAGACTGCTTATTGCTTGTCTTTTACCGCACGGACTTTCATTCCGAAACAACGGTCATAACCATTCAACGAGCCATAGTCAAAGGCCATTGTAGCAATACTTTCGTCACACCAGCCCTTCATACCTGCGCCAAAAAGAAAACCTCCGTAACGATTTTCTTTATTACTGGAAGATTGGTGAATTTGTGTAGACAAATCACTTGTCCAATAATACAAACCCGTATATGGCCACCATGCCTTATCGAACTCCTTTATTTTAGGATGAGCACTTGCTTCCGAATCTGTTTTTTCACTACTACCATAATAACCTGTTTTAGGAAGAACAACGGTATTATTGGTCTCGTTTGAAGTAATCATCCAGGCTTCCACCTCTTCATAATAAGACTCGCCGGTTTCATGATTATACAGACGGATTTGAGTTGTACCCTCTACTGCCACCGTATTCGGACCATTAAACAAATCATCCATTTCAGCACTAGTCGGCATACGCCATCCATTTCCCCAACGCATCACAGCTACGTCCTCGAAAGGTTCAAGACGTGTATGTCCATCCTGCGACTGTTTGTCTGCAGTCCACTGGTATTTTGTCAGCTTAAGCGTGCCGTCAAAATAGTGATAGTGGTTATAATTATAGTGAGTCTTACCCGGCGTTTTTGCATACGGATAATAGGAAGCGTCGTTCGTATAGGTTACACCGTCATACGTAAAGGATGTGTTTTCGTCATCTCCGGGATGGTCTATGGTCTTTCCAGTGAAAATCTCTCCCCACGCATAGTAACCTTCAATGTTTTCCTCTGCCCAAATAAGGTCGCCCATATCCACACCGGGATGCGGGTCTTCACTTGGTTCAGACTTCACACACATCAACGGATCATGACTATCCGCGAAAGCTTTCAGTTCTACATCGGTCCAAGTGTGTCCTTCGGTGTTCTGTGGCCAGATCCAGACTTCGAACGTATTGATGACCGGCTCTTCTTCACCACCCTGCTTGTTTCCGCCATACAGATTGTCAAGTCCGCCGACAATGATATCCATGTCACCGGAAATCGAGAGGTTTCCGTATTTATATTCGTTGATTTTGTTTCCCTTCTCATCCATGCCATAGCAACCCTCCAGATAGGTTCCGTCAGTAGCACGGATAGCAAAATCATCAGCCTTGCATACAAAGTCCTCTACCCCCTTAAACGTCAGACGTAATTTTTCACATTCACCCACGCAATCTTCGTAAACGTGTATAGATACTTTAATGTAAGGAACGGTTCCGTTCGACTGGAATCCGGATGCTACATCATATTTGGCACAGACCGCCTCATTCTCGCCTACAGTCAACGTACCGCCACCGCGGGAGGTGCCTGACCGGGCTCCCACACTCATGTTAGTACCATTCGTGAATACGGATGTGACTTTAGACACCATAGACGCATCTTCGTTACCCAATGGGTATACAACCGACGATTCCTCCGTACAACTACAAATTAATACAGCTCCCAAAATGAGGGAATAAAAACTGTTTCTTTTCATTGGTCGTTTTATTAAATTAAATCTTAATTGGAATTGTATAAAGATGCTTTATTTCAACGAGATACAAAAGTTATTCGAGTTAAAAAAGTTCAATAAAGGAATAAAAAAGTCCAGCTATTAAAATATTTGGCTACCGGACTCTTGTCATTCAGGTGCCACACCTCAATTTATCTCTCCACGAATTTCGAATTCACTACCTTCTTCCATTCACGCTTACGATGCAAATTCTCCTCATCACACAGACAGATATCGGTCATCGGTACACTCTCATTGATTCCATATCATCCTAAACAACAATGTCTTTATTTATCAATCTGACTCTCGGTAAACGGATCGGCACGATGCCCCATAAGGTCTATTTGTGAATATTCCCTGTCAAATTCCTCCATCTCGTAAGCCGTAAGCCGCACATGAGCCGCCCCCAGGAAATCATCAAGGTGGTTCGGATTCGTTGTGCCAGGGATGGGAGCAATCCATGACTTACGCGAAAGCATCCACACCAAGGCAAACTGGGCAGGAGTAATGTTCTTTCGCTCTGCCCATTTACGCACAAGTGACACAAGCGGCATATTATGTTTCAAGGCTTCAGGAGTGAATTGTGGCAATGTGGCCCGCCGGTCGGGTTTCTCAAAACGGCTTTTCTCATGAATCACTCCCGTAAGAAAGGCCTGCCCCAACGGACAATATGGAACAAAACCAATGCCCAGTTCTTCCAGCGTAGGGAATATTTTGGTCTCCGGTTCGCGCCACCAGATGG
>UQTJ01000080.1 GCA_900544075.1 uncultured Bacteroides sp.
AAACTGCCGTACGGGTAACCGTACCGGGGGTTCGAATCCCCCAGCTTCCGCTTTTGTTATAGAACTCCGCTAATTGGCGGAGTTTTTTTGTGTCCTTTTGTGTGCTCTTTTGATTCTATTTTGTTGTATTGGCGCACTTTTAATAGAAAAAGAATCTTTTTCAGAAAAACTTGGATGTAACGGATGTTATCCTACTTTTAAACTGTAGCTTCTTTATTTCATTGTTGGAATGTGTGTGTCTATGTGAAACTTTTCAGATTACTTGCTTGTTTTTTAACCTATATAGTATTAATAATATTTAATTTTATTCATTTTTCTATACATAAAGAGTGGATTAATTAAAATATATCTATATTTGCACTATGAATAATTTTATAAATGTAAACCTTAATGTGATATCTATGAAAATTAGCCATGGATATTTTTAAAATATTTAATTGGCGCTTGTTGACTTCTCGTCTTTCTTGAATAATAAATTCTAATTCTAAGTTATATCATTAATCTAATTAATTTATGAGAATTGGTAGGTTTTCACAAATGTTTTTATTGTTGGTTGTTTCCGGATGGGGAACTGTATGGGCTGCTCCTGAAAAGTCAGTGGATGCATCTATACTACAACAGTCTGCTAAAATTACCACTCAAGGTACAGTTATTGACGCTCAAGGTGAGCCTTTGATAGGTGTAAGTATTCTTGAAGTTGGTACTACAAATGGTACGATTACGGATATTGATGGTAAGTTCACTTTGCAAGTAACTTCTGGAGCTACACTTGAATTGTCTTATATAGGTTATAAGACACAACAGTTAAAAGCTGTATCAGATCTTGGAACGATTCAAATGTCTGATGATACCGAGGTTCTTCAGGAAGTGGTGGTGACTGCTTTGGGTATCAAGCGTGAAAAGAAAGCTTTGGGTTATGCAATGCAGGAAGTAAAAGGAGAGTCTTTGGTTGAGGCTCGTGAAACAAATCTTGCCAATGCTTTGTCTGGAAAGATTTCAGGTGTGCAAATTATTCGTTCTAGTAATGGACCTGGTGGATCTTCAAAAATTCAGTTACGTGGTGCAAACTCTGTGACAGGTACAAATCAGCCGTTGATTGTGGTTGATGGCGTTCCTATGGATAACTTTACAGGAGCGAGCAATAATGATATTGATAATCCCTCAATGGATATGGGTAATGGCCTTTCAGATATTAATCCGGAAGATATTGAGTCTATGTCCGTATTGAAAGGTGCTTCTGCTGCCGCACTTTATGGCTCTCGTGCAGGTAATGGTGTTATTTTGATTACAACAAAGAAAGGTAAAGAAAATCCTGGTTTAGGAGTTACCATTTCCGCGTCTGTATCTGCTGAAACATTATTTATGTTGCCTAAGCGTCAGACAAGTTTTGGACAAGGTGAAAATGGTATTTATGATGCAACAAATGGAAATAGCTGGGGACCTGCTATTACAGGACAAGAGTATACCAAATGGGATGGAAGTACTGGGATAATGCAGGCTTATGATAATGTAAAGAATTATTTTGATACAGGTATTAACTTTACTGAAAGCATATCGTTCTCACAGATGTTTGGAAAAACTGCAATTTATACATCTTTGAATCGTATGGATGATGCAAGTAAAATTCCAGGCTCTGAATTACATCGTACAAATTTAACTTTGCGTGCTTCTTCTTCTTTTGGAAAAGATGACCGTTGGAGTGTGGATGCAAAAGTACAGTATATTAATTCATTAGCAAATAATCGTCCACAAGGTGGTTCACGTGATGCTAACGCTTTTTATACAGTGTTTAATCTTCCGACCACTATTGATATACGTGATTTTTCCAATCCGTTAAAGGATGAATATGGTAATATGACTTGGTGGAATAGAAGCGGGGTCAATCCTTATTGGTTGAAAGAATACAACCCTAATAAAGACTCTCGTAATCGTTTTTTGATGAATGGGTCTTTAAAATACAAGATTACAGAATGGTTGGATGCAGAAATTAGAGCTGGTAGTGATATGTACTTTACTGAACGTGATGATAAACTATATGCAGGAAGTACAATAAACGATGGTGATAGCCGTTATACGGTGGGGGAACAAAAGTTTTATGAAAATAACTTTAGCTTCTTAATTAGTGGACATAAAGATCATATTTTTGGTAACTGGGGTGGTAACTTCTCTTTCGGAGGTAACCTTATGGAACGTAAATCAACAGGTGTAGAAGTAAGTATGGGTAAATTAACTGCTCCTGATTTGTTTTCTTTAAATAATGGTCCGAAAGATCAGTTGGGAATAACAGAATTTTATTCTCATAAAAAAATTAATTCATTATATGGAACATTGGGTATAAACTATGATGGTTGGGCATTCTTGGATGCTACATTCCGTAATGATTGGTCTTCGGCATTGTCAAAGAAGAATCGTTCATTCTTTTATCCTTCTGTTTCTGTGTCATGGGTAATTAGTGACATGGTCAATAAGATTGGTAAAACTATGCCTGAATGGTTTACTTATGCTAAAGTTCGTGCTTCATTTGCTCAGGTTGGTAATGATATGGATCCATATCAGTTATATGATACTTATACGATTTCTTCTATTGGTGGTCAGCCTACTGCAGATCAAGGAAAAATTAAATATGATGCAGATGTGCGGAGTGAACTTATTACTTCATGGGAAGTTGGTACAGAATTGAAATTCTTTAATAATCGTTTTGGTATTGACTTTGCATGGTATAAAACGAATGCAAAGCGCCAGTTGATGAATATTCCGATGAATAATCTTTCTGGATATGAAAGCATGAAAATTAATGCGGGTAATATACAGAATACTGGTATTGAGTTAATGTTGAATGCACGTCCGGTAGAAACAAAAGATTTTAGTTGGGATACACAATTAAATATTTCAAGAAATAAGAGTAAGATTATTGAACTTTTACCAGGACAGCCGGGTATGAGATATTCTTTAGGTGGTTCTGATGCACTACAAATTTATGCAGTTGCAGGTGGTGTATATGGAGAAATCTGGGGAACGAAGTATCAGCGGGTAGAAGATGTGAATAGCCCTTATTATGGACAATTATTATTAAGTGATTCCGGTTTGCCTCAGGCTACAAGTGAACGTTATAAAATTGGTGAACAGCAGCCGGATATGATGGCGGGATGGACTAATAGTTTTACTTATAAAAACTTTGGATTTAGCTTCTTAATTGATGGACGTTTTGGCGGTGATATTTTCTCGTTTACAAATTTGGAATTACAGAGCTCAGGTATTGCAGAAGTGACAGCTCCTGGTGGAAAACGTGATGATATTGTTGTACCTGGTGTCATTAGACAATCGGATGGCAGTTATGCCCAGAACCAGACACCTGTCTCTTTGCAAAAGTATTATCAAGCTTTAGGTACAGGTCGTGCGGGAATTTCAGAAGCATACATTTATGATGCAACAAATATTCGTTTGCGTAATGTATCTTTAACTTATTCCTTCCCATCTTCTTTGTTAAAGAAAACTCCAATTCAGCGTCTGAAATTAGGTGTTTCTGTTAATAATGTATGGATGATAAAGAGTAACTTAAATGGAATTGATCCAGAATCGGTTTATGCAACCAGTACAAATGCTACGGGTATGGAAAATGCTTCTGCACCTACATCACGTACTTATTTATTTAATGTAACTCTTGGTTTCTAAGAAATTAAAGGAAATAAAATTATGAAAGATATAAAGACTATAATATTAGGACTTGGAGCTTGTACTGTTTTGTTTTCATGCTCTGATTTTGATGAGGTTAATACAAGTCCTATCACAGCTACTATAGAATATGTGAAACCTCAATTTGCTTTAAATAATGCTATAGCACAAGCTAAAATGGATCCAGGGGTATCTGAGCGTATTGTTGTGTATAATTGGGGAAGTGCTGCTCGTGTAATTGGTGAAATGAGCTTCTTGAATGTGGGACGTTATACTGATGACTATACTAGTAGTTATTATTATCCCTGTATTTCTAATAGCATAAAAAATGCTACATTAGCAATTAATACAGCAGAGCAGCAAGTTGCTTCAGGTACTGCTACGGTGCATGAGAAAAAGTTTTTTCCGAATGTAAAACAATTTGCTCGTATCTGGCGTGCTTATTTGATTAGTGAGTTTACAGATAATTTTGGTCCTTATGCTATTGATGGTTTCTTGGGTGAAAATCCGGAGTTTGATTCAGAAAAGGATGTATATGCTTTTATCTTAAAAGAATTAAAAGAGGCTTCAGAAGCAATAGATACATCTGTTGAAGCTGAAGGAGATGAGGGATCATGTGATACTTTTGGTCAAGGATTTAATCCTAATAAATGGCAAAAATTGGCCAATTCATTGAGAATGCGTTATGCGATGCGTTTATCTGTGGTAGATCCTGTTACAGCAGAAAAAGAATTTCGTGAAGCTTCAGAAGGGTTGAACGTAATCAAGGCACAAGATGAGATTTTTGCTGTACCAGAAAATAATGGCTGGGATAATCTGACAGGTGTGTTTACGCGTTCGTTTGATGATCAGGTCTTATCGTCTACAGTAGCTAATTTATTGACAAATCTTGGTGATGTGAAAGTTGCTGATATGTATCCTCGTTTGGCCTCTAATGTGAAATATGCTAATTATTTAGGTATTTATTATAATCGTCATTACGTTGCTAATACGGATAATCCTACCAAACAATATTGGTTGGATGGTATTCCGGAGAATCTTGATCCTCGTGCGTTAAAGATTTTCTGTCTGCCTGATGATACGGAAGCTGAAAATTACATAGATAAATATTTGGATAAATCTGCAAAAGACTTTGCTTTATTGGCTGTTGACGCTGAAGGAAAGCCGATATTGGATGATAAAAAACAGCAGAAGAGAATAGAGATTGATGCTACTAAATGTTGGAATGGTTATCCGGCAGGAACTCGTGCTACATGGTCTTCAACAGTTTCTTATAATGAATTAGTAAGTAATGGTTACGGTCCTGGTTGTACTCTTCCGATGTTAGGAAGCGATTATTGCAATGGAAAAGCTCGTATTTATTTTGCTCCATGGGAAAGCTATTTCTTGTTGGCTGAAGCTGCTGAGTATGGTTGGATTTCAAATATCTCAGCAAAAGAAGCTTATGAAGCTGGTATTCGTTCAAGCTTTGAATATTTTGGAGTGAGTGAGTATGTTGAGCAATATATTAATTCTACAAACTATAATCGAGTAGGAACAAGTGTTGCATTTGATCATACTACTGAACCGTCTTCATTTAAAGCAACTTATGTGGATGGCTATACAAAAGAAACAAAGGAGATACAATACCAATATCCTGTAGCATCTAAGACTCTATATGGTAAAGCTTTGAATGACCATATAACTAAGATTATAACTCAAAAGTTTATTGCTCAGATGCCTTATCAAGTGCTCGAAATTTGGAATGATCATCGTCGTTTAGGATTGCCATTCTTTGAAATTCCTGCCAATGAAAGTGATTTGATTGGTTCTGATATGGTGAATGTGCTGAAAAAGGATTCTTGGAAAGATGGTCAGAAGTGGGATTTTTATCCTCAGCGCATGAGATATCCTACAACTCTTGATAATGCAGATCCTGATAATTATCAGAAGGCTGTAGAATTGTTAGGAGGTAGTGATGTGGTTATTACTCCATTGTGGTGGTCGGCTTTTAAAAACAATAAATAATTGATTTTTAAGAATGAATTCGAGAAGGCCTGTAATCTTTAAAAGGTTATAGGCCTTTTGGGTTTGTTAATAAGTTGTATTGTTATCTAATATTGAAATTAATCATCTAAAGTTTATCTACATGCTAAACAAGCAGATTATAGCTTTGTGTATGGCTTTTTGTTGTGCGGTTGTGC
>UQTJ01000081.1 GCA_900544075.1 uncultured Bacteroides sp.
CGGAACTTTGGTCATTTCTTTCATCGGAATGCAGTCGCAGGAAGTGAAGATTAAGTCTCATGTAAAAGTAGTATTGAAGTCTGATGCTGAAGTACTTGACGAGGTTGTGGTTACTGCCGCAGGTATTAAACGTTCTGAAAAATCATTAGGATATGCAGTATCTCAGGTAAGTGCAGATGATGTTATCGTGGCAGGAGAACCAGATATGTTAAAAGCCCTGCAAGGAAAAGTTGCGGGTGTTGATATTCGTTCTTCACAAGGAGGTCCTGGTTCTGCAACTAAGATTAACATTCGAGGTGCGTCTTCTTTCTTTGGTGACAATGAACCGCTGATTATCGTAGATGGAGTCCCCTTAAGCAATCAGCAGATTACTACTTCTAATCAAACATCAGGAGGATCTAACTATTCAGGAGGATTATCTTCTATAGACCCCAATGATATAGCTTCGATGTCTGTATTAAAGGGATCAGCAGCTGCTGCAATGTATGGTTCACGTGCGTCAAATGGAGTTGTCATCATTAAAACAAAATCAGGAAGTACAACTTCTGGAGAAAAACGTTTTGGAGTGACACTAAACTCATCTTTGTCTTTTGAAAATATTGCAAATCTTCCAGAATATCAAAATACATACGGTCCTGGATTTGCTTTCAAATATTCTAATTCCAATGGTTCATGGGGACCTAGATTTGATTCAATGGAAAAAATACCTGCATGGGAAGATTACTTGAATGCTTTTCCTGAATTGTTCCCTGAAGACGGTATGATTCCTTATGAAGCTGTTCCCAATAATGTCAAGGATTTATTTCAGACAGGTCATATTTATGACAACTCTGTAAATCTTTCTGGAGGAAATGAAAAATCAGCTTTTAATGCAACTCTTTCTCACATGAAGCATGAAGGTTATATTCCTAATTCAGGATATAAGCGCGTTGCCATGAGTGTGGGTGGATCTACTAAATTAGGGAATGGCATTAATTTGAGAGGAAATATCAGCTATACAAATACAGACCAAAAAGGTGGTATGTATGGAGAAAATCAGGTTAGCGGTGCTGCTTCTTCCTTTGCAAGAACTTTATTTTTAGGCCGTAACTGGGATTTGACAAAATATCCCTATGAAACACCTGATGGCAAACCTGTATCTACATTAACATCTCAATATGATAACCCACTTTGGTCATGGAAACATAATGTGACCACAACCGAAGCTGATCGAATTATTGGTAGCATTGGACTTGACTATGACGTAACCGACTGGTTCAATATTTCTTATACAATAGGTACAAATGTTTACTCTATATACAGAAAAGAAGTTATTGACATAGGCTCTCGTGCAGCAGAAGGAAAAGGACAATTAACAGACCATAAAGCAAGAACTGTAGAAACAGAATCGACTTTATTACTGACTTTTGAAAAAGACTTTTTTGAGGATTATTCAGTAAAAGCAATATTGGGACATAATGCTAACGAACGAAAACGTACTGAAACGTTAGTTGTTGGAACGGAATTTAAGGTTCCTAATATCTATAATTTGGCTAATACTAAAAATCAGGTCGTATCAGGTGACTATTATGAAAAACGTCGCTTAATGGGAGTTTTCTTCGACTTGACTTTAGGCTATAAGAGTTGGGCTTTCCTTGGTTTTACAGCTCGTAATGACTGGTCTTCCACCTTGCCCAAAAATCATAGAAGCTATTTCTATCCAGCAGTAACAGGTTCATTTGTATTCTCTGATGCGTTTAATTTGCAAAGCAATATGTTCAACTTTGGTAAAATCCGTGTAGGATGGGCTAAAGTAGGTCGTGATGCAGATCCATATTACTTGTATAATGTATATGCATTGGGAGATCCATTCCGTGGTCAAACAATTACCTCTGCTTCTTCTTCAGCAGGTAACAATAACTTAAAGCCTGAGTTTACAGAAGAAGTAGAAGTTGGTACACAATTAGATTTCTTCAATAGAAGATTGTCACTTGATTTTACATGGTATAATAAAATTTCCACAAACCTGATTGCTCCGGTACAGCTTCCTAACTCTTCTGGTTTTGTTGAGATTTATGATAATTTCGGTAAAATTCGTAACCGTGGTATTGAAATTGGTTTACGTGCTGTGCCTGTAGAAATAAAAGATTTCAAATGGGAAGTTGGAGTAAATTTCACGAAAAATAAAAATGAAGTACTTGAACTCAAAGAAGGAGTAGAAAGAATTGCTCTAGCTGGAGTCTTGACAGATTTGGCACCGTATGCAGAGGTGGGTAAACCTTTTGGCTATCTCAGAGGAACAAAAGACTTGCGCGATGAACAAGGAAACTTACTTATTGATCCTTCTACTGGTTTGCTAATTCAAGATCCAGAACAAGACATGGTTGGTGATCCTAACCCAGATTTTCAGGTCGGAATTAATACAAATCTTTCTTATAAAGGATTTTTCCTGAGTGCTCAATTTGATTGGACACAAGGAGGTGATATCGCGTCTTCTACAATCAATAGTTATTTGGGACGTGGAGTAACAAAGGATACAGAAGATCGTGAACATGTAGTCGTTATCCCTGGATATTATGGAGATCCGAATACAGGAAAGCCTTTGCTGGATGCAGCTGGAAATAAAATTCCGAACTCGACCAGAGTAATCGTAGATGATTTGTATTTTGGAGAATCATTCGGTGCAAATTCAGCTCGTGAATGGCAGGTTTACGATGCTACAGTATATCGTTTGCGCGAACTTACCTTTGGTTATAACTTCCCAAAGAAATGGTTCAAAAATACTCCTATAGGATCTTTGATGCTGAGTGTTTCTGGTAATAATCTGTGGTATTTTGCTCCTAATGTACCTAGATATACAAACTTTGACCCAGCTGTGAATAGCTTTGGTACAACTTCTGCACAAGGTATTGAATTAGCAGCTGCACCAACTGCTAGACGCTGGACTGTAAATTTAAAAGTTACATTCTAATTTAATTGATAAGGCACATGAAAAAAATATATACTTATATATTGGGAATAGCATCTTTATTATTGCCAAGCTGTAGTGATTATTTTGACATTAATACAGATCCGAATAACCCATCTGATGTAGATTATACTACATTAGTACCAACCATTCAACTTTATGGAACAAGGGCACTTTGTACAAGCTCTGGATTAAGCAACGAATTGATTGTTTATACACATCAGTTTTCAACTCGTGAAGAGGCTAATGAGTATGGAGTTACCGGCGCTGATTTCTATACTACTTACGGATGGCAATATATGTACGTCCGCGCATTGGAAAATCTTGAATTAGCAATGGATAAAGCGAGTGAAGCAAACGACAACTTCACCATTGGAATGTTGAAGGTCTTAAAAGCTTATTATTATTCTCAATTTGTTGATGTGTTTGGGGATATTCCTTTTAGCGAAGCTTGTAAAACAGACGAAGGAATTCAATTCCCAAAATATGATAAAGATTCTGAGATTTATCCCCAGCTATTCACATTGCTAGATGAGGGAATTGCTGCATTAAAACAAGACGGAGCAAGTGGAGGAGACTTTGATTTATATTATGGTGGTAATGCTGCACAGTGGATTAAGGCTGCCAACTCTATTAAATTAAAGTTATATACTCAGGTTAGACTTGTGCAAGATGTTTCAGCTGAAGTGAAAGCTTTGATTGATGGAGGCAACTTGATGGCTTCAACGGAAGATGGTCTGATGTTCAGATTTGGTTCTTCAACTGCTCCTGATGAACGTCATCCAGGCTATCCGGATTCTTATGCAACAACTCAGCAGACAAATCACATCAGCCCTTGGTTCTATGAAATCATGAGAGGTCTTAATAAAACTATATTTACAAATAATAAAGACCCGCGTATTCCGTATTACTTTTATAACCAGCTGAAAGCTAATCAGCCATCGTCTCAAAGTTGTGAATACCGTGACGGAGGATTTGTATCTATTTACTTTGGTTCACGAGGAGATAGAGTTTCACTGTCTAGAGATAATGACTTGACGGTACCAGGTATTTATCCGGTTGGAGGACGTTATGACGACGGACAAGGAGGTACAGTAAATGCCAATTCAGGAACAGGAGCCGGTATATATCGTAACCTGACTTATGCCGATTGTCTATATCTTGAAGCAGAGTTAATGCAAGCAGGTGTCATTAATGGTGACGTACGAGCTAAATTGAAAGCTGCAATGGAAGAGTCTTTTAAATTAGTCGATTATGTAGTAGAAGCAGCCGGCTCATCTCAATCAATTCCTGTTTTAGCTGGTACACAAACAGTTAATGAATACATCACTAAAGTTTTGGCAGAGTTTGATAATGGAAATGATGAAAAGAAAATGGAGATTATCATGACTCAAAAATGGATTCAAAATTTTGGAAACGCTGTAGACACGTATACTGATTACCGCAGAACTGGATATCCGGTTATGTTTGATCCTAATGCAGTAGGTGGATATGTAACTCCTCCTGCAGGAGGTGATCCGACTGAAACATTACCGCCTGTACCAGTAGCTTGTAGTGTTGCATATCCGAAATCACTTCCATATATTTCTGATGAACTAAATCTAAACCCCAATGCTCCTGCACAAAAAACTGACTTGGGTAACAAAAATGTATTTTGGGATAAATAATTAATAAATGGACTTTATGAAAAAGAACAAACTTAATATACTTCTTTTCTCTTTGCTGACATTGATTATTACGTCATGTAAACATGGAGAATATATGCCCGATATCCAACGAGCCAACATGGCTGTTTTCGCTTTGGATGAGAATAGCACAATTCTTATCAGCGATGAAACTTACAATGTAAACTTTAACGTAAGTCTGTACTATCCTAATGATAAAGTAACAGAAGCGCGCATTGTAGGAATTAAAAATGGAGATCCTTCTACTATTAAAATATTAAAAGAAGGTATTACGGAATTTCCTATCAATATGGGGTTATCTTTTCAAGACTTAGAATCAAAATTTGAATCGATTAAAGAAGGAGATCAGATAGAGATAGGAATGGATGTAAAAATGGGAACAGTCTGGTTCTCGGCTTTTGGCCCTGATGGAAAATCTACAGTGGCTTCAGACGCTATAAGCTTACCTGGTTCCAATCCAACCCTCACCTTAAAAAGAGTATGTCCGTTAGTACTAGATGATTTTGTTGGTACTGTCACATTAAATGATGGAGCCTATGGAGTTCCTTCTGCACAAGTTGTAAAAATTTCTGATACAGAACTTGAAATCCAAGGATATACTGATGGAGCAGATATCGTTCCTCCTGTAAATATTCGGATAAAAATTAATCCTCAGGATTATACAGTGACTATGCCAAAACAAGTTATTTGTCCGGATTATGCCCCCTATCACAACTTCTCTTATGAAGGAAGTGGAACCATTGATACTTGTAATGGACTCATTAGCCTCTCAATTGCAGTAACAGTGGATGAAGGTTCGTTTGGAACTTTCCCATTTGAAATTAAGAACTAATATTATAAACTAAAGAATTTATATTAATAATATCCAATTGGATATACCAAAGAAATAAATTCTTATTTTTAAGCTTGAAAATCCCTCTAACTAGTCGTTTTAGACTACTTGAGGGATTTTTCTTTTAAACTTCTTAATTCTAATACATCTATAACGCAAAAACCGGAATCACATTTCTGTAATCCCGGTCTTCATTATACTAAGTATTATAATCTGTTTCTAATCAGAACAATTTAGCAGGATATTCACCAGCATCAACCAAAGCCTGAATCTTGTCAACTACACTCTGACGATCAGCAGCGTATGTCACAC
>UQTJ01000082.1 GCA_900544075.1 uncultured Bacteroides sp.
GACTGCGCATTTTTTCATATTCTGTTTTCATAGGCTTTAATACTAAAATTACCAGATTCAAAGGTAGAGGGATTTTTGTTTATTTGCAATGAGATTTGACAGGCATCAAAAATACATTAAATTTGTAAGTGAAAAACATAGAAAGCACTCACTAGTACAAAATGCACACCCAGGAGACACCATACACCTCATTTGTAAAGTTTCAGACAATGGAGTGCCTTCACTAACCAGATACAAGCGGATAATTATAAGAGTAGATTATTGAATCCTAGCCTAGGATATATGTTATGTATCAAAAACATAACACATATAGCTAAAACATAAAATTAAAAATCTTCTTTTGAGAAGTCTTAAAGCGTTCAATCTCCAAAGAGAGGGATTTCTTTAACTGACCAGCCATAAAATCTAAGAAAGGCTGATTAGTTTCTTCTTCTTGCGATCGCCATAAGGCAGAAATGTATTCTTCTCTGTCTTCTTTAAATATTTTAGTCGGAAAGAGGTTGTAACAGAACTGAATGTAATTCATCAGCAGTCGGGCTGTTCTTCCGTTACCATCTACCCACGGATGAATGGTCACCAGATTAAGATGAGCATTGAAACTTAATTCGTATTGTTCCCGAAATGTTCTTACATCCTTCTGCTTTTCCTGCAATACAACGCAAAGTTCCTCAACTTTGGCAGGAACTTTCTGATAATTCATATAAGAACGGCCACCAATACCAGCTGTAACACCACACAAGCGGAACTCTCCCTTGGATGAATCAAAAGAACCACCCATCACATTATAGATACTGCCTGTCGTACGCATCAACATGGCATTCAATCTCTGTAAGAACACCGGTGTGACTGGTTCTTTTCGTTTGGCTTCCTCTTTAGCAAAGTCGTATGCCTTCTTTAAGTCTTCATTCATCAAATGATACACCAAAGGTTTCCCTTTAGCGGTCAAGCCTTCATCGAAAAGCATTTGTGCCTCCACTTCGGTAAGTGTTGAGCCCTCAATTGCAGTAGAATGGGTAATAAGAGAATAGAGGTAGTACTTCTCATAGTCCACCGCTTCACTAATACCAAGTTGCTGAAATTGTTGGTACAACTGTTCAATCTCCTGCCAAACACCTTGTTCCATTGTTTTTTATTTAATAGGCTTTATTCTTTTTTCAAAGGTAATGTTTTTGTATTGCTCAGCCAAAGGAAACAATGATTTACTGCCACAATTTTACATAGAATGACCTCTATTTTTCAGACGTGCGTAAATTCGGTGAAGAATGTCAAAGACACAGTGAAATCACACCGCCGCAAATCTTCTTGCACAAAAACGAAAAACACAGGCTGGGCGGGTCATCCGGAAACGGAAAACTGAAAGAGCTGGAACATGCCAACAAGAAACTGCAAGACAAGGTTTCAAAACGGAGTTCTGTGCCATGCTGGGATTCTCTAAAGAAATAACTGAAATTCTTTTGCCCAAAAAAGAAGCCCTGAAATGCAGCGGTAAAATCTATTCCGAGCAACACAGACGGAACTTTGATGTCAAGGATGACATTTTAATGATAGAAAACGACCCTGACGATGAAAGCAGGCTGAACCTGACAATAAACAGGAAACCGATTGCCGACTGGTTCAGGGAACAATGGCACAGGCTCAGATATGGAACAAGAGTGCCGCAACAGGAAGAAAAGAAAAGTAGAGGAATTAAGATGTAACTTGATAGTTTGCGACTCTATATTCCCGATTATCAATTAAATTGTGTATCTTTGCCAATGGATTGAGGAAACTCTTTCCAAGACATGTTAGAATTAGAAGAAGCGTTATGCTGGTCGTGGTATCGGAAACCTGGGAAATTTCTTAAGACATACAAACGATGATGGCATAGTGGTTCTCACGCTATAGCGTGGGCTGCTATTGTTATATCTGTTTGTATGGGTTTTCCTAGGACCTCCGACACAGGTGAACGATTTGTAGTTCACGCTTCGTGTTTTTACAAATTTCTTTATGAACTAAAACTTTGTAAACTGGATATAAATGGAAACAATAGAACTCGATTATCCTACTCATCACTTGACACTTTATGAAATCCCGAATGGATTTATAAAGGCTAAAAATATTGTGAAGGGTGCTATATATGAGGAAATGAAAGATATTGCTATTGATAAATGTATTCACACTAAGACAAATAGTTTTGTAGAATTTGAGCGTGTATTACTCAATAATTTCATCAAATCAATGGTCGGGTTCAACAATACCTCTGATAACATTCACTTTCGGAACGTTCCCATGTATTGCTTCTCCGATGAAGCAGAATATCAATTGTTTTGTATCTTAAATAATGTAGTCTATGAAAAGAATGCATGGTTTAATACAATTTATATGAAAACATCTTTCATGACAAGTATCGGATACTTCAAAGATGCAAGTACGATGTTAGTAAAGACTTTATATCCAGACTACTACCAGCCACCCAAAAACTTGTTTGAAGAATGGATTGAAAAGAGACATCGTGATATGCAGCTATACAAATGTGACATGAGCAAGATTGAAGAATTTCTGAAAGCAAACGACATTCAATGTTTGTATCATTTCACAAATAGAAAAAATATTAACTCTATCAAACAACAAGGTATTTGCTCAATTGATAGATTGAATCAGTTGGGTATTCAGGCCTACTATAGTTCAACTCTTATATCGCGAAAGATAGACAAACACAAACAGACATCCAACTATGTTCATTTAGGATATGAGAAACAGCATCCCATGTTGTTTGCTGCTCTGGCTGAAGGTAGATTATACGAATATGCCATACTAATGGTCTCCACCGATGTACTACTGCTAAAATCGACTATATTTACAAACATCAATGCCGCAAGTTCAAATGCGATATTTAGTACGGACATTAATTTTTTTCTAAATCTTCCATTTAATACTTTTCACAACAAATCGTATCTTCATCTCACACCAGAGGAAAAAAAATCCTATCAAGCAGAAGTACTTGTTGAACAGCAGATAAAAACTAATAACATTTTAAATATTAACGAAATATGAGTGATTTACTAGTAAAACCAGGGCAATGGAATTCTTTTTCTTCCTCAGCCGTCGAATCTTTCCTTGCAGCTATGAGCATATTATTAGGGCTTACCCCTAAGAGGAAAGCTTTTATAGAACAAATACATCAAGATATTCACGGGCATTATAAGCCAGACGAATATTATATCCAAAGCCTACAGAACTTAGGACGATGGCCTCTCAGTATGCAATTACAATATGTAATGAAAGAATGTAATGATATCCAAAAGAAACAACTCAAAATCTGGTATAAAGAACTACTTGCTATGGAGCCCATGGAGGAAATAAACCCTATGCTTCAATTAATGCTTCCTTCCATTTCAAACACTATAAATGACTTTTAATATGACTAAAAAAGAATTTGAACAAAAATGTGCTTTACTGGCCAATCAGCCAGAAGCACGCTGGTTTGACCTCCGTTTTAAAGCGTTCGTCACCATGATTAACAATGCAGGATTTGACATGCTCGACCTACATTATATCTTCCCAACCGCCCAATTGCAAAATCTCGCAGGATGTATATTCAAAATAGAAGACACATATTATTTCCTAATAATGATGAAGCAAGGCAATGTTTATGAGTTTTTCAATGTAGAAACGATTGAGTTTGGAACTCTCAATCATACACTCGCATCTAGTATCATATTGAGTTCCGATGATAGTCCAAACCGTTTAACCGTCATTCCTCTCTTAATGCATTCAAATGGCTTCAATACCCGTTCTGCACTCAAAGAACGTATCGATAATCTATTTATCCGTGCAAAAGGAATATAATCAAAACATTTATGAATCTTACATCTTCAAAACAGAAACAAGCTGTCTACCATCTCATCACATATGTGATGATGAGCAGTGGAAGAATAACATCCAATAAAGGAAACTATTGGAAAAAAGTAGCGTCATTCATCAACATAAATGATATTGATAAATCATCCGCTATGTCGGCAGACATAAATAGCTCTCTTGCAATTATCAAAGAGTTGTCTGAAGATAACAGAGCAAGGGTATTTGCTATGGTAATAAACATGGCATTTGCAGATGGTACTGTACAAGAAAATATAGCTGAACTATTAAAAAAAATAGCTTTTGCTTTGCAAATTCCACCTATATTGGAAAAGTTAGGTCCTGATAAGTATAAACTTATCGAAAAGCAGTACGCCTTATAATTTAGAATGAGAATAATAAATTTTTTCATATTTTGATAGTTCTATTTACAGAAAAGTTGAAAGCATAAGTAAAAGCCCCTTATTGAGGTCTTGACTATAAAAGTAAAGAAAGGCTAAGATAAGGGGCTTTTTGAATGTTATACAGATGAACTAATTAACTAATAACAATATGCAACGTTTAATAATTTTTATACTATTTGCTCTCTCTGTTGGTACCAGTTATGCCGACTACGCAAGCAGAGGAAAACCATGGGATGATCCCAATTATCACGAAAGTCCCCTCACACCCATTTTTATGATAATTGGAGTTATTGTATTAATAATAATTGGTGGCGTTTGGCTAGTATATAAAATACAAGAAAACAAAGATGTAATATTAGATGCTATTGGAAAAATTTTTGTTGCAGGCTTGATATTGGTAGGTATAATGTTGGTTGGTAAATGTGGTGAAGAATTCCACGATTCAAAATTTTCCAATGAAAGTCACTCGACTACGATACCTAATACTCCAACACCTCCAAAAAACAATCAATCACAACCTCAAGTCCAACCTATACAGCCCCAATACACTCCAACATTAAAATATCGCACGGTTGAATATTACGAAGATTGCTTTTATTGTAACGGATGTGGTAAAGTTGTATGCTCAAAATGTAGAGGAACAGGTTGGATAGAAAAGACCTGCACCCACTGTAATGGTATGGGAAACTTCGGACAGTCTAAGTGCTTTGATTGTCAAGGGAATGGCTATACGGAAGATTTGATTTTTGGAACAGGAAAAAGACGATGCTTTAATTGTAATGGAACAGGATATACAACTAAAACTTGCACTTTTTGTTCAGGTTCAGGAAAAACTTCAGATTTTTGTGACTGGGACGCATGTGTAAACCACAAAACCCATTATATCACATGCTCACATTGTAATGGTTATGGAAAAATTAGGCGTACTCGACAAGAGAGTTATTATGAATAGTAGCATGAAATAAGTATCTTTACATTATTTACTGAATCTCCCTAAATAGCCGCTAGAGTAAGCAATAAATCCCACTGCTTTTTGCGTTGCCCAAGCTATATGGGAACAAATTGGGAACATAAACATAAAAAGAAAAGAGCCAAATATTTGATTTGCAAATACTTAGCTCTTTTTCTTGTACCCAGACCCGGTACAAGGCATAGAATTCATAGGAAAATAAAAGAATTTATTTTCCTTATTATCAGCTATTTGCATTTTTCTTATTTTCTCCATTTTTGCCATATTTTGCCCATTTTCTGTTATTCAGTACA
>UQTJ01000083.1 GCA_900544075.1 uncultured Bacteroides sp.
GCGGATTCTCCTTTTATGATAGAATCTGTAATTCTATTCTGGACTACAAATATGGTAACAGACCTTTTAAAAATTGACATTATGAATATAGATTATAAAGTAGGAGAAGTGAAGCTTTCCTACAAGCCCAAATTCAAGAATCAGCAAAAAGTAACCTGTTCAGAGGATGCTTATAGATATATGCTTTCCACATATAAGAAAGGAACTATATGCTACAAGGAATATTTCAAAGTCCTGTTCCTGAATCAAGCTAACCAGATTTTAGGATATACTCTTATTTCAGAAGGAGGAATCACTGAAACCTGTGCTGATGTCAGATTAATTATGCAAGCTGCATTATTAACTAATTCTATAGCTTTAATTCTGGCACATAATCATCCAAGCGGTAATCTGAAGCCAAGCAGGCAGGATATGGAAATTACTAAACAAGTTAGGGATGCAGCCCTGCTTATGCGGATAAAAGTTTTAGACCATATTATTCTTACAGATACTAAATACTACAGTTTTGCTGATGAAGGAATGCTGTAACATACAAAAGGACATCAATATTATAATTGGTGTCCTTCATAATATTCACTTCTGTGATAAGTGAATGTTCATTTCATTATCAATGTGTTACAGAATAACGAATCATTTGCATATTCACTTTCATTCATTCAATCATAAAACAGAATATCATGTCACTGAAATATTCAATTACAACAGCCGATTATCTTGTGTGGTCTGATGCGATGAATCTCATTCGTAAACTCGCACGTGATGACAATTATATAATGTCGCTTCTTGTGGCAGTCGGTTGTTTCACAGGATTACGAATATCTGATATACTCGCATTACGTTGGTCGCAGATTATAGATACAGATGAATTGTGTGTGACGGAACGCAAAACAGGCAAGCAACGTGTAATACGAATCAACTCACAGCTCCGTTCACATATCCGCGAATGTTACGAGCATATTCAACCGATTGGTATCAATGCACCAGTCTTTGTCAGCAGAAAGGGCACGGTTTACAGTATTCAACGAATAAACGTAATACTCAAACAACTGAAAACGAAATATCATTTGCGGATAGGAAACATAAGCTGTCACTCATTACGTAAAACATTTGGCAGACAAGTTTATACGATGAATGGTGACAATTCAGAGCTTGCACTTGTAAAGCTGATGGAATTGTTCAATCATAGTTCTGTTGCAATAACCAAACGTTATTTGGGATTGCGACAGGAGGAACTGCTTGATACATACGATTGCTTGCATTTCTGAAATACTGGGATATGACAAAGGTCTGGTTTTGGGTGTTACCACTTGTGCCAGACCTTATTTTTTAACGTTCATTGCTCTTATTTATACCATAGTTCATGTAAGCTGAAAGCTTGTATGATTTTATCCGTCAAATCGTACGATTTAGATTCATATTCAATTAGTCGGTTGGCTTCAAGAAATTGCCTTTGTCTTGCTTTCCTGTCATACAAGTTCAGCACTTGGTAGCTTCTAAGAATTTCATACAGCATTCTTTTGATATATTCTGGACTTTTTCCTTGAAATAAGCCGTTTTGGATAATCCCTCTGAGAAACCAATCTGCTGTTGAAATATCACTTTTGCATTTTGGGGGTACTAAACCGATAGCGGTTTCCAATCTGCCATATTGCAACAATAAATCTTCTTTAAGCCTGTCTATCCATGTAGGCATGATTAGAGTACTTAGTTTTACCTCCTTTCTATGATTGAGAACAATATGTGGCTTATTATAATGTACCTCAAACTTTAGATATTTTGAATTGGGGTTGAAATCTTCAATCTCATCTCTAATCTGTTTAGATACTTTTGTCATAAGGTTTCTTCTTGCATCATACATCTTGATTGAAACATTTCCGTCTTTCCACCATTTGAAATACTTAGAGTCACGCATTTTCGCATCTTCAACCAGTTTTTCCTTCTTTTTGAAATGATGGCTTTTTATGTACGTTTCTGGTGTTTCTTCAACCTCCATGATAATGCCGAATTCCAGCTCTATTACGGATGCGTCCCACAGGTTCAGGTGAAGCTTGTTCCCAATCTTTTTGACTGCATCAATGAAAGCCTGTTTGCTGAATGTGAAGTTGTGTCCCTGCATGTAATACATAAGACTTCCACTAATTTCTACAAATGAATTGTCCACGTCATATCTGACATTTAAGGGTGTAAACTCACCAGTCAGGAGATAATGGTATCCTTTTTTGTTTGTTTTCAACCATTTAAGGTTTTGTATAAAAAGAACTTCATTTTTGTTAAGCTCTTTGCGTAGTGTCATAAAATCAATCATATATCCCTCCTTTCTCCGATTTTGTGATTGTTCATAAACTCGTCCAAATCCTTTTTCTGGACATAAATCTTTCTTCCAGTCTGAGAGAACGGAATCCTTCTCTCTTTTCTGTACTTCTGCCAAGTCTTCTCGGATATGCCCAAGATTCTTACAACCTCTTTTGAGGTAAGCAGTTCGTTACTTGGCTGTTCGCCTTTATTTTTCAGAGAATCCTCAATGTTTGAGATTCTTTCTTTTATTTCTTCCCATTCGCTTTGTGGGAGAATGAAGCATTTAGTTGCTTCCATAATTTAAAAAAAGAGGAAGTTTTAAGTGTTCTATATCTATATAGAATCACTGTTTCCTTTACTTCATCGTTTTCAATATAGCGTTCAACTTCGAAGTTCTATATCTATATAGAATCACTGTTTCCTCTTGACTGTAAGATATATACTCTTTATAAGGGCATAGGGAGTTATTGGGTGTTATATATACTATATTATCACAAAAGGAGTGTGTGAAAGGAGAGAGTGTAGAGTCTAATATGTTGATATACAGTTAAATGCGTTTATTTTTACGTTATTATGTTGAATATTTGTTGAATCTATAAATCCAGCTTTGCTATGACCAATGCACGGTCTTTGGAATTAAGCTTTTTGAGCAGTTCTACCAGCTTGTCCATGTCTGTCTGTGCTTTCTTGTCAAATATCTTCTCAAGCGTGTTATCATATTCCGAGTTATCCAGCTCTCCCATATAACGTTTTGTCGTTTCTTCTCTTTCATGTCCTAATATTTTTTGTATGGTATCTGTTTCTACTCCTTCTTCTTTAGCGACTTTAGCGAATGAATGTCTTGCGACGTGTAGTGATATGGGCTTGTCGATTCCTGCCAGCTTTGCAATCTTTTTTAGCTCCTTGTTTATGAGCGCGTTCTTGGATGAGATTTGGTTGTACATTTGTTCTTTCATCTTGGCAGGTAGTACATCTATCTCTGCTTGTGTCATGGCTTTTGCCCACTCTGCTTCATTGTTGAGTATGGGGAACAGATAATCGGTGGGTTTCGTATCTTCTTTTTTGTATAATTGCAAAATCTCTAATGCTTGTGCAGGTAGCTTTAAATCTCTTGTCTTGTGATTCTTTCCCATCTGATAACTGATTCTGTTGTCAGATGATATGTTACTCCATCGAAGCTGCATCAAATCGCCAGCTCTGATACCTGCACAATAATAACTGAACAAGAAATAGTTTCTGCAATTCCATATCAGACTGTCTTTCTGTAATTCAAGTTCCTTGATTGAGTTTATTTCTTTGCTGTTCAGTTTCTTTTTCTCGGTACGCACTCCTTTGTACTTGAATGTAAGGAAAGGGTTGCTATCCATTTTCATGAGTCCGTTCACTTCAATGGCTCTTTTTATAAGTGTACGGAAGATGTTCAGATTGGTTTGTACGGTATTCGGGTGTAATACTTTATCAGGATACTTCTCGTTTGGTAGTGTCCTTAAAAAACCGTCAAATTGTGAAATTAATGCTGGTGTCAGTTCTGCAAATACCAAGTCTTTGACTTTGCCTTTTTCATTCGTCAGGAATGCTTCAAGTTTATTACAGAATGTTCTGTACTTCTTCCAGTTTCTGATATTTCCCATATTGTATATTTCTTCTGTGCGTTTCTTTGCATACTGCAAGAATGATGTTGGGTGTTCTGCTGCTGTTAGCCCGTCTTTTATCCTGTCAGGCGTAACAATTCCGGTGTCTTTTAATTCTTGATATTCCGTCTTGGCTCGTTCCAGTTCTTTGTTTAATCTTTCATTCCATACTTGATAATTAGGCTCAGATGGTCTTACCTCCTGTCGTTTCTTGTTCCAGTCTGATTTTCGGTTAAGTTCAACACAAGTCTTGATTCGTTTATGTGCTCTATTCTGAGTGATACGTAACAGAATGGCAAACTTGCCATCTTTGTTTGGCTTGTTGTTTATTTCAAAATTAAATGTTGTAGCCATTGCTAACCTGTTTAAATGTTAATGCTTAAAAGTATGATTTTATTCTTGAATACTGAAACTTTTACTGAAACATTTTGGCGGCTTAAATACATTTTGTTACCTTTGAATTCGAAATAAAGTTGCTTATAGTCAGTCTTTATCAGTTACTTAGAAGGAATTAAAAAGATATTAAAGATATTTATTGTAGTTCGGGTCTGGGTACAGAGAGGTTGACTTGATTAAGTCAACCTTTTTTTATTACCAATCAATTCTTATGCTCCATGAAAAATCGTATTGCAGAGCTTGATTATCTGAAATCCATCTTTATTTTATTGATGATAGTGTTTCATCTGGTATATATCGGTGACAAATATCCATACGCCAAATCTTTGGTTTATACTTTCCACATGCCTGCTTTTTTGATTATTTCCGGTTATGTCATGAATATAGCCAAAGGAATACGTCCGTTTCTGCGTACGATGTGGTGGATTTTTATTCCATACGCCGTGATGGAAACAGGCTATGTCGTCATGTCTGCTATACTTCCGGTTCGTGAATCAGTGGAGCATTTAAGTGTTTCTCTATGGCTGGATAAATTGTTCTTGCATCCTTTGGGGCCCTATTGGTATCTTCATACGTTGATGCTGTGTGGGCTTGTTTATTTGTTGGTGGACAAATTGGCTGGAAAGTGGAGCAATACTGTTTCCGTCTTAATTATATTGGCTTTATGCTATGCCGTATTGTCAGCTTGTGGAATACTTTCTTTGATAAATGCGCTTTACTTTACGGCTGGAGTAGCTTTAAGACGGAGCTCATTTGACTTCCGTACTTTCTTTTCAGCTTCATTCTGGGCTTTGCTGCCTGTAATATGGCTGGCTGCTGATGAGACAAATCTGAATAAATCAACTCTTTCCGGAGCTGCTCTGACTTATCTGATGATTAGTTTTCTGTTGGCAGTATATCGCTATTTACCTGATTATCTGAAAAAAGGATTGGGCTACATAGGCTCTCATACCTTTGTGCTGTTAG
>UQTJ01000084.1 GCA_900544075.1 uncultured Bacteroides sp.
GGTTTGTTTCTTCGATTCTTTTCGTACCTTTGGGGGCATGGAGGTTAGGATATACACCCCGTATGCGCGGGTTAGCAGAATGTCCGATGCCTGACAGGTGTTGTTATCAATACATTAGCAACCATAAAAAAGAAAGAAAATGAAAAAAGATGCCTCAAAATTGATGACAGAAGAACAGTTCTGGACAATCATAGAAAATTCAAATCGTGGACGAAATTTGAAAGAGTGCCTTACTCCACTTTCCGAGGAGGAGTTGTTCGGGTTCCGTTATTGGTGGATACATTTCTGCCATATATCTTATAAGCAGGAACTCTGGGCTGTTGCTTACGTTGTGCTTGGCGGATGCAGCGATGACGGATTTGATTATTTTCGATTTTGGCTTATCGTGCAGGGGCAGAAAGTGTTTTACAATGCATTGGAAAATGCAGATACCTTGTGTGATGTATTCTCGGAACTTGAAGATCCAGAAGGGGATGACTATCCAGAACAGGAGGATTTGAATTACGCCGTTCAAAAAGTCCTTGAAGAACGAACTGGTGATGAAGATTTCTTTTATACAGTAGAAGAAAACTACTTGTTACCTCAATATACTCACAAAATAGAGTTAGAATGGGAAGAAGATAATGAAGAATCTATTCGCAAGGTTTGTCCACGAACTTTTGATAAATGGTGGGAAAATGATGTGTTTTGAACAAGGTTGCTAACAAGCACCTGTGCCACCTCACGGCGGCAAGCTGCAACCCATTAATGGTAACTTTATGACAGATTATTTATATTATAGGTTTTATAGATTATGGCTTCATTCTTCTGTATCGGAAGGAGCCGCATTTTTGGCAATGCTTTTGTTTTCGGTCATGTTAAGTACAAATGTATTAACCATATGGGGTATATTAACCCAATACGGAATCATTAATTATCCGTCCGATACTCAATACTATATCATTGAAGGCAGTTTGATAGCATTGCTGTGTGGTAGATTTTTCTTCAAGAAAAGGTACAGAAGAATTATAACCAAGTATGAGGATGAAAACTCTGTGCAACGTAAAGTTGGAGCGTGGGCACTTACTGTATATATAGTAGCAACCTTTACTTGCTTTTTCATAGAGGCATTGCACAGACAGGGAAAAATATAATTTACCATTAACGAAGCAGGATAACGGCAAGCCGTTCCCTGCTGAACCATTAGTAACAATTTAATAATTCTTATATGGGCTTAGATATTTCAATTTATAATAAAGACGGAACAAGCACGGATGTGTCTGAAATTAGTGAAAACTTACATTATTGGCTGTTTAATCTTGCACATTTAGATAAAGGGCGATTTCGAACTATATTCCGTGTACAAGACTATTATTTAACTGATGTAGAACTTTCGGGAACAGAATTAGTATCTTTCATTAATGAGTTAAAAGAAATTGGAAAAAAATCTCCTTATGGTAAGGAGATTGAGCACATAGTAAATTGTATAAATACCACCAATATATCTAAGATAAGAATTACGGGTGATTAAAGTTACTAACGAAGCAGGATAACGCTTACAGCGTTCCCCGCTTAGCCATTACTGATACATTTCTGAATTATGAGAATATTTTTTTGTCTTATATTGCTATTGTTACCTTCCCTGATAATAAAGGGACAAACAGGACAAGATTCTATCATCTTTCATGGGAATATAGTGAACGACATGAAGGAGGAAGAGGATATTGTAGCACAGTACAGGTACAATCTATTTTGTAAAAGCAATCCACAAAACAGGATTCCATTAGATACGACTGTTTTTGCAATCAAGTGTTTGAGAGGAGATACTATTGTTTTGGAGGTGTTGGAAGTGTCTCCGTTCCTTTTTCAAGTGGAATGTATCGCAAACAGCGATGCCCCGACCAATATCCATGTCTGGAATTTTCCCAAATCATATAATGGTTGGCATCTTGGTGATAATAGGACAGAACATCTGCCCGTAAAAAAAGGGGATTACCTTTCAACATTAGTCGGAACTTATCAGCAGACATTACATATCGCAGGCGAAGAGCTTGTATGGGCGATGATGAAACTTGTCGCTGATGGTACTTTTGAATATATCGGTAATATCTTTAACTTGGACGGAGAAGGTGGAAATTATCTTATTGGAAGATGGTATGTAAACAAAGATACCCTTGTGTGCAATGTAGAACCTGAATTATTCCCTCCGAGAATACAAAGGCGTTATGACGGACAAATTCTTAGCTTTATTTATCCAGCATGGGAAAATAACAAGAAAGAAGCTTTGAGCCATAACATCGTTTACAAATTCTTAATACATAAGAATGGATTAATTGAAATAGGCAAAAAGCAAAATATATTCAAAAAAATAAAGTATCAGTAACAAGCGGCTAAACCGCCCCTGAAAGGTCGGTTAGCCACCAAACATTAACGATAATAATTATGAATACAGAAGAACTCTATATTTGGAACTATGGAATTGATAAACTGCCTAAAGGATTATTGGAGTTTGGTAGATCTGATGTCTGTGATACTTACGATGAAAGCAAAAGGCAGAAGTTCCAAAACCACGGGCAATGGATGTGGAAAGACAAGAATGGATGGGAAGAAAATTTACCACCAGTCTTATACCTCGTATGCAACAAAAAACCGGGAATTCTGCAATTTGATTTTCTTGATAAATACAGCATAAAACTCAAAATCGTATCGGAAGAGTTTTTGTCTTTACTTCAAGAAAATGGGTTCGTTGATAAATATGATATTGCAACCGTCAAGGTAGTAAACAAGAAAAACGAATCTCTGACGGATAAAAAATATTACGCTTTACGTATAAATCATTTTGACAACGATTCTTTTCATTTCGGAAAAGGCATAACATATCAGAGTGACTTACAGAAGGAACGGGGTACTTGTTTTACAGTATATCCTGATATGAAACTGAAAGATAGTTCAATCAAACAGAATTTCTTCGTTTTAGATAGCATAGAATATGGAGATGGAATAATATTCCGAGAGAGAGTTTTGGATAAGGTGTTGCATTTGTATAGACCTGAAATTTACAAATTGTCAGACTACTCCAAAATATGGAATAACAGAGGCAATTATCTATATGGGAATGAACTAATGATTGTGAAATAAAATCGTTAACAAGGTCGAGAAAACAACTAAACGCTGTTGCTCACCAAACCATTAGCTGTAATAGAAGCATGAAAAAGATTATTTTCTATATATTGGCATTTCTGCTTTGTCTGCCTACACAAGCACAACAGCGTTTCTTCGGTGTCATTCAGGATGCGGACGGATATACAAATGTACGTGACATAAGTGGAACGGTAATAGGCAAATTATTGGATAATCATGTGTTTGTTGATTGGGATGCACAAAAGAGCCATAAAGAATGGCATAGCGTAGAATATGGAACAGAAACGGGCATAACCAAGACATACCCGAATGGAAACACTCATACAGGAGAAATTCATAAAAACCGCATTCGTTATTTGGCTGATTTGCCACAGTTGAAGAAACAGCCGCAAAGTACGGATAAATATCTTGTATATGCCAACGACACATTAATCGTAGAAATAGGCTTCCAAGATTTTAATCCCCAAAGACACACCATTGTTTACGATTTGGGAACAGGTTTTATTCGGAGCATTGACGGTTGTTCTGACTTGATAGGCATAGAGAATAATATTCCGCATGAAGAATATGCGTCTATCACTGTCAAGCATCCTGCCGGAATATTGGAATTTCCAACAGTATATATAGCGCATCTGTATGAACCAAGCCCGAACAATGTTGTCGTGGCATTGGGTAAAGGGAATACACTGTTCATCAGCACACAGAACAGTGACGGTGCAGGTGGATATTATGCCGTATGGACAGTAGAAAATTATTTTGTTAAAAGTCTGTTTGTGTTACATGACTTTTGACTAAAATACAGCTAACAACGCAGGATAACGGACAAGCCGTTCCTTGCTAACCATTACCGATAATAGCATAGAGATGAAGATATATTATACCATAATACTGATGTTCTTATTTCAGACAGCAATGGGACAAACGATGTCTGACTCTATTGTCTTTCATGGGAAAATAGTAAATGACGGAATATTATACAATATTGGGTTTATTCTTCGTATAAAGAATAATCCTAAGTTTGGTAGCCCAATTGTAGGGCTTGACAATTCGGAGTTCTTTGTCCAATGTATGCGTGGTGATACTTTGGTATTGGAAACAATGGCTTCTCCTTACAGCTACTCTGTAGAGTTTGTTGCAAAAGATACCATACAACAGAATATACATGTATGGGGGTTCCCCAATTCATGTAAAGAATGGTACTTTGAGCAGAAATACAAAACAATTAGTCTGCCAATAAAATATGGAATAAACCGTTCTGATTTGGTCGGTATTTATAAACATAGGAAGAAAAAATCGTATAATGATTTTTATGTGACATATGATGCAACCATAAAGTTAAAATCAGACAGTACATTTGAATTTATGGAAATTCGGGATGAGTGGGATATTATTAGTGTTACTTATCATACAGGAAAATGGGAAATCAAACGGGATACAATCATTTGTAGAACAGTTCCAGAATTATACCCGCCAATTGTTCAAGAGCGTTATCCCGGGCAAGTGTTACATTTTTATGGTGGAGGCTGGGAAGATGACAAGCAAAAGGCTATTGAAAAAGGAATAGTTTACAAATTCCTTATTCAAAAGAAAGGTTTGATTTATAAAGATAGAAAAGATAGAGATATATACAGAAAAGTTAAACAATCGGTAACAACGAAAGATAGCATCTGACGATGCTCCTTTCTAACCATTATAAACCCCTAAAAAACAAACGACAATGAGCATTTTTTTGAAAGCGGTACAACGCATCAACCCGTC
>UQTJ01000085.1 GCA_900544075.1 uncultured Bacteroides sp.
AAAGCCCAATAGTTTACATTATTCTTCCTAAATCCATCCGAAATCGGGCGAGTTTATTTATCTTTGCGCTAAGACAAGAGTTGTTTGACAGAAATTTACCGCATATTGCAGAATTTGTGACTGTTTCCAAGTCATTACCTCGTTTTTTGAGAAATGCTTATAAGTAGCTTATTTTTAATATATTCCTATTTCAATATCGTTTTTTTCTACAAAATAACGGGCCATGTCAAGGTATTTCTTATCACCCGTTACCTTATATAATTTACACAATGCCATTTCCACAATAGGATGGCCCGACGGCACATGCTTCTGTCCTTCACCCGGTCCGAACACCTTGCAAACCAAGTCGGCATTCTTGATAGCCACATCAAGGAAGGTACGCTTACCCGTAGCCCGATAATGTGCCACGGCAGCTTCGTACATATGACCGCTGTTATACAACTCATGACTATTCAATTTTTCCCATTTGGAACGTCCCCACCAGCCGGAAAGCCGGTAGCACTTGTTTGTCACACAGGTAGTCAGGTATCCGTCCGGTTCCTGAGCCGCTGCGATGATATTAATTACACTATCCAGATAATGATCAAGCTGAGGGTCATACTTCACTGCCAATGAATAAGAAGCTCCTTCTATTACCTTATAAGGGTCAGTATCATCAAAGGAGAAATCACCACGATGTTCCCCCTTCTTCAATCCGCCTGCAATGGCAAAATTGTCAAAACGACCGTTCTTCTCACATTCCTTGAAAGCAGAAGGAATAGAAACCGTACGGTTTGTTTCAATACGGGGCAGCCAAAAGCCATCGTTAATATGCACTTGAGTAAACGGCACTTCCTGAATAGGAGCATCCGGTTGCTGATAGGTCGGTTTCGTGCAGGAAGTGATTCCTAACACAGCGACACCACTCATGAATATTAAAAGCCTGTTTTTCATATTATATTGGGTTCTTTATTCGTTTGTTGCAAATGTAGAAGTTTAAAGATTGGAATGATAAAAATATCATCCATTCCACTACCAAAATAGTCGGTATCCTACTCATATCTAAAATATAATAGCACCCTATAATTCAATCAGTTACACAATTGTATTAGATTTTTTTGATATGTTTCAGGACTATTTTATCATCTATCATACAGACACTCATTCTTCCGGTCGTCATCATTATACTGACAGCTGAACAACATCAGCACCTTGCAAGAATGATATCATAGTAATAATTCTTCCACACATCCTTAGATAAAGAAGGAAATATGGAAACAAATTCTCTGTTTCACACTGTGAAATACAAAAACCACAGTGTGGGATATATATTTCACAGTGTGGGATACAAATCCCGCACTGTGAAACAGAGAATATATTAGGGCATTTCACGGAATAGGCTGAAGACTTCTAAAAAATATACCGGAGAGTTCAAGACAATGCTCCGGAATCTTTAATTAGACTTTTACATTATTTTTCTATACTATTTTATATGCTTTATTCGTATGTTTTAGTCATCTTTGTAAAGATTTAAAAAGAAAACAATACGTATGAAAGCCTTTTACTGCCTAATAATTTGCTTATCAATCCACTTGTATGGACATGCTATACTGCCTACACAATTTCATTTTCGCCACTATAATATTGAAAATGGAGTTTCCTCCAATTGCATCACATCCATAATTCAAGATCAAAAAGGATATATCTGGATGGGAACTGAAAACGGCTTAAGTAGATTCGACGGTACTCAATTCAGTTTCTATAGAAAAACAGATCCCTCTTACCCTAACTTCAATTCTAGCTTCATCAATACTATTTGTGAAGCAAATGCAAGTGAACTCTGGTTAGGGACAGAACACGGCATATACATTTACAATCAAGTTCAAAATAAATTCATAAAATTCACCCAGACAACAAGCAATAATACTTCAATAAGCTCCAGGATCTCCCATATCATTCAGGATAAAGAAAAGAATATGTGGATTGCTACACGTAAACAAGGAATCTTCTTATACAATACACAAACCAAGAAGCTTGTGCAATATGAAGTTCCATGTAATGACAATAATGTGGTCTATATATTAAATGACAGTCAGAACAACATATGGATTTCCGGTTTGCACCATCTTTGTCTCCTCAACAAAGCCAATAATACATTTGAAACCTTTACAATAAAAAATGAAAAAGAGATTTACTCTATGGCTTTGTGGGAAGACAACAATCGTCATATCTGGATTGGCACTTGGGAAGATGGACTTTGGAAACTAAATACCCAGACGAAAGAAGTTGAAAAATATTTAATATCAAAAAAGGGGAAAGGTATCCTGCACATTCATTCCATTATCGAATATGCTCCTGATATATTATTTATCGGATCGGATGACGGACTTACGCTGTTCAATACTGTCACACATGAAAGATTTCTCTACAATCAATATGGGGAAGATAGTAAAAATTTATCCGATAAGTTTATTTATCCTATACTAAAAGACAAAGAAGGGGGAGTATGGATCGGCCCTATTATAATGGGGTAAATTATCTTCCTCCTTACTGCGGACAATTCAGCGGCTATTCTGGAGCAGACGGAAGCCCTTATTTTAGCAGCCGAATTATCAGCCGTTTCTGCGAAGATGACAAAGGAAGAGTTTGGATTGCATCTGATGATTCCGGATTAAGTTGTTTTAATCCTCTAACAAAACAATTTATTAATTTCAAAGGAAGGGAACAACTTTCAAAAAAGAATCTTCATGCACTGTGCACCATTGGAGACAATCTATGGATTGGAGCATATAGTAGTGGGATACAGGTTTTAAATACTCAAAATGGAATACTAAAAAAGTTTGACACGACAAATGGATTAGACGAAAACAGCATCTATACTATTTTTAAAGACAATCAAGGAAATATTTGGACTGGTTCCATGAGAGGAATATGTCTATATAACCCTGAAAAAGAAGAGTTTATAAAAATAAAAGATTTGGATGCTTTAGTCAGTGAAATTATCGAAGATACCTCTGGGAATCTCTGGATTGCTACCCAAGGAAAAGGAGTTCTCAAATATTCTCCTAAACAGCAAACTTGGAAAAAATACAATAAAGAAAAAGGTCTTTACTGCCCAAACATCAATCATCTATGTATTAACCGAGACAACGAGTTATGGGTTGCCACAGGAGAAGAGGCTGTCTCAAAATAAAAAACAGAGATAGGCTTACTTACAATCTTTAAGCTACAACATAAAAATCTCCTGCTTTTAGTCCTATAATTGCAATAAACAAGGGCTAAAGCAGGAGGTTTTTTATTTCTAAGTTTCAATCTATAAGATTTTTACTTTTACAATTCTATTTTGAGACAGCCTCCAAAACAGACCAATTCTCCCGACAAGAATTAAAGATTCCCAATGAATGCATCAACGCCATTTTGGAAGGAGAAGATTGCCTGTGGATTACCACTGGTAAAGGGCTTATCAAGTACACCCCCTCTACAAAAGCAACCCAAATCTTTACTAAAACTGACGGTCTGCAAAGTGAAGCCTTCATTATGGCTTCCGGATTAAAAACACGTAACGGCGAATTCTACATTGGCAGTATCAACGGCTTCAATACATTCTATCCACATTTACTAAAGTTCAACACACAAAAGCCTAATGTAGTATTGACCGGATTAGAAATTTTTAATAAGAAAATAAGAACCCAAGCAAATGGAGTGCTTCCAAAAGCCATCGACCATCTGAAAGAAATCCACCTGTCGCACAAAGAAAATGTCGTCACACTAACTTACGCCGCATTAAGCTATTGTACTCCACAGAAAAATCAGTATGCCTACATGCTGGAAGGATTTGACAAAGGCTGGAACTATGTAGGTTCACAGCACAGTACCACTTATACCAACCTTCCGGCAGGTACGTACACATTCAGGGTGAAAGCGTCCAACAATGACAATATATGGAATGAAGAGGGCACTTCCATCCGCATCATCGTACATCCGCCTTTCTATCTGTCCCTGCCCTTCAAGATTGGCTATGTGGTGCTGTTCCTTCTTGCCTTGGGACTTTTATTACGCTATGTCATACACCGCAGTGAGAAGAAGCATGCCAAAGCCATTGACGAACTGAACAGTAAAAAGGAAATAGAAATCCACGAAGCTAAAATTAATTTCTTCACCATGATTGCGCACGAGATACGCACACCGGTATCACTCATTATCGGACCGCTGGAGAAAATCATGCAATCGACCCATATCCCTGCCAACGAACGGCAGGAACTGGAGATTATTGACCGTAACAGCCAACGGCTGCTGTACCTGGTAAACCAGCTGCTGGATTTCCGGAAAGTGGAACAGAAGGAAATGCGGATGAAGTTCACTTCGCAATCCATCAAAGATTTGATGCAGGCTGTATGTGAACGTTTTTCACCAACGCTTCAGCAAAATGGAGTCAACTTCTCCGTGACTTATCCCAATGAACATTTTCATGCGGATGTGGATAAAGAAGCGATTACCAAAGTACTGAGTAATCTGCTGACCAACGCCAACAAATATACAGGAAGCAGGATTGAGGTCCGTTTTCAGGAACATCCCGAAAAACAGACCTTCTCCATAGAAGTAAAAGACAATGGAAAAGGAATGAATGAAGAGGAACTGAAAAAGATTTTCAAACCTTTCTATCAGGCTTCAGAGAACAAACCGGGAACCGG
>UQTJ01000086.1 GCA_900544075.1 uncultured Bacteroides sp.
ATGAGGTTGTGGTAGTAGGTTATCAGACCATGCGTAAAACAGATGTGGTGGGAGCAGTTTCAAGTATTAAGTCAAGAGAGCTGAACGTAACGACTCCTACGGTAGGACAAAGTTTGGTTGGTAAAGTATCCGGTGTGCAGATTGCACAGGTAAGTGGTGCACCTTATGGTAGTACGAAAATTCGTGTACGTGGTGTCGCTTCTATCAATGCAAGCTCTGATCCGCTTTATGTAATTGACGGGTATCCTTCGAATGATGATTTAATGCTGAATCCTGAGGATATTGAATCTATTGAAGTTTTGAAGGATGCAGCTTCGGCAGCTATTTATGGTTCACGTGCTGCAGGTGGTGTAGTTCTTATTACAACGAAACGTGGTAAGGAAGGCAAAGTAAAAGTAAACTATAATTTTCAGTTGAGCGTCAATCAGCTTGCCAAGAAAATTGATTTGCTCAATTCAGCTCAGTTTGCCGATTTGGTGGTAGAAGGACGTAATAATGCGTATAAGAATATTCTTGTAACAGCTGGTAAGCCTTGGGATCATTCATATATTCATCACACGAATGCGGAACGTGCCCAGCAAATAGGTTCTGCTAACAGTGCAGCAATGATTCCCGAGTTTCTTTATGATTTTGAGAAAGGTGAAGTGATTACTCCGCAGTATGATACAGACTGGCAGGATGAATTATATCAGAATGCATTGTCACAACGTCATCATGTGTCGGTAAATGGTGGTACCGATAAAATACGCTATGAAGTGAGTATGGGCTATCAGAATCAAGAGGGTATTATTCTATCAACAGGTCAGAAACGTTTGAACTTGCGTGCAAATTTGGATGCAGAAATTAGCTCAAAATTCAGAATTGGAGCTACTATTTCAAACACTTCTAACTGGAACCGCGAGGTTCAGGAGGGACGTTTCAATCAAGGACCTATTTTGGGTGCATTAATTTATGCTCCGATTTTTCCTTGCTACGATGAAAACGGGGAACTTGTAAAAGGGGAAATGACATCATATGCAAGTGAATATGGTTTCCAGCAGATTGAAAATCCGGTTGCGTTGGCTACAGAAACAAAAATACGCCGCAATGGAATAAGAAATACATATAATGTAACTGCTACGTATGAACCGGTAAAGAATCTGTTCTTGAAAGCAAACTTGGGTATGTATACTTATTCTGAAAAGTATGAGTTTTATCGTCCTACGAGTCTTTCTGATGGAGCAAATCCTCCTTATTCTGATCAGGCTAAGGCAGCAGCCAATGCAATTGCGAATACTACTTTGAAATCGGACTACCTGGCAGAGTTTACAGCCAACTATAATAAGACGTGGAATGAGGTACATAACTTTAGTGGGGTAGCCGGTTATTCTGTACAGAAAGATATGATAGATGTGTTGGGAGTAAAGGCTACAGGCTATGAAGATGATCATATCACAGAAGTAACCGGACACGGAGCAGATCCAAGTGACATTCAGTTGAACAATACTTATAAGTCGAATTGGACAATGTTGTCTTATTTTGCACGCTTGAATTATAATTATGCGAACAAATATTATTTGACTGCTTCATTCCGTGGTGATGCTTCTTCACTTTTTGGTCCTGAAAACCGTTGGGGATATTTCCCTTCTATTTCTGCTGCCTGGACACTTTCTAATGAAGACTTCTGGAAAGATAATTTAGGAGAGTCTACTTCATTAAAGTTACGTGCAAGTTGGGGTATGAGCGGAAATAATAATATTGGTAACTATGAGTATGCTACCATTATGAGTTCACCGGCCGGTGCTGTCTTTGGAAATGGTACTATTGTGTCAGCAATGTATCCGGGTGGTGTGAAAGATAATGCTATTGGATGGGAAACTACTTCTCAGTATAATGTAGGATTTGATTTGTCTTTATTTAATAACCGACTTTCAGTTTCGGGAAACTATTATTTAAGTTATACAAAAGATTTGCTTTTCGAACAGCCGATTTCTGCTATTTCGGGTGCTAATTTTATGCTGACTAACTTGCCAGATTCAAAAATCCGTAATACCGGTTTTGATCTTCAGGTGGATGCACGTGTACTTACCGGCAAAGATTATAGTTTGAACGTAAGTGGAAATATATCATTGAACCGTAATAAAGTGCTTAACTTAGGCGGAAACAAAATTATCACCAACGGTGCAGAACGATCTTACATGACTCATATAACGGAAGAAGGACAGCCTATCGGTATGTTCTATGGATTTAAGGTTGCAGGTATGGTTACAGAAGCGGATATGGCCGGCCTGGCAGCTGATGATGCGGTCTATAAGGCTAATGGCAACTCTTTCCCGGAAGGCTATGAATTGCAGGGACCTCCTCGTTCATTATCTCAGTCTGTAGCTCTTCAGCCTGGTGACTTGTATTTTGAGGATGTAAATGGAGATGGAGTTGTAGATGACGATGATAAAAGAGTTATTGGTAACCCACATCCGAAGTTTACGTACGGATTTAATGTAAATGGTAACTATCGTGATTTGGACGTAAGTGCTTCATTCAATGGCTCATATGGAAATAAAGTGTTGGATGGTCAAGATTATTACCTGTTTAACATGGAAGGTTCTGGTAATCAGTATTCTGTAGTAGACGACCGTTATCGTAATCCGGAAAATCCAGGAAATGGATGGGTATACAAAGCTTCACGAGGAGGTACGCAGAGCAATAGTACTCGTCTTTCTACGTTCTATTTGCAGGATGGTTCTTTCTTCCGTTGCACTAACATTACTGTAGGCTACTCATTCCCGAAAATCAAGCAATGGTCAGATGGAGTAATCAGTAATTTGCGTCTCTATGTAGCTACAGATAATCCGTTCACTATTACTAAGTATAAAGGATATAACCCAGAGGTAGACTATAACAACGGATCAAACTTGACTCCGGGTGTAGATTATGGTAAATACCCTCTGATGAGAGCTTATAATATGGGTATTCAGTTAACATTCTAAAGATTAGAAAAATGAAAAAAAATATATTTTTAGCATCACTTTTTGCGATGGGAGTACTGACACTTCCTTCTTGTACGGATTTTCTTACAGAAAATGACCCTAATCATATTGTGGCAGAAAACTTCTTCTCAACAGAAAATGACGTGGAACGTGCCGTAAATGGGGCCTATATGGCGTTGCGGTCTGGTTCTTGTATGGGCGAAGGAAGTACTGCTTACACGGAAGAACGTTCGGATAATGCAGGACGATGGGATAATCAGTCTGCTGCAGGAGAACCTTTCCAGTTCACGGATTTCTCTTTGTTGCCGAGTAATACCTACCTGAAGTCTCATTGGAATGCTATGTTTACGACTATCAACAATGCCAATTTTGCGATTAAAGGGGCAGAAAGCATTTCATTCGATGAAGAGGTCCAGAAGAATGAGTATTTGGCAGAAGCAAAGTTTGTACGTGCATTGGCTTATTTTGATGTGGTACGTAAATGGGGAGATGCTCCTTTAGTTACTCAATACCTGTCTACTCCAGATGAAATTACAGCTAATACACATCGTGTAGATAAATCGCAGGTGTATGCCTTGATTGTAGAAGACTTGAAATTTGGTCTGGATAAGAATGCGCTGCCTAATTATACCGAAGCCGAAAGAGGACGAGCTAATAAAGCGGCTGCAGCAGGATTGTTAGGAAAAGTATATCTTACTATGGCTCATGTGCTGGAAGACGGTAAGCGTAATGAGTATTTGAACAATGCTAAAACTTATCTTGAACAGTGCTACGAAATGAGAAGTTTTGGTGAATTGAGTGAAATATCTTTTGATCCGGAGGCTTCAAATGGTGTATTCAATGTGAATAACAAGACTACTTGTCCGGAAATTCTTTTTCAGATTGTGTATAAGCAAGGAGATAAGGATTATCACTCAAGCATTGCCAAAAATACTCAGCCGGGGGGAGAAACAACCAACTCTCTTTATGCCACACAAGGGGTACCTATGCTGAAAGTGACACCTGATTTGGTAAAGGAATTTGAGACGAGTGATAACGGTTATGGTTGGACAGATGCACGTTATGCTTATTCTGTGGGACATTCAGATAGCCAGAATTGCTATTATGTAACGAAATATCGTGATAAAAGTGATGCAGCTGGTACTTTAGGTTATGGAGGAAACGACTGGATTGTACTGCGTTATGCTGACGTAATCTTGATGTTGGCAGAAGTCTATGAAGAGCTGGATGATACAGATGTTGCTATTTCATATTTGAATAAGGTGCGTGCCCGTGCGGGCGTTCCTGATTATGAAGTGGTAAAGAATGATCCGGTTTACAGTCATAAGTTCCCGACATTGAAATTAGCTATTCTTCATGAACGTCGTGTCGAGCTGGCATTTGAAAATCAGCGCTGGTATGATTTGTTGCGTTTCTTTACTCCTTCTGAACTTGTAGAGTATATGCATGCGAAAAATCAGGATGACTATAACGAATCAAATTTACAGAACTTTACGGAAACAGATATTTATTATCCGATTCCTTATGATGAATGGTTGCTGAACCCGGAAGGAATGTATCAGAACGAAGGATATTAATCATTAAATAAAATTTGAAGAT
>UQTJ01000087.1 GCA_900544075.1 uncultured Bacteroides sp.
CCTTAGATAATAATCCGTTCTTTTGGGGCGTTGCAATACCAATAAGTTCCGCCAGTGCTATTATTTTATGAATTCCATATAAATAACTATTTTCGGCAGAAAAATGGAAAAAATTCGATACCGCCTTGTTTACAATAGAAAAAATCACTTAAATAAGCAAGGAACAGCCCTTGTGCAGGTAGAAGCATCTTTGAATCAACGTAAAGTATATTTTAAGACGAACGTTTATCTTCGTCCGGAGCACTGGGATAAGCAGATAGCACAAGTATGTAACCATCCGCAAGCCAATGACCTTAACTCCATGTTGTTTGAGTTTATACTGCATCTTCAAAGCATAGAACTGTCGTTATGGAAACGTGGAATACAACCGACTTTAGCTTTACTTCGTGATGCGATAAAGAAAAATACCCCCGTTAATGTTACCTTCCCTATATTCGCTAAGGAATATGTAAAGCACTCAGACCGTAGACAAAGTACAAAAGACAACCTGATAACGACAATAAATGTCCTGCAGGAATTCCGTCCTGGATTAGACTTCAAAGACATAACGTATAGCTTTCTAAAGGATTTTGAAGCGTATCTAAGAGAGAAAGGCAATGGGGTGAACACGGTTGCCAAACACCTTCGCCAGCTTCGGACGCTAGTCAATGAAGCAATAAACCAGGGATACATTCATGCCGATGCTTACCCGTTCCGCAAATTTAAGATTAAGCAGGAGAAAGGTAGGCACGAGTTCTTGACTCCGGACGAATTAAGGAAGCTGGAGAACCTGGAGGTAAGCGACAAAAAGATGCGTCATGTACTGGATGCGTTCCTGTTCTGTTGCTATGTAGGGTTGCGGTTCTCTGATTTCTGCCAGCTTACCCCTGCAAACTTTATCAAGATAAATGGAAACCGTTGGCTGCACTTCAAATCAATTAAGACTGGAATCGAACTCCGGCTTCCGTTACACCTGCTTTTCGAAGGGAAAGCACTCACAATATTAGACCGTTACAACATAGAAGAATTTGCCAGCCTTGGATGCAATTCAGACGTGAACAAATACCTCGCACAGATAGCAGAAATGGCACGCATAAAGAAGCACATAACGTACCATACGGCCCGTCATACATGTGCTACATTACTCATCCATCAAGGGGTTCCGATAACCACGGTACAGAAGCTGCTCGGCCATACTTCGGTCAAGACAACAGAGATTTATTCGGAGGTTCTTTCATCAACAATTTTACGCGATTTGAAGGCTGTAAAAACACGGAAAAAACGGCTCGATTTTCAGCCCAATTTTGCCGCCCGGTAGAGATTTGGTAGATTTCATATGATATACCTAAAATATACTGACAAGAGCTGTCAGCATTTTTGAAACCTTTTATTCTTTGTTCGTTTTTAACTTGTTTACCTTCGCTGAAAAAGGATGGTAAATGAGTAGTTTTTTGTGTGAAATAGTAGTTACGCCCATGAGCGTGTTCCATTAAGTTGGGATGCGCTTGTGGGTATTTTTTATTGTATTAAAAGTGTTACCATTTTCACTGATTTGTCAGACAAAGTAGATGTTAGTAATAGAATATTAATTTTAAAAATTGGAGGAGTTATGAAAGAGAAACTGATTGTTTGTGCTATCGTGTTAGTCGTAATTGTTGGATTGCTGGCATACTACCAGTACGTGCCATTTTGGGTGAGTATCGTATCAACTGGATCGTTCTTGTTTGGCGTGTTTTTGGGATGGTTAGCAAAAGGATGGTCTGATAAACATGTAAGCTAATGGAAAAATATGTAGGATTCATCACACAGGATTTGCGGGCAGGAGTCGCAATTATATTCGCCTGCCTTGTGCTTATCGTTTTTGCCTGTCTGCTGGATATGTGGACCGGAATAGATGCTGCACGGGCCAACAAGGAAAAGATATGCAGCCGGCCACTGCGTAAGACTGGTACGAAAATCGTGGACTATTACAGGCTGGTTATGTTCTTCATCCTAATTGATATTCTGGGGCTATGCTTCCCATGGTATAACTTACCCTACGGAGCAGTCATCGGCACAGCTGGAGTTCTGTTTGTCGAAGGATTTTCTGTAGTTGAGAATCTCAGAAAGAAAAAGAGCCATGCTGCAGATGTAGCAGATATGGCCGCAAAAATTGTAGAGTGCCTTACTCCTGAAGAAGCACAAAAGCTAATCAAAAAAATAAAGGAGGACAAAAAATAAAATAGGAGTGCCACTGCACTCCAAGCTCTTTTATTACTAACTTTCTCTTAACGAGATTTAGTACAAAAATAAAGTAATAAATTATATGGACAAAATAGATTCAATAATAATTCACTGCTCGGCCACAAAATCCGGGCAGAACATTGGTAAGAAGGAAATCACCCAGATGCACCTGAAGAGTGGGTTCAGCACGATTGGATACAATTATGTGGTAAGGCTGGACGGTACGGTAGAGGTTGGCCGTTCGCTCACCATTGACGGGGCGCACTGTAACAGCAAAGGCTTCAGCGGCATTAGCTACAACAAGCATTCCATCGGCATATGTTATGTGGGTGGACTGGATGCAAACGGTAAACCTGCCGACACCCGCACTCCAGCGCAAAAGAAAGCGTTGGTCAAACTGATTAAGGAACTTTGCGGAAAGTTCCAGATTGTGGAGGTATTGGGTCATCGTGACACATCGCCAGACTTAGACGGAGACGGAATCGTGGAGCCGGAAGAATGGACAAAGATGTGTCCTTGCTTCGATGTAAGGTCTGAGTATCCTTTTATTCCTGAAATCGTAGTCAAACCATGAAATACCTACCATATCTTTTAATAGCTGTACTGGCTTTCTGTTTAGGTTGGTGCAGCCGTTCGCCAACTGAAGGCAATATCGGGAAGCCTGATACCGTTACATCGGTCTATATAGTTAATAAGGTTGATGTGGATACGATGTATATTCTGTTGCCGCAGCCTTATCTTGCCTGGATTGATAACTCAGATACCATTCATGCGAGCGACACCTGCTATCATTTACGTGAATATAAGGAGTACCAGGATAGCAACTACTACGCAAAGGTTAGCGGTGTAGCACCACGTTTAGACGAAATCCGGGTTTATCCGCGTACCATCTATAAGACTGAATACATTTACCGTGACATAACGCAAAAGCCCAAACGTTGGGGTATTGGTTTGTCAGCCGGATATGGTGTAGGAAAAAACGGACTCACTCCGGTATTGGCTGTAACGGTCAATTATAATTTATGGCAATTCTGATATACAATATTTTCTCATAATTATATACAACTTTTCTCGGAAATTATATGCATCTTTGCAGTGTGGAAGTTCGCTTTTATTAGCAGACAAAAGCCCCGACCAGATTAATATCCGGAAGGGGCTTTGCTATTAAATACTTTCAGGTAGTTCATCGTTTAAACTACAAATACCACTTTTATGAATTAAAAAAGCAATATCAGAAATATTTCCAATCTTTATTATTTGTGGCTCATTTGAATTAAAGTCAACAAATAATCTAAATTCATTTTGAGATTTATATCTATCTCTTTTCATAAATGGCGTTATCTCTATTTTCTTGTTAAACTCATTATCTGAAAAATATTCCACAGGGTCATAATACAATTTATAGCCCATACTTTGAATTGTTTTTTCACACCTAGATATAAATTCCACAGGATTTAATATGACAACAATTGAATCATAACCATTTCCTATAGAGTTTATTCTATCTACGTTTTGAATAGAAAATTTAAGTTGATTATCTATTGACTGAATATTACAATCTACTAATGCCATTGAGTAGATATTACCAATATTTGTGTCTACGAACTCTCTAACCTTTACTGATGTAGGATGTAACTTTAATTCTTTTCCATTGCTTAACTTGAAAATTGCATGGATTGGCTTATAATTTATATATGAAATGGAATTTTCAAATTTATCACCTATTCCATCACATTCATCCATCTTAGTAAAAGTTTGAAGTGTATTCATGTACATTTCACCATACAATAAGAATCGTCTCATGTATTCATACCTTTGCATTTTTACAATTACATTATTTACTATTCCCATATTTTTATTTTTTAGTTCATGGAGCAAATATACGCTCGGTCGAAACATAAAGGAAGTGTTTGCAGCATAAATCATTATAGTAGTATAATAATTTATGATAAACATATAATATAACGTTACAAAATATTAGCCAGTCTCTCAGCCTGCTTTTCGACACTTGAATTAAGAATCTTCGCATACACCTGAGTAATCTGTATTCGTGTATGTCCCATCATCTTAGACACAGACTCAATCGGTACTTCATGAGCAAGAAGCACAGTAGTAGCAAATGTGTATCGGGCAATATGAGAGGAAAGATTTTTCTTTGTACCTATTAAAACACCTATACACTTCAATAGTCTGTTATATGCCTGTTGACTGAAACGTGGAAGATGATAATGGTATTTCTCTAGTACAGCCATAGCAGGAGGAAGAATGGGAGTGTAATACTTGGTTCCAGTCTTAACG
>UQTJ01000088.1 GCA_900544075.1 uncultured Bacteroides sp.
TTTTATCCAATCTGTTGATAGTCAAATAAAACCTACCTGATTACAACAAATATAATAAAAAAGAATGAGAAACGTCCTTGCATAAAACCATTTTTTCCTAATCACTTTCTCTAAATACAATCTGTGTTTTTATAAATATAAGTTATATATATAAATATACAAGTTGTATTTATATAAAAACAAGTTATATATAGAGAAAATGTAAAGGCATTTATAAGTTTCCGCAAGGACAAAGAAGATTTATTTCCCTGTCACTGAACAATCCGGTATTTAATTATGCAGACACATATATATAAGTATATATAAGCGGTAAAAGTCAGACGGAAAGTGACAAAAATCATGTTTTGTCAGTACCGCAAAGAGTAAATTCAGACAATTTGTCAGTTTTCAGCCGTGCCACGACAGATTTCAGCTGTGGCACAAGGTTTGTTTATAATACAGCGTAACGCAAAAGTTACAGAAATAACTTAAATAAGATAATAATAAAAAAAGATAAAATTATGGGAAAGATTATTGGTATTGACTTAGGTACAACAAACTCATGTGTAGCAGTGTTCGAAGGTAACGAACCAGTTGTAATCGCTAACAGCGAAGGTAAGCGTACTACTCCATCAGTAGTAGGTTTCGTTGACGGCGGCGAACGTAAAATCGGTGACCCTGCAAAACGTCAGGCCATCACAAACCCAACTCGTACAGTTTACTCAATCAAACGTTTCATGGGTGAAACTTACGATCAGGTAGCTAAAGAAATTGAACGTGTTCCATATAAAGTAGTTCGTGGCGAAAACAACACTCCACGTGTTGATATCGACGGACGTCTTTACACTCCACAGGAAATCTCAGCAATGATTCTTCAGAAAATGAAGAAGACTGCAGAAGACTATCTCGGACAGGAAGTAACAGAAGCTGTCATCACAGTTCCGGCATACTTCTCAGACTCACAGCGTCAGGCTACAAAAGAAGCAGGTCAGATTGCAGGTCTTGAAGTAAAACGTATCGTAAACGAACCGACAGCAGCAGCACTTGCATACGGTGTTGACAAATCAAACAAGGACATGAAGATTGCAGTGTTCGACCTTGGTGGTGGTACATTCGATATTTCAATCCTTGAATTCGGTGGCGGTGTGTTCGAAGTACTTTCTACAAACGGTGATACTCACCTTGGTGGTGATGACTTCGACCAGGTAATCATCGACTGGTTGGTTCAGGAATTCAAGAACGACGAAGGTGCTGACTTGACTCAGGACCCGATGGCAATGCAGCGTCTGAAAGAAGCAGCAGAAAAGGCAAAAATCGAATTGTCATCTTCTACTTCTACAGAAATCAACTTGCCTTACATCATGCCTGTAGCAGGTGTTCCAAAGCACTTGGTTAAGACTTTGACTCGTGCCAAATTCGAACAGTTGGCACACGGATTGATTCAGGCTTGTCTTGAACCATGTAAGAAAGCTATGAGCGATGCAGGTTTGAGCAACTCAGATATAGACGAAGTAATCCTTGTAGGTGGTTCTTCACGTATCCCTGCAGTTCAGAAACTTGTAGAAGACTTCTTCGGTAAAGTTCCTTCTAAGGGTGTTAATCCGGATGAAGTAGTTGCAGTAGGTGCAGCAGTTCAGGGTGCCGTATTGACAGACGAAATCAAGGGTGTTGTTCTTCTTGACGTAACTCCATTGTCAATGGGTATCGAAACAATGGGTGGTGTGATGACAAAACTTATCGACGCCAACACTACTATCCCTTGCAAGAAGAGCGAAGTGTTCTCTACAGCAGCCGACAACCAGACAGAAGTTACAATCCACGTACTCCAGGGTGAACGTCCTATGGCAGCACAGAACAAATCAATCGGTCAGTTCAACCTGACAGGTATCGCTCCTGCTCGTCGTGGTGTTCCTCAGATTGAAGTAACATTCGATATCGACGCTAACGGTATCTTGAAAGTATCTGCCAAGGATAAGGCTACAGGTAAGGAACAAGCTATCCGTATCGAAGCTTCATCAGGTTTGAGCAAAGAAGAAATCGACCGTATGAAAGCTGAAGCTGAAGCAAATGCAGAAGCAGATAAGAAAGAAAAGGAACGTATCGACAAATTGAACCAGGCTGACAGCTTGATATTCTCTACAGAAAATCAGTTGAAAGACCTTGGCGATAAGATCCCTGCAGACAAGAAAGCTCCTATCGAAGCTGCTCTTCAGAAACTGAAAGATGCTCACAAGGCTCAGGATTTGGCCGGTATCGATGCTGCAAGCGCAGAACTCCAGTCAGCTTTCCAGGCAGCAAGCGCAGAAATGTATGCTCAGTCAGGTGCACAGGGCGGTGCTCAGGCAGGTCCTAACGCCGGTCAGGCAAACAATGGTGGTGCTAATGACAAGCATGGCGACAATGTTCAGGACGCTGATTTTGAGGAAGTCAAATGATTCAGATAAGTAAACAAATAATAAACAATAAGCAAAAGCGTGCAGCTCAACGAGTTGCACGCTTTTTGCGTTTATAGGGTTCATGGTTTCTATGTGTTTTCTATGGGCTTTTTTATCTCTTATTTGCGACATATTTGCGACAAGACAAAAAAGTAGATAATGTGGAACTAAATTCTACTTATCTATACTAATACATACTTAAAAGTAGATAATATGCCAACAATCGGATTTGAAATCAAAAGGAAGTGCAAAGTCTGCGGCAAGGTTTTCGTCGCAAAGACACTTGACAGTTATTATTGTTCCCCCAAATATGGTAAAGTAGCTTGGAAGCGCAAAAAAGATGTAAAAGATAGAAATGCAAAATTAGAAGCCATTGCCCAACAAGTACCAGACATCAGAGAATATATTTCTGTAAAGGAGGCAGTAGCAATGTTTGGGGTAGAACGTAGTACTCTCTATCGCTTAATCAAATTGGGACGTATTCCAGTCATCAATTTGGGTACAAGGCTCACGCGTATCAAACGCTCCGAAATGGAACAACTTTTCCTAAAGAGACCGGAAAGTATTGCCGAAAAAGAAAAACCTGTTCCTAAAACATATAGCTTAGAGCCAGAGGACTGTTATACCATTACAGAGATTTGTGAGAAGTACCATATTAATGATAGTTCAGTATGGGCGCATGTTAGAAAATACTCTATTCCCTCACGACAAATAGGAAACTATGTATATGTACCCAAACAAGAAATAGACAATCTATATAAATCTGAAGTAGAATGAAGAAAGCATTACCAAACACCGAAGTGACCGTCAAACTCAGAAAATCAAATTATAAAGATGAGTGGTATCTGATTATAGAATCATATACGGTTTACAAGCGAGGCTCTAAACGGGCAAGCCGTGTGGTTGAATCAATTAACCGGACTATATCCACACCAATTTGGGACAAGTCGTCCATTGCACGCATTTTACCGGATGGAACATTCAATTACAAACCTAAACGTGATTTGAATGGAATCATCCAATGCCGTTCAACGATAGATCAAGAGGCTTGTATCTATGCTGACAATGTGCGTAAGTTACGGCAACATGAATACGATAGCGCAATTCTATATACTGATAAAGAGAATGAAATCGCTGCACAAAATGAACGAAGCGAACAGGACTTTATCAAGTATTTCAATAGTATTATCAGCAAACGGCATCCTAATAGCTCCAATTCAATTATAGTTAACTGGATGCGAGTGGGTAAATTATTGAAAATTTATTCTCAAGGACAACCAATCCCATTCAAGGACATATCCGTTAAACTACATGAAGATATTAAGATGTTTCTGTTACGTGCTCCCATGGGAGGAAATAAAAAAAGGAACGATCTCACAGAATACTGCATCTACCTATTTCTCTATACTCAAGGCCGGATTAAAACAAGCGTTCGTTGATGAATATCTTACCGTTGATATAAGTGCAAAAGTAAAGGGGATAACAAACACTGAGAAGCCTCGTGTTGCGCTTAGTATGAATGAAGTGCAAATGTTGGTTGATACTCCTTGTAAGGACGATGTTTTAAAACGTGCGTTCTTATTCTCTATTCTCACAGGATTACTACATAGTAACATCCAGACTTTGAAATGGAAACAGATTCAGCAAACAAGTAAGGGTACATGGCAAGCAGTTATAGTTCAGCAGAAAACAAAAAGACCAGATTATAAGCCAGTCATACAACAAGCTCTCCAACTCTGTGGAGAACGCCCAAACGATGAAGAATCTCTCGTTTTTGAAGGATTGACAGATGCCTCCTGGATTTCACGTCCTCTGAAAGTTTGGATAGAAGCATCCGGTATAAAGAAGCATATCACCTTCCATTGCGGTCGCCATAGTTTCGCTTCGCTATTGCTGGAAAATGGTGTTGATATATATACAATAAAAGATTTAATGGGTCATACAAATGTCAGAACCACGCAGATTTATACGCACATCGTGAACGAACAGAAAGAAAAAGCAGCTAATACATTACACATCGAAAATTTG
>UQTJ01000089.1 GCA_900544075.1 uncultured Bacteroides sp.
GAGGACGTTTAGACGCAAGAAGGACGCTGAAGAGCTTAGTTGCGGATTTGAGGCTTTACAATCTTTTAATGGCGGTTGAACAATTTCGAGTTCTGCAAGGCGATAATACAAATCCTCACGAAAACGACCTTCCTGCACAGCCTTTTCCATATCCTCATTGGTGGCAGATACGATACGCACGTCAATATGCTTGACTTTATCACTTCCAACAGGATTAAACTCCTTTTCCTGAAGAACCCGAAGGAGAAGAATCTGCATGGAATACGGCATATTACCGACTTCATCCAGAAATAAGGTTCCTCCATTGGCCGTTTCAAAATATCCCTTCCTATCAGCAACTGCTCCGGTAAAGGCACCCTTGACCGCACCAAAAAATTCAGAAGCCTGTAAATCGTTAGGTATACTTCCACAATTGACAGCAACGAAAGGTTTATCACGTCTGTCACTATAACGGTGGATCATCTGGGCTATCACTTCCTTACCGCTTCCGCTCGGACCGAGTATCAGAACTGAAAGTTCAGAAGATGCCACACGACGAGCCAGTGAAGCGGCTTTTCTGGCAGCTTCACTGGTACGTTCAACAAAAGAACGCTCTTTACGTACAATAACTGGCTGCTTAAGCATACTATGTACTAATTCTATCAGTAGCTCTTGATGAACAGGCTTTTGCAAATAATCCTTAGCACCGAGTTTGATAGCACGGACTGCATCCGTGATACAGGCATAATCTGTCATGACAATAAATGGAACTTCCATCTTAGAACGCATCATCCATTCCAGAAGACTAATACCATCACCTTCCGGCAGACGTACGTCTCCCAATACAAGATTGATTTCGTTTTTCTTCAGAATACTACGTGCACCGGGTTCATCTATAGCTGTCAATACTTCGTAACCGGCCTTCTGCAGCCATTTTTCAATCATTCCGCAAAGTATCATATTGTCTTCAACTATCAGAATTTTCATATCTTTTCAGTTCATTTTCTGTTTCATTAATTAATTTTTCAATCCACTCTATAATCTGGATAGCATTTTCACAAATAACATCATCACTAATATCCATATCGTGTAACTTTTCTTGAAAATCACGCAACAACTGTTCCTTTTCAAGCATTTCCCATACAGGCATCATTCGATGTATTGTTTTTCTCATGGATTCACGATTGGTTGTCTTTATGGCTGTTTTAAGTTCCTCAATTTCTTTTCTTGATTCCATGATAACAAGAGACATCATATGTTCATGATCATCTGTACTATCCAACAAGCAGGAAAAGTCAAAATCTCCAGTTTGAGAAACTTTTATTTGAGACATAATGGTTGATAAAAAAGTAAGTAATGCATGGATGTTGAACGGCTTATGAATGCAACCCGCAAATCCTTCTTTTTCATAGATTCCGGAATTTCCGTCACCACGGGCAGTCATGACTGCAACAGGAATGGTTCTTGAATTTCCTATGTCTGAATTTCTAAGTAGTTTTAATAGAGCGAACCCATCGATATCCGGCATTTGTACATCAGTAAGTATCATATCATAATCTGATTGTCTAATAGCTGTTACTACATCCCGTACATTCATACAGGTCGTACAAGTTATACCATTACGCCCAAGCATGTCTTCCACTATTTTTAGCAATATAGGATCATCATCCACAACAAGTACATTTTTCGGCAAAATGGTTATAGACTCACTATAAGAATTACATTCGTCCACAAGCTCATCCGTTTCTGGTAAAAGAAATTCAAGTTTGAACACGCTCCCCTTACCAAGCTTACTTTCTACATTTATTGTTCCATCAAGGACTTTAACTAGTCCCTTAGTCAGAAAAAGACCTAAACCGAAACCTTCTGAATTAACATTCTGCGCAGCACGTTCAAAGGGAGAAAATATTTTTTTAAGCGTCTCTTCATCCATTCCAATACCTGTATCCCTTATTTCAATCAACAGTTTCCCTTCTAAATATTCAGTATGGAAACAGACATTTCCTTTGGATGTAAACTTGATGGCGTTTGTAAGCAGATTGTCTAGTACTTGTTCAAGTTTGTCCGCGTCTCCTTTTACAGTTACATTTGAACCATTATGTTCCGAATATAGAATCAGACCTTTTGAAACCGATTTACGGGAGAATTCATCTGAAATGCGCAGCAAAAAACGATTTAGATGAAAAGGTGCATCATTACGTAAGCTACCGACGTCATTAATCCGGTAAGCATCCATCAGGTCGTTAACTAAATGTAGGACGTGTTGGCAAGAATGACGGATGTCATCTAAATAGATTTCGCGCTTTTTCTTTTCTCGCGTTTCCGAAACCAAATCGGCACAGTTATGTATATTACCAAGTGGGCCTCGTACATCATGAGAAATAGTTAAAATAATTTGCTTGCGCATTTCAAGTAAATCTACATTCTCTTTAATAACCTGTTTTAATTTTCGTTTAATCGTTTCTTCTTTATTAAAATCCGAACGTATAATAAAAAAGGAGAGCAATAATAAAATAATAGCTATGATTATAATTATAGAGAATAAGCGAAAAGCCGTTTTTTGAGCATTTATAATTTCTTTATTATATTCAATAAAATTCTTTTGAATATCATCATCTAAAACACATAAAAGCTCGCTTAATTGATTATTTATCAATTTATTTTTCATGATTAAACTATCTGATTCCATCTCTATCTGAATCAGATAATTTTTATGATCTATATTTGTTTTTTTCTTTAATTCTGAATATTCTATCACATAATATGGTTCTTGAATTGTTTCGGTTTTTCCAAAAAATCCAGCTAAACCTTTCTTCTTTCTCGTTACTGTTCGTGTTTTTAAACTCTTTTTAGGAATTTGGGATTCAAAAAATAAACTGTCTGACTTCTCTTTGGACTTAATAGTTCTCATGATATGCAAAAGAGAATATTCTTTTTGCTCTAACATATTACATAAAGAATCAACTTGCTCAATCTGGATAAAACCATTACAATGTATTTTTATATCTTGTAAAATACTATCTGTAAACAAACGATTCCTTTGATATTCTAAATAGTCTCTATAATTCCATGTAAATACAGACTCACTTAAAGATGATAATTTATTGACATATAAAGGTAAAACAAATATTTTGTTATGAACTAAATTTATTTGATATTGCTTATTATTTATGTCCTCTAGCTTAATCTTCTGATATATAAAAATTAAAGATATACATGCTATAATAAAAAAAACAATAATGTATCCAAATATAACTCTTCCATATAATTTTGAATCATTGATTTTCATATTTATAATATGTGTTTAATTTTCTGTATCGTAAATCAGCACAAATTATTCGTTTTTCTACATTTATGAGTATCAGCAAACCGTATCTCATAAAATATTATTATAGATGAGTTTCCTTTAAAAAGTACATTCTTTCAAATTTACCCCCTCTCAGAGGCATTTGTAAGGCGTTAAAATCTATAAAATACTTTTTGTAGTAGATAAATCAGTAATCTTCCAAGTCATGAATACTTGCAATATTCATAGAAAGGTATCTCTCTCCTGTATCAGGCAATAATACTACAATCCTTTTACCTTTATAATTGCAGTTTTGAGCTACTTGTACTGCAACAGAAACAGCTGCTCCTGAAGAAATACCAACAAGAAGTCCTTCTTTCCTTGCCAAATCTCGCATCATTTTAAAAGCATCATTATCATTTATCTGAATTATTTTATCAATATAACTCCTCTCTATAATTTCAGGTATAAATCCTGCACCAATGCCTTGTATCTTATGCGGACCAGCTACTCCTCCAGACAAAACAGGTGAACCTTTTGGCTCTACTGCTATTATTTCTATTTCAGGACTCTTCTCTTTTAATCTTTTACCAATACCGGTAATACTTCCTCCTGTTCCGACACAAGAGATAAAGACATCAAACTTTCCTGCATCTTCAATAATCTCATTTGCTGTTGTCATATAGTGAATATCAGGGTTGGCGGGATTTTTGAATTGCTGTAATATGACAGATCCTTTTATTTGAGAATTTAATTCTTCTGCTTTTGCTATCGCACCTTTCATACCTTCACTTCCCGGTGTCAAAACCAACTCACTGCCGAATGCTTTGAGAAGTTTCCTTCTTTCTATACTCATAGTTTCCGGCATAGTAAGAATGACTTTATATCCTTTTAGGGCTGCAATCCAAGCCATACCGATTCCGGTATTCCCGCTTGTAGGTTCAATGATTGTACCCCCTTTTTTTAATTTCCCGG
>UQTJ01000090.1 GCA_900544075.1 uncultured Bacteroides sp.
AACGAAACATATATTGATCAGTGAATGTAGTGCCTGCAATACTTTTTAATTTCCAAGTTGCTTTATTCTCATATACTTCATCTGGATGGTTATAAGGAGTAGTACATTTTGTTTGATAAGCAAATAAAGGACGAGCTGGGACAACAATATTAAGTCCTGTAGGAGGGTTATCTACATCTATTTCTGAGATGCCCAAAGCCACAACAGCTGAATTTTGGACTTTAAAATGACGAACAAAATTATGTTCTGCATTTCTTATATCACCGTAAAAATCATTCTCCCACACAGTATTACTAAAATATCTTGTAGGAATAGCCCATCCCATGCCTCTTCCCCCTGTATAATCACCACAGGGCCAATTATTAAATGGTTTATACTTTTTACCGTTAATGGTTAACTCTAACAATCCTGTATAAGGGCTACAATTCCTTTCAAACAAATAATTTCCAGTAACTTTCAAATCTGCAGTAGAACTACCTCCACCTGGAAGATCTGTTTCAAACTGAATAACCCAAATCCCTTCCGTATTACCCGCACTTCTGTTCTGATTATTTCTACGAAACAAATCCCAGTACACATCTCCTGGAGTCTCTGTAGCTCTTGAGCCAAAACGATTTTTCATTAAACCAAGTGCTGGATTATCTATAACCTTAGTTGCTGCATCTTTTGCCTCCTCATTCATGCCTAAAGCTAAATATATTTCCGCCAACAAATGATAAGCAGCAGGAGATGAGATTTCTCCATCTTTTACATCTACAATATCAGGTAAATTTTCTGCCGCAAACTTCACATCTTCTTTTGCCTGCTCTAAAGTTTCTTCACGAGTTGAGCGGACATAATCAGTTTTAGCCTCCGATACTTCATGCAATTCCAAGGGTACCCCTCCATATAAATAAGCTAAAGTTCGATAAGCAAATCCTCTAAAAAAACGTGCTTTGGCTGTTAATAAGGTCACAGCATCCTCTGAGAAATTCATCTTTTCTACTCTGTCAATCACGGTATTTGCAGCAGCCACAAGCTGATATAAATTATTCCAATGAATTCTAGGAATTGCTGCAGTCGGATCATAAGCAGCAAGCATATTGCTATGCCTTAAAGTTGGTCCAGGTACTCCATCAAAGACAATATCCGTGCCATATATATAATCAAAAGGCTTTGATTCATCATAACCATAAAACTCATAACGAGTAAGATTATATAAATTATTTATCGACATTTCAAAATCAGACTCAGTCTGGAAAGCGTTCGAAGTACTCATAAAATCTTCTGGTGTTTCTCTTAAAAAAGCACTTTCATTACAACTAACCAACACACTTCCGAGTAATATACTCAAAATGATAGATTTTTTCATAAAATAAAATTTAAAGTGTAACATTCAAACCAACAGTAAAACTCTTCAATACAGGACGTCCAAAATAATCTTGTCCGGCTTCAGGATCCCAACCTTTCCATTTTGTAAATGTCAGCAAATTTTTTCCACTCACATAAACATTTATATTATCAATACCAATAGCACGCAGCCAAGAATTAGGCAAATTATATCCTAAAGTTATATCTTGTAAACGGACAAAACTTCTTTGTTGATAATTAACTCCTGTTATAGTAGGAGCTGCAGTAGAACGAGCATATGTAGCATTTGGATTATTTGGAGACCAACTATCTGCTGCCAATTCACTTATCATATTCCATCTTCTATCATTATCTATTCCTCTATTCATTGATTTCGAATTGCTCTGCATATAACCATTTTTCCCACCCTGTGCGGAATTAATAAAGAAACTAAAAGTTAAGTCTTTCCATCTAAATTTATTCATAATACCAAAACGATATGCCGGATCTTTATAGCCTAAGATAACTCTATCATCAGTCGTTATCTCACCATTCCCATCCGTATCAACAATCCGATAATTTCCTGGGTGGTATCCATTCGGAATATTATCATTTAGTTGCCAAATTCCATCAATTTGATAATCATAAATAGCTGAAGTTGACTCCCCTATAAATAAGTTGCTTGATGTTAAATCATCCTCATGTCCGTCACCATCATCATCTCTACCTAATAATGAAACTATTTTATTCCTATTAGCAGAAATATTAAACGTAGTGCTCCACTCAAAATTTGGGAGTACAAAATTGCGAGAAGTAATTGTTAGTTCAATTCCCTTATTACGTATTTTCCCAATATTAGAACTAACTTGACTGAAACCTGTTATAGTAGGTATTACCCTATCATAAAGTAAATCGCGAGTTGTTGTATAATAAAGCTCTAATGAACCGGTCAAACGATTCTTAAATAATGAAAAATCAACCCCGACATTATACCCAGAAGTTTTTTCCCACTTTAAATCATTATTCCCCATCGCAGTAACCTTTTGAGCTGTTTCAGTTGCTCCTCCATCACCAAAAACATACCCTGAATAGGTATCAACCGTAGCCAATGACTTATAACGAGATGTCTGGTTACCGCTGATTCCCCAACCGCCACGAATTTTCAACTGATCTACCCATGACGCTTTAAACCATTTCTCTTCTGACAGAACCCATCCTAAAGCAACAGAAGGGAAAACTGCAAATTTATTATTTTCAGCAAACCCAGAAAAGCCATCACGACGTACTGTTGCTGTTAACAAATATCTATTTTTATATTTATAATTTAAACGGAACATTTGATATAGCAAAGCCTCACTCCAAGCTTCAGAAGATGTGTATTGGTCCTTACCTAAAGACAAATCATTATACCCTAAAGACAAACGTGAAAATTTTTGTGATTTTGCCTCCGTATAATTTTGTTTACGTTCACTCGCCCCATATAGGAAAGTAGCAGCAATACTATGGTCTCCAAATTCTCCATTATAGTTCACAATATTATCAAACGTCCAATCATAATATTCCGTATGCTGTTTATACGCTTCCCCATTTAAACTTGCGCCATATTCACTTGCCTGATAATGTTCATCAATACGATAATTATTACCAAAATTAAAACGATAAGTCAACCCCTTAATCGGTAATTGGACTTCCGCATAAATATTAGCAAAGAAATAATTATGTCGCTCACGATCATCCACATCCGATAACATAAACGGATTTGTATCCAAGGTATTAAAAGGGTAAGGAATTATTTCCCCCTCATCATCATAAGGACGACATAAAGGATTCTGCGTCACTAGATCCCATATATCAGGTTGTGCCCCATCTCGATTAACAAAAGAGCCAAAAGTCTGAACACCTGTCTTCAACCAACTAAATGGTTTTACATCCAAATTAACACGAATGCTATTACGCTTAAATTCATCATTTAGTATATATCCTTTTTGACTAGTATTAGCATACGAAATCAAATAAGACATTGTATCTGTTCCTCCAGACAAACTCAATTTATTTTCCCACATGGAAGCATTAGAAGTCCCTTCTCCCCACCAATCATAATCATAGGGAACAATTCCATCTGGACTATCGGCATCCAACATAACCGCATCAGGCAATTTACTTGCCAAATCGAAATCAGGATTAGGAGTTTTATAATCCGGTCCCAAATAAGCCTCATCATACCAAAACTCACGAGTAAAATCTAAATATTCTTGACGGTTCATCGGACGAAGATTCTTTGTCGGAGAAGATGTGGTATAAGCAGTTGAAAAATCCACCTTCGTTTTGCCTGCTTTTCCACGTTTAGTTGTTATTAATAATACTCCATTGGCAGCTTGTGCACCATAAACAGCTGTAGCACTAGCATCCTTCAACACATCAACAGATTCAATATCATTAGGATTGATGGAAGATAATGGACTTGTATAAATTATTCCATCCAATACAATAAGAACATCTTTACTACCCGATAAAGTATTCGTGCCGCGAATAGAAACATCTGGTGTTCCACCAGCAGTTGTTGCTTGTCCAACATTTAATCCAGGGATTGTTCCTTGTAAAGACTGGAGAATATTGGTATTTGGAGCTTTTTCAAAATCTTTTATATTTGCACTAACAACAGCTCCCGTCAAATCAGACT
>UQTJ01000091.1 GCA_900544075.1 uncultured Bacteroides sp.
TCGAGCAGGCTTTCCTCTCCGGGCTGGACACGGGGGAACTCTCCCGCAAGCTCCGTTTCATCTATTCGCTGATTAAAGCCTGACCTGTTCAGGCTTTTTTTATGCCCTCCGGCATCCTTTCTCTCCCTCCCGAAAATTCTTTTGCGACTTTTCCAAACCGTTTGGTTTGTTTCTTCGATTCTTTTCGTACCTTTGGGGGCATGAAGAAAAATTCGACGACATGGACAAGGCTCAGAGGCAAAGAGGAAGCATCGTTCTTCACAAGGAAGAAAAGGATGGTGTGGATTATGTCCGGATAGAGTATGCAGGAAACGGGGCAATCCCCCTGCTGCTCGCCCAGGATACAGGCGTGGAAATGACCGGCAAGGATTCCGCTTGCATGGCGGCTGCTGTTTTCAAGCTGTCGGATTTCTACGACCGCTATTCTCCCCATGCCTATATTGATTACAGCCGGGTATATGTGCGGCATCCCAGACCCAAGAGGGAATACACGCTGCCGGAAGGCTATCTGGAACTGCTGGAACAGAAACGCTACAGCCCATCCACCATAAAGACCTACCGGGCTTATTTCAGCGACTTCGTGGAGTACCACAAAGGGCGCAACATCGACCGCCTGAAAGTGGCGGACATCAACAGGTACATTCTTTATCTTGTAAACGAAAAGAAAATTTCTGTTTCACAGCAGAATATGCGCATCAACGCCATCAAGTTCTACTACGAGCAGGTGAAAGGCGGGAAACGGCAGTATTACGGCGGCATCACACGTGCCAAAGAATACAAGACCGTCCCGGAAGTATTGAGCAAGAACGAGATAAAACGCATCCTCGACCAACTGTCCAACATCAAGCATCACTGCATGATTTCCTTGGTTTATTCAGCCGGATTGCGGCGTAGTGAATTGCTGAACCTCACACCAAAAGACATCAACAGCGAAATGATGTCCGTGCGTATCATGGGTAAGGGCAAGAAATGCCGCTACTCGCTGCTTTCGCCCAAACTGCTGGAAGAGCTGCGGCGGTACTTCCGTGAATACCGACCGAAGAAATGGCTGTTTGAGGGCGAAACGCCCGGACAACCGTACTCGGCAAGCGCATTGGTGAAAGTGCTGAAAGAAGCCGCACAACGTGCGGGCATCAAACACCGGGTGCATGTACACATGCTCCGCCACTCGTTTGCCACCCACCTTTTGGAACAAGGGACAGACTTGCACACGATACAGGAACTGTTGGGACACAACGACATAAAGACTACAGCCATATATCTTCATACATCGAATGCACACAAAGCTAAAATCCCAAATCCGCTTGATTCGCTGGATGATTCGTAGGGTGCGGCTATTAGAGATCAGGAAACACACCTGCCAGGTGTCGGTTATCGAAATATCCTATACCTACAGGTGTATTTATAAACAAATTAGTCACAACTTGAAATAACTTATAAATTAAAGCAATATGAATAAAGATATAATAGTAGTAGAAGATGAAAAAGAAATAGCCATCTTTCATTACAAAGCGTTTTGCGAACTTTTGGTAGAGTGCATATCTATATATGGAAATACTACCATAGAGAATGCACAGCAATTGGTTAAAAATTTTTATCCGATTCAACATCCAATAGAAAGTACTATTGCTGTTTCTATCTTTGCTCACGAACCCTTTTATTACTGGGCAATGCTTGCTCGATATGGTGAAATGTATTGGCTTGGACATCCTGAACGTGAAGAAATCCCCGACAGTTATCAGGAATGGTTAGATAATGCTTTAGCCAGATATGGTTTGGATGAGTTTTATGATTTTATAGATAAACAAGAATAATAACGTGACTAACAAAGCGTGATAACGTTTAATAACGTTCCCCGCTTAGCCATTAGTTGCAAATTAAAAATCAAATAGAATGGAAAATGTTGATAAAATATGCCCTATTTGCAGAAAACATCCCATAACTCTACCAAACGGAGTATGCTCTGTCTGCTATGATAAAGTGAAAACACAAGCAGATTGGAATACTACCGAATGGGGTAAAATAGAAAATCATGGACTTGATGCAATTATAGTGTTGGCAAAGTATATCTTAGATGAAATAGAAGATGACAACCAACATCAATGGCATCAACGTCGAATATGTTTTATGCAAGATATGGTAGAGCATTTGGATAAACAATATTTTCCTAATGCTACTATCCAACAGATAAATGACTTTGCACACTCGGCTGTTGATTTTTGGAAAGGAAAAATAACCAGTCAAGAAGCAACAGAGCAACTTCAATCCATGCGTAAGGTTCTGCAAAAGGATATTATGAAATTATCTGATTGGGAACCAAAAGATTTTCTGCTTTGGATGATGATGCCGGAAGATGATTTTGATTGGATGTGGGACCAGTGGTTTGAGTGCATTCATGCTTGTATCCCCGACAAGTGTAACGATAAGTTGTGGATAAGAATGTTTCATAAACATTTTCCAAATGAAATCAAAGCATGGGTAGACAATAACGAAGCAACTAACAAAGCGTGATAACGCTTGACAGCGTTCCCCGCTTAGCCATTATAAGCAATAATACACCGAATCATGAACGAACAATTACAAGAATATTTTAGCTGTGCTGATTGGCTCCTAATACCTGCATACGTCAGAAAAGATGTTGCAGATATATTAGGACTAACCCTTTTGTCTGAAAATGAGCAGTGGGATAACAACCCTATACTTTGTACTACTTATAAAAATGCAGACAATTATTTTGATGACCTTTTACCGAGAGTGGATAAGATATTGATTTCGTCATTAATTAACGGATATTATATCATTGAAGGAAAATGTTTGCGATATATTTACGAAACATTGTGTAAAAGACTTTCGGCAAAATGCGGTGTCTATTACTTCTCGATAGATTTATGGGAATATCGTTGCGCCTATGGCTATTATGATGAAAGCCAAGAAAAGCGTTTCTATTGTGCCGAATTAGATGCTACAGGAAATCTACAAGAAGAAGACAGAGGGTGTGTATTGAGTTGTGAAAATGATGCAGAAAGTCATATCCCAATGGTAAATATTGAAGATGAGCAAGTTCCTGATTCTTGGTTTTTACCTTTAGGTATAATGTTCAATTTAGGGATAACGGATGTGGATATTCAGCAAGCTCTTAGTAAACTATGCAGCGTTTACATGCTGAATGGCACAGATTCTAAAATAATAAAGAATATAATAACAGAACAATGTAGCTTATAACAAGGTCGAGCCAACAGCTTAACGCTGTTCCTCACCAAACCATTAGTCACAATAAAATAAAAAAATATGGGAACTATAAGATGTGGATTTTGGAAATTAAGATTTCTTCTTTCTCCTGAAAGTATGAAAGAATGGTTAGAACTTTGTAAAGAACATAATATCTGCTTTGAAATACCCAATTCCGAACGGACAAAGCATACCATAGAACAAGTATATGACGCATATTGCCGGTTTTATGAATCGCTTATGGCAACTGAAATATCAGATCATGATTTTATTGTTGCTCCAACATACTCAATGTTATTCTTAACTGGAAATAAAATAAATCCAGTTTCAGGTTTCGGTCTTGTGTCTTTTGATTATGACATCTATAACAGCGAATTTAATAGAAAAATAAAAACTATAGATCTTTGTTTGCAAATATCATATCCTAAAAGCATTGCCGTAACCAGTGAAGATAATAAGTACTTTACATATGAGGATATACAACTACATGAGCCGTCTGGATATCCTTTATTTGTGCAATTAACAGACTTTATTAAAAAACACACAAAACCATTGCGATTTGTAACGAATGGTGTAGAGCAAAAGCCTTCTATCCGTATTTCTGTTCAGGCAAAATCTGATTTAGCTTGCAGCTGGATAGCAAAAAAATATGGGTGGATTATAAAATAAATATAGTGACTAACAAGCCAAGTTAGCTGCTGAACGCAGCTCCTTGTCAAACCATTAGCTACAAATGAATAAGAGTCATGAAACAGGAAATCATAAACCGAATAAAGC
>UQTJ01000092.1 GCA_900544075.1 uncultured Bacteroides sp.
AAACACGCAATTAATTGACAAACTTTTCAAAGAACTCATTTTATTTACTGCCAGATCCGCTTAGGCTGGGCTAATTTTTAACGAACTATTGATATAATGTAAATAAGGAAGAGATAGATGATGAAACTTTCCAAAATTACTTAAATAAAAAAGTTTCACTTACGGCTAAAGAAGTTGAAGCGAATAATAACGAAAAAGACAGTCTGTTAAAAGATAAACGTATAAAAGATTGCTTACGTGAATAGAAAATGCTACAGTATCAGGATTCATATACTATGTATGATAAAATATCAGGTGAATTTGTATTCAACAAGTTAGCATATATAAGTGAACAGTATGCTTATGAATTACAGAAATATAATTATAAGAATGGGCTGATTATCAAAAAGCAATTATCTGAAAATAATTTTGATGTTACAGAAAATCAGGTGTACGGTGTTTATCGGGAACAATTGAAACATATAGTTAAAACAGAAACATTTGTTGATAGAATGGCTCAATATTGTGAGTATAAATCAAAAGGTCTATGTTTTGACATGGTATCATTCACTCTGGAGCAAAAATATCCTGAACTAAAGTATTATTATGAAGAGCTGGGGGGAGATAGAATAAAGGCACTTGGTTATAAGGAAAAGGAACTAAAAAATGAAATCAGTATCAGACATTCAACTGCAAAAATCCATTATGAACTAAATAAAATATTCAAGCCCAATATGGAATTTACTACTGAAAAAATAAAAGAACTGATGAATGAAGTTTACCTAAAATTAGGAATAGACAAAAAAGGGAAAGCCTCTGATTTAGAAAAATTATATGGATTTAGAATCCATCCATGTAAAATACCGTTAGATAATGGAGATAGAAAAAATGGTTATCGAATTATAGGAATATAAAAAGAAAAGGGTGAACCGTCGGAACACCCTTTAGTTTATTATGTACAATCTAATCTACTTAATTTTGTTTTGTCTTATAGGTCAATCTTGCAAGCTGCTCTATAAGAATGTTTTGCAGACACTGTACCTTGTCCTCACATTTGGAAGCATCCAGCTGCAATTTTTCAGTAGCTCCAATATTATTGAGAGCTTGGCAAACAAGAGTAAAGCTATATAATGAAATGCAATAATTAATAGCCTTAATATATCTGGTTTGCTTGGCTGCTTTTGCTCCGAATGCTTGTACAGTAGCTTTCATCAAAATTTCAGCCTGCTGATAAGTACGGAAATCTCCTTTAGGTAAAAGCGGACTAGTGGAAATAGCTTTGCTTTGTAAAAAAGAGGTTGTGGTACTCAATCCAAAATAACCTTGAGCTGTAGTGCCGTTCATTCCGAATGAATTGCCAAATCTTCTTATTTCTAAAAGTAACTGGTCTTTAGAAACAATTCCTGCAAGTCCTATCCAATCATCTTTAGAAGGACACTGTGATAGATATGCAGTAGTTGCTACATGATGATAAGCATCGGCTACACTCTCACAATCTATCAGTTCTGCTTTTAATGGAATATCTAAATCCAAAAGATTGATATTATCAGCCTTGTCAAGATAAACCATTATTTGCGGAGCTTCATTGGGAACATCTGTTAATTCCCTACCTGAATAATCGAATAACCGAACATTTTCCTTTATGAAGATGTCTGGTTTAGCAAAACAGAATACTGTCGGCAGAATCTTGGACTTATCTATTTTTTCATAGATTTTATCTTTGCTGAAATCCTTTCTTTGGATTGAATACTCTGTAAAGGCAGGGATAATCTCCTGTTCTTTTCCGTTAATTGATACTGTGGCTACTGCGAACCACTTAGGAGCTGTATCTGTCCCCATATTTAAAATTGTCATATCTTTCTGAATTTAGAAAAATAATTTGCCATCTTTTTTAAAAGATGACGGTTAAAATTCTCTTTGATTTGAAAGATATGCTGTTCGTCTTCTTATAGTGACCTACACCATCTGTAGGCGAGTTAGATTGTACATAATATCAAAGACCTATAGTAGCCTTTTTCAGAAGACTAGTCATCAGGCATCAAGAACCTTTTGACAATGCAAAGATAAGGTGTATTTCTGTTAATAGTCTAATAAAAATAGAAGAATTTCAAGCATTATGCTTAGGTTGTGCGGATTTGTTAATTTATGTATATATCCATTAACGTCAGCAAAAGAAAATCCCACTCACAATAGCTGCAAATGGGATAATCATAGTTTGTAAGGCTTAGTAGTTGGAATCTCCTGTAAATGTGTCCATGAGCTTGTCCATCTGTTCACCTATGCACTTATCTATCAGTTTGGCATAATGGTTGGTCATTCTGGTATTGGTGTGACCAAGCATCTTAGAAACGACTTCCAGTGAGATATTATTAGCTAAAGTAACGGTGCTGGCGAATGTGTGGCGGCTTGTATGAAATGTGATTCGCTTCTTGATGTCGCACAAAATGGCTATATCCTTTAGGTATTTGTTTATATCTGCTGGGTCTTGGATAGGAAGTAATTTCTCTCCACCTTTGTACTTATCCAGTATCAGTTTGGCAATAGGGAGTAGGGGGATGCGTGATAGAACTCCAGTCTTAACCCTGCGTTTCTTAATCCAAATTCTGCCTGTATTGTCCTTTTCAAAATGTTCTGGTGCTAAGGTTTTGATGTCAATGTAGCTCAATCCAGTGAAGCACCCAAAGAGGAACATATCTTTTGCTCTCTCCAGTCTGGGTAGGGGAGTGTCAAAGTTGATAATCTTTCTTAGTTCTTCTTCATCCAAGAAATCTATTTCTACGGGTTCACGTTCTATCTTATAAGTAATGAATGGATTGGTAGCCATGTATGAATTAGCTACTGCAAGGTTGACAATCTTTTTAAGTAGCTTTAGATGTTTGGTAGATGAATTTTGTGCCATTCCTTTGTCTATTCTTAGGAATGTATGAAAAGACTGGATAAAGTTCAGATTCAATTCACGTAGGTATAAATCTTCTCTTTTGTATTTCTGCTGAACAAATTCTTTGAGTAATCTTACTGTATAGACCGAAATCCAATAAGTAGCTTTAGAAACTCCATTTCCAACCAGCTTTTCCTGTTCTCTGTTATGTTCTTCAAAGACTTCAAACAGGCTTTTTTCGTTCAATGCTTCTACTTTGTCTGCAACAGCTTCTTTTAGTAGCTCAGCTGTGATTAGGTAGCCCATTTGAAGTAGCTCAATTTCTTTCTGGTATATTTTGTTTCTTAGCTGTGTAAGATAGCTGTTTACTAATTGAGCTTCTTCACTCTTACCTTTTACTAACTGTTTTTCTCTATTCCAGTCTGTAGAACGTGCATATTTACCTGTGCTGAAATAGATTCTTTTTCCGTTTGTGGAGATAGAAACCTCAATAGGTGATAAACCTTTCTTGTTTTGCTTACTTTCTCTCAATGAAAAGTAAACCATCGTACAATGTTTTTCCATATTAAAATGATTGTAAAATGGAGTATATCTCATTGTACTATAGTTGATTATATAAGTTTTTGCAGCCCATTTTTGAAAATGGCAAATTGGGCTGCAAATGGGCTGCAAAAATCACCTTTTTATGGCTGAATTTAATGACAATTGCTCTGCTTTGGGCTTGACTGTAATAGCCTTTGGAGGAACCATATTTTGGGTTGTTATAGTATCATTTTTCTTCTTACTTGATAAGAGAAGATAACCAAAAAGAAGGCTATTAGAATATCCCTAAACTATAATTTATGGCAAATAAAAAACTCCTGCAACCATTTAGATTACAGGAGTTTATATATTTGATTAAGTATA
>UQTJ01000093.1 GCA_900544075.1 uncultured Bacteroides sp.
AGATACGATTTATTTGGAAATTATTCTTTTTTGCGGCGTGCGAAGCGAATTTTTCGAGGGTAAGATATAGAAAGTAAATGGTCTTGAGTAAACCAGTTATTTTTCAGTGAGTTTTAAATGAATTAATATTGCAAAATTTGCATGTTATTTAAAAAAATTATTTCTTTGCAGAAACATTACCGATTGTTTATCAGTAGGAATGTTATTTTTTAATTACGAAGAGCGTTTTTAGTGATATTATTCTTGTACAGAAAATCGCCAATTTTCAAAGCCAATCAAGAATAATAGACAACAAAACGCTCACCCCTTTTGTATTATATTCCTAGGAAGGAGTATATCCATAAAGGCGTGGGCTGTCTATTATTATTTGGTTGGTGGGCGTTTGGCGATGCCTCTGTACAGATAAGAAATTAAAACAGTTCCCACGCTTCTTCTTTTGTCAAAATCCGTCAGGGGAATTACGGGCATTATTTATTCAGATGGTTAATAAATTTATTGCGATCATTGCGTTATGCTGTTGCTTCTTGAGCGCTTCAGCACAGCACACTGACAAATTGGACAAAATCAGGTTGGGGGTTAAAGGAGGAGTGAATATTTCTAACATGCATTATTCTAATCTTGGCGAACATGATGCTGGAGGGATAACTTCTGGTGTCGGAGGTATCTTTGCTGAATTTGATTTAGGTTCAGTTCGTAAATTTTCTATTCGTCCTGAGTTGCTGTTTTTGAGTCGTGGTTCAGAGGTTGATGGAATTGATGTGTATGGCGATAAATTTAATTATAAGTTAAAAGCCAAGTATACGGACATCCGTATTCCGATAATATATAATTTCAATAATCCGGAAAAAATAAGTCCATACATTTATCTAGCTCCGATTTTCAGTTTTACACGTGGAGGAGAAATAAACTATACTACTTATGATATGAATGAACCAATGCCGTGGCCTGCATTGGATATGACTAACGCCAATTTCTCCAAATTCGATTTCAGCGCAGCGGCAGGTGTCGGTATAAGAATACCCGTGCGGATAACAGACACAAAGAAACTGTTCTTTGCTCTGGAGGCTAATTATCAATATGGCTTTACCGATACTTATGGAAGTAAAGAAAAAGATGGAAGTGCTATTTCTTTAAACCGTAATATCTACAATATTACAGGGAATCGTAAAAATCGTAGTTTTGAAATATCAGCTTCTTTATCAGTACCATTAAGTATATTCAAGAAAACTAAGAAAAAGAAAACTGTGCCAGCTTATACGCCAGCTCCAGTGATGGAAAAAGAACCTGAGCCTGTTGCAGAAAAGATAGAAGAAAAACCTTGCTATACGCTTGATGAAATTATGCAACTGCTTTCTGATAAGCAATCTATTACGGGTAAGACTATCTGTGCCATTGAACAGATAAACTTTGCATTTGGAGAAAGCAGTATTAGTAAAGATTCATACGGCTATCTTGACAAAATCGTATTATTGATACAGCAGGGAAATCTTAAAATGGAAATAAAAGGTCATACTGACAATGTTGGAAATAAAGACTTTAATCTGGAGCTTTCAAAGAAAAGAGCGATGGCCGTATATTCCTATTTGATAAAAAAGGGAGTGAATCCAGATAGATTGTCATATAGTTATTATGGCATGAGCAAACCTATCACAAGTAATGATACTGAAGAAGGACGGAAGATAAATCGTCGTGTGGAGTTTGAGATATTAAAATAACGGACAAAAAATAGGAGGAAAATCTTATGAAATTGAAAGATATAAAATTGTACATTTCTCTTTTTATATTTACACTTGTTATGTCAGGTTGTATATCAGACGGAGATGAGACATACGTACTTGAAGAACCTGGAATAGAAGCTTCGAGAATGATTATCGGAGGATGGAGAAAATCAAATGTCAAGGTACTGGATGAAGACGGAAATGAGGTACATAACAGTGCAATAGAAGGAAGTCTGGAAGAAATACCTGACATCACATTCGATGAAGAAGGAAATTATACTATTACATACACTGACGGAAAAACTGAAACTGGAAAATGGAATATCTCCGATGATGAAGAGTACTTATATCTTGATGGAACGAATTGGGAAATATATTCATTTGGGGAGGATAAGTTGGTAATCATTTATGAATATTTTTATAAGGGCAAGTATTATTACATTATGTATATCTTCGATAGGACCTCCTCACCTGCACCAGAGGAAGGAGGGGAGGATGGTGGCATGCCCGGATTAGGTGACGTGTCTGACAATAATCCATATAAACCATGGGGAAAGAATCTGGTTTCTAAAATTACTCTTACACGAAGATATACTGATGATAATACGGTAAGTAAGACGGTGTATCTGTTCCAATACGATAAAAAATCTCGAATCATAGAATATACGGAACAGAGTTACAATACTCTTAATAATACGGTGACAAAAACAAACAAATTCAATTTTACGTATGATGATAGCAAGGTATATCTGTATTATAATGGAGAATTGATGAATTATGGTGTTATAGGTGCAAACGGATACCTCACTACATTGTATGAAGGTAATTCAACTACGGTAAACAGTACTTTCAGATACGATAGTGACGGGTATGTTACTTATTTGAAAACTGACAATCAGGAATGGGAGCCGGTTTATAAAAGTAGCTCTTGGATAGGGAATAAAGACATGATTTCACCAGAAAAAGGTGGAGATGTTTTAAGCTATAATTCTGATGCGCTGAACAATATATCCGTTGACTTTAATGGTCTGGTAACTACCAGCTACCAATGGGAGTGGTTCATGCACTACGATTATTCAGGAGTTGTTTTTGGATTGTTTGATTTTTATGGAAAGAGAACCCAGCAGATTGCTACGAAGGTTGTAAGAGGAGTTCATTGGACAGATGAAATGACTGATTGGGAGATTAAGGGTTCTGCTACCGGTGACTATGTCATTACATTATATCAGATGACTAGAACTGGTCTTAACAACCCGTTTGTAGCCACATACGAAATAGAGTACTACGAATAAGCAAGCAGGCCTTGATAATGCATACGCACATTCGTTTATTATTATAAAAAACGGGTGTGCGTTTTTTGTGCTCTATTTTCTTATAAAGGTAAAATGGAGGTAATCATTCTTTTAAATGCCCTTGCATGAAAAGTGAAATGAAACGGCAAATTCTCTGTTTCACACTGTGGAATATAAAAACCACAGTGTGGGACATATATTTCACAGTGTGAAATATAAATCCCGCAGTGTGAAACAGAGAATTATTCACGATGCTCAGAAGTATTCTTTGCGGGGTTTATAATTATATGCGGGGAAAGTTGGGGTTTCCTGTCGGGGCTGTAGGAATAGAATGATTGAAACTTCTTTGTAACCTTATTGTGCCATAGTTTTAATTAACCTGCAATCATTGTGCAATGCC
>UQTJ01000094.1 GCA_900544075.1 uncultured Bacteroides sp.
CGTCTGGGTGAGCCGGGGTTTCTGGTCGTACACGTGATAGTAGGTGGGGTGCTGTTCTTTTACGGCAATGTCAGAGCCTACCCAGTAGATGTTTCCCGTTTTGATGCCTTGTTTCTGTGCAGTAATCCAGATAGGTTCCCCGCCATAATAAGACGCATCGTTGCGGGTTTTCAGGTTGCTCATCTTGTAAAGTTCCTGACGCTGTGGGTCCCAGAAGGTATTGGCTACGATACCATGGTGGTCGGGCACCAGCCCCGTAGCAATGGTGTAATGGTTGGGGAAGGTCTTCGAAGGGAACGATGGAATCATGGTAGCCTTTACACCTTCGCGAGCCATCCGGTCGAAGAACGGTGTGTCGTACATCTGAGGATAATCCCAGCGGAACCCATCGAGGGATACAATGACAGTGTAGTGCTTTCCGGCCCAGATAGAGAGGCAGATGCACCACATCATACATAGCGAGATAAGTCTTTTCATAAGTCTGGTTTTGGTTTGAGGGTGATAAAAAGAAAGGTGTATTGCCGTTCTTTTGTGGGCAATACACCTTTTATGTTAAAGGGTTAGTCTTTCATTAGAAAGTCAGTCTTACACCCACCTGGCAGTGCCAGCGTGAGCTGATGTCGTTTTTGGTGAGCACGTTGCTAGTATCCATATATGTATATCCTGGTACAGTAGGACCATTAGCATCTGTATTTGTATTATACACGGTTAATGGAGTTAAATTATATGGCAGATAATAATTAGCTCCCCATTTCTTATTTAGCATGTTAGCAAAGTTAATAACATCAAATGTAATTTGAATTTTGCTACCACGTTCTTTTAAATAGAAAATGTCTTGTGCGATATGTAAATTAATTTCGTGTTCCCATTCACTCAGGTTTGAATTACGCTCTGCAAATTGGCCACGATGATTTTTTGCGTAATCATCGTTTAAAATCCATTGTCTAAAAGCTTCTCGACTTTGCTCTGCAGTCATTGTTTCTGAGTCAATGAAATTCATTTTATTAAGTTCTTCATCTGTTGGAATGTATAGTAGTGTTGTTCCAAAAGACCCATCGCCGTTAAAATCTGAATCATCATCATAAGATAAGCTATAGCGGCCACCTTGAGATGCATTATAGGTTATACCAATAGTAGTGGACATTAATCCCTTAAAATATTTGGGAGTGTGTATGATGCCTGCATAGAAATACGGTGTGGAATATCAAAAGCCGAGAATCCTAATTCGCCATCAGAGTTACTGTCTCTAGAGTAATTATACTGCCAGTTAGAGTAAGCAACAGAACTAGTTCCATCGTTGACAGACTTAGAATGACCAAATGTATAAGATCCAGACAAGTCAAGGCCAAAATTAAAATGCTTCTCTAGCATAAGGGAAAAACTATATGAATATCCTTTATTGGTATTCTTTAAATTAATGATACTATTATAATTACTGTTTTCTCTTGAGTAATAAGGAAGAGATGAAGCCTTTACTCCTGGAATTGCGTAAATATCACATTCTTTTGTTAATGCCAGATTTTCGAAGAAAACATTATTTAAAGTTTTAGAATATATACCTTCAATGGTCATTTTTACATCTCCTGGTAAGAGCTGTTCTAATGCAAGATTAGTTCTGAAGACCTGCGGGTATTTGAAGTCTTTATCTACAACTGCAATATCAGGTTTGTTTCCTGTAGCATTTTTTACTGCATCAATGGGATTTTTTGCATAATCACTCATTTTAGGAGCATTAGCATTATATAAGGTTGTTCCCTTTTGTTCCATTCCGTTATTGGTAAAGGAGTTGTTTAACCAAACGAATGGGACTCTACCTGTAAATAGACCTAAACCTCCTCGAATTAAAGTTTTATGGCTATCATTGGTATACCAACGGAATCCAATGCGAGGAGATACGAGGATTTTGGCTCCTGGCATTTCACCTACACGAGCTTGAAGTCCTTTTTCTGCAGCAAAGGTATTAAAAGTTTCATTTGTTGTTGGACTATTGAAGATTACAGGTATATCAAAACGTATACCATAAGTTAATTCTAGATTGTTGATAATATTCCATTTGTCCTGTGCATAAAAACCAAATTGTGCAGATTTCATGCTAGGAGCAAATTTAAGATCTCCATTAGTCAATGTTGGGTCTGTGTATTTGTAGACAAATCGGTTTGGATTGTCATTGAGAAAATCTTCGATTGAATTGAAATACCAAGAGCCATTATTGGCTTGCATGAAAAGATTCTGCATGCGATAGATTTCATTATGTGTACCAAAGGTAAAAGAGTGATTACCTTTGTACCACGAAATATTATCTTCTACTGTATAGATGTCTTGATTAAGAAAGTTTGCACCAGAAGAGTATTCCGTACCCATGTCTATTTGGGTATTGTTATTATCACTAGCTCTTTTTATTTGTATGGTCGCTCCATTGTAATCTATATCACGATGATCGCGTACAAAGCTTGCTGATGCACGTAATTCGTTATATAAAGCTTCCCCTAAATGTGAATTCAATTCAATTACAACGGAGTTTGTTTTATTATTTTGACGATATCCACTTCCGTTAAAGCGGAAAGAAGATGTACTAAGACTTAGCTTATCATCATACGAATTATTGTGTTGGTAACGAATAGCCAATTTGTGGTCCTTATTAATATTCCAATCGATACGTGCTAATAGTCCGAAAGATTTATTTTCGATGTCTCGTGGGCCATAGGTTTCCTTTATACCGGTGTATTCATAATATTTGTCAATTATTTTATTGGCCATATCAGCAGTTAAATATTTTTCAGTATATCCAGGATAAATATTATTTGGATAAATATCTGATTTCTGTTCTGCACTTATGAAATAAAATAATTTGTTTTTAATTAATGCTCCACCAATGGTCCCTCCAAAAGTACGGGTGTTTTGTTCTGCCAGTTTTTGTTTTTCGTAATTGCGTGTGGCATTATACTTTCCATACATATTTTCATTTGTGAAATAAGAGTAGGCGGTAGCTTGAAACTTATTGGTACCTTGTTTTGTAATAGCATTGATACCGCCTCCGGTAAATCCACTCTGACGTACGTCGAAAGGAGCAACGACTACCTGAATTTCTTGGATGGCATCCATAGAAATCGGGTTGGCACCTGTCTGACCACCGTTAGTTCCAGATGCAGACAAACCGAACACGTCATTACTTACTGTACCATCAATCTGGAAGCTGTTGTAACGGTTGTTTGAGCCTGCAAAAGAAATACCTCCGCTTTTATAAGTTGAAGCCATCGGCATGTTCTTCACGATGTCGTACACGTTACGGTCGACAGTCGGAGTGTTTTCGATTTTCTGTGTAGAGAAGTTGTGTGCAGCTCCGGCATTCG
>UQTJ01000095.1 GCA_900544075.1 uncultured Bacteroides sp.
ATTACAAAGATAAGGTTTCTTTCTTCAAGTCTGGCAAGCCTACTCGAAAAAAGTGTCATTGATGACGGCTTTTCCGGGTAGAGCATCCGCCATTATCTCAATTCGACTCCAATATCCCAAAAGTTTATTGAACAGTATCATTGTAACCAAAGTGCGAAAATAATCAAAAAGACATACGGAAATAGCAAAAACAGGATAGCCCAAATGCTGGAATATTTCTCATACGATTTATCTTGCCGGATTTTCAAATACCGTCGTTTATAATGATAATAAGCGTACAGAATTATCCATACAACAGGATAGGCGAGCAGAGCAAGCAGAATAAACGGAGCCGGATTAGTGCTTGTAGTCGCCCAATAAATCGAGGCTATATCTACTCCATAAAGCAGAAATACAAGACTTAATACACTCGGAACATTCCATGAATACATACTTGTGTCCATCCATCGAGTTAAGCGTTCTGTCTTATACCATAAATATCCCAATACTCTGTGAACTATATTCATATATCGCCATTATTTATACGCTTCTTTTCCTTTCTTTGCTCATATATTCAATGGATTATGTTCTCCAGAATGCAAAATAAAACAGGATGATACCCAGTGCAATTCCACAAAAGACAAGACCTGTCAGGTAAAAGACCCAATCCGGATAATGGAAATCAATCTCCTTGTAAGGAATGGCAGTTTTCTTCACATACTTGTTCCATGCCCAAATAAGAACCCTTCCCAATCTTTTTGCTGTAATATAGCTCATAATTATTTTACTTTTCAATTTGAATTCCCTCATGCGCTGCTAAGCAACAGATAAATTTATCGAACTCGGCGAAATACTTCCTGTATTTATCCTTCTTGAATACAAATAATTCATTTATATAGCATAGATAGAAAATCAAGGATATAAGCAATAATAAAAGAATGAACTTGTACTCAAAAATGGCAATTGGAACGCCTATGCCTAACATCTTTAAGACTTTGCTGCCTACAATCAATGCCATACAAAGCAACCAAAAACTGGTGCAGCTTATGGCAAACATTGCCCGTGAAGAAATGATTACATTTGCTTCCCCATGAATTTCACTAACTTCTTGCTTTTCTATTCTTGATACAATACATTTCATGTACTTGTTGTTCCATTTTGGGAGGCTTAGCCAATAGAAAGGATTCAAAATCCTTTTCAAAATAAGGAACAACAAGTTATATTCGCAATAGTATAGAATATTGTAATATTTCTCTAATAACTTCATCATGCCTTTAATGGTTTGGTGAGGAACAGTGTTCAGCTGTTGGCTCGACTTGGTTATACACTCTATTCTTCATTTGAAATAGTTTGTTGTATGGTATTACAAATTCGTTTGTTTCATAAATAGGGGCAAACATTCGTATCATAAATACCTTGCAATAGATACTATCGCATATTATATCATCATTGGGGTGCTGTGTAATGAACAGTGCTTTATATAAAAACTTATCGTTTGTTTCTTTGACAAAATCTACATCATAAGAGGTTAGTATGGCAAAATTATCATCACCAATGCAATCATTCCAACTGAAATTACTGATATTGCTTCCTACCAAAACAAGCAGGCAATCATCGAGCTTCTTATCTGTTACAAATTCAATTACTCCATCCCATATAGGATGACTGCATGTTATATCGGTGTAGTCATTTGCAGATACGCCTCTTATTTGTACTTGCTCAACGAAAGGCATTCTTTTTAATCCCCATTGAACAGGCAACAATGTAAATAGCCATACATACATTCCAACAATGATGATAATCGGAAATGCAAACATCAAGGAGTGTCTTAAATCCTTTCGGACAAGGCATCCCAAGAAGGCTATAATTAGCATAAGAAGCAATACAATGACTACCATCCTATTTCAATTCTAATTGTTTATAATGTATTGACAACAACACCTATAAGTATTGGACATTCCACTAACCCGCGCCATGCGGGGCGTATATCCCAACCTCCATGCCCCAAAGGTACGAAAAGAATCGGAGAAACAAACCAAACGGTTTGGAAAAGTGCGCTAATCCATAAATCACAATAGACAATCCCATATAGACAAATGCCACCTTTTTTACAAAGCTACACGGTAAATCATTCTTGTTTCAGGAAATCAAGGTCGAAAAAGTAGTCCTTTTTATTTCGGGGATTGACATAAATGATTCCGCTTTTATGCAAGGCAAGAAAAACGCCCAAACTGCACTTGTCCATCAGGATGGGGTCGCTGAAAAACTGCGTCCGTTTCCCCTTGTAATCCAAAGTTGCTTTTACGATGCAATAGCAGCGTTCATAAGAAAGCGGTTCATGCATCCGGTCTGGATTCATAAGTGCTTCGCTGGCATTCATTTCCTGACTGCGCCATGATTGGTAGGGCAAATCCGGTTCATCCAGTGAAGCAGGCGTATGTAAACGTGTTTTTAATGAATAAGCGGGAATGTCCATCCGGGTATAATGGACGGTTCGTTTGTTTTCGGAAATTTTGCAACTGTTCAAATCCACATCCAACGCAACGCCTTTGGAACGAAGCCATTCCTTGTGTTTCTTTTTGTTGTCCTCTTCCCGCCTTTGGCTTCTCCGCATATTCCAGTATATAATGGCAAACGGAATCACTGCAAGGCTTCCGGTCACCAACATATAGCCGTATTTCCCCATGTCCAAGAATATATAGGTTTGAATTATCAACAGAAACTCTATGGCTATTCCGATGTAGGAAAGGCATCCAAAAATATTGCTTTTAATGTTCATGGTCGTCTCTTGCTGTTAATGGTAAATTACCCTCCGGTATTCAGCAAACCGTCAGGCACATATCTAATCTCACTGCCCAAAGGTACGAAAAGAATCGGAGAAACAAACCGGATGGTTTGGAAAAGTTCGCAAAAGAATTTTCGGGAGGGGCAGAATGACCGTCGGCATCCTGCCATTTCCTCCGCCAATCATTAGGGTCATCTTAAAGTTCCAGTGAATTTTCCTTAAGCAAGAAGTCGTAAATGCTGATGGTCGCAATTCCGGCTTCATCCCTTGTTATGGGGCTTTCCTCTCCGATAACGATAATCTTCTTGAAAGAATCGTCCACTCTCAACAGGGAAGCCCGTTCCTGCCTTATTTTCTCATCGGATTCCATCCGATAGGCCGACTGTATGTAATACCGTCTGCTCCCCAGATTGCAAACAAAATCGACCTCAAGGCTGGAACGGTGCTGTTTCCCGTCCTCGCTTCTGCGGACGACAGGAACGACGCCTACATCCACATTGAAGCCACGTATCCGCAATTCGTTATAAACCATGTTCTCCATCAGATGGCTTTTCTCCGACTGGCGGAAGTTA
>UQTJ01000096.1 GCA_900544075.1 uncultured Bacteroides sp.
TTGACCGTGATTTTCAGTCGTTCAATCACGGAGCGATTGTGAAGAAATCTCCTTACGAGCAGATGGGGATGCCGGAAAGCTTTAAGGTGACTGATGAAAATTTTACGAAAGAAAATCTTCGCATGCAGTGGAAAAAACCTTTACCGGATGTAACAGCTAGTTTGTCTTATGGTGACCGTTTTTTTAATAATAAATTAGGATTGATTTTAGCTGGAAGCTATTTGAATACCTATCGTGGTAAAGAAAGTGAAATTTATTATCAGCCAGGACGTGAGGCAAATAACACAGAAACCCGAAATTACTCGGATCAACAGACACGTATTGGAGCACATGCTAAGTTTGATTACCATATAACTTCACGTCATAAACTGACTTGGTATAATGGATATATGGATATGCGTGAATCTGAAGTACGCGACCGTTTGGATAAGAAAGAAGGGTATGTTCGAATGAAATGGAATCGTCAGTATATTGTCAATTCTACATTGAAAGGTGAGCATGCTTTCTTGGACGATAAAGCTTTAAGTTTGACTTGGTCTGCTGTCTTGTCTAAAGCTTATAGTGAAACTCCGGATAATTCGGAAATTAAATTGTTGGATGGTGGTAATCGTGTAGCTGTAAATCAGGCTTTAATACGCCGATGGGAACATAATTCAGATCGCGATAAAGCGGGATATATTGATTTGTCATATAAATGGAAGTTACCCGTGTCTGAGATTGTCTTTTCAGCAGGTGGTATGTATCGTGACAAAAAAAGAGACAGTTTCTTTAATGAATATACATTTGAAACAGTAAACGGACAGCCTCAGTATAAAGGAGAAGACTGGAATAATTACGATGAGATAAATTTCTTGTATGAAAGCCGTAATATTAGTGGTGCGTTGAATTATGATGCAACAGAAAAGATTGCTGCAGGATATGGTATGGCAAAATATACTTTTGGTAAATGGGAATTGATTGCAGGTGTTCGTGTAGAACATACTGATCAAGGATACTTACTTAAATATCCAGTAGGAGATGTGAAGGCTGAGAGCGGTCAGAAATATACCGATGTATTGCCAAGTTTCCATGCCAAGTATGGTATTCATAAAAATGCAAACATGCGCTTTTCTTATGCTCGTGCGATAAACCGTCCTAGCTTTTTTGAAATCGTGCCTTATAAGATTTTAAATGAAGATTTTAGTGAAAAGGGTAACCCTGATTTGAAGCATACAGTAGCAGATAATTTAGATTTACGTTATGAATTTTTCCCGAAATCATCAGAGCAGTTTATGGTGGGAGTTTTCTATAAGTATTTGCAAGATCCGATAGAACAAGGGTTGGTAGCTCAAGGGCAAGACCTCTATTTTATTCCGATGAACTTTGGTGATGCTTCGAATTTAGGCGTTGAAATAGATGTGATGAAATATTTTAATTGGTTTGGTGTGAAAGCTAATTATACTTATACACATTCGAAGATTACTACAGATAAGCGTACAATGGAAGGTTCTGATGTGATAGTAGTTACTCAAACTCGTCCGCTTTACGGTCAGGCAGCTCATGTGGCTAATCTGTCTTTGTTATTCAAAAGCACAAAATTAGGATGGGAAGGACAAATTGCTGGAAGTTATACAGGAAAACGATTGAGTGAAGTTTCCAATTATCTGGATGATGATATTTGGGAGGATGGTTATATGCAATTGGATGCTTCTATTGAGAAAAGTTTTAAGAACGGCATTTCTATATATGCCAAGGCTTCAAATTTATTGGATACTCCTTTATTGCGATATACTCATAAAGGACCTCATACAGATGGAATAACTGGATTTGACCGGAAGAATGGCAATTTGATAGAACGTAAAGAATGGCATGGACAGTCATTCATGTTGGGAATAAGGTATAAACTTTAAAAAGAAACTAAAAACTATATTGACTAACAATTTTAATTTATTAAAAATGAAACTGAAGAATTATTTGTTGGCAAGTGCCGCATTGATGACATTGTCTTGTATGTCAATTTCTTGTACAGATGATACAGAACCTGTTATTCAAAAGCCTGTTGACCCGTCAGAACTTGGTGATTTTGCAAAAGAAGATGTGGTAACATGGGATGCGGGAAAAATTGTAGAATTAAAAGATCATTTTACTGTTCCAGAAGGTAAAACGCTGATAATAAAAGAAGGTGTAGAGGTTATTGCTACTCAAAAGGTTGGTGCAAACGAATTACCTATTGAATTTACGGTAAAAGGAAAGTTGTATTGTGAAGGTACTGCTGAGAAGCCTATATTGTTCTCTATTCCAGAAGAAGAAAGAACCAATTCAAATATCTTTAAAGGAAAATGGGGAGGTATCGTAGCTACTGAAACTTGTCCTGAAATGTTGATTGACCATACTATTATAGAATATGTGGGTGGAAAAGTAATAGAAGGTGCTCCTGCTGCTACTGCAGGTATTTATGATGCTGGTGATGATGCTTATCCACAGATTACTACTAATAATCCTGATGGCAATTATGTGATAACCAACTCAATCCTTCGCTATGGAGTGTCTGATGCTATTTATATGATGGGAGGTAACGCGATTATTGCAAATAATATATTTATTGCTAATGGTGAAACTGGTGAGGAAGCTGTAAATGTGAAATCAGGATGTAAGGTTGATGTTGCCGGAAATCTGATGTTCGCACCTAATACCAATGGTTTAAAACTTTCAAGTAAGTCACAGAGTGAGGTTCGTAAACAAGCCAAAATCCAAGCTTATAATAATACAATTGTAAATGCCGGATGGAGACGTGATAGTGATAAAGGTGGTGGTATCTATGTTGAAGAGAATGCGTGTGTACATGTATTTAATAATTTGATGGTAAACTGTAAGTTTAAAGCAACTACTCCATTATGGGAACATCCGGGACTTGATGGTGGCTATGATAGAAACAATTCTGTTATTGATTATAATTATTATGCTTCTGGTTCACAGAAAGTTGATGCTGGATTTGTATATGATGAAGGTATTGAGTATTCATGGGAAGGATATAATTATGATTATAAAACAAATGAGGAATATGGTGATGGTGAAGTGGAAACTTCTTGGTATGATACAAAAGTAGATGTAAACTCTATCGTAGCTAAGGAAAATGATTCAAAAGACCCGAAATTCGTAAACTATCGAATAAATGAAATTGCTTTGACCGAGTATGTATATCAGGATGCATGGGACTTCCATGTACAGGCTGGTTCACCGGTACTGACTGGTGCTTACGATGGTAGTGATGCTACTATGCAACCTTATTTCGGTACATCAGGTTTGACAGTAAACGGAAAA
>UQTJ01000097.1 GCA_900544075.1 uncultured Bacteroides sp.
CTATGTGTCTTTGCATGTTTGCAGGTGTAGATATTATTTATGCCCAACATGCAGATTCTGATAGTATTACAGGAAAGGTGCACCAGATTCCAGATGTGACGGTGAGTGGGAAGAAGACGATGAATAAAATATCTTCAGTTGTTCCCGTACAACGTTTGGGAAAAGACATGATGGAAGATTTGGGTATTCAGAATATGGCAGATGCAGTAAGGCGTTTTGCAGGTACTGATGTGCGTGATTATGGAGGTACGGGAGGATTGAAAACAGTTTCCGTTCGTAATATGGGAGCTGCCCATACTGCAATTAGTTATGATGGAGTTGCGGTAAGCAATTGTCAGGCTGGACAGATAGATATAGGGCGTTTTTCTTTAGACAACGTAGAATCTTTATCGTTAAGTGTAGGTCAGAATGAAGATATGCTTCAGTCTGCCAGACTGTATGCTTCGGCTGGAGTCTTGAATATTGAAACTTCTCGTCCCGAGTTTCTGGAGGATAGAAAATGGCAATTGTTGTTTCAGGTAAAAGGCGGTTCTTTTGGACTGGTTAATCCCTATTTTCGATATGGACAACAGCTAGGCGAAAAGACGGTCTTGTCTGTTGACGGAGACTATTTACGTTCGGATGGACAGTATCCTTTTTTGCTGAAAAATGGGAAATATACCCAGACAGAGAAAAGAACGAATTCTGAAGTAGATTCCTGGCATACAGAATGGAATCTTATTCATGAATTTAAGGAAGATAAAAAATTGAATGTTAAGGCATACTATTATCAGTCAGAACGTGGTTTACCGGGAGCCGTGATTTTGTATAATCCCGTTTCAAATGAACGCCTTTGGGATAAGAATGCTTTCGTACAAGCAAAATATCAGGATAAAATATCTGAGAAATGGTCATTGCAGGTGTTGGCTAAATACAATTATGCCTGGAACAAATACCAGGACAGAGGGGCGCAGTATGAAGGAGGAGTCTCCACAGACCATTATACCCAGCATGAATATTATGCTTCAGGAGCGGTTCTGTATCGGCCTTTCCATGGCTTTTCCGTATCTCTGGCTCAGGACTTGGCTGTGAACACGCTGGACAGCAACTTGCCGGATTGTCCGTTTCCTGTCCGTGTGACTTCTTTGACGGCTTTGCGTGCCCGCTATCAATGGGGCAGCGTGCAGCTGGATGCCTCTTTGGTCAATACGTATACAAAGGAGCATGTGGAAACAGGAGAAAAACCGGACGATTTGAAAAAGCTGTCGCCTTCTTTTTCCTTGAACTGGAAGCTGCCGGGTGAGCAGGATTTGTTCTTGCGGGCAATGTATAAAAGTACGTTCCGCACGCCCACCTTCAACGATTTGTATTATTACCGGCTGGGGAACCGTTCTCTCCGTCCGGAAAAAGCAAAGGAATATAACCTTGGCGTCACGTGGGGGACAAAAGAGAACTCCGTATGGAGCTATCTGACATTTACGGGAGATGTATATTTCAATCAGGTGACGGATAAGATTGTGGCTTTCCCTTCCACCTATGTGTGGAGGATGGCGAATTATGGGAAAACCCATATATGGGGAGCGGATGTCACTCTTTCTATGGGTATTCCTTTGGGTGATATGTTTAAGACATATATATCAGGTAGTTACACATGGCAAAAAGCAATCGACCTGACCGACCCGGATGCCAAGAACTATAAGGACCAGTTGCCTTATACGCCGGAGCATAACGGCAACGGTTCCGTCGTTCTGGAAACACCGTGGGTAAAGCTGGGGTATAGTCTGATTGGAGTGGGAAAAAGATATTATTTCTCGCAGAATATTCCGGAGAATGAGATTGACGGATATGTGGAGCAGACACTGACCCTTTCCCGTGAGTTTTTGTTTAAGTCTTGCCGTTTGAGGGTGCAGGCTGATATGATTAATTTCATGAACGAACAATATGAAGTGATAAAATATTATCCTATGCCGGGACGTTCGTGGAAACTGGCAGCGACTATTCATTTTTAAATTTAAATATTTATGCGATTTAGAAATTTATTTTTCAGTTTATGCTGTATGGCAACGCTAGGCGTGTCATTGGTAGCTTGTAGTGAGGATGAAGATTTGTTTGATGACAGTGGCTCAAAGGTTACTCTTCCTTCTCATCGGGCATTTATTTTGAATGAGGGAACTCAAGGGGCTAATAATGCGACGTTGTCTTTTTATGCACCGGATGGCAATGCGGATTTTATCAAAGATATTTTTTATACTCAGAATCAGGCAAAATTAGGAGATACAGGTCAGGCTCTGATTGAATACAATAATGACCTTTATGCCATCATTTCCGGTTCAAGATATTTGGTTCGGATGAATACGGCTGGAGTAGAGAAACAGCGTTATGCAATTCCAGAATCAGAGGGAGATCCTCGTTATTTGGCAGCTGATGACGGGTATATTTATATGACGCAATATGGTGGTCAAGTGACGAAACTAGATGCAAATACCCTGAAGGTGGTAGCTACATTTACCGGGGGAAATAACTTGGAAGGTATTGCAGAATGTGATGGCAAGTTGTACGTGGCTAATTCATATTTAAAGAATGATGCCGGGAATCAGTATCAGAAAGAGTTGTTTGTCATTAATGCAGATAACATGCAGTTAGAAACGACTTTAACTGTTGATATTAACCCGAATCAAGTGTTGGAAGAAGATGGAAAGATTTTCTTGATTTCTTGGGGAAATTATGCGGATAAAGGATATTCTGCTCAGATGATAGAGCCGCAGAATGGTAATAAGCCGACTTCGTTAGGAGTTGCTACTAATATGGCTGTAGGAGATGATATGGTGTATTTTGTAAATTCGGAAACAGATTATTCTAATTGGCCTGAAACAAGTACGAACAATACATTCTTCTCTTATAATATTAAGACTGCTACGGTAAATTCATCTTCTTTCCTGAAAAATGCACCGGCAGAACTGGCTACATCAAGTGTGTACATGATGAGTGTGGATGATGAGAAGGGAGATATTTATATTGGAGTGACATTCTATTCGAACTCAAATGGTACGATGTATCGTTTTGACCGTAACGGCAACTTTGTAGAAAAGTTTGATTGTGGTGGTCAGAATCCTAAAACAATGGTTTTCATTGATTGATTTTTATGAAACAAATTTTACTATCTGCCCATATAGTAATTACAGTCTTGCTTCTCT
>UQTJ01000098.1 GCA_900544075.1 uncultured Bacteroides sp.
AGGTCGTGATTGGCTGATTGCTGTGTGCAGACTTGAATCAGGAAGATTTTTGATAAAGATAAGAGGGCAGATTTCATTGATTTGATGAAGTCTGCCTTTTTTGTTGCTGCTTGTTGATGGAAGCTTACAGATATTCATCTGTAAATTTTTACCTTTGTAAGAGAGAAATTTAGGTACAAACAAGAATCAACAGCATTATGAATAGAATTATAGTAGTGACAGGTGGAGCTGGAGGTATCGGACGTTGCATCGTTGCACATTTTGCTTCTCAGGGAGATAGTGTATATTTTATAGACCAAAATCAGCAGGCTACTCTCACACAAGTGGAAAAGATGCGTGAGAGAGGCTGGCAGGTGACCGGATTTGTCGGCGATGTGGCAGAGAAACAGGCCTTAGAGGAATTTGCAGCTTTGGTGCTTCGTGAACATCCGGAAGGCATACATTGCCTGATTAATAATGCTTGTCTGATGCGGGGAGGTATCCTTTCTGACTGTGATTATGAAAGTTTTCTGTATGTGCAGCGTGTGGGGGTAGTGGCACCTTATATGCTGGCCCGGTTGTTTAAAGACCATTTTCAAGGGATGGGAGCGATTGTAAACATTTCGTCTACGCGTGCTTTTCAATCGCAGCCGGATACGGAGAGCTATACAGCTGCCAAAGGAGGGATTACTGCGCTGACCCATGCGTTGGCCGTTAGTTTGTCGGGCGTAGCGCGTGTAAATTCGGTAGCTCCCGGATGGATTGATACCGGTGCCTATCATGATGATACAAATTATGAAGCAGTCTATAGTACGGGAGATACTGCTCAGCATCCGTCAGGCAGAGTGGGAGAACCAGCCGACATTGCCCGTGTGGTGGATTTTCTTTGTGACGAGCGAAATTCATTTATCAATGGAGAAAATATTACGGTAGATGGTGGTATGAGCCGTTTGATGGTGTATCATAATGACTGTGGATGGACTTATGAGCCTTAAGCATCGGGAAAAGGATAATTCTTTTTGTCTCTTTCTCTCTGTGTGCGGAATTTCATAGGAGAAACTCCTGTCTTCTTTACGAAGAATTTACCAAAGACAGACTGGTCTGAAAATCCTAATTTTTCTGCAATTTCCTTAATATCCAGGTCTGTACATTCCAACAGCTTACGTGCGTCAGCACAGAGCAGTTCGCTGATATGAAAACGGACGGTGTGTCCGGTGATGTGTTTTACGATACGTGAAAGGTAGGTGGTTGAGATGTGCAGACTTTCTGCATAAAATCCTATGTCATGGTGCTGGCGATAATTTTCCATCAATGTTTTTTTGAATAGCCTGAAAATATCTGTGGAGCGTCGTGCATAATCTGGAACTTCATGGCGGATTTGGGTTAATATATCAGCTATCTGTAGAAGACAGAAACTGCATAAGTGATTCAGAATACTGTCGTAATAGTTGGCTGCATTATTTCTGCATGGTGAAAATAGAGCGAAGATTTTTTGCAGGTAAGTAGCTTGTTCGTTTTCCAGTAAAAACACCGGTAGCTGATAGTGTCCCAAGTAGTGTGCCAGTTGTTCATATAGTGGTTGCCCGTCGGGTAAACAATCAAAGAAAGCTGGTTTCAGATTGAGGAGCATGGCCTGGAAGTGAGAACTCATAGTCTGAATCATGCACCTTGTGCTGGGGGTAAGTGCAACCAAATGTGAGGGTTGAAGTTCGTAAGTCTGATATTCATTTGCCAGTTGGGCTGTTCCGTTTGTGACGAGAAGAAAGTAAAATCCTTCTTTCAATTCGGCTTTTCCGGTAGGAACCAATGAGGGAGTAAGTTCGCAGTAGCATGTGCTTTCAGTTCTGTTGCCATGCGTTTGTATGATTTCAAGCAGAGTCGGATTCATTGTCTTTATTTTGGTGAGTAAATTTAATAGTTGTTTCGTTTTTGACCAAAATTAGTCTTCCTTTTATGAATAATGAATGAAAAAAATGAGGGAACTTTGCGGCACTTTTGATAAAGAGAACAAGTATGAATAAATTTATGTGCCGGCGCTACCTGCTGTTTTGCGTATCTTTGTTTGTTAATGCACTGGGAATTGCCTTCATTACCAAAGCTGCATTAGGTACTTCGCCTATTACGAGTGTGACTTACGTATTGAGTATGTTCACTCCCTTTACCATTGGTCAGTGGACCATTCTGTTGAATCTTCTTTTCGTGATACTGGAATTGTTCTTAATGACACGTGAGGACTTGAAATCCGATTTGCGCATGTATCTTCTGCAGATTCCTATCTCTTTCTGCTTTGGTATGTTCATTGACCTTTGTATGCATTATATTCTTTTCTGGCTTAACCCCGTAGAGTATGTGTATATGATTGTAGCCCTGTTGATTGGATGTGTGATTTTAGCTGTAGGAATTGCGCTTGAGGTAAAGGCTAATGCAGCGATGATGGCCGGGGAATATTTTGTAAAGGTCATTACCCGTCGGTTTCGCGGGGAGTTCGGCTATATAAAACTTGGATTTGACGTGACATTGGTGGCTATTGCCTGCTTGTTGTCGCTTGTTTTTATGTCGGGTGTCTACGGAGTACGTGAAGGAACCGTGATTTCGGCTTTGATAGTCGGTCCGATAGTACATTTTGTAAGCCCGTATTATCGCTTTCTCGATAAATGGATTATAGATGCTTCTGTGCAGAATATACCGGATTTTTCACAAGGGCAGCATGTGGTTATTACTATTGCGCGTGAATATGGCAGTGGAGGGCATCTGCTGGGGGAAATGCTTTCCAAAGAATTGGGTATCAAGCTTTATGATAAAGAATTTATACGTATGGCAGCCCAGCGGAGTGGGATGGATGAACAGTATATTGTGAAAAACGAACAGTCTATTCCTTCTTTTTGGTTGAAGTGTATTCTTTCAAAAAATAGTGAGCAGCCATTGGAATCCAGCCTTTCTTCAGACGATG
>UQTJ01000099.1 GCA_900544075.1 uncultured Bacteroides sp.
TAAGTAATATTCTTCTTGCTCATATTCTTTTGTTTTTAATTAATTGCGACTAATGGTTTGGTGAGAAACAGCGTTTAGCTGTTGGCTCGACCTTGTTAGATATATTTAAGGAATCTTGGGAGATAAACAGTGTTCTTGTAGCCATTCTTCTTCAAGCTCTTTAGCAATTCCATACTTTGAATACTCATCTTCATAGCCCTCATGCCACATATAATAGTGAGAACCTTCATTTGCGAGAAATATTTCTTCTGCTCGTGCAATAGTGCTACAATAAGAAATATAAAGAGGAGAAATAGAAGCAAACATACTTATATCCTTAAAAGGAGTGTAAAGAACTGATTCTGTATTAGTCACAACAAATAAAGTTATATTTCTATTCTTGTCCTTACTGCAAATACATACTTCACCTTGGCTAAGCTGTGGTAAGTCACATTTCTCTTTAAGATATAAATAGAAAGACTGGATATTTGAAATGTACTCTGGTATTTCAATATCCATCTTCTTAATAACATCCTTTATACTCACTATTATATTAACTGTATATCTCATGAATCAATTATATCTAATGGGATAGCGGGGAACGCTGTCAAGCGTTATCACGCTTTGTTAGTAACTTTTTTCTGTTGTGAGTTATTAAGACGTTGAACAAGCATTTCCTTAAACTCTGTACTATTACATTCGTTTATAAGTTCTCTGTATTCAAGATAATTTATTTCTGAATACACAGACTCTATTAAATGTAACAATGTCCATTCTATTCCATATAAAGCAGTCGGCGGAAAGAGCTTGATTAAAATATGTGCTTCATCCCAAGTGATAGGCTTAACTATCTTGCATAATAAGTCTTCATATTCATCAATTAATTCAGCCGTTATTCGTTCGTCTGTTTCATTGGGCATAGCACCCATTAAAGCTAATTGTTCAACTTCTTTTCTCATAACAATGTTGTTACTAATGGTTCAGCAGGGAACGGCTTGTCCGTTATCCTGCTTCGTTAACATCATATTTTATTCTCATTCCAGTGTACCATATCAATACACCATAATCACAAGGTCCTTTTGTGCTTCAATAGCTTCATCGAAAATGAAATTCAAGTCGTCCATTTCCTCCTCGTAGTCGTAATCGCCGATACCATTACCCTCTTCCAGCGAACTGTATTCCGCCCTCTTGCTCTCCAAATCTGAAACGGGTATGCTGATGATATAGGGAAAATCATCGCTCAATGGAATAGGAATGAATGTACTTTGACTATCCAGTTGCCAAAGGTTTTCCGCACAGTAGATTTGCGTCCCATAATGGTTGCAAATCTTTTCATACACATATCCGTATAGGAAAGCCATTTCGGGATAACGGATTTTCCCGTTCACTATGTCAGCCAACGCCGCATAAGCACCCATATCCGTACTCAGCCTATCGCTGAAATAATCGTTCAAACTGTCGAGTTCCTGCTTCAGTGCCGCCTTTAATTGGTTAAGCAGCAGATTATCACAAGTTCCGTAAACAGACTTTACCTTATCGGCTTCTGTCAAATATGCACAAACAGAGTAACTCATACCTTATCTTTTTATTTAATGTTATCGTTCCAGTGTACCATGTCGTATGGATAGTAGAGCAACCCTTTCAGGCTACTATCATCCAGCCCCAAGACCTTGACCAATGCACCGCTTTCAAAACTCCAATAGCCGTCATGATTAATACCATATTTATGGTCGTCGTGCCAAGATAAATCAGAATGACCTCGATACCATTCTTTTTTGAGGTATTTTTCCAATCGTTTCACAGCTTCTGCCTTATCTTGTTCTGCCAACTCTGTAACAGTAATAGCAGCTTGATAGGGTGACGGATATAATACTTTGTTTGTAGTCCTTTCCCAATCTGGGAATCTGCATCTAATCAATGTGTCATAAATATAGTCTTTTGCTTCTCTGTCTTTTATCAGTTGCACCAAACTCTGTATAAGGTCATCTTCATAATCCAACATGATACCTATTGACAGAAGCCACAACATTTCAATATAAAATCCGTTATCCGTCCAAAATCTCGGCATCGTTTTGATGGTTTCCACATAATTATTTTTCAGATTATCAATATCCTGTCCCATAGAATACTGTACCAGTAAATAACGAAGCCTATAATTGAACAAAGAATCGTAACCTATATGTTTTCCTGAAAGATGCATTTGTTCATAATAACTAATATCTTCATCATACATTTTCAGTTGCTTCAAATACTGTTCTTCTGTAAAAAGTTTATCTCTTATTTCCATTATGGTACACTGTTTTTGATGTTAATGGTTTGGTGAGAAACAGCGTTTAGCTGTTGGCTCGACCTTGTTAGATATATTTAAGGAATCTTGGGAGATAAACAGTGTTCTTGTAGCCATTCTTCTTCAAGCTCTTTAGCAATTCCATACTTTGAATACTCATCTTCATAGCCCTCATGCCACATATAATAGTGAGAACCTTCATTTGCGAGAAATATTTCTTCTGCTCGTGCAATAGTGCTACAATAAGAAATATAAAGAGGAGAAATAGAAGCAAACATACTTATATCCTTAAAAGGAGTGTAAAGAACTGATTCTGTATTAGTCACAACAAATAAAGTTATATTTCTATTCTTGTCCTTACTGCAAATACATACTTCACCTTGGCTAAGCTGTGGTAAGTCACATTTCTCTTTAAGATATAAATAGAAAGACTGGATATTTGAAATGTACTCTGGTATTTCAATATCCATCTTCTTAATAACATCCTTTATACTCACTATTATATTAACTGTATATCTCATGAATCAATTATATCTAATGGGATGCAGCTTGCCGCCGTTAGGCGGTATAGGTGCTTGTTAGCTACGTTC
>UQTJ01000100.1 GCA_900544075.1 uncultured Bacteroides sp.
GTGCGAAATCTCTTTACTGCAGCTCAGCGGAAAGGTTACACAATATCTGAAATAATACAACACATTATCTATCACTTGTACTCAGTCCTGCCGGTAAAACACTCCCCCCTTCCGGCAGGACTATAACATACGCCTTTCCTCTCTCACATCCGAATACATCTCACACATTATTTTGTCCATATAGGCAGGAATTCAAACCGTATAAGACAGAATATTCCCTCTTTAGTCTTCTTTCCCTTGTAACCTCCCTTTTCATGCGCGACATTTTACCGTAATTTTGCATAAAATTAAAACCAACCTATAGAATAACAAAGGCTTTCACACACTTAAACCCATCGCGTCATGAAATCTTTTGAATGTATTCCGCATTGCATTATGCTTATCTGCCTTTGGACAATTTCCATCGCCCTTCAGGCACAAAGCCGTGAATGCCCTTATTGCAAAGGAACAGGCAAAATCGTAAAAAACATTTCCGCATCCCAATTCGGTGTGCGAACAGAAGTAAAAGTCAAATGCCGGGAATGTGGTATCTATTATTTTCCTTCCACAGGACACACCCACATCCATTGTTCACATTGCCGCGGAACGGGAAAGATTGGCACCACTGCGAAAGAGTCCTCCAGTTCTATGGATGAATATAACCCCGAATCTCCTTTAGCCGCTTGGGGACGAGAAGTTGCGTCCACCGCACGATACGGACTTCCCGTATCCCAACAGGAAGATGTTGCCTTTAAAAGCTTTGCACAAATCAATCCTGAAGGAGCAAAAAACTATATCGCCTGGAGAAATATACTGAACGCCACGGCCGTATACTACAATCGCTGTGCTGCCATGCTAACCACCACCCCCGTACAAGATATTGACCAAATATATCTCAATGCCGAAAAACAGTTGAGGCAATATTCCACTGGACTGAACTTACCACAGGATCTATATACCATTGCCAATCAACTAGCCAGACAGTATTACAACAGCTATATATCATACCGAAAATATTGTGCAGACATGATAAATCTACAGAACATCAAAGAACGGGCAATAGACTGGCAGCTACAGCAGAACTTATTTTATTGACTGCCAACTCTCTCATTAAGCAATAGTATAACACTTATCCAATGAATCTATAAATTTTATCATCAAATTATCACCTTATGAAACTACAAAATAAACTTTTTCTTCTCGGAACAATATTATCAACTCACTTCATACTTCACGCACAAGACCGACTTATCACTCAGAACGGTGATGTACTCATGGGCTACCACGTAGAAATAGGCGAAAATACGGTGTTTTACAACGAAACGGAAGATATAAATAGTCCCGTGAAACGAATTCCCAAGTCCGAACTGTTGATGATTCGAAAACAGAACGGAGAGAAAATCAACCTGATGCAGAATGAAACAGTCACAAAGGACGAAGAAGTCCCCTCACAACCTGCAACACAGACAATTGTGCCTATGGCAGCTCCATCTGAAAGTGCACAGAAGCGAAACGAAGAACTGATCAAGCAATACAATAGTCCGTCTGTAACCTATACCAACCAGAAGAAAAAAGAAAAAGGGGAAGAAGCCAAATGGGCCTACTGTCAGTTCTTTGCTAGTGAGGACTCACGATTGTGTGACGACCAGGTAGAAATCAGCTATTCCATAGGAAGACTAGATTATGAATTCGTAGATAAAAGAATTCTTTCCTCCAACATGGAAAAGAAAGTCAAAGGATTCACCCCGATGCTTTTTCCGGAATATGACCCAGCCATAAAAGTGCGCATTCAGAACAAATCAGACCATATTATCTTTGTGGATTTAGGAAGTAGTTTCTTTATGCGTGATGGAGAAGCTCTGCCATATTACATTCCCACCGCCACTTCCACCAGTCATGGATCTTCTTCCGGCGTAGGTATCAATTTAGGAGGAGTAGTCAGCGCACTAGGCATCGGTGGAGCAGCAGGAAAGATTGCATCGGGCACCAGCGTAGGCGGAAGCCACGAGAACTCATCTTCTACCGTTGTTTATTCACAACGTGTCATCTCCATTCCGCCCCACTCCACCAAAGAGCTCGATCCGCAGGCACTAACACCACCGACAGACAAGCAAAAAATTTATAAACCAGAAGGAAAAAGATTCGCAGCCAATAACAGCATCTATTATAATTGGGAAAACCGGAAGAATTTAGTACATGAAGGAGCTGAAATGCCCGACGTACGGAAACAAATGGCTTCCACACTTCCCACATGGAGTACCTTCATTACCTACTCCTTTAATGAAGAAATAACTAATCCCTTCACGCTGAAGGCTGACTTCTCCGTAGGCCGGATCATCGGTGGAGATGAGAAAGATTTTTCCTCAGAAACCACGGAAAGTCTAGGTTTCATGCTTCAGACTAAAGTACCATCTCTAGTATACAAACTTCTGTTTAAATAAATACATTCTACAATCCTGAGTAATAAAGATTCCTTGCATAAAATTCCCAAATTCCTCAATTTTACAGAGGATGCCCCACATCTTTCGCAAGGAAGATTACATTATAGAAACAAAGGCAAACGAATCGAGGAAAAGTGTAGAATCGTCCGTACAAATCTACACCCTTCCTTGGTTCGTAAATTTCTACTTATTTTTCCACTTTCCGCAGGAGAATCGGCTTTTTTCAACTATTTTTGCAGCTGATTTTTCACAAACAGACAAAGAAATGGGGCTTTTTATTCGAAAAAGTATAGAGGCTTTACAAGC
>UQTJ01000101.1 GCA_900544075.1 uncultured Bacteroides sp.
TCCACTTCCTGGGTGACCACGACAGCCTCCCCGAAATATTTTCTGACGGTCTTAAGTAGGCTAAGCACCCGGCGCCTTATCATATTTCTATGGCAGGTTTCCAAATGCTCGCCCCCGAACCGGACTTACACCTCTCAGCGTATCCGGCTCTCCACTAATTTCAGTCTATCTTTCCGTCATGTATCTTCTTGTGACAACTCCTGCACACTGCAATCGTCTTGCGTTTACGGGCAATCATGTGTCGTTCCCAGCTTTCCTTTCCCTGCAAGTTCTTTAGCTTCCTTACATGGTGCATAACAAGGTCATCTGTCGCTCCACATAGTTCACACTCACAGGCTTTCAGTCTTTCAACAAGGCTTGTCCGCCCTGCGGTATAAATTGTCCGTGGCATAGTGTCACATTCCGATTTATAGGTGGGCTTTTTTCGTTTGAACCCACCATCGTAAAAGTATCTTTCCTTTACACCTGTTTTAGTCATGTGCTTTATGGTAAACCTACCGTTCTTGCGATATTTCTTGTTTACCTCACGTGTGCGGCACTTGTATTTGCCTGCAAACGTTTTGTACATGCTGTATTCCATGATGTAACTGAAATTATTCAAGGCATGGGCGCAGTTGTTGGCTATGGAGTAATAGTTATAGAAACCCACGATTTCTCGATTATAACTATCAAGGATTTCAAGGTCGTCATTGAATATCAGTCCCGATTTACATTTCGGTTTCCATATTTCCTTTCCGTTACGGTTTGTCAGTTCCAAAACTCCCAAATTAAAAAGTTTTTTACGGACAGTTTCCATACTGACATTTAAGCAGACCCTTTTACCATAGGTTCTTCTTAATCTACCCCGTTTATCCCTTTTTTGGTCGTTGGACTTTCTTACAGTGATTTCATATCCGAGAAATTTGGCAGATCTTTCCGTGTGGGTGACAAGTGTCTTTTCATCGGACAGTTCCAATGCCAATTTATCAGCAAGGAAGTTTTTAATATCTTCCTTTATCTGTAGCGCATCCTGCTTGCTTCCGATAATTCCCACAAGAAAATCATCTGCATATCTTGCATATTTCATCCTTCTGTAATCGGCATCCATTTCTTCGCCGTTGGGATATTTAGCCCGTCCTTGTTCTATTGCTTTCAGTTCAAGGATTAGCTTTGTCCTTTGCCTTTCGTCTTTTACGGACTTCAATCTTCGCACAGTACGGCTTCTTGCATTTTTATAGTCCATACTTTCTCTACTGAATTTTCGTTTCTTCCCTTTGTCGAATTTGGCAGTGTATTCCTTTATATACTTATCCAGCTTGTCAAGGTATATATTAGCCAATATCGGGCTGATGATACCACCTTGCGGTGTGCCACTGTAAGTATTGTGGAATTGCCATTCTTCAATATATCCAGCTTTCAAAAACTTGCGTATCAATCGGATGAATCGTTCATCCGCAATGCGTTCCGAAAGAATGCTTATCAATACATCATGGCTTATATTGTCAAAGAAGCCTTTTATATCTCCCTCTATAAACCATTTTGCACCGCTAAACTCCTTTTGGATATGAGTTAATGCAGTATGGCAGCTTCGATTGGGACGAAACCCATGCGAGGTATATTCAAAACTCCCCTCGTATATGGCTTCCAATACCATTCTTACCACTTCCTGTATCAACTTGTCATTGAAAGTCGGTACGCCAAGAGGTCTTTTCTTACCGTTTTTCTTCGGTATGTACACTCTCTTTGACGGTTGGGGCTGGTACGTTTCGTCTTTTAACGTATCAATCAACTTTTCAATTCGTTTCAGGCTCATGTTGTCAATGGTCTGACCGTCCGAACCTTTAGTCATGCTACCTTCTTTAGCATAAATACGCTGATAGGCAACATAGAACATTCCCTCATTGAACAAAATTCTGTAAAGGCGTTCAAACTTATAGCTTGCATCCTTACTGTGTTCTGACAGACTGTTTAATACTCTTTCTGGACTTCTCATAATGTCTCTCACATTTTCCGTTAATTGTATTAATAATTAGCTGCTTCCCTTCGCCATGTACAAGGTGTTACCTTGCTCGGACTACTATGGAAGCTCCGTTACCACTCCGAATTTTCATAGGTCAAACCTAATAGCCTTTCGGCACTTCGGGATAGGTAATCCCCGTTTATCACATCGTAACTGTTGGCATGATAGATTGTCGGATACGACTTCCGTCCTTTAATCGCTTACTGCGCTTGTGTCGTGATAAGTTCTTGCTACATTCATACCTATTCACTGAAGTAGTATCACGATATGGCGGTTGATAGTTACCTTACGCCATAGCCTCAAGGGGGACCACTCAGACTATCGTTCAATCAATTCGGACTTTATCCTCATATCTATCTTTTCATCTCGCCATTCAGTCGCAGTTTGGTAACTAACTGACTTATGACTTTTCCGACATGCTACACTCCCTGCTCGGTTAAGTTTTCCCGAAACAGATAAGTCGGCTGATGATAGGTTATTTTTCAAAGAACACGTTCCTAATCTCTTGCCAAAGAGATATTTACGATGCAACCTTTACGGGCGCACAGAGATACTTTATGTACTCACTCATATTGGCGGACATCAGGGCTTTCCAGCATTC
>UQTJ01000102.1 GCA_900544075.1 uncultured Bacteroides sp.
TCAACCGTGCCTTTGAAGAGTGGAAAGGCAACTGCAAGTACCTTACGGAATTGGTGTTGGTATTGAATCACAAGATATGGCAGCACTATAAAACGAAACCGAATGTGGCGGCGTTGTATGATGCACTCTGGAGACAGGCAGACCAGTATGCGGTTGAGAATCTGAAGGACGAAGAGTTAAGCTATTATTATGACGTAACGGACTGATTGTATAACAAGTTAATGTAAATTGAGTATGAACACGAATAACAAGCCAAGCACAGCAGGAAGGACAACGGCTGATGATATATTGCAACGAGACGCACGGTTCAGATATATGCTGTTAGCCAGGATGCAGTCAGATTGTGAGTATTATTTGGATTACGGAGGCAGAGACCCCAAACGCCTGTGGGCAGGTGATGAAGAACGGCAAATCGATTTAATGATAAAGTTGCACGACAGCTTCAAGGAAGGAGAAAAGCCGCAGTGGCTGACAATGGACAAGATTTTGGAATACAAAAAGGAAATGAATAAATGACACCAAGCCCCCTAAAAGTCAAGCAAAACCTTTGGGGGGGGCTTATATTGATATAACGAGGATGCTATTCATGACGCAGTTTTCCTCTTTTAGTTTTCCTTTTTTACTGTTCCCTTGCGTGAACAGTTGGCAGCAATGATTATTTATCATGACGGAAGCAGCTTTTGCTGAATCCGCCAAATATGCCCTTCACGATTTTGCAAAAGACATAAAGTACCAATACTACGACTATAATTTCTCCCATATCCTTTTTTATATTTAGCGTTACAAATTTCCAATAAGGGTCAGAGGCTTCCCTAAATATACTTAAACTGACAGGCAAATCCGTCACTAATATGGCATCGGTTGCCTTGACTTCCTATTTCCTATTTCCAGGTACGCGGCCAGGTTTCCTGCTGAGTGCCACATTGTACTTGCCTAAAATTTGGTACACAGTACTTTTGCTCTTGACATTGCAATGCGCCATGATTTCATTGACTGAATACCCGTTGTTGTACATGTCCACAGCTATTTTATCCCGCTCGGTCTTGCTCAACATTTTGCTCGTCTTCACCGGTACACTGATACTCTGTTGCAGGCGTATCACCCGGTCAGATGACTTGCGTAATACAGCCACTTCTTCCGGAAGAGATCCGAACATGGTCAGCACCTCCGCCGCCGTCGTGTCCGGAAACAATTCACCACGGGAGTCAATCTTGTCATGGATGGAAATAATGCGGACCACTTTGATCCGGCATAACTCTATCAATGCGGCCAACTCCCTCAAACCGCGCACGGCGTTACTGAATTTCGAGACAACCAGTTCGTCCCCTCTCTCAAGATTTGTCATGAGCTGTTTCCAGCGAGGTCTGAGCGTCTCGTGCTGGACTGATTCCTCTATCACTTGTACACAACCGTACTGGCACATCCATTCCTTGTCCGCATCATATTCATCATACGAATTTGCCTTAAATATATAACCAACTTTTGCCATGTCAATATCCAATACAAATGATAACAAGTGCAAATATACAAGTTTTATTTGAGTGGCCAAATCAAACCATTATAAAAATCGAACTATTTATTTTTTCGTCCTTTTTCCTTTCACTTGTTTTCATTGATAATCATACTATTAAGTACGATATTGAAAAATACACAAAATACAGTTCCAATGGTATTAAGTATAGAAAATTATATATAGTTTTGCGTGAAATAGTACGAAAACATATAGTATGAAAATTCAAAAAACGAACCTTAAAGCATCAAGTTTTTTACACATGATAGCTGCCGCTTCAATCACGGTATGCATGTTCACATCATGTAATGGCGGATTGACTGAACAGTCCGAAAGCGATCCTGCCGGTACATACAGAAATTATCTGCTCGAAGTAAGGAAGATGAAATCTATTTCATTTGAAGAGCTGTCAGAAAACCTTTGCCAATGGCAAGCCATAAGAGATTCCGTTTTTAACCATGTCCGGCAGGACACGGTTGGGATCCATGGTCAAGACCTTCGTAAGACATGCGAAGGCATACATGATTCCCTACGCCTGGAGTTCTCGCGTCTGGCTTTGTCAAGGCCACGTTCCTATCAGGAGTTATTCCTATTGAAAAGAAAACTTTCATCTAATGACAAAGACAATGGATTAATCCGGACCGTGGAAAAGATCCGTCCATTCTTTGAGTCATTAGATAAACGCCCAATCCATAAGGGAGACAGGAAGCAAATCATTTCGGATTATCGTACTTTGCTGGCCAACACTCTCCGAAATGGCATACACGGGACAGATGACATGACAGAGTTCATCGGAAAAGAGGATGCTATTTTTCGGGCGTTCTTGCCATATCTGTGCAGCATTGGTGATGAAGACATTTCCGATATAACGCGTGATACGGAAAAATGCTGTTTGCAGATTTTGTTTGCCGCCGAACGTAAAGAGATACCTCACCAGGATGCCCTCGTTTACCTGGCCATGCGAACCAATCGCAGACTGATACTTAATACCGGAACCTGCATCAATGACATTCATAATCAAAAGGTCCAAACAAAAGCACAAGCCTACGCATATATCTGGATGCTTA
>UQTJ01000103.1 GCA_900544075.1 uncultured Bacteroides sp.
GCTTGAAACGATGCTTCAGTTCTTCTGTCTCTGTCAAATAGGCTTTTACATTGGCTGCCATTGAGCGCTGTGTATTGACTGGTGAGGAACTGAAATATACTTCCTCCGATTGCTGAGGGTGATAGATAGAAAAAGAAAATCCATCCGTACTCAGACGGATGGATAATATATACTGTTCTGATTTATTAAAATCAATAGGTTGGGCCATAGGATTATTCCCAGTTTCCTGCATTGTTGTTCGGCTGTTCGATATCACCAACTCTCAAACCGCAATATTTACCCAATTTTGACTGCATGTCTTTCAAGTTGATCAATTCCTGGCTGTTCAAGTCACCCAAGTATACATCGTATGCAACCTGTGCCTGGAACAAGTTCAGAGGAGCACCAGATTTTGTAGTATCCTGACGGATAGCCATTTCAAATTTAGCTCCGTTTCCGTAAGGAACGTATGCCAAAGAGTCCGGATTAAATCCTTTTGCAAAGATAGTATCCATTACAGCTACCCACATGGTATCACGACGGAAGTTCTGTAAGCCTTCTTTTTCAACTTCGCTCCAGTTTCCAGTTTTCTTAGCCTTGTTAATCAAGTCCATAGCCTTCTTTTCTGTCATACCGTTGTTCAACTGATCATCTGTCAATGAACCCACTTTCATGATGAAAGGAAGTTTAGCAGTCTTTACGAAAGTAATCAGACTGTCGAAGTTTGCTGTATAAGCACCGTTATGAACGGTACGATATTCCTGCTGAGCCTTACGGATGTCAATCAGGCGGGCAATAATTGCTTTTTCTCTGGTTTTTTTCGCATTGTCAAAGTTGATAGGGCCCATAATACTGCCATAGCATATATATACCAAGCAGATAACGCAGGCGGCTAACACAAGATTAAGAACTGTTTTCATGATAATATTGTTTTTTTAGTTTATATTCGTAGCGCAAAAATAAGTAAATTAGTTGAACCACGTCAATCTTACGTAAACTTTTTATACTGGCATTATGTTAAATAATGATTTATCGCAACAAATTAAGCGAAATTTTCCTTATAAACCAACAGAAGAGCAGGAAAATGCGGTGAAAAGTTTTGCCGAATTCTTGTTTTCGCCTTCCGCTGACAGTGTGTTTCTGATGAAAGGTTATGCCGGCACGGGTAAGACTACATTGACATCTGCATTGGTTCGTACGCTTGATTCATTGCAACGGAAAGTGATTCTGTTGGCTCCTACAGGAAGGGCAGCCAAAGTTTTTTCCGGATATGCGGAACATCCGGCTTATACGATTCATAAGAAGATATATCGCCAGAAAGTCTTTTCGAATGAGACGGATAATTTTGTAGCTAATCAGAATTTGCACCGGAATACGCTGTTCATTGTGGATGAGGCTTCCATGATTGCGAATGAAGGACTTTCAGGCGGTCATTTTGGTAGCGGACGTTTATTGGATGATCTCGTGCAATATGTATATAATGGATTGGGTTGCCGGTTGATGTTGATTGGAGATACAGCACAGCTTCCGCCGATAGGGGAGGAGGAGAGTCCGGCACTGTCTGTAGCGGCATTGCAGGGCTATGGACTGGAGGTGACTGAGTGTGTGCTTACAAAAGTGGTACGACAAACCGAAGGTTCCGGCATCTTGTCGAATGCTACTGCCTTGCGTGAAAGGATTGTAAACGAGGATTTCTTTGAATATCCTAAAATCAGTTGTAAGAACTATCCTGATATACGTATCCTTCCTGGGAGTGAACTGATTGAAACCATAGACGAATGTTATGGTCATGTGGGGTTGGATGAAACGATTGTTATCTGTCGTTCCAACAAACGTGCTTCTCTATATAATAAAGGTATAAGAAATACGGTACTGTATAGGGAAGATGAACTGAACACGGGAGATATGCTGATGGTGGCCAAGAATAATTACTTCTGGGGAGCAGACTGCAAGGAACTTGATTTCATTGCAAATGGAGATGTGGCAGTGGTACGTAGGGTACGGCGTATTCGGGAAATGTATGGTTTTCGCTTCGCAGATGTAGTGCTTGCTTTTCCTGATTATGACGGGATTGAACTGGAAGTAAAGATTTTATTGGATACCCTTCATTCGGAACTTCCTTCATTGTCGAAAGAGGAAAATGATCGTTTGTTCTATACCGTATTGGAAGATTATGCCGACCTACCGACCAAGCGAGAACGAATGAAAAAAATGAAGGAAGACCCTTATTACAATGCGTTGCAGGTAAAATATGCGTATGCTGTTACATGCCATAAAGCGCAAGGGGGACAGTGGAAAAGAGTCTTTCTTGATCAAGGCTACATGACGGAGGAAATGCTTTCACCCGATTATTTCCGCTGGTTGTATACCGCATTTACCCGTGCTACGGATTTGTTGTATTTGGTAAACTGGCCGGAAGAACAGACGGAAAAATAATGTAGACTTTCTATGGCTGTATAATAGTCTGTGGACTGCCGGAGTAAAAAGTCAGTATCAGTATGGATTTCTGTAAAACGTAAGGAACAATTCTCTGTTTCACACTGTGAAATACAAAAACCACAGTGTGGGATATATATTTC
>UQTJ01000104.1 GCA_900544075.1 uncultured Bacteroides sp.
GTAAAGTTAATGATGGAAGTTGGAGACGAAAATACGTGGTTTACCGAATGCTTACTGTTATATATAAAAGTAAGATATTTCCTAAAAGGGTTGCAGTCCAATCTTTGACGACCAGCAATCTGTACAAGGTCTGTTGATATATCTATTGATGTGTTAATCTTTTTACAGTCACTTATCACAAACGTAGAAGCGCAAGTAGAATAAAAATCGCACCCTGCAAAAGCTGTTGAGGTACAGAAAGTAATCATTTTGTGAATTTCATCTTTTAAAGGAATCCTGCCACGTTGGAATCCGTCTCCCAGTTTGGCTATTGATTTATCATTATCCTCAGAACTTCCGACAATGATATTTACATCTTCTGGAGAAAGTTCAGTCTGCTTAATTATATTGATAATATTACTGACACTGTTAAGATAAATCACGCATTCTTTGGAGTAATAAGTTTTTCCGTCTAAGAAAACAGAAGGGAAATTTCCTTTTTGGTATGCTCTTACTATTTCTATGGCAGCACTTATAGGATTATTAGTTCGTTCCCTATACACTTTTACAACTTCTTTGTTTCCCCAAACCAGATGATAATAATTCATATTACTAAAAAAATCAATTTGCTCTAAATATCTGTCTAAAATCGGAGTAGCAGATAAGTAAGTTACATACGGAAACTCTTTAAGATATTTCAAAAACTTTACTTCTACTTCTGATTTAAAACTACTATCCTGTAGTATATACTGAAACTCATCTACTACAACTTTCCAATTTTCTTTATCGGTAATACACTATATCAACTTATACATGGAATCATACGATACTAAAATCTTTGGAATATTAGTCTTTGCTATATAAGCCTTAACTTCATCAATATTTACTCCACCAATCACCAATAGGGTATCAGGATATTGGTCTTTTTTGTTCTGTAACAAATTGTTTCTTGGACTGCAAATAATGGTTTTATAATCATCTTCAAGTGCTATTGTTGTAGCTCCACAATTCGGTATATCTTTATTTAATATACCGTTAGGCAGTTCAAATCTATCATATTTTCCATAAGGAAGTTCTATATTTTTAATTTCTCCTAAATACTTGATATTTTTATCAATTTTGATTTCAGTTTTATTCATTTCTTTAATTACGATTAAGCTGTTTGATAATAAATCATCTTAAAGCCTTGTCCAAATTTTAATGGATTTTCATCTTGATATTAAGGAAGCTGTGGAAGAAAAATTAGACACTCAGGATAAAATAAAACCAGAGCATTCTCTGGTCTTATTTTGGAATCTGTACGCGCTTAATATATGGATTTAGAGCAATAGCTGAAATTTTTAACCATTACTATTCCTCTTTATTTATACTATAAAGGTAGGCAATTTACATATCATAAAATAATAAAAACTGGACAAAATGAAAAATTAGTGTTGATACTTATATAAACCTCAATATTTCTCCTGATTCTCATTGGTAGATATATTTCTATTAATACAAGAGCCTTTATACCCCAATTTTATACCCCCTCACACAAGCAAAGGAAAAATGACAATTAGCAGACACCTGCCCACCCCAGATTCATTATAAATTTTACTATTCACCTCACATCATTGATAGACTTTATAGGATGATACACAAATACATGGATAATATAAATAGCCTAATCGTATCACACCTATAAATGTACCAAGAGTATTTGTAATCGTACCAAGAGGGAATCGAAGCAATTCATTGCTTCATGGGCGATTCATTGCTCTGGAGTTAATTCAATCAATAATCATTTAAACAATTTATCATTATGAGAAATTTAGTTATTATGCCAGCTATGGCACAGAATCGTGAAAGAATGAATTTGGGTGAATATGCAGAAGAAGCTACCATTATCATAGACGAGCCAGTAAAGCCAGCCAATCATTTTATCGAAGCCAACACACAGGAAGTAACATTGAATCATTTAAAGAATGATTGCATTACTCCAGTGTTCTCTAAAGACAATGAGCTAACAATCAATCATGCTCAGTTTGTGGAAACAATACAGGATGCAGCACAATCTTTCTTTAGTGGTGAAAAGGTGGAACAAGCCACAATCAGAACAAGTCACATTATTAAAGGAAGAATCCCTGAAGCTATCCATAAACCAGCCAATCAACTTTTGGAATCTGATAAGACCATCTACTATGAAAGGGCAGCTTTCAGCATTGATGTTCCAACCATTTATGAAACAGTAGGTGGAAATAAGTTGAATCTTTCTATCGTAGGTGTGAGAGCTTACAACCAAATGAATTTATACAGCAAAAAAGTGCCAGAGTTGTTCCGTCTTGCAGTTGGATTTAAAAATATTGTTTGCGCTAATTTGTGCATCTTTACAGACGGTTACAAGGATGATTTGAGAGTAAGCAATACTACAGAATTATATCGTGCAGCATTAGAACTTTTCAGTAACTACAACCCAGCCAGACATATTTATCTGATGCAGCAATTAGGCGACACTTCCATGAGTGAACACCAGTTCTGTCAGATAATAGGCAAGATGAGACTTTATCAATGT
>UQTJ01000105.1 GCA_900544075.1 uncultured Bacteroides sp.
AATGCCACCGTCATTAATCCATTTCTGCTTTGATGCGATGGTCTGCTTTTCCTTACGTATTTTTTCATCAGGATTAAGGTATTCTTCTTTATAAAGGGTATAATATTCAAGGTCGACAACTTCATCAAGATAATTCATGCCACATTTCTTTTCCAGACCTTCGTATGTAAAGCCGCTTTTCAGGGCGACTCTGCGAGAGGCGTCATTCCGTGGCAGGACTGCAATGGTCAGCGAGTCAGCCATCCGTTCATCGAACAGATAGCGTTTCATTCTCTTCACAACTTCCGTCATATAGCCTTTCCCTCGGGCTTCTTTATGGAGGAAATAACATATCTCATAGTTGCATTTCTCACCCGAAACAGTATTTGTTTTGTGCGGAGTGATTTCAAAAACACCGAGAACCTTTTCCGGAAGATTCTTTTCCAAAATACAGAACATCAGCCCGCCGTCCATTTCCCGGCGGATTTTCCCTTCAGCCTCGCTAAGCGTGTTCATCGGTCTGAATCCGGTGATTGCCGCTATTTCTAGGTCGCTCATCAGAACGAAAATATCATGTACATCCCTTTCTTGAGGAGTCCTGATGATAAGCCGGACTGTAGCCAACTCGATTTTCCGTGCCTTTACTTCTTTCATCTTTTTATGCTGCATTTATGATTACAGCACAAAAGTATTGCAGAGATGTATCAATTAGCGATACACCTCTGCAAAATCGTATTGTAAAAGCATCTCCTTTCCGTTATTTACCTTCGCTGATAATATATTTGGCATATCTTTCTACAAGTTCTTCTATAGTAGTTTTTTTATTTTCATCCAATTCGAAAAAAATCTTTTGTTTTTTTGCAGCAAGTCCTGAAATGTGAGGAACATGCAGCAATCTTACATCGTCACCGATTAATTCATGACAATAGTCGTATGCCTCATTGCCCACAGCCACTATCCTTTGTGGATTAACGATTCCTATCTCTTTTTGCAGAATAGCCTTGTATATGCTTTTCTTCTCTTTAGAGTACTCGGCGGATTCTTTATGGTCATATACAAAATATTTCCTGCAGTCGGTAAGGTAAACGCCATAACCGTGTTCAATAAGTTTTTCAACAAGTAATGCCATTCTGCCACCTTCATTCTTTTTATCTCTCCAACTTTTACCATGCAGTCCAAACGGAGATGCCACCAACGCATCTATGCATATATAATCTTCTTTGCGCCCAGTTTTCCCTTTGGGGAATTTATCAACATCAGAATACCATGTATTACCTCGCAGAGGATCTTGTGCCACAAGCATAATCCGCCTGTCATTATTTTTCAGGTTGAACCATGTAGGAAGATCAAGGCCTATCGCTCCACGTTTTTCTGTGCGTGTAGTTAAATCCTTGAAATCCTGATGAGTTATTGGTATAGGGACAGTAATAGTATCTTCATAATAACGCTTCCATCTAGCAGGCGTAAAAGGCTCTACTCCAGTACTAAACTTCCAAAAAGCATCTTTTAATCCTAGTTTCTGTGCCTCGTCTTTGGAATAATTGAAGAAATTGCGGTACATGTCATCATATCGTAACTTTATCTTTTCCAATTGTTCTTTGCCTAAAATGTCATTTGCCAGCATTTCGTAAATCCGGCAGGCAATTTCTTTGTCATCTAAGAATGTAGAATAAAGTGTTGTTTCCATTGTGATATTTGTTTGATTTAAAATTCTATAAGACTCGGTTTCCTAAAATTGGAATAATCAGTATTCATTATCGCTCCATTGGAAAAGGTTGTCCCGTAAGGATTGTTATTCCATACTGCGAGTGTATATGTCCGAAAAGATGCAGTCGGGGTTGGACAGCTGTTATGCGGGCGAGAAGCTCTTCCGAACCATAGTGGATATTGTCGTCAAAGTCGAGGATGCCAAAAGGCGGTGTGTGGGTGATGAGAATATCCGTACCTTCAGGAATATTTGCATAATGTTTGGATTGACGGTCAGTAATGCAGTCGCCCATGAACATTGGGACACCATAGAATTTCACACCGTCAATTTCCACTCCGGAATTGCACAGGTAATGTACATTGTCGTCGAGTCCGTCGATGGTGGCACCGTAAAGACAGTCATCGTGGTTGCCGCAAATGAATATCTTTTGCAGATAAGGCAGGTCGCAGAACCAGTTCATAAAATCTAAGGCTTCCTGCTCACTGCCGTTCATGGTAAAGTCGCCTGAATGCACGATTATGTCAGCTTGTGGTAAATCGTGCAACCGTCTGTGGCAACCATGTGTGTCTGAAATATGCAAAATTTTCATCTCGAATGCTTTCTTTGCCGACAAAGATAAAGGATTGCTGGCTCAATTTGCGATACAAGCAGAAACGATTCCACTGCTGTATATAAAAGTGAGACATGAGGAGGATACTTTTGCAATATTATTGAAATAATCTATATTAATATGTGTACGACATTAATTAATGAGAACAATGTAAAGCCTATTGCCATCTATGTGCATGGACTTGGTTCCGGTGCAGCATCAACAACAGTACGGAT
>UQTJ01000106.1 GCA_900544075.1 uncultured Bacteroides sp.
TGGATTGTTTGAGGTTCTGGATAAATGTTTCACTCACCATTTCCATATCTACGCCTGCATTGACAGATTTTTCGGCTGCGTCCTTTCCGTCGGTGCAGAAACCGTGATTTACCATCTCAAGTGCAGAAGCCCAGTCGGTTACGACCATACCATCGTATTTCCATTCTTTACGAAGTACGTCCTTTAGCACAAAGCTGTTAGCTGTAGAAGGCACACCATCATTGTCATTGAATGAAGTCATGAAAGTGGCACATCCGGCATCTGCTGCCGCCTTGAAAGGAGGAAGATATACGTTTCTCAGCACACGTTCAGGTATGAAGGTGGAGTTGTAATCTCTGCCGCCTTCTGCTGCTCCGTATGCAACGAAGTGCTTCGCGCAGGCCGCAATAGCCGTAGGGTCATTTAGAGAGTCTCCCTGATAGCCTTTTATCATGGCCGTTCCCATTACGGCATTCAGGTAAGGGTCTTCTCCGCAACTTTCCGCAATACGTCCCCAGCGAGGGTCGCGTGCCACATCAATCATCGGGGCAAAGGTCCAGCGGATTCCATCGGCTGAGGCTTCAATGGCTGCTATACGGGCACCTTGTTCTGCAATTTCCGGATTGAAAGTTGCTGCCTGTCCCAGTGGAATAGGGAAGATGGTTTTGTAGCCATGAATAACGTCACGGGAAACAATCAATGGAATCCCCAGGCGTGACTCCTCTACAGCAATCTTCTGAATCTTGTTTACTTCTTCCGGATTTACCACGTTCAGAATAGAACCTACTTCTCCTTTGCGTACACGCTTGGCCAGGTCTTCAAAGTCCCATGGGCTGAGCTGGTTCATCTGACCTAATTTCTCTTCTAAAGTCATTTTATGAAGCAAGGTTTCCACCTTGTTTTCTATCTCTGTATTTTTGTCCTGTGGCTGACTGCATCCCATGAGGGAAGCAGCCAGAGCCACAGCGTATAAAAGGTTCTTTTTCATTGTATGATGCTTAATGTGTGAATAGTTTAAGTTTAGAAGGCGCATATTGGGCGGACTGCTTCAGTTACATCGCCATTGTAATCAGTTAAATCAGGTCTTATCAACCAAAATCCAGCGTCACTGTAAGTCAGCGTGGGTGATGCGGTTATTTGTTCACCTTGTGCGATGTTCATTTGTTGATTTATGATGGTCAATTCATTCATAAGATTCTTCAATTCTTGATAAGAAGGGCAATACCAACCTGTAGTGTTTGCTATATTTTCTGATTTATGATTATCCAATGCGGTAAAAATATTACTTAACGTATTGCTGTTCAGTAATGCTTTAGAAAGGATGTATCCACACAATGCATCTTTTCTTTGATATAAATCAGCATTTGCACCAGCAGTTGTATATGCTGATTCTATATCTGTTTTGTTTTCATTTTTTATACCCAAAGGTTCACCAGTTGTAAGAGAGACTACTAAGCCATGTTTCCCGTTATATCCAGGTAAGTTAGCTTCAGCTAATTGATTATTTGTCAAAAAAGTATCCCATTCACTGCCACTGTCACTGCTATCCATCACGTGAAATACGATTCCTTTGCAAGTTAATCCTTCAGGAATAGTTGCAGCTATACTTGGAAGAATGACAACTTTATCACTTGTTGATGTGCAATAGAAATCACCTGCAGATAGGGTATTTGGTTCTCCCATTCCTGCGGCTGGGCATGGAAATGTGTATTTAGTGCCACTTGTTATCGTTTTATCTGTAGTTAGGGTTTTTACATTTGATTTTCCCTCAATTGTATAAAAATACCTGAAGTCATCTTTCTGTAAAGAAGAGTTGTCTTTTATCATACAGACATATCCTCCGTTTAGGTTACAAGGAGTGTACATTGTTTCTCCAATGGAAAATGAGACATTGGACATGGCAATATTATAATTAAAGGTTTCTCCTTCTACCTCTAATTGTTGAGTTGCTGAGAACTCCATTAAAGAAAATACATGCTTTAGTTGTAGGTTTAGTTCTGGCGATGGATCTTCAATTTCGCATGCCAATAAATCTGTTTGCTTAAATTTGTCTAAGCTACTTTGGTCGGTGGCTATTTCTATGGTCTGTTTTACAGCATCTAATGTCACAACATTTTGAGACAATTGTGCATTATATGGGAAATAGGCAATAATCTTATCAATCTTGGAAGAGTAATATGTGGTATTGTCATTTGTCCAACCTGCAGCAGAATAGGTGAAAGGAGCGTTGGCTAACTGTTTTCCGTCTTGGTCGATTAAAATTAATCCCAATTTGTCATTATATTCAAATTTAGTGGCATATCCTTCATAAGTTGCACGTGATAATGTATTGTTTTCAAAATCATCCAATTGTACGCTGCCTAGTTTTATGACGTTCTTGGTGTCATAATCTATTGTATCGTTTGTAAATTCTTCTTGGTTGCATGAAGAAAACAATACAGCTAGAGAAATTAATCCATATAAACCTCAAATCCGCAACTAAGCTCTTCAGCGTCCTTCTTGCGTCTAAACGTCCTC
>UQTJ01000107.1 GCA_900544075.1 uncultured Bacteroides sp.
AAACACGCAATTAATTGACAAACTTTTCAAAGAACTCATTTTATTTACTGCCAGAGCCGCTTAGGCTGGGCTAATTTTTAACGAACTATTGCTAATGAAAAAGAATTTATTTTATATATTTTTGATATTCTTGAATATTTTAGCACTTACAGTTTCTTGTAGTAATAACAAGGATGAATTAGAAAATGAGAATTCCCAAAACGAAGCATTTGTGGGGACCAAGTGGGTGCTGACGGACTGGGATTACTCTATTGGTGATGATTATATTGGAACTCATAATTATACAATTAATGTATATTTTTATTCAGAAACAGAGGGACTTGTATATTATGGACAAAAAGACAATTATTCAGATTTAGGAAGTTCTGATTATCGGGCTGTATCTCATTTTAATTTTAAAGTGAATGGTAATATGGTTGAGCTTGATTATATTACAAGTAAAATATCAGAAGCTCCATTTCTTTCCTTTACAATTGCAGAGAATGAAATTTTAGCTAATGGAATGAAATTGCAAAGAAATACAATTTCAAATGATGATTACGATTGGCTTGCCACTTTACATGGAGAAACAGGAAAATGTTCATGGTATCATGATTTGCAAAATATGCTTTATGTTGTAGGGGAAGGTGAAATGGCTGATTATACATCTTTTGAGGCTACACCTTGGGCAAATAGGGCTTTTAATGTATTGAAAATTGGTGAAGGAGTGACATCAATAGGTAACAATGCTTTCAATTGTAAGAGTCTTGGTGAGGTGACCTTACCATCTTCATCTTTACTTCGAATAGGAAATAATGCATTTGGGGGTTCATGTATTTCTGAGGTGAATTTAGGTGATAATATAATGGAAATAGGAGATAAAGCATTTAGTGACTGCTTATATTTATATCAAGTAAATTTACCTGCGAACATTGAAACTATTGGGAGTTGGGCTTTTTCTAATTGTAAGAGTATAAACCTTAGCGATACAAAAAAGCTAAAAAAAATAGGAGATTATGCATTTTATGGATGTAAAGTAAATGGCTTTACAGATTCAGAGGTTCTTGAAGAAGTTGGTGCTGCTGCTTTTACTAATTTGGTTGTGAATGAGTTAGTTTTACCAAATTCGTTAAGTACAATAGGCCATTTGTCATTTTGTGGAAGTTTTACAGAAATTCGTATTGGAACAGGATTGTCAGAGATAATAGGTACTCCATTTTTCCCAGCATCAACTGGAAAAATTTATGTAAACTTAGTAAATCCCCTCCCTTTAACGTGTCCTTTTTTAGATGCTACTTCTGGCTGGACGCTTTATGTTCCAGAAGGTTGTCGAACAGCATATTCTCAAACTCTTTATTGGAAGGATTTTAAGAATATCATTGAAGATAATACCTTAACTTCTGGAAATGAGCAACCTGATGGTAGTGATACTGACAATGATACTAATTGGGGAGATAATAGTAATATAGTAATTCCAGAAACATATTCAAATGCGGGTAAAACTTATAAATGGATTAGAGTAGAAAGCTCTACTATACCTACATTTTATATTATGCAAACAGAATTGGATGCTAGTAGTCATTTTAGAATTGGGGACAATGGTGATATAGGCCTTTTGAATATAACAGGAGGTATTGGCGTTACAAAGGCTATGATGAAGAATTTTCTTGACAAAATTGAACAAGTAACAGGTATCCAAATGCGTATTCCAACAAGAGAAGAATGGATGTATGCGGCAAAAGGAGGTAATAAAAGTATGGGTTATACTTATAGTGGAAGTAACGATATTGATCAAGTTGCTTGGTATAGTAAGAACAGTTACAGCAGGATACAGAATTTTGCACAGAAACAGCCAAATGAACTTGGGATTTATGATATGAGCGGGAATTATGCGGAATTGACCAATGATAATGTAGCAGATTATGCTAATGTTGATGGATACTTTTATGGTGGTTGTAGTAAAGATGGAGCGTCTGCTTGTACGGTAACAAGTGGAAAACCAGGGATTGCTAGTGGAGATATTCCTGGTTCTACATATAAAGAAAAGAATGCGTATGATACCAGGTATATTACTGTAAGATTGGTATTTACAGCACCGTATTAATCTCTTTTATTACTAAATTTGTAAATGTAAATATGGAATTTGAGAATCTAAAATACTTTTTCCAAAATGGATGAATTAAATATCATTCAATTGTAGCAAGAGTCCGGTACTATACCGGATTCTTGCTACAATTGAGGTTCTAATACTCTCTAATTATAATAATTAAAGTAGGTATAATAAAAGATTTGTGCTTGTTAGGGTGTTGAGAGTATTATATATTCTCTTTTATAGCTTTTGTTAAAATAACATGTTTGATTTCCTACAGTGTTTTATCTCATTTGTCGTTTTTCAAGGTTATTCCAGAGATTTTCCGTAAGTTTGCAGAAACAGTAAATTTCATTTCAGATGAGGAGCATGATTTATCCGGTAGGCATACAGAGTTT
>UQTJ01000108.1 GCA_900544075.1 uncultured Bacteroides sp.
ATGGGAAACGTATGGTTCCGCTTCGGGAAACGTAGAATGTGGTAGTCGGTTTGTGGGTTTATATAGGTGGATTTTGTTGTTTTTGTGTGGGGATGTGAGTGGGTGAGAGAAACTGAAAATATAAAAACAAAAAAGCATCGACAATCATCAGATTATCAATGCTTTTTACCAGTCGGGGTGACTGGATTCGAACCAGCGACCACACGCCCCCCCCAGTAGCCGATTTTAAATCTTTATATTTTTCTATCTCTTTGATTTTCAGAACCTATAATACTGAGCATCAAATGCTTATTTTCTATTGATTTTCTTCTTTTTGTTGGTAGTTTCGGAAAAATGTGTCATATTTGTGTCATTCAAACAAAAGCAAAATCAATGAAACGCTAAAAGTATTGGAGTATGGCACATTATAAATTCATGTTGTTAGAGTATAATGCAGGCAAGGATGGAAAAACGGCTGTAACTTTACGCATTACTAAAGACAGAAAGCGAAAGTACATTAAAACAGGTTTGCTTGCAACTCCTGAGCAGTGGAATACTGCCAACGATCGTTTTGTTACTGACAAGAAACTTGTGCCTAAATACAAGGAGTATAATGCGAAGCTGTCTGAAATAGAAACTCGTGTAAATGCGGTCTTTCGTGATTTTGAGGTTGATGGTATTGACTGGACCTTGAATCAATTTGAAGATGCTTTTGTGGGGAAAATTTCGAAAGGCAATGTGAAAGATTATTTCAATACAGTGATAACTACATTGAAAGAAACGGGACATGTGGGTAATTCTGTTTGTTATAGTCGCACCCTGCATATGCTTGAATTGTTTGATAATAAGTTTGATAAGAAAGTATTTTCTGAGATTGACATTAAATATGTAAAGGCTTTCGATGTGTTTCTTCAGAAACGGGAATGTAAGGGAAATACCCGGAAATTTTATTTCAAAGCTCTGCGTGCAATCTTAAACAAGGCTATTCAAGATAAAGAAGCGTCGGAAAGCACTTATCCTTTTGGAAAAGGAGGTTTCAATGTGGCTGCTTTGGAAGAAGAAACAGCAAAGCGGTATTTGCCACATGAGGATATGGATAAATTGAAACACACGGTAGTTGAAAGTCCTGCCCAGGAACTGGCCAGACGTCTGTTCCTTTTTTCCTATTATTGCTATGGCATATCGTTTATAGATGCAGCATTGCTGACTAAGAAGAATATTGTCCGTTATAATGGTGGAAATTATATTGTCTATAAGCGGAATAAAACAAAAGAAGCCAAGAAAGTCAAACCTATCCAGATTAAGATAACTCCTGAAATTCAGGAATTGATGGATTGGTTTGCTGCTCATACTATATTAGTGGAAGATTATTTGTTGCCGATTGTTTCCATTGCCGGGTACAAGGGGGAACGACTATATAATCATATTCGTAGCCGTTTTGGGCGTAATAATAAGAATTTGGCTAACTTAGCGCAGACTTTGGGGATTACGGACATGAAGCTGACCAGCTATGTGAGTCGTCATACAATGGCTATGACTTTACAGGACAATCAAGTACCACGTGAAGTTATCTCACAGATATTAGGTCATAGTGATTTGGCAACGACCAATACTTATTTGGATAGTTTTGCCAGTAGTGTAATAGACGAAGCGGTAAAAGTATTATAAAAGAAACTGTATGTTATCAACAGATAAAATAAAGGACTTGCTTTCGCATGGTGAGAATAAGCAAGTAGAATTTAAGAAATGCACGGATAAGGTTTCGGCTTCCGTGTATGAAACGGTATGTTCTTTTCTGAATGCAGAGGGAGGATATATCTTTTTAGGGGTGGATGATGATGGTACAATATTGGGAATTAACTCTAAATGCGTAACAGATATGACCAAAAGTATTATCAATACGCTGAATAATCCTGAACAATTTCTTCCTCCAATGCCAATTACGCCGGAGCAGACAGAGATAGACGGTAAGATTATCCTGTATCTGAATGTGCCGGAGAGTGAACAGGTACATAGATATAAGAACCGTTTTTTTGACCGTTGGGGTGATGCAGACAATGATGTGTCAAAGCATACTTATCTGGTTAAGAACATGTTTATGCGCAAAGAAAAGGAGTCTTCTGAAAATGAAGTTTTTCCCGATGTAACATTGGGAGATATGGACGAAGAATCGTTCAAGATTATGCGCAGCCACATTTCGATTCATAACTCCAATCATCCGTGGCTGAGCATGACAAATGAAGAATTCCTGAAAAGTCTGTTTTGGGGTAAACAACGGGGAACAAACAGAGAAGGATATAAGTTGGCTGCCATTCTTTTATTTGGCAAGGAACAGACTATTCTAAATTGTTGTCCGTGGTATCGTACGGATGCCATTTACCGTAGCATATCTTACGAGCGTTTCTTGCATCCGCTTCCGACTGACCCTGATATTCGTTACAATG
>UQTJ01000109.1 GCA_900544075.1 uncultured Bacteroides sp.
TCTTCACCAACACCATTCAACCGCTGAAATTGCAGGACATCAGCAACGAAGAACTGCAAGAGAACATTCTTTCGGTTTATGCCAAATTGTACCATAAGTACGAAGCCGACAAGAAGTTCATTCCGGAAGGCAACCTGGTGGAAGTCCGCTTTGAAGACTACGAGACCAATGCATTTGACATGACGCAGGAAATCTACCAAAAACTGCAGATTCCAGGCTTTGAGGACGCTCGTACCGACATCGAAGCTTACGTCAACAAAAAGAAAGGTTACAAGAAAAACAAATACCAATACAAGCCTGAGACAGTAGAACTGGTGGAAAAGAACTGGTCGTTCGCCTTGGAGCAGTGGGGATATAAATTGTAAGACTAAACTCAATAGAACAAAAAATGCGGGACATACGTTCCGCATTTTTTGTTACGCATTCTCAATCTGTTTACTTACATACGATTCGGAATCCTACGGCCGTTTTCAGATGAGCTGAATCAGGGTAAACAATACTCAATCCATCAGCCTCTTGCTTCCATTCTATCTTATTCTTCTCTCCCAATAATTCCACAGAAGTCACCTGCTTTTGTCCTGTACCCGCATCACTTCCTAAAGAGACGATTTTCAGTTTATCACCAGCCTTCATCCAGAGAACCGTCAGGGCGAAGTGGAATAGACACGCCTACCGCACCATCACGAGCCACTATTTCCAAAAGATAACGTGTCACGGCTTCTGAGCTATACACAAAATTCGGCCCATAGAACCAGTCACCGACCGGAGTCTCTGCAATCCAGGCCTGGTCGGTTTTGATATTCTCCGGAATTCCCGTCTCACAAGTATTGACCGTACCATTTGTCTGCTTCCTGAACTTCACGATACTAAATACATCCACCTTTCCCCGTCGATCCAGCGTCTTATTATAAAAATCCGCTATTACCCGTTGCATGGCATCACATTTGTATCCAGTACCTGTTCCAGAGCTACTGAAAGGTTGCTGGTCTGTACCGTCTGTATAAATGAAATCCGGATTGTATTTATCTACGGCATCCATCATTCTCAACGCCCACCATTTGGCATACCATTCAGCATACTCCAGATGACCGCTAAAGATACCGGCTTGAGGAGGAGACCATCTTGAGTTAGCCGCCTCAGCCACCGTTTCATACTCCCCCAAATTAATCCCATAAAGATATTTAGGGTCTAATCCTTCCCACCATTTACCTTTGCCGTCGGCCAGTGTCAGGTTTCCGTCGTATGGCACTCCTTTCTTATCACCTTTTGTATCACTTTGAAAAGCAGTTTGCCACCACCAGGAATACTCATGATGGAAGGTAAGCCCAAAACGGATTTCTGCCTTTCTTGCAGCCTTCTCCCATTCACCAATCAAATCACGCTTCGGGCCCAGACGCGTGGAGTTCCAAGGTTGATATTTAGAATTCCACATATCAAACTGGTCATGATGCACACCCTGGATAATAAGAAACCTTGCCCCTGCATCCTTGTAAATATCCACCAAAGCCTGCGGGTTAAACTTCTTCGGATTCCAGTCGCGCAATGCCTCCTTGTATCCCACTTCCGAGGGATGCCCATAATTTTTCAGATGATTTTCATACGCCGGTATCCCCTCCACGTACATTTTTCGGGCATACCAGTCGCCACTTTCTCCTGCCGACTGCGGTCCAAAGTGTATCCAGATTCCAAATTTGGAATCCCGCAACCATTCCGGTGTACCCGGGTAATTAGACTCAATCGACTTCCACGTAGGTTCATACGGTCCGGAAGTTATCGGCAAATCTAATTTTACCTCTTCAAAAGTCTGGATATTCCCCATCGGAACAGAATTTTCCGCCAACGGTTTATGCACTGACGGTATCGGTCCTAACTGATAATTCACCCCATTAGTCTGTTGCTGGGAAAAAGCCGTCGCACAAGCCCCCAACCACAAACAACCTAACATTATAAATTGGTTCATATCTATTCCTATTTTTACAATCCTTTTACAAATATAGATGGGAAATTAAGCGAAAAAATAGGATAAAAATGTAGGATTATAGGAGGAAATCGATGATTTAATATAGATAAGATATATTCAGAATCGAAACTCTTAGAAACAAATATAACCACTCCATAAATCCGACAATCTCATAATCAAGGTTACGGTTAACTTACTTCCATAACAAACTCTCCATTCTCTATTTGCAGCTGATTTCTCAAATTGATTCGATTAATTATCACTTTACGCCAATCGACCAAACTCTTTTGTCCGATTTTTTTGTACTAACTAAAAAAATATTCCACAAATCAGAAATGAAAAAAAGGAATAAGATACACCACATTTCTCATAAATCATCTAACTGAAGCATCAATCACACAATATATAAAACA
>UQTJ01000110.1 GCA_900544075.1 uncultured Bacteroides sp.
GAATATTTCTCGGCAGGCATTGATGGTTTTATTGTGTATAGAGATAAAATTAGTTTTGTTTTCTCTTCAGATATTCAGTGGGAGCCATTCCATACTCATCTTTGAAGCATTGGCGGAAGTAAGCTACACTGCTGAAACCGGTCAAATCTGAAATTTCAGCCAATGAATACTTTCCTTCGTTGATAAGTTCCATACCTTTCTTCATTTTGATTTTCCGGACATATTCATTGACGGACATCTCAGTCAATCCTTTAATCTTTCGGTAGAGAGTAGAATGACTCATGCACATTTTATCGGCAATAAATGCTACATCCATTTTTTCCATGCTTAGATTCTCCTCGATGATGGCAGTTACCTTGTCCAAAAACTCCTGATCCAGCTTGTTTAAGTTATTTCGTTCATTCTCAATGTTCTTTTGTTCACTTTCCGTTTCAGGAATTGAAGTGATGACCCCTGCTATTTTGCGTCGGTTTTCCAAAATATTATTGATACGGCTGTTTAGCAAACGGGCACTAAACGGTTTCGTGATGAAGGAATCGGCTCCTGCAGCGTATCCTTCTTCCTTGTCCTGAAGTGTATCTTTGGCTGTAAGCAAAATGACAGGAATATGACTTGTACGCATATCTTCTTTGATATGGCGGCATAGTTCAATTCCATCCATTACAGGCATCATGATGTCACTGATGATGATGTTTGGAATTTGGTTTTGTGCAATATTCCATCCTTCTTTTCCATCTGCTGCAGTCAGTACTTCATACATTTCCTCAAATGAACTTCGTACATATTCGCGTATGTCCCGATTATCTTCTACAATCAGGATGATAGGCTTTCCATCTTCAGATTCTACAGCGGAGGTCTGTGTGCTATCGTCTTCTGATTTGTGGACTTCTTTAACAACTTGGCGTTCTGCATTAGGGTAGGTGTTCTCTGTAAGTAGTTTCAATGTAAACTTACTTCCTTTTTCCACTTCACTTTCCACTTCAATGGTTGCCTGATGCAAATCTGCCAGGGATTTTACCAGTGCCAGACCAATACCTGAACCTGAAGCCTGATATTTACCTTTGCCTTGATAATATCGTTCGAAGATATGGTTTAAAGATTCCTTGGAGATTCCGTGTCCGGTATCTTCCACACTGATGGTGGTATATTTAACTCCGTTTTCTTCATTGCTGGCTAAAGTGAGTGTTATATCGCCTTTTGGGGTATATTTAACAGCATTCGACATGAGATTATCAATGATGATGGTGATAATCTCATGGTCATAGTAAAGCTTCGTATCCTGCGTATCAACTTGGATATGAATGTTCACTTCTGCGTTCTGATTTAGTTCCTTGTATTTTATGCCTATTTCCTGTACTAATAGTGCCAGGTTATGATAGCCTACCTTTAGTTTTCTATTCTCCGTTTCCGTTTTTCTGAATTCCAAAATCTGATTAATAAGATTTAGCAATCGGTTGGCACTGTCGCGGATGATACTGATTTTATTGGCTTGTCGTGGGGACAATGTTTTATCGGCTAACAAGTCCTCTAATGGTCCGAGAATTAGAGTTAAAGGAGTGCGCAATTCATGTGTGATATTAGTATAGAAACGTAGCCGTTCATTATTGAGCTTTTGATCATTTTCGTGCTGGTGATGTTCCAGGTTCAGACGGCTTTCCAATGCTAGTTTGCGTTTATAGAAGCGTAAGATACCCAATAATATAAGGGCAATGAGTATCGTATAGAGCAGTTTTGCGTACCACGTAAGCCAAAGAGGGGGAGCAATAGTAATCTGGAGAGAAGTAAACTGTTCACCCCATGGTTGATTTCTCATTTTTGCTTTTACTTTAAATGTATATTCTCCAGGTTGCAGATTTCGGAATGTAATCCGATTTTCATCGCTTATTTCAAACCAGTTTTTCCCCAATCCTTCCATAGTGTAAGCATATTCTACTTGAGGTGTTTGTGAGAAGTCCATCACACTGAAAGAAATAGTAAAAGTACTACTTCGGTAAGATAAGTTCACTTTGTTATCTGTAATTGGAACAATTACTCCTTTGCTACTTGGATCTGAATAGTTATAGCTTTTAATGTCCGTAATTTTTACAGGAGCAATCTGTGTATTTTCTATAATGTGTTCAGGATTAAAGTAGCAGGCTCCGTTTTGTGAGCCGAAAAACAAGGTGCCGTTTCCATCTTTGCATACAGAACCATCCATGAAATCCCCTCTAGGTACTCCTTGGTGCCAGGTATAGTTCAGAAATCTCTTTTTTTCGCTTTTCCATTGAGCAATACCTCCGTTAGTACTGAGCCAAATATTTCCTTTTTTGTCTTCTATGATACTTCTGACATTTTCATCGATTAGTCCTTGCTTGTGATTGTATA
>UQTJ01000111.1 GCA_900544075.1 uncultured Bacteroides sp.
AATACATGCCTGTCACGCATGGGGTCACGGGTTCGAGTCCCGTACGCACCGCTTACGAAAAAAAGACTGAAATAAGAAAGTCGAAGACAATATCCTCAAAGTCAGTAACTTTGGGGATATTTTTTTGTTATACCACGACAGATGAATACCCCGTTGGAAGTCGAAAATTGGACAAATTGGAAAAGCCACGCGACTTTGGCCAAAAGGGTCAAAGTCGCGTGGCTTTTCCACTCTCTTTTTAATTATTTGAATTAGTGAAATAACCACGAATAATTTGTCCCGCTAAGATAATCAATACAGCTAACCCAATATGATGTGTTGCATTCTTGCAATGTTAAGTTTAGTATTAAATCATAGAATGTCAAATACTTTTTATACTTTTGAAATTTAATTAAGAAATTGATTTCGTGTATGATAACATATTCTGATGATAACGAAACCCTTTTATCTTGTACTAAAGATATGGAAGGTAAAATTGTTATTCCCAATGGAGTAAAAACTATTGCATCCCATGCTTTTAGAAATTGTTATGAAATTTCAGAGATTGTATTGCCTGATACAATTTCCATAATACAATCCCAAGCATTCTCTAATTGCACGTCATTAGAAGAGATAAATATCCCAAAATCAGTTAAAGAAATACCTTATGAATGCTTTAGTGGATGTATAAATCTTCATACTATTTCTCTTCCATCTCAATTACTTGAAATTGCTTCTAGAGCATTCAGTAATTGCCAATCATTAACGACTATACTTCTTCCAGATTCTATTCGTAACTTGGGATATGAAGCTTTTAAAAATTGTTGTAATCTTTGCCAAATCCTAATACCCAATGGTATATCTTCCATATCATCTGAAACATTTTCAGGCTGCGAATCTCTATCAGAAATAAAGATTCCACAAAATATTCGGTTAATAAGTCCCTATGCTTTTGAAAATTGCAATGAACTTAGATGTGTAATTATCGAATCTAAAGACATTGATATTGATCCAACAGCTTTTATCGGATGTGAGCATCTAACAAGAATTTATCTTGAAAATTTCACTCCTATTAAAGTTCTTTCTGCATTTCCGGATTGTGCAAACATTAAATATATTGCTCCCTTAGAGGATTTTTCAAAAGGATTATCAAAGGAAGCTGTATCCTTGAATTTATTCAAGACGGATTGTCAAATGAGCTGAAATACATGAGTTTATACTATCGGTTATTCGACATGAATATAACTCAAATGAAATGGTCTGAGTGTCCTAAGAGGAATAATAAATCATTTAAGGAACCAATAGACACAGACTGGGAAACCTATAAGACAATACCACAATCATTAGATTACATATTACAACTCAATTGGGAGAAATCAGCAGGAATAGGTTTGGTGCTTGGATATAATCAATATCGAGCATTAGATGTAGATATCTCAAGTCTTTGGATTAGTGAGATTATGTATCCTGATGAAGGCTTAAATGGTTTTATTAATGAAATTCTCACATTGTTACACTTACCCAAAGATTATCCATGGGTTGTACGCAGCGGCAATGGGTGTGGATTCCATATTAGTTTTAAAAGTGAAGATAATACAGCTACACAAAATATAGATTCTTTATCTTTTGAACCTAAGAATGAATATTGTGATTCAGATTGTAAACTTTTTTATAGAATGGAACTGAGGTGGTGTGACCATTTAGTATTACCTCCTTCCTTACATGCTAGCGGCTTGCAATATAGGTTCAGAAATGGAACTCTTCCAACAACTGCTCCCTCAAAAGTATCTTTGGCAGAACTTGACTCAATGATAGATAAATACTGTGGCGAAAGAATCTTTTTTACAGCTAATTACAAAGATGTCACAATAGAATTGACTGAAATCAATAAGATTAAAAGTCGCCATGATAGTTATCTTTCACCTCACGAACATCAGATAAATACAATTACATGGCTTATAGAAACTTCTAATCCAGAAAGTAAAAATTCACTTGCATTACGTTATCTTTTTGGTAAAGAAATTACGAGTAATGCTAATTTAGCAATAAAATATCTAACAGACTCTGATTCTCAATCTGCAAAGTTTAATTTATTGCAATTATATGCATGTGGATTCATTAAATCAATAGTTCGTTAAAAATTAGCCCATCCTAAGCGGCTCTGGCAGTAAATAAAATGAGTTCTTTGAAAAGTTTGTCAATTAA
>UQTJ01000112.1 GCA_900544075.1 uncultured Bacteroides sp.
CAATGGCCGAGCGGCATTTTTTATATTTAATCGATTTTATCGGACAGCAATAGTTCATTATACACCTTATTCAGAGACTCCAGTTCGTATTTAAGTGACGTTTCCCTATTTACTCTTGATATAACCTCGTCAATATGTTCCTGTTCATAATATTTTCGTTTTTCCCTTATCTTCTTAAGGTCAGACTCTATAATACCGCTTAACTTTACAAGCTTGTCGCGCTCTCTGTCAAACTTATCTTTTTCTTCTCCAAGCAAACGTGTAAACCGTTCGGCTTCCTCTTTAATTTGCAGAAGCTGTTCCTCCAGCTCAGGGAGCCTCAAGCGTGACACCCTTTCAGAATAATTGAGGTGCTGTCTATCGTCTTTAATCCGCTTTTCAGCATACAGAAGCATTCTGTAATTCTTTATTACTGTATCAGCCTGTTTCCTGACAGGTACCACTCCATTTCTATCCTGTTTTATCCACAGCATTACGTCGGAATATTCCTGCTCGAAAGTCTCTATCTGGTTCCGATAATAACTCAGGTCTACAACAAACTCATTATCATCCATTGACTGTATGATGGTATCCTTTATAAAATCGGCATCAAGCTTTGAGTTAAGGAATACATTCTGAATTGTACGCGGTATATTCTGGTATCGCGAGCTCTCTACAATGGCATACTTACGGAACTGAAGCAAATCCGGCTTTCTGTTATTGCCGAATATTATATCACGAAACATATCATAGCCTGTAACCAGCGACGACACGCTTGCACCGGATTCCGACACTCTTGTACGAATCACACTCCAGTCGGCAGAAACCTCATTTTTGCCGTCAACAAACCACTCCTTACTGTATGGTGCATCAATAAAGCGGAAGGCAGCCCTACCCATCGACTTCGTTACAACTACGGTATAGGCACCGTTTTCGCGCATTACTTCATAAACTATATACGAATTGGCAAAAGGGAGATAGAAAGAATCAAAATTCTTCTTTTCTTTCGGTATGCCCAATCTGAGTTTGTCTGCATTATAGAAAAACAAGACAGCGCGCAAAAGGGTACTTTTACCAACGCCCTGGGTACCAATAAAATGTACATTGCCATCCAACTTTACTTCGGCATACGGCACATGTGCGCTGTTCAGAAATATTACCTTATTGAGATATCTCATCGTTCATTTCCTCCGATATTGTTATGCAGTCCACCAGATCCTCCATATAGTGAAATGCCGTTAATACTTTATAAGTGCTATCATGTTCATTCTCAAGCTCTATCATTCCTGCCTTTTCAAGTTCAGAAACAAGTTTCTCCACAACCTCATTATATTTCTTCTTATCCTGAAACAGTTTGGAAGCCTTATCCTTCAGCTCAATATGGCAACTTATCTGAACTTCTATGTCTGCCGGGCGGAACTTAAATCCGGGACCGAATGTAGCATCATACGTTTTAAGGAAACTTAGGTAGTCAATCCACTTCATAACTGCTTCAAGTTTTCGCTCAAGATCAACTTTCGCCTCCTGTCGGGTGAACATATAATATCCGTCACCACCTTCGAGATAAAAACCTATGCCTTTATAATATTCGTAATAATCGGTCAAATCCTCTTCTATGGCATCATAATACCGCTTTATAGCAGGAGAAACGCTGTTTGCAGAAATAAATCCGCCCTTACTCAATATATTGAATATTTCTTCGGTATATTTCATGATTATTCTGATTATGATTATGAAATTATTAGGAACTATCGGTAATTGTTTGGAGTCATTTGGAATATATCAAAGGATATTCCACGTTATGGCTTGTTTCATACTTGTCGGTGAAATTCAGTCCTTCGGCATACTGCGATGCTATCTGGCAGAAAAACAAGATTCTCTCGTCAGTGCTATGATATTTATGATAATTGTAATTCATTACAAACTTAAACAGATGGCTGCTTGATGGCGAGAAAGCATTATAAATTTCCTGTAAGTTTATCTGGTCAAGAACTTCACCCTCTGTCTTCAGATATTCCTGAGGTATAGCATCGGCTATATTCTTCGGACCTTTAGTCAGGTTCTTCCTTTTTGATATGATTTTTCTTATTATCTCCAATGCCACTACAGAAGTACGCAGATTATCTACCGAAAGTTTTATCCCTTAATTCCGTAACACTATTATAAAATATTTTTTTTAAGTACCTGAGCAACAAA
>UQTJ01000113.1 GCA_900544075.1 uncultured Bacteroides sp.
TTCCCTCATTATCCACTATACGGGCTGCATAAAGTCGGATATGTCCCCCATCAGGCGTAAATTTCACAGCATTAGCCAATAGATTTGTCAGCACACGATGAAGATATTTAGGGTCAGCATTTACAGAAAGTCCCTGAAGACGATAATACGTACGTAATACAATATGACGTTCTTTTACAAAGGAGACAAAAGGTGCCAATAAGTCTTCAACCATAGAAATCAAGTTAAATGGCCGGATGTTCAATTGCACCTTTTCCATATCAAGTTTACGGAAGTCCATTAATTCATTCACCAATGACAATAAATCTTCTACATTACGTTCGGCTATGTGAAGCTGCTCCTTTACCTCCTTATCTGAAGTCAGTGCCAATGCCTGCTGAATAGGTCCGTGAATCAATGTAACCGGTGTACGGAACTCATGGGTAATATGCGTAAAAAAACGTATTTTTTCTTCTGCAACTTCCTCTACATGATGAGCCATTATTTCCAGACTACGGTTCTGTATTTCCAGTTCGTGTGTGCGCTGGGCTACTAATTGTTTCAATAATACCTGCCGATGTTTTAACTGCCGTACTTTATAACGATAAAAGGCTACGGACAAACACCCTGCAACAAGCAAAAGTAACGACCAGAACCACCACGACTTATAATAATAAGGACGTACCTGAATATTTATATCCAATATGTCATCTTGCCATCTTCCCTCCTGATCTGTAGCTTGTATTTCCAATTGGAATTGTCCTCCCGGAAGTGAAGGCAAAGCAATCACCGGATTATCTGCAGGAAGTTCCACCCATTCCTCTCCATTCTGTTTTTCTCTGTAACGAATCCGAACCGCCTCGTTGTATCCATACTCCAAAGTGGTCAAAGCAAGTTCCAGTTTATTCCCTTCCCCCAAATCAGACAGCCTCTTCGAAGTCTCATAAGTCCAGTTTTCACCATTCACACGGCAAGAAGAAATAACAACGGTACGTTCCTTGACCGATTCTGGTATTTTCTTCAAAATCACTTCACACAATCCATGATCTTTCCCGCAATACAAGCGTTTATAACGTGATGAAAAATGCAATGTATGTGAATCATAATCTTTGTCCAAAATTCCATCAGACTTTCCGTATGAGACAAAGGTATCACTATCTACCAGCAAACGGAATAATCCATTCTCTGTAGCAATCCATAAATTACCTGTTCCATCTTCGGATAAACCATAAACCGTATTTTCATAAAAGCCTTCTTCTTTTCCATAATGCTTAAACTGGAAACGGTTTGCTTTATCCGATATTAAATGATAAAGTCCTGTGGCTTTTCCTCCTAACCAGATTTCGCCACGACGATCTTGAAAAACCACATTGACTCGCTCTACCTGCGTAGATTTCTCATCATTCAACTTATAGCGTAAATAAATGTAAGTAAAATGCCGACGCGAACGGGCGAAAGAAAACAGATCAACAATAAATACCCCCTCAGAAGTACCCACCCACAATCGTCCTTTCCGATCTACACACAAAGAACCTACTGATTCGAACTCACTCACACTGGAATCAAAATCCACCCGGCTAAATAGCTCCTGCTTTTTATCATAAAACAATAATCCATGTGTCGTTCCAAACCAAATACCCCTGTTGACAGAATCTTCCACCGCACTCATAATAAAATCATCCTCCAACCCTGGCACTTCTCCATTGGAATGCTGACGAAAAACAGAATGAGGTTTATTCAAATCCAGCTCACTAATTCCAGCCCCCCAAGTATAAGCCCACAGATGATTATCACTGTCTATCAATATGCCATTTACATTGTTGGAAAGAATAGATGTCGAGCTATGAGGAGTAAAAGCGTAATGCTGCACCGCTTCTGTTTCTGGATTCATCTGATAAAGTCCTCCCTCAATCGTACCAATCCACAAATTCCCCTTTTTATCTTCCGTCACAGCACTGATTTGCGGTGTGCGCCCTGCCGAGAGTTTCCAAGGAATATCCCCTAATCTAGCGACCTCTAACCTGCGCGACAAATACAACAGATTGACTCCTCCATCCTGTGTACCGGCCCAGATGTCCTGCCCATCGGTAAACAGACAGACTATAATATTGGAATTCAATCCTCGTTCTTCGGAATCTTCCA
>UQTJ01000114.1 GCA_900544075.1 uncultured Bacteroides sp.
TCGCTATTGTTGTATATAAAGGTTTAAAACTTGTAGTTTATCGAATGCTTACTATATATTTTGATTGAACGATTTATAGAAACCAAGTAAAGAAACATCCAATTCGTTGATCATAGTCATTCGTATATTTGAAAAGACCTTGATCTTTTAGGTATTTTTTATAGTAAATACCAAAGTCTAAGCTTTTACTAGCGAAACCGACTTGAGGTTCAATTGATAAAGTTTGTTTGTTTACACCGAAATAATCTCCTTCTGCAAAGTTGAACCCGAATGCAGCATTGCATCCAATATAAAATTTGCTATATGTGCCAGTCTTAAAAAGATTAAATCTTAAACCTACAGGAACTTCGACTGCATGAGCAACAGTAAGCACAGAAGAATCGTCCCAGTAGTAGTCTGCATCACTATCCAGATACATCAGATATGAATATTCTGCACCAAAAAGCAGATTAACAGGATCATCCCATCTGCCGAATCTGAACTTTAGACCCGTACCAACAGCCATTATATCATCTAAGTAATCCAAATGGAAAACATTCCAGCCTGCCATAAACCGGTTTTTCCACCATGCTTTTCTTGCAGCAACCTTTCTCTGATGTTCGTAATAGGCTCTGTCTGATTTTATTTTATTAATATACCTTTTTACCAAAGCTTTAGTATCGTCATCTTTAGCATAAGACATAGCTTCGTTAATACTATATTCTGAAGAATAAGTAGAAAGCGAAGCTCCGAGTAAAGCTGCTAATCTATTTGACGTTGCATTATAATATGGATTTGATGTCGAAAGTGTATTAAGATACCGTCTAACTTTTTCTACATCAGTACTTGATATTACATCATCAAACTCTCTCTTTTCGTTTATAGCTTTATAATGTTGGGCAGGAAGACCCGACAAAATCTGAAAATTATTAGCATCTCTTAAATATGAATATGCCAATGTGTAATTATTTGTTGAATAATATCTTTCACCCTTAAGTATATTGAGTCGATACTTAGCTTGATTGACGTATGATGAAGATGGATAACTTTGAATAAAAGCATCTAATTTATCTTCATCGTTGCTGTTTTTGCAGCTGTTCCATTCAATCTCTGCCTGGATATTCTTTATAGCTTTGTTTGCGTCTTCTTTATATGCAAGAATGGATGAGTTGGACAAATATGAGTTATAGGCACTAATAGTATTTTGCTCTTTAGCCTTTTTCCACATATTATAATCCTCTATACGTTTCTTCGCTTGAGAAACGTATTCGCTATTAGGATATTTTGATATGAAGTTCTGTAACGAGCTTATTGTTCCTGCATTACAAGCATCTATATAAGCCTGGTAAATCAGTTGCTTCTGTTTCTTTATTCCAGACTCACAACTGTCCAACAATTCCTTAGCCTTAGAATTATTAGGATCTAATTTTAGTAAGCTATTTAATGTATTTCGAGCAGCCACATAATAACCTTTTGCAATATAATTTTGAGCATCAGATAGCTTCTTTTTTATCATTGTGCTCTTATCAAATTGCTGCATGGTCATAGCACTTGCAAATACATTATTTGTACTTGACATTGTCATCATGCCAAGTACAAAAAATATAATTATGAACTTATTTAACTTCATACCAATTTGTTTTCTACATGTTATAGCTATATGCTTCATTCTCATTCGTAATCAGATAAGTACCACTATCGGTAAAAGTAATCTTATCTGGCTTAAATGATATAGATTTCAGTTTAACTTCTAAGTTTGTTGGGATATTACTATAGAAGATGCCGTTCTGACAAATTACAACCAATGCGCGATTGGTAACACAAGCATATTTAATATGTCCATATTTATCACTCGCTTTATTAAGATTTGATTTGTCTGTAGAGTTTGATGCATATATATGTTTGTCTGTAATGATGACAAAATCACCATTCTCAGCTATTGAGACACAATAAATGTCTTCTCGGTCATTATTGAACTGATTCAGCTTTGACTTCAGTAAGTATTCGGCCAACTACAGGTATTAAACCTTTATATACAACAATAGCGACTG